>JALTJZ010000018.1:133144-215240 GCA_027076325.1 Chromatiales bacterium | reverse complement strand
GTAAGCAGTTTGAGGGTGCGGTAGAGCAGGCTGGCACATCGGAAGCTAAGGATTTTCCTGAGTCGGCTCAGTTGTGTGGTAAGTGTTCGACAAAAGCTGTGATTAAGATGGATGGGTGTATGACGTGTCTCAACTGTGGCGACTCCAAATGCGGCTAAGAGCGGCGCGACGAATCCGCATGCGGCGTTGCGGCACTTTTTTAAAATGCTCACGGACTATATGTCCGCTCCGCTTTTAAAAAAGCACCGCGCCTTGCCTGCGAATCCCTCGCTTGCTCTTAGTTCTTTTCCCCACGTCATTCCCGCGAAGGTGGGAATCTAGGGAATCCATAAAGCAGCTCCGGCTGCTTTTTTAATTTGTGAGTTACTGAAAATGTCAATTATAAATAATTTTATAAATGATTTTGAACGAACGTGGATAAATAGAAGTAGCGTTAAAGGGAACAAAGGGGTCAAGTATCATAATCACGGTTTTGCACTGAGGTGTGTCGCGTTTGGTTATTATGATACTTGCCCCTTCACTGTTAACGTTATGTAAAAAAGAGAGGGGGAATAAAATGCATTTAGGTAGCTGTGAATGTAAATCTATCGAATATAAATTTACTGGCGAGCCTCTTACGTGTTATGCCTGTCATTGCACAGACTGCCAAACTTCGTCAGGTTCTGCTTTCGGTCTCTCAATGATCGTAAATGATAACGACATACAAATAATCAAAGGAAAAATAGCCATAACCACTATTGGTGTTAATGGTACAAAAGTCCAAAAGCATCACTGCTCTAAATGTGGCACGCTATTTTGGTTTTCGGCAGATGAGTACCCTGGTATCGTGGCATTAAAACCCGGTACATTTAATAACAAAGGGGTCAAGTATCATAATCACGGTTTTGCGCTGAGGTGAAGATCCGTCAGGGTCGGGTCGAACAAATGGGGCAGAGTAAAAATAAGAACTTAACTTTAAAACTTTTTAAAATAACAAATGAAAAGGACTTAATATGAAATCTATAATTACAATTGTGGCATCGCTTATAGTCGGTGTTGCGGCGATGTATCTGTATGCCGAGGTGTCGGGTGATAAAACAGAAGCCAATGTAACGGTGAATTCGATTAAGAAGATAGCAGAATTGGCGACGGTTGAATATAACATGTCGGTGATCGTGGAGAGGGAAAAGACGAAGAAGGTGCTTCTGAAGTTGAAGACGGCAAAATTTTTAATTTTATTGAGTGGTAAAGTTAAAGGTAGTGTGGACTTGAATCAGGCAAAGGTTAATATCAATAAGGAAAAGAAAAGAGTTGATGTTGTTTTTAGGAAAGGCGCAGTAAAAGTTTCAAATCCTGAGATTGCACCAAAAGGAATGAAGATCATTACGATTGTAAATCCAAAATTGTTTAATAAGTTAAAGGATAGTGACTTTAATCAAGGGCAGGAAATCGCAATTGCTAAATTGCGTAAGTCGGCTTTAGATAACGGTATTATCAGGGAAACAAAAAATGAGGCGATTGTGGTGTTAACAAACTTCCTGGACGCTTTGGGATACACTTCGAAAATAGTTTTTAAGTAGTTAAGCTATTTATTGGCTCGAATCAATATAACTCATTGAAAATATTGAAATATTATCTGAATCCAGGTTCCAATCTGCCTTTGTAATTACTTTATTTAGTGTTAAATGGCTATTTTAGGACGGGTTGTTGCCGAGTGAGTTTTGGCTAAAATGCAGATTATTCAAACTATTTGTGTTTAAAGTGTTCTAAATTTCGATAATTCCAATGGTATAATCAGCCTATCCGAGATGGGTCTACTGTAACCATGCAATGATTTTAAGTATAGAGAACTAGAGAATGACTAACACCGCTAACCCCACATCTAATAAAACCCCCGAGCATAAACCTCGCCCTTTAATTGATCTGCTAGTTGGGATAGTGATCCCTTCTTTTATTTTGATGAAGTTCAGTGGCGATGCTGATCTTGGTGCGACAACAGCACTTATTGTTGCGCTGGCCTTTCCTTTAGGCTGGGGTTCATATGAATTACTCAAGTATAAAAAATTCAACTTTATTGCATTATTAGGCCTGGTCAGTGTGTTGTTGACGGGCGGTATTGGTTTACTCGAGCTGGATACGCAATGGCTGGCCGTTAAGGAAGCCGCAATTCCTGGGTTAATTGGTATTGCGGTGCTGGTTTCTACTCAAACCCGCTACCCGTTGATAAAAACATTGCTCTACAACCCAAAGATTATGAACGTTGAAAAGATTGGGCAAAAACTTGATGAGCAGGGTAGCACCGATATTTTTGAGGCTCGATTGTTAAAAGCCACGTATCTTTTGGGAAGCACTTTTTTCTTTTCGGCGGTTATGAACTATGTTTTAGCGATCTGGATTGTGACTAGCCCGGCGGGTAGTGCGGCTTTTAATGAGGAACTGGGGCAAATGACCTTGCTTAGTTACCCGATGATTGCTATTCCCTCAATGTTGATGATGCTGGGTATTTTTTATTATCTATGGCGCACGGTTCATGGTATGACCGGGCTTAAACTCGAAGAGATACTGCACATGGATAATTCAAAGTAATCGGGTTAGAAATAAATTAACAAAGTTGCCCTCGGTTAGTTGATTGACCTTGAATGAGTTCTAAAAATAAGCCTGTACACAGGCCTAAAATAACTATTTCATAATTCAAATAACTATTTTAAGAACGTAGTCATGGTCTCCCGACAAGCACGAAAAAAAGACGAACAATACCTGCTCCAGGCGAAGCAACGCTACGACAAACAACGCCAGCGCAATGTGATGGCGAAGCCAGGTGTGCATACGTTTGCGGTGGTGCTGGATAATTTAAAGGGTGGCTACAACGTACCTAAAATTTTTCGTTCAGCCGAGGCCTTTGGGGCACATTCAGTGCATCTGGTGAACGTGGACTGGTTTGACCCGGCACCGGCAAAGGGCTCGTTTCGCAAAGTACCGGCTCAATTTTATGACGAGTTTGCGACTTGTTATAATGTGCTAATCGAGCAGGGTTATACCTTATATATGTTAGCGGCAGAGTCGGAAAATGATATGGTTTCTTCGATAAGCTATGATGTGGCACTGGAAAAAAAATCGGCTTTTATTCTGGGGCATGAGGCTTACGGGCATTCGTTCGAGATGGCCGATTATCCGCTAATAAAAAAATTGTCTATTCCGCACTTTGGTTCGGTAGAAAGCTTAAACGTGAGTATCGCGGCATCGATTGTGATGTATGAATATATTCGGCAGCATCATGTTGATAGAAAATAACTTTGTGTCATTGCCGCGCTATCGCTCGCAATGACAGACTTTTTCAGATAATTAAAATTCAGGAAAAATATGTTTGATATAAATGAATATTTTGATGGCAAGGTAAAGTCCATTGCATTCAAGTCGGGTAATGATGCAGCGACCGTGGGTGTGATGGCGGTAGGTGAGTATGAGTTTGGTACGAGTTCAGTTGAGCATATGACCCTGCTCAGTGGTGCGATGACAGTGAAGTTGCCGAATGCATCAGACTGGCAGGTAATTGCGGTTAACGAAACATTTATTGTTGAAGCGAATACTTCGTTTTTAGTCAAAATTACAGAGGAAGCCTCATACCTTTGTGTTTATAAATAAGGGTGATGATACCGTCATACCTGCGGAGGCGGGTATCGAGTACAATATAAGATTGTCCGGGTTCTTGCTTTTGTGACAATGGCGATTTTTTATAGCAGGTTAATAATGCAGGAATTTGAACTTGAAGGCCGTGACTATATCGAGCTGAACAATTTACTTAAGGTGGTGGGTCTGGTTTCAAGTGGCGGCCTGGCAAAAACACTGATTGCAGATGGTCTGGTTATAGTAGATGGTGAGGTTGAGCTACGTAAACGTTGTAAAATTCGTGACGGGCAGGTTGTTGAATTTCAGAATGAAGCTATCAGGGTGATAGCGTAAATGTTTAAAGCCGTAGCTGTTATTTTTATTCCACTGTTTATTTTAAGCTGTGCGGTGGTGCCGGTAACCCGACCCCATTCTGAGCAAGATAGTAGCTGTGATCTTTCAACGCATAAATGGGATCTGGATCTGATTCAGGTTGGCCATTATTCGGCAAGTTGCAGTTCACCGGAGTGTGTGCTGGCAACGGGATTGGGTGCGGTAGTCATTGTGGGTGTAACGGCAATTGTATCGGGTTCAATTGTGCTGGTTGGTAATGCGGTTCACTGGGTTGAGCAGCAAGGTCGTTGTGATGCGAAAGAGCGTGAACAAACTCTGGGTAATATCAATAACCCGCTTATTCAACAGGGCGGTAAGCCAGTTAAGACAAAGCAACAATTAGAAAAAGAATTAGAGGAAAGGTAGTGCGAAGTATAAAGTTTGGTGTTTTTATTGTCCTGTTTTTTTCATTAACCGCAAAGGCAGAAGAAGCAAAGATTAATACTTTAGCAGCCCCGGTTGTTGCTAGCCAGGATACAGTCGCTGTAAATGATACATTGTTTTCCAGTTGGGAATCTGCAGCAGAACTAGGTTTTGTACAAACAACAGGTAATACTGAAACAGAGTCGATAAATTTTAAGTTTTCGGTGGATAACAAACGAAAGGACTGGGAACACTCCTTGAAATTTGCGTTAGTAAAAAGCTCAGATAGTGTCGGTACTACAGCCGAGCGTTATTTCATTTTAATTAAATCACAATATACACTGAGTGAGTTATCGTATGTATTTGATCGTTTACAGTATGAGGACGACCGTTTTAGCGGTTATGACTACCAGGCTTCAGAAGTTATAGGTTATGGTCGGCATTTAGTAACTGGCGATAAGTTTAATTTGAATGCCGAGGTCGGTGTGGGTGTGCGTCAGAATGCGCTTGAAAATTCCCGAACTCAATCAGAAGGGATTGTCATTATTGCAAGTGATTTTGACTGGAAAATTAGCAAGTCTGCATCATTAACTGAAGACTTAACTATTGATATTGGTGACGCGCGTACAATAAGTAAGTCCGTAACGGCGCTAATAACGAAAATTAATAGTTCATTATCCTCTAAAATTACTTATACTGTCAGAAATGCATCTGATGTTCCGATTGGAACTAAAAAAACGGATACAGAGTTAGCTGCAACATTAGTTTATACCTTTAAATAAGGGGGAAGGTTATGCCACATCATGAAGCAAAGAATTGCCCGCGTTGTCAGGCAGATTTTGAATGTAAAGTGGGCTCTATACTGGAGTGTCAGTGTTCCAGTGTTTTTTTATCTGTTCCCGAACGCGATTATGTTGGTGCGCGTTATGACGATTGTTTATGTGTTAACTGTCTGGAAGAAATGCAAACCGAGTTCAGCATTTTAAGCCATGACAAAAAAATACAACAGTTTCTTCAGCATTAATGCGGGTTATTAATATAAAGTAAAGGAAATTGTTTTGGAAGAAAAGAAATTTGAACTGGTTAGCTTTTCGTTGTGCCCTTATGTGCAACGCGCACGAGCAATCCTGATTGAAAAAAACATCAAACACGATATCAAGTTTATCGATCTTGATAGCCCCCCAGAATGGTTTTTTGATATATCACCAATGGAAAAAGTGCCGGTGTTACTGGTTGATGGTAAACCTCTGTTCGAGTCGATGGTTATCTGTGAATATCTGGATGAGATAACCGAAGGTTCTTTACACCCGGCTGATCCTTTTGACAAGGCTGTTAATCGGGCATGGATTGAATACGGTAATACTATTCTGGATGTGACCTACGACCTTTTTACAACCAGTGATGAAAAACGTTTTAAACACCTTACTGCATCAATCGACGAAAAATTTGATACCCTGGAAGACGAATGCTTAACCGGTACACCATTTTTTAATGGCGATAGATTCTCGATGATTGATGCGGTTTATGCACCGCTTTTCAGGTTTCATGCGGCACTACTTAAATACCACGACCTTGGTTTTTTTGAAGAACGGCCACAGTTAAGTTTATGGCGAGATACACTGTTATCTTATGGCGCGGTTATCAAGAGTGTGCCTGAAGATTATGCAGTTGAACTGGATGCTTATTTACGTAAACAGGATTCAGTTTTCTCAGCAAAAATGCGCAGCTAGTTTTAATGCAGACGTATAAAACACAACACTGGTCATTGAATGTTCCCGCATTATGGGATGCTGAGGCCGATGGCGAGACAGATGTCATTTACGATAACGCCGGTGTGGGTGAACTGGTCATAAGCACGCTATATCAGGATGAGGGTATTTCTGATGAGCAACTCGAAGCAATGGCTGGCGAGCATATTGAGTCCGATGCGGTTATCGACGATGTGGTGTTAGGTGATTTTAGCGGTATTGCCGTGAGCTTTGAACAGCAAGGGGAATACTGGTGCGAATGGTATTTAAGGTCAGAAAAGGTACTACTTTTTATAAGCTATAATTGTGACCTGAAGGATTCTGAAGTGGATGAAGATGTGGTGGAATCTATTCTTGAATCACTTGAGGAAATTGCTTAGTCGTTGGCTATATTATTGTTCACTATCACAGAGGCTATTTATGGAACAAATAAAAGTAACAGGTAGTTGTCTTTGTGGTGAGGTTAGTTACCAATACAGTGGGGCGGTTAAAGTGTTCCAGTATTGCCATTGTACGCGCTGTCAGAAATTCACCGGCTCGGCACATGCGGCAAATGTTATTGTCGCTCCCGAACAATTCCTATGGCTTAAGGGTGAAAAGTTTGTTGGCCGTTTTGAATTAGCCGGAGCAAAACATTTTGCGACTTCGTTCTGTAAAAAATGCGGTTCATCGTTACCATGGAAAACTCAAAGTGGTAAAGCCGTTGTTATTCCCGCCGGTACACTGGACGATAACCCAGAGACGCAGCCGGTACATAATATTTATTTTGCAAATAAAGCGCCCTGGTATAAAGAAGCTGCTGAATTAGTAAAGTATGATGAGCTACCGGTTAAATGAATGAGGGTATTATAATGAAAAAATTTTCTGTATTGATTGTTGTATCTTTTATCATTGCCGCCTGTGCAACGCCAGCACTTGAAACCAGTCGAGTTAACAGGAATCTAACGCTGACTTTAGCACTGGATGCGTTTGATAATATGCAGGGTCAGTATGCTTTATGGGGTGGCATTATACTCTCGGGCAAAAACCAGAAAAACACCACCGAACTCGAAATACTTGCTTACCCGCTGGACGACTACATGGAACCTGTTAAAGACTCAAAATCATTTGGGCGTTTTATTTTAGTAAAACAGGGCTATCTTGAACTCGGTGAATATGCCAAGGGCAGGGCGGTAAGTGTTGTGGGCAAGTTAACAGGAAAACGAACAGGTAAAGTGGGTGAGAGCCCGTATACTTATCCTGTACTGGAGGTGCAGCAAATAAAAATATGGCCGGAAGAATCAAAGTATTATTATGACGATTCCGACGTACGTTTTCATTTTGGTGTTGGTATTTTCCACCGTTTCTAGTTTTTCTGGTGGCCCGTATTGTCTTGCTCAGATGTCAGCCATGGCTTGTGTCAGCAGCTTTAATTCCACCTAACTATCTGATTTTTATAGATAATGTTGTATTTATTTGTGGTAATAACTACATAAGAAATACTTAATATAAAATTAATAAAAAGCGTGCTTGAATAGGGCTTCATTCATCAGGACATTGGCACCATGACCCAGAATAAAAGTGATCCGAACAAATTAGACAATCCCCCAGCCGAAGCTCAGGCGATTCGAGAAATAAGAATTAACCCGGTTGTTCCAACGGAGTCGGTGTTAGTGGCAACGGCACGTGGCATGCGGCCTAAAAAGAAAGAAGAACGCATTGAGCGTGATACGCGCAAGCATGTGGATACCTGTCCCTTCTGTCGAGGCAACGAAGAGATGACCCCCCCGGCTTTAAAGGCTTCACCGGATGAAAAAAACTGGGATATTCGTATTGTAGAAAACCTGTTTGCAATACTCGGTGATGACGAGAAACGGTCTAATCTGGTAATGGGTTTACAGCAAACCATTGATGGTTATGGACGCCATGAAGTGATTATCGATCACTGTGAGCATGGCATTGCCATTTTTGATATGCAGCCGACACACATTGCTGAAATATTTAAAGCCTACCGTAATCGTATGCTGGACTTATACAAAGCCGATGAACGTATACGCTATGTACTTGTCTTTAAAAATTTTGGTCCGGCAGCCGGTGCCAGTATTCCGCACACGCATAGTCAGCTTATTGCTATGCCGGTTATTCCCGAAAATGTACATTCAGAACTGCACCATTCACAGCAATACTATGAAAAGCATCATCAATGTATTTTCTGTGGATTGATTGATGAAGCATTAACGTTTGAGGCCACTATTTATGACCGCGACTCCGGCCAGGTGCGACGTAAAGTGGATATTGGTCAATACATTATAGAACGCACTGAACACTTTATTGCAATTAAACCATTTGCCAGTCGTTATGAATGGGAAGTACATATTTTTCCACTAAAGCACCAGGCTGATTTTATTGATTGCAGTGATGAACACTTGCAGGATTTTTCCGGTTTATTACAACGCACCATGAAACGCCTGGATAATGTGCTGGAAGGTGTGCAGTATAATTATTTTATGCACACCATGCCGCATGGTGATGAGTATAAAAAGAATAATAATAGCTACCACTGGCATCTGGAAATTACTCCCCGTACCAGCATTCCTACCGGTTTTGAACTGGGTTCTGGATTATTTGTTAACACCATTAGCCCTGAAGACGCAGCACAGCAGTTGCGGGATGTTGAGCCTGGCAGCTAATATTTTTAATGGCTGGTATTAATAAATTATTATCCAAAAGCACCGCGTGGTATTTAACTGGCTAACCTCTTATGCTATACATGCAATAGGTGTGCAAAACCAGATGCAGTACTCTTGTATATAAGGGGTTAATTATGAATGAGCGGCGTTCGAGTGTGCGGCATTTAGTTAATTTAAATGTAAGCTTGTATCATGATGAGTTTGGGCAAATACAAGGGAAGATAAATGATGTTTCCAGTGGTGGAATGTTAGTTGAAGTTTATAATACCTCTGTTTTAAATAATAAATTAAGCCAGGAAAAATTACTGGTTAAGCCTGTTAATATGGATGTGATATTTGATATGGAATGTTTGAGAGTTAATTCAAATGCGATTAGCTTGCAGTTTATTTCGTAAATTGAGTACACTGATTTAAAAGTAAAATTTAGGTAAATAATGTAGATTATTCCTTCAAAATCGAACATACTTGTTTAAATTCATAAGAAAAGTTAGTTAACATGGATGAGCGTAGAAAGTATCGCCGCAAAGTCGTCAATTCCCGAGTTCGAATTTTTCACTCCAGTTTTGGTTCTCTGGATACAAAAACACGAGACATATCTGATGGTGGTGTGCTCATTCTGGCTTGTGACGGCTTACCCGATTTACTGATCAACGATGAAGTTCAACTTGTCTTTTTAGATTCAGGTGATCTTGACGTTGTTTTTAATATGGATGTTGTGCGGCATGATAGTCCCTGTCTTGCACTGAAGTTTCTTAATTATGAAAAAGATGGTGAAATTTACCCCATTAATAATTTACGGGAAATCTGGCAAAAACAAGAATAATACGGTGATTTTTGTGCATTTGTTCGCGCATCCTTATGATTTTTGTGCTAAATTTTAAAATTAATTATCACTTACACAGATAACATTATGATATTTCGTGTTAAGGAACGACGAAATTCTCCCCGCAAACGCGTGATTTCTTCCGTTCGTATTAGTCACCGCTTATTTGGCGAAGTAGATGGCCGCTCAAGAGATATTTCGGATGCCGGCCTGTATGTTGTTGCACAAAATCTGCCAAATTTACCCAAAGGCGCACATATTAGTCTACAACTATTGGATTCAAGTAACCCGTTTATTTTCTTTAATACCCGTGTTGTGCGAATGAGCAATAATGGTATTGGCCTGGCCATTGTGGACTATGAAGTTGATGGTGAGCGCTTCAGCCTGGAAGAATTAAGGCGCCAATGGATGATTGCTTACCCAAATTATAATATACAAACATAACTATTTTTGTATGTGTTTATTGTTAAAGTTGTAATGCAAACTATTCAACTGATTTCGCTGCGTCATTCCGCTTTTTATACCCCCTACCTTATTACCTTTGTTGCTGGTTTTTTAAAACAGCAGGGTCTTAAGGCGGTTTATCGTAGTGTTGCCAGTGTGGCTGAACTTGAGGCTGCGCTTATTACAGGTGAAGCACATGTTGCACAATCTGCGGTGGGAGTCAGTATGCGCCAGATTGCAATGGCAGAGAAAAATTCTGTTTCAGAAAGCATGCCAGCCTTATTGCATTTTGCTCAGATTAATCAGCGAGATGGTTTTTTTATTGCGGCATCCCCACAAGCCGCTTCAGAAGCAAAGGAATTTAACTGGAAGCAACTGGAACATAAACGCATTATTACCGATCATCTGTTTCAACCGATGGCAACGCTGAAATACGTATTACATAAGCAGGCCGTTGACATAAACAGCATCGAGTTTATTGATGCGGGCAATGCAGAACAAAGTGTGCAATCTTTTTTAGCTGGAGAAGCAGAATATCTTCATTTACAGGGGCCTTATCCGCAACAACTCGCTGCGGATGGCAAGGCAACTATCGTCGCATCGGTTGGCAAGTCTTTAGGTGAAATTGCCTACAGCAGTTTATGTGCAACAAAGGACTGGTTAGCAACCCCGATGGCGAGTGCTTTTATGCAAGCTTACACCGCAGCGCTGCTTTATGTAGAGAAAACAAGCGCAGCACGATTAGCACAGCAGCTAACAGAGCAGTTTGGTAATATTACACTTGAAACACTGGTTGAAACCATAGAGTCTTATAAAGCCCTGGGAAGCTGGCCTTCGAGTGCATGTATCAGCGAGGATGCCTTTCAATGTGCTAATCGCGTTTTTCTGTTTAGTGGTGACATATCATCCACTATCGATTACAGGCAAGTTGTTACCCGGCAGCTTTGCAGTGGTGAATAATTAAAATAGAATTAACTCTGCGGGTAATGGATATATCAAGATGCAGTTTATATTAAGAAAAAGGATTTACATTTGAATAATCAGGATAAAAGACGGGAAGCCAGAATAGCATGCAATAAGCCTGTACAGGTGCTAATGGCAAACAGCCCCCCGTTATTGATGACCGCGTTAAACTACTCAATGAGTGGTGTGGGTATCACCGGCTCAATTTATCAACTAATTCCACATGTAGGTGAGCAACTGAGTGTCAGCTTTACTTTGGACGCCACAGAGTTAAGACAGGTTAATATTAACGGTATTGTAAAATATATTAATCTGGAAGGTGGCATTTATTATTTAGGTTTAGGCCTATGATTTAGATGGATTAATGTTATATTTACATTAACCTTGGTTCTCTGTGGTTCTCTGTGGTTTTGTGAAATTGAGGTTATTAAATCAATTAAGACCGAGGAAATACAATGAAAAAATTTATTTTATATGGCATGTTAGTTGGGGTTGTTGCTGCGGCAGGTTGTAAGAGTCAAAATATAAGACCGGCTGCACAAGTGGATAAAACGCCTGTTTATATGGCACAGCATGTGCCTTTCAAAAAAGGTACGTTTGTTCCTGATGCCGTGCGTAAAGAGTGTGATCTTGGTGGCAAGTTAGCAACACATATTAATAATTACAGTCGTCAATATCATTTGAATATGGTTAAAGGCGGTAAAGCAAAGAAATCTGCACGGGTTTTAAAAATTGAAATTATCAACGTGCGCGGTTCTGGTGGGGGTGCCTGGTCTGGAGCAAAGAGTGTTGCAATTGAAGGTAAGCTACTGGATAAGGGCAAAGTAGTTGGTACTTTCAGAGGACAGCGGACTTCTGGTGGCGGGGCTTTTGCCGGTTTTAAAGGTACCTGTTCAATCTTGGGGCGAACGCTTAAAGCACTGGGGAGTGACGTTGGGCTTTGGTTACAGAACCCGGTTATGGGAGCTTCTATTGGTGAAGGTGGTTGATACTAAGCCTGGCATAGAATAAAAAAGGGATGCTTTCATCCCTTTTTTATTGTTTTAAGTATGAGATTGTTACCGACATGTTCAAAATAAAAAACAACCCGTTTTACCTTATTTTTTGCTTAAGTGGTTTGCTTGCCGGTACCGCCATTGGCCTGACTCAGGCCGAAGATCGTGCTATCACAAAAACTGAAGTCATTATCTTACCTGATGGTAGTTTGTATTCAGGTGATCTGAAATATGAAGTGATTCGTGAAGGTGCTGGTACAAATGAATGGCCAAATGGCGATCGCTATCAAGGTGAATGGTTAAATGATATGCCGCATGGTAAAGGCTTTATGCAACGCAAAGATAAAGAAGAATATCGGGGGCAATTTTTACTCGGGCAATACAGTGGTTTGGGTGATTTGAAAACACTAAAGCACGAACGTTATCTTGGTGTTTTCAGGTTTAATGCCCTGGATGGTTTAGGTATTTTAGTAACTGTAAATAAAGAATATTATCTGGGCGAGTTCTCTCAGAATAAACGGCACGGACGTTTCTTGTATTTCTCAGGCCTGGCAGCCAGGCGTGAGTATCAAATATGGTTTAATGATGAGCTTGATAAAATAATTGATAAGGATGATATTGCTGAACAGGCATTAATTAAACAAATGCTACAAAGTTTTACCAAAGTGGGATATAAACGATTAGAACAGCGTAGTAAGAATAAACACTATCAAATTAGGGGGCGTGTCAGAAAACGGGTGAGTGATGTGGACGATACCCCTGAACATGCTTATGGCGATTTAATTATCAATTTATTAAATTTATCAAAGTAATGGTGCGTGGGGGTAACGAAATGATTAATATAGCAACGGCACCGCTGGACAGGTTGTCTGACGCTGAATGGGAAAAGCTGTGCGATCATTGTGGGCGTTGTTGTTTGATTAAACTCGAAAACGAGCAGACAAGTGAAATCTTTTATACCAATGTTATTTGCCGCCAATATGATATTGAAAAAGGGCTGTGTGGAGCTTATCCCGAACGTAAGGAGCGGGTTCCCGGTTGTATTGTTATCAGGCAGTTTGGAAATGAAATTTATTCGCAGCTACCAGAAACCTGTGCATATAATTTAGTAGGACACCCAAGATAACAATCCCCCCATTTTTTCTTTGGAAGTAATGTTTTTTTGGGTAAAGTATTTTTTAGCTTGGGTGTCCTAATAACTCCGCGCTCTTGGGCGACAATGTGTTAGTGAAGGAGAGGAGTTTGTATTAAGGGAAGAGGGTGTTCTTACAGTGCCGTTTTTGGTACCAAAAAGGCCACTTTAAGCCAGTAAAATGCCCTTTATTTCAGGTTTTTCTTTGTATTGTTAAGTGCTTAGCATGGTTCGACCCGATGAATTAGGCCGATGAGTCTTCATACTTGATTTTTTACTAAAACAGACATATTGTTACCATATATTAATAAGTGGTGGCATTATGTCTGTTGTCGAGAATAAAATAGCGCCAGAAGAAGTCTTTCGTGAACACGGTGGTCAGCTTCGCATGAGTGAGGCTATTGCCTATGGAATATCTCGCTATTCGCTCTATAAAATGCGCGATCTTGGAATTATTGAACAGGTTACACGGGGTCTTTATCGTCTAGTGGATCTGCCTCCTATCAGCAATCCTGATCTAGTCATTGTCGGACTGAAATTTCCTAATACGGTTGTATGCCTGATTTCTGCACTGTCATTCCATGAAATGACGACTCAAATTCCTCACGAGATATCAGTGGCTATTACGCGTAATGCCCGAATACCATCATTTGATTCGCCACCCGTGCGTGGATATAAGTTTTCAACTGAGGCTTTCAATGCTGGTATTGAGAAGCACAAAATAGATGGTGTCTCAGTACAAATTTATAGTGCAGAGAAAACGCTAGCAGACTGCTTTAAGTATAGAAACAAACTTGGGATGGATGTGGTTCTGGAAGCACTTAAACTATATCGCTCACAAAAGAAATTTAACCTGAATAAACTCCTGAAATACGCCAAAATTTGCCGTGTTGAAAAAGTAATGAAACCTTATCTAGAGGCAAGCCTGTGAGTGCTGGAAAACCTGCGAATATCGCTGCCTCTATCCGCCAGCGTTTGAAAAATATTTCTAAAGATGAGCATCGCCCATTTAATGAACTCCTTCAGTATTATGCGATGGAACGTTTTCTTTACCGTTTAAGTCAGTCTCAACATGCGGAGCGCTTTATTCTTAAAGGCGCTTTGATGTTAAGAGCCTGGCAATCTCCCCAATTTCCAACACATCTCCGTCCCACTATGGATATTGATATGCTGGGTAAGACAAGTAATGATATAGACAGTATCGTTGAACAAGTGAAGGACATTATTTCCGTTGATGCAGAACCAGATGGATTAATGTTTGATCCTGATTCCATAAAAGCGAAAAGAATTAAGGAAGATGCTGATTATGAAGGTGTTCGCGTACGTTTTATTGGTAAGTTGGATAACGCGAGAGTACATATGCAAATTGATGTTGGTTTCGATGACATTGTGCATCCTGAGCCTATAAAAACTGAATTCCCAACTATATTGAAATCTCCCATACCTAAGCTTCTTTGCTATAGCCGTGAAAGTGTCATCGCTGAAAAGTTTGAGACCATGTTGAAACTCGGAGAGTTAAACAGTCGCATGAAGGATTTCTATGATATATGGCTTTTGTCTCGCCAGTTTGATTTTAATGGTAAGGAACTCGCTGAAGCGATACGACTAACACTTGAGCATCGTGGTACAGAGATCCCCGAAGTCATAACTGCTTTTACTAAAGCGTTTATTGACGCCAAGCAGGTTCAATGGAAAGCTTTTTATAAACGATTGGCACAGGGACATGTGCCGGATGACTTTGGGGTTGTTGTAGCAGGTGTTGAAGCTTTTCTTGAGCCCATAATAAATGGTGCAAAAGCATCTAATAAGTGGTTTGCATCGGAGACAGGGTATAGCTATATATGATTGATATTATTAGAATAAAATAAATATAGGGAGGAATCCCTCCCTACATTTATTATTTGAGGCTACTTTATCTTGAAGGTTATTGGGTCAGTAAAATAGGGGGCGTATCAGAAAACGGGTGAGTGATGTGGACGATACCCCTGAACATGCTTATGGCGATTTAATTATCAATTTATTAAATTTATCAAAGTAATGGTGCGTGGGGGTAACGAAATGATTAATATAGCAACGGCACCGCTGGACAGGTTGTCTGACGCTGAATGGGAAAAGCTGTGCGATCATTGTGGGCGTTGTTGTTTGATTAAACTCGAAAACGAGCAGACAAGTGAAATCTTTTATACCAATGTTATTTGCCGCCAATATGATATTGAAAAAGGGCTGTGTGGAGCTTATCCCGAACGTAAGGAGCGGGTTCCCGGTTGTATTGTTATCAGGCAGTTTGGAAATGAAATTTATTCGCAGCTACCAGAAACCTGTGCATATCGTTTGCGTTATAATAATAAACCCTTACCTGAATGGCATCCGCTGCTGACGGGTAATACAAAAAAAATGCAACAGGCCATGATCTATGTGAGTGAGCGCGTGGTTTCAGAGCAAAGCATTCATGAAGAGCAATTTGAAGACCATATTGTTGACGATATTATGTAATTAATCCATTATAATGCGTAGCATGAAAATAGTTATCCATTTTATTTTAATAGTAAACCTTGCCATATCTTTAACCGCATGTGCAACAAGCGGTTCGAAGCTATCTGATGCTGGAGCAAAAACACCTGTTAACAAACTTCACCCCAAAATACAAAAATACGTAGAGCAACTTCATTCACAAGATGCCGTAGAGCGAGCATGGGCTGTTTATAATATAGGTAAGCTGCATAAATACGCTGTTAATGTAGTGCCCTATCTTATCGCCATGCTGGGCGATACCGATACGGCGATTATGACGCGTTATATTGGTAAAGATTATACATCAGGAACAACCACAACACCGGCTAATGAAGCAGTAAAGGCTATTGCAATGATAGGTGATGTTGCGGTTAAGCCATTATTAAATGCACTTAAAGACAGTAATCAGGATGTTGTTTTAAAGGCGATTAAAACATTGGGGCTCATTAATAATAGTGAGTCAATTAAACCGTTGATGGCTTTTATAAGCCATAAAAACAAGCGCATCAGGCTGGAAGCTGCAAATAGCCTGAGTCGTTTTAGAAATCCCTGGGTTGCAGAGTATTTGTTAGCTAGCCTGGAACATAAAGATCCTGCGATACGTTCAACAGCTATTTATGCACTGGGTAAACTTAAAAGTCCGGTTACTGTTCCATCTTTAGTCCGCTTGCTAAAAGATCGTGACCCCGCCATTCGTTTGCAGGTATTGTATGCATTAAGTAAGTTTAGAGATGAACGTGTTATTCGCCCACTGTTAAGTCAGCTACGTGTTACGGATACGAGCTACCGTCTTGAAGTTATTTCTGCTTTAGGTAATATACGTGACTATCGGGTTATTGAAGTTTTAATTGAATTATTAAAAAGTAAAAATAAAAATGTGCGGCAGGCAGCGGCCGAGTCACTTGCTCAAATTGCAGACATTTCTTTGGGTACTGGATACGCTAAATGGAAACATTGGTGGAACAATAAGCTACAACGCTCCAGACGGCAGTAATTCAATTAATTTTTTAACCAGTTTATTTCTTTTGCAGTTTGTTTACCAATAACAACACGGTACAAATTCTTAGGAAATATGGCTTCATTTTCGCTTACAGGAATTCTCCCTGCCATAATTTCGGCTCGTTTTTGTGGGTAGCGTGGTTGGCTATCGGGGTTGGCAAAGCCAAGCGGGAAAAGAGGGTAGTTGGTTGCAGGATCATATTTATCCGCTGCACCCAGCGTATGAAGAAATTCATGGGCAATGATAATATTATTCTTGCGAGTGTGGTGACGGCCTGCATAAGCGTGCACAACGCCAATATGGCCTTTTTTCAGCCCTAAAGAATGGGATAGTTTTTTATTGTTATCACGATCATAATAAACCACATAAATTTGAACATCAGGAGAGGGACCGCTACCACTTCCATGTGTCAAGACCCAATAGCGTAATTTTAAACTCCAGAACATAATATTAAGAGTAGAGCGTGATACAGGGGGTTTAGGTGGCTGTTCAATTAATTTATCTTCGACATTAATGATAACCGGATTTTTTATGGCGACTTTATAATACTCTGCTTCTTCTGCAAGAAAAGTTTCAATATCACGAAAGTCATTTTTTTTAAGGTTCTTGATGTAACGTTCCGTGTCTGGGCTGCCATCACCATTAATCGGGTATATCGAAACCCATAAAGGGACATCCCAGTCAGTTGCACGTAGCTGGGTAAGCCAGGTTGATGCAGCCACTATAAACAGGATAGTTAATAAAATAAATATTCGAAAAGCTTTAAACATTTTTAATCAGTCTTATTAATGTTTTGAATGAAACAGGATTATAGCCATGTTTTATCAATATATTCTATGATCGTTAGCATTTTATGTTGTTTTTTCAGGTTATTTAACCATAAAAAAATGACGATAGATCTTGCTTATAACTACTTTAAAAAGTAAGGGTTTGAGAATTTTTCTCAGTTTAAACTATACTCTAAGTAATATAATGGTTTATTCCGATATAACAATGGAGGTGATAACTATGATTCGGCGTATGTATTTCATGATTCCAGATGTTGATCTTGCACGTACTATCCATAACGAGCTTTTACTGTCACGGGTTGCCGAAAGTAAAATGCATGTCATTGCCAGGGAAGATGTTGATTTAAATGATTTACCTGAAGCCAATATTTTACAAAAAAGCGATTTAATCCATGCTATCCAAAGAGGTTTGCCTCTTGGGGGGTTAACGGGGGTTGTGCTCGGAGCGGCTGCGGTCAGTTTAGGTGTGGTTTCGCCTGGCTATGAAAGTGCCACAATTATGATAACCCTCTTTGCAGGATTATTCCTGGGTGTATTTTCCTCGGCGATGATTGCTGTTAATGTGCCGAACACCCGGCATCGTCGTTTTGAAAAAGATCTTTCAAGCGGTAAAATACTTTTTATTGTCGATGTGCCGGTTGAGAAAGTGGCTGAAATCAGCGAGATGGTAACTCGGCATCATCCAGAAGCCGATATGAAAGGTTTGGAGCCTAATATTCCGGCTTTTCCTTAACAACGTTTTAAAAGCAAGTAAATAACCGGCTTCGGCCGGTTTTTTATTGGGGGTTTACTGCTTTAGAGGTTATTCTGTCTTTAGTTATTTTCCTGGCTGCGTCGAATATAATAACGCGCGCGTGCAACTTTATTGACACAATTAGGATATTTGTCAAATTGTTGTTGGATATTGGCCGCGGCCAGTAATGCCGCAGCTTTTGTCCATGCGACCCGGCTACTAAAACCTTTCAGTTTTGCTTCTTCAAGTTCAGCTTGAGCGGTTGTCAGCCCGGAGCTACATTGATTAGCAAGCCTTTCATCTTGAATCGTTGCACAACCTGAAAAGAAAAAAGCCGCGAAGCCAACGAGAATCGTTAATTTGAAAATTGATTTTGCAGAGATTGACATTATTTTATGACTACCTTAAATTTTGTCTTTTTTATTCTTTGTAAATAGTATAATAAATAACCATTTAGCTAATGACAGACGAGTTGGCAAAACGACTATTTATTATAACTAACTTTAAACACTGGTACAGCTGAATTAATTAGAGAGAGAATTTCCTATGCCTTCATTTGATGTCGTTTCTGAGATCAACATGCACGAAGTAACGAACGCGGTTGATCAGGCTAATCGTGAGTTGACGACCCGTTTTGACTTTAGAGGGGTGGATGCAAAATTCGAACGGCAGGATGAGGGCATTATGATGACTGCACAAGCCGAATTTCAGTTAAAGCAAATGCTTGATATTCTTCAGAATAAAATGCACAAACGGGGGGTTGATATATTTTGCCTGGATGTTCAGCCACCTACCCCGCTGGGAAAAGAAGTGAAGCAACTGGTTAAATTGCGGCAGGGGATTGAACAGGCTGACGCTAAAAAAATGATTAAACTGATCAAGAATGCCAAATTGAAAGTGCAAGCAGCGATTCAGGGGGAAAAGTTACGTATTACGGGCAAGAAAAGGGATGATTTGCAGGCTGTTATTGCACTTTTAAAGGAAGCCAACCTGGAAATCCCGCTTCAGTATGAGAATTTTAGAGACTAATCCGGGCTTATTGCTGGATTTCGGCTAATTTTAGCCCTGTCAGTGTTATTTTTTTATTCTCAATGGAGTGCTTTTAATCTATAAAAAATGCGTTATCTGGACTCCATTTTTTTCAAAATCCGTCTAATATCTAAAGCTCAACAAACGCTACTTATTAATTTCAGTCGCTTATCCTCTATCGGTGTTTTGCTGATACCTTGGTCTTTAACCCTTATCTTCTGTCGTTTGTTCGAATATTGCGTATAATGTGAAACAGATGAAATGGCATTTGGTTCTAAAGTCAGGCCTCTCTTTTTGCTTGCACCTTAACTAAAAATAAAATAATGAAGGATTCACACGATTTAAGTTTATTGATTCAGTCTCGCGTGCCGATTATTTCTTTACAAACAAAAGAAGAACGTCGCGCGATTGAGCTACTGACCTCTGTTACCCGTCAGTTGTTTATTCCTTTGTATCGCTGGAGTATTACCGAAGGTTTGCTGCGTCTTGAAAAAGGTTTTTCTCCTCAACGGCACAACACGCAGCCACCGGATGTTTTAGGCCACATTAAGGCCAGCTTGCATCCGGGTGTTTTTATTTTAACCGATTTTCATCCATATCTGGGCGATCCCTTACATGTGCGTTTATTAAAAGACATTGCGATCAGTTATGCCGATGCAGCACGTACTGTTGTTTTACTTAGCCATGAGCTTTTTATTCCTGATGAATTGAGTAACTTTAGTGCCCGTTTTCAACTCAGCATGCCCGGAAAAAAACAGATTGCTCAACAGGTAAGAAAAATAGCAGACAGGTGGTCGGAACAAAACAATGGTCAACGGGTTAAGGCCGACAAGCAGGCTTATGAAATGTTGCTGGGTAACTTAACCGGCCTGACTTTAACCGAAGTGAAACGGCTGGCGCGGGGTGCGATATACGATGATGGTGCGATTACCGAATCGGATATCCCCGAAGTTTTAAAAGCAAAATACGAGCTATTAAATACGGGCAGTATTTTGCAGTTTGAATATGAGACTGAGAAATTTTCAAACGTAGGTGGCTTTAGCGTTGTAAAACAATGGTTAAAGCAACGTAAGCAGGCCTTTATTCAAGAAATTCCCGGCCTTAAACCCCCTAAGGGGATGTTGTTGCTGGGCGTGCAGGGTTGTGGTAAATCACTTGCAGCTAAAGCGGTTGCCGGCATATGGGGTGTCCCTTTATTGCATCTTGATTTTGGAGCCTTATTCAATAAGTATCATGGCGAAACAGAAAAGAACTTACGTAAAGCACTGGAAACAGCCGAAGTCATGGCACCTTGTGTGCTATGGGTGGATGAAATTGAGAAAGCATTGGGAACATCTGAGAATGATGGCGGCACCAGCCAGCGGGTACTTGCCACCTTGTTAACCTGGCTGGCAGAAAAAACCAAACCGGTTTTTATGGTTGCCACGGCAAATAATATTGATGCCTTACCACCTGAACTGATCCGTAAGGGGCGATTTGATGAGATATTCTTTGTTGATTTGCCAAAGCATGCTGTACGTATGAGTATTTTTAAAATTCATTTAAAGCGGCGTATGCTCGATCCGGCTCTTTTTAATCTGGGTGATCTGGCGAAACATGCCGAAGGGTTTTCAGGAGCAGAAATTGAGCAGGCTATTGTCTCTGCTTTTTACGCTGCACATGCGGATAACGCCGCAGTTAATGATGCCATAATATTAAAAGCAATGACACAAACGAAACCGCTTTCTATTGTTATGGCAGAACCTATTGAACGCCTGCGACACTGGGCAAAAGATCGTACGGTTTCAGCCGATTGAGCTGGCGTTAATTAAAAAATAAAATCACTTAAGGTTTGAGTCCTTTTGTTAGTGGAGCGTTCGCAGTTTGTGCGTACTGGTTCATTGAGCCATCAAAGACTTTTACATTGGTAAAACCAAGATAGCGCAAGGTAAGATACGATTGTGACGCACGGTGTGCAGAACGGCAGTAAAGAATAACGGGCTGGTCTTTTTTTGTCAGGCCAATTTCCTTTAATTCGTTTTCCAGAACACTTTTTGGTTTGAATTTAAACTGATTTTCAAAATCGACAGCATTGTTCCAGCTCCATAAGCGCGCACCAGGAATGTGTCCGCTGCGGCGCTGCTTGACATGGCCCATATACTCCTCTTTGGAGCGTACATCAATGAGTAGTGTATCCTTTGCCCGTGTTGCAGGTAATACTTCTTCGATGCTGGCTAAACGTATATCCTGACTTAGTTTGGGTTGTGGGTAATTTGTTTTTCTACCCGGTTGGTAAGGGGTTGCAGTAACGGGCTTGCCTTCCAGTATCCATTTAACCAGGCCACCATCAAGTAACGATACGCGTTTATGATTTATACGTTCAAGTTCCCAGAATAAACGGCCAGCATGTAAGCCCCCCATATCATCATAAATAACAATATGGCTATTAGCGGTTACACCTAGCAAGCCGAGCAGTTTTACAATATTATTCCGCCCAATACTGACGGAAACGCCATTTTTAAGTCTTTGATTAAGCACATGGTAAGGCAGGTGAATGGCATTTTTTAAATGAAAGCGCTGATACTGGGTTTCATCGGACATGTCAATAATAACAATACCGGGGTTATCAAGGTGCGTTTGTAGCCATTTAGTTGAAACGGTTGGCGCTGCTGAGGCCAGTGATGCATAAACCAGTGTGCTCAAAGAGAACATCAGAATAGTGAGTGTTTGTAAAAAGTGTTTCATTTTGTAATCCTGCCTTGAATAGTTAATCTATTATATATAGGCTAATATTTTTAGCCAGACCTTTTATATAATAAAGTTAATGTATCTATGTCGCAAATAGCGTGCAAATACCACTATGATTTACCTGCGCGATGGTCATGCCATTCTTGCCGTATTAATTTTTGTACTAATTGTGTAAAGCCGCATCAGGATGAAATACCGCATTGTGTTGTTTGTGCTGAGCCGTTGACTGTTGTGGGTGCAGAAAATGTGGTATTACCTTTCTGGCAGCGACTACATTATTTTTTTATGTACCCGTTTAATGCTGTTCCAATGGGCATTATGGTTTTGCTCGTTGCCGTGATTGCGGCATTTGGGAGTACCCTGTTTGGTATTTTTGCTGTTATTTTAAGCATTCTTGTTTTTATGAAATATGCCTATGTTGTTCTGGAAGATACTTCTCATGGTTATTTGTCACCACGCGCTTTTTCGCTGGATATGATTACCCGGGATCTGGAGCTGCCTTTTAAGCACATACTCAATATTTTTCTGATTATTGCTCTAAATTACATAGCATATAATTATAGCAAGGAGATAGGGAATGAGTATTTATTTTATATAACCCTTTTTACAACACTTTTCTTTTTACCTACCAGTGTTATGGTGCTGGCTGTCAAGCATAGTTTTACCAGTGCATTTAACCCATGGCTGCATTTTCATATTGTAAAGAGTATTGGTGTCGCCTATGTGTTGCTGTATGTATTCCTTTTTATGATGTTAAGTTCAGCAGCAGCTTCTATTTATTATGTTAATCAGTTAATTCCTGATGAGTTTTACCTTGGTGTTACTATTTTTATCAGTATGTTTTTTTTATTGAGTATATTTAACATGCTGGGTTATGTCTTATATCAATATCATGAAAAAATTGGCTTTGGTATCGATATTGAAGTTTCAAGTAGTCAGCTTGAAACGTCTGGGGAATCCGGTTTTAAATTAAGAATGCCTGCAATGGTTGACATTGAAATCCTGGTTCAGGAAGGCGAATATAACAAGGCCATGAAACAGTTGGAAGTATTAATTGCCAAACATCCCAGTGATATGCATGCACGTGGTTACTACCAGAAGTTACTGCACCTGCTTGGTGATGTTGATGCCGCCAGAGAACATTGCGCCAATTTTGTTGGGCGATTGATGGATGAAAATAAAATTACTCAGGCAATGAAAGTTTTTACTGCCTGTTATAAACAGGATCCCGAGATTAATTTAGCTAAACCCTCACAACGTCTGGCAATGGCCAGTGCTTTTGTTAATAGTGGCAAGCATCGCTTAGCGATGCATCTGCTCAACAACTTGCATAAAGATCATCCTACCTATGCCGAAATACCGGAGGCCTATCTGATGGTTGCCAGGATTATGTCTGACCAGTTTAATCAGGATGAGAAAGCCGCTAATATATTACGTTTTGTACTGGAACGTTACCCACAAAATAAGGGTATTGAAGAAGTGAGGGAGTATCTTGGTATTCTTAAGTCGGTTACCCAATCTGATAAATTCTAAGGAAGCTGATTACGCTAATACGCAACCACGATTCTTGCCTGTTTGCTATCCGGGAAATTCTCAAGAAGCAGATCTTTGTATTTTTGATAATGTTCGGTACGGTTTGACTTTTTAAGGCCATTGATCAGGCTAAGCAACAATTCAGGTTGTTTATCGGTATTGCCATCATGTTTGAGTAAATAGTGGCAAATTTTTTCTGCATCATCCAGATAATTATTGCTTGCAAATAAGGTGGCCAGATAATAAAGCAAATCCGGTGTAAATTTTGCAGAAGGTTGAGCAGTTTCTGAGTATTCAGTATAGACACGATGAATTAATTTTTCATAACCGGATTTTTCACCTGCGAGTTTAATCAGTTGATGAGCGAAAACATGATACTGGTCGGTGTCCGGGTGAATCTTTTCCAGATAATAAAGTTGTTTTACAACATCAATATTATTGGGTTGGTTAACCAGTAGTTCATTAAGTATCTTATGTGCCTTGTTAAAATCAAGTTGTGCAACCAGTTCGATAGCTTGCTGGAATTTCTTTTTGAATTGGAGTTGTTGTGAATTATCCTGAATACTTTCCTGATGGATTAATTGGGGGTAACGTTTATAAATCAATCCCAGCAGAGCCCCTGTCAACAGGCCACCAATATGGGACAGATTGCTAACCTGGTTAAGAAAAAGATACTGGTTGAGCAATTCATAAACCAGCCAGATCGGTAGCAGTATAAGTGCCGGTGCAGTGATATAGCCAAAATAAACAATGACGGTATAAAAGAAGCGGATTTTACGTGTGCCATAAAGCAGGGTATAAAAACCGACTAGCCCGGCAATGGCGCCTGACGCGCCCACGACCCAGTAGGCTGCGTTTGGTTCCAGTAAAATTAGAGTCGCACCGGATGCAATGCCCGAAATCAGAAACACAAATAAATAAGCACTACGCCCAATGGCAAGCTCAATAACAAAGCCAAACATAAAAAGAAAAACCATGTTAATGATTAAATGGCTAATATCATTGTGTAAAAAATTATGAATGACTAATGATTGCAAATCATATTGGTAAGGTTTAAGACTGTATTTATATTTAACAACACGGTTTAACAAGCGCTTAAATTCGTTATGTTTTTGCAGCCATATTTTAAACTGTGGGTGGCCAGGCTTGATTATTTCATGGGCATCGAGTTGTGACAGGAACAGGCCATCGACCATTATGTTTTTCAATGCGAGGCGATAAGCCTGTTGGGGTTGCTGAGTCAGTAACTGTTTTATTGTATCGACATCTTTTGCCCCCGAATAGTCGATATAGGCTGATGTTTCTATTTTGGCAAGCCCGGACTCAATATAATATTGAAAGGCTATGGCCTCGCTTTCTTTGTCATTATTTTGCCAGGTAAAATAAATGCCAACAGAGATTAAGATTAGCAGGATGCTCATAATGGGCGGGTTTTGCCATTGTGGTTTCTTTTCGATTGGGATGAACATCTTGTTTTAATTGCCTTAGGACGGTTTGTTTCAAAATATGGATTCAGCCGAATAATTTTTATTGTAAGACCAGTCTTAACTATAGCATTCGGCTGAAATGGAGGGAAATTCCCTATGTTGATATAACCTGTAAATAGGGCGAATTTGCTTGATTTCTCAAAAAAAACAATTAGTCCTGACAATTTTATAATCCGCCTTAAAAACTGTGAAGTATGTCCTAAAATAAACATCAAGCTAGCCGATGATGACTAACAAGGACAGTAACGGGGAAATTTAATGACGAATGCAGCAAGCGATATAATGAATGCCATTGAGAATGCAATGGGCAGTGAGACGGCCTTTGGTGATTTGCTCACAGTGGAACAACGGCAATTTTTACTGGATCATGGTGTTGTGCGTAGTGTATTGCCGGGTGAAGTCTTATGTGAATACGGCCAGCAAGGTGACCGGGTTTTTATTCTGGTTTTTGGTGAAGTGGAAGTGAGTAAATCAGATGGAGAACAAAGTGTTATTCTGGCACATTTAAGGCAGGGTGAGATTTTTGGTGAAATATCGGCACTTTATCATTCGCCACGTGTTTCAACGGTCACGGTGAGTAAGCCATCTGTTTTACTGGAAATCCCCGGCGATATTTTAACGCAAGTGGTTGATCAAAACCGGTTGTTGCGTACCGCTATTATTCAGCGTTACCAAACGCGTATTACAAAAACAGCCTTACGTGGAGTTGCTTCATTACGGTATTTGTCGGACGAAGCGCTTCAGGATCTGGTTGAACGTTCTTCACTTGTTGGCATTCCGGAAGGCAGCCAGATTGTAGAAGAGGGCGAAGCGGGGGATGCTCTTTATATTGTGATATATGGTTCTGCTCGCGTCACACATAACTTCTCTGGCTCTGAAATTAACCTGGCATTACTGCGTGCGGGTGATTATTTTGGTGAGTGGTCGATACTGACTGGCGCGCCACGGGCGGCATCGGTAACGGCCGTAACGCCAGTTGAAGCCGTACGGCTGGACTGCGATCTATTTCTTGATTTTATTAAAGATAACCCCGAGGTACGTGACAGAATTGATCTGGATGCACATAATCGGCATGATATCACATTGCAATTTGGCAAGTTACCTGCAACGCCTGAGCGGGCTGCATCCATGGTTAATAATATCGAAAAAATCATGGGTGATCCTTCCTAAACTTTATAAGCCGCTTCGCATATGAACTTACCCAGACTCGGCTAGCCCATCCTTCAGTGGGCTTTAATTTTGTATTAGCCACAACGATAGAGTCAGGTTCTGAGGTATCCCCACAAAAAAGTGATCAAAAACAATAGTTTAAAAATACAGGTATCAATACGGGTTGCCGCGTCAACACTGAAAAACAGGTGTTTTCCAGTGTTTCCTCGCAAAGACAGGTAAGGCGAAATTTCGTGGGGATCCCTCAGAGTCAGGTTCCTTATTGTTTTTTTATGGCAAGAAATATGCATGTTTCCTGTTAAAACTTAGAACGATAAGGCGATAAAGGGAATAGTATGTCTAAATTTATTGGCACGGGGATTTTGTTATTACTGATAAGTCTGCCTCTCAAGGCTCAGGGTGTGCGTGCCGTGCTTGGCGAAGATAGCCTGCGTTTTATTTATATTACCGAGGCCTGGGGGCAGGAAATTGGTAGCCTCGACGTTGAAGTGGGTGCATTGGCAACGGGTACGGATAGTACGACTTTGCTGCATCTGGGAGTACAGGTTCAACATGAAAACCAGAGTGCGGCACTGAAACTTTCAGTGGGTGGCCGAGTGTATTATACGAGCATTAATAATGGTGACGCAGCCCTCATTGCTTTGGGCGGTGATTTGTTGCTTAGCCCCGAAAGTTGGGCAGGTTTTGGCGTTGGTGTGAGCTATTATACGGCACCGAGTGTGACCACCTTTTCTGACGCAGACACGTTTACTGAATACAGCATGAGTATGAGCTACCAAATGACACCTCAGGCCACTATTTATTTTGGGTACCAACGGGTAAATATTAAATTAAAGAACGAAGTGAGTACTCGAGATCTTGAAAAAGGGTCTTTTTTGGGAATAAGAATTGATTTCTAAGTATGCTTTGATTTAGTTTATGCCGAATGGTTAAAGTGCTGTGTTTTGATTTATTTTCGACATTGGTTGATGTTGGTAGCGTGCCCCTTTCTGTTGGCCGGATGACGGCTGATATTTTTGGTCTTGAGCGTGAACAATGGAATGCATTGTGTTTTAGTGCGCATCATGAAATTTGCCAGCCAACCGAGGCCTTTGATGTTATTCGAACACTTATTCATAGTCACATCCCATCAATGCCACACGAGCTAATTCAACAGGCAGTGGATGAGCGTCAGGCACGGTTTAACTACGCTTTAACCGAGCATATTCAGGATGATGTATTACAGGGCATCGAGCAATTAAAACAACAAAACTACCAACTTATTCTGGTTTCCAATGCCTCGACTGCTGAAGTTCAGGCCTGGCCTGATTCACCGTTAGCCATGCTATTTGACCACAGCGTATTCAGTTGTGCTGTTGGCCTGAAAAAACCGGATGCGGAAATTTATCAGCATGCCTGTGCGCTTGCATCGGTACAGCCAGCGGAATGTTTATTTATTGGCGATGGCGGCAGTGACGAGCTCGTTGGTGCAAAGGCTGTCGGTATGCAAACATTATTAATGACCCGCTTTTTAAAGCAAAATAAAGCAGCATGCCGACAGGCCAATGCCGGTGTCGTTGATGGTGAAGTGGGCTCGACCCTGGACGTGCTGGCGTGGCTTTCGCGATAGCCTGCGAGTTTTGCTCAGCTTTTATAAGGTGGCTAACAGCCCCTAAAGCAAAAAACCGGAGCAAAAGCCCCGGTTTTTGTAGCACATATTCTAAATGCCAGTATTTAAAGTGCCATTTCTTTTAATGCTTTTAATGGTTGGCATTTAATGACATTACGTGCTGGTTTTGCTTTAAAAACAGTGGGTTCACCAGTGAATGGGTTGATGCCTTTACGTGCTTTAGTTGCAGGCTTGCGTACAACTTTCACTTTTAATAAACCAGGCAAGGTGAATACGCCGGCACCATTGCGTTTAACATGGCCGTTAATGATTAAAGCAAGCTCATCAAAGATAGTCGCTATGTCTTTTTTCTTCATTTCTGTACGTTCAGCTAATGTGGTGAAAAGCTGGGTTTTAGTAAAAGGTTCTTTAATGGCTTTTACTTTAGGGGCAGCAGCAGCTGCTTTTTTCTTTGTAGTTTTCTTTTTGGTTTTTTTCTTAGCGGCCATGATAACTCCTGATTTCGCTTGTTTCTGATTGACTTAGGTTAGGATATTAATTTTTTTATAATATGTTACTTTGTTTGGTTTGTAACTAAAGTAAAATAATAGATAGCGCACACTATAATCATTTAGCGCTATTATACAAGGTTTTTTTTCATTTTTTGTAAAATAAAATTAAAAACTACGTTAGTCAATTCTTATTTTGTTATGCTGTGTGGTCATGAGTAGGCTAATAAAAATATCAGAACGGAGCAGTTTGAGTGCACCACAGTGTTTGACTCTGGATATTCCGATTCAAAATACTGTGCACAGTGAACGACTTGAGATTTTGCTGGTGTGTTATGCTGACAACCAACTGGCTGCGTACTTAAATCGTTGCCCGCATACGGGGGTTAATTTAAACTGGCAACCGAATCAGTGCTTTGATTTTGAGCAGCGTTATCTGGCTTGCAGTTTGCATGGTGCATTATTTCAACCTGAGGATGGATTTTGTGTTTATGGTCCTTGCCGTGGCCAGGGGTTGCAGCGAGTGCCACTTATTATTGAAGGTGACGAAATTTTTATTGATTGCAAAACAGAATTTCTCGGCAAATAAATCGGGAAAGGGTAAATAATCACCAAAATAAGCTGAAAAAACTACGTTATAAGCTTGTTTCATGGTTATAATTAAAGTACTTATGATGTTGACCGTTAAAATAGATATACCAACGGTGTGAATTTTGCATCACTAAGACAATTTTAAGGATTAAATTTTCGATATGCGTTATTTCAGTGCGATATTTTATTTAGTATTGCTTGGGTTCTCGGCCGATGTTCTGGCTCAGTCTGTTTTTGTTAATGATCAACTGCGTGTTGGGGTACGTCCTGAGCCGAGCCAGCTTGTTGCGCCCGTGGGTGTTGTTTTAACCGGCATGAAGCTGCAGGTACTGGAACGCAAGGATCCCTTTATTAAAATTCGTACCGAAAAGGGTCTGGAAGGCTGGATTAAAGATATTTATGTGACTGATAAAACACCCGCAATATTGCGAGTAAAAGATCTGCAGAACCAGCAAAAAAAAGTACAACAGGAATTGCAGGACGTTGTTAAGACGAAAACGGCACTTGAAGAAGCGAATGCTATTTTAAATGATCGAATTGATGCTTTAAAAGCACAACGTGCCGAATTTCAGCGTAATCAGGCAATACAAATTATTAGTAGTGCGAAATCGGGCAGTGGTGTTTCAATTATCTGGTCGATTGGCGGTATTGTTATTGGTTTTATACTTGGTTATTTGTGGCACCGTCACCAGTCGATGAAACGTTTGGGTGGCCTTAGGATCTAACCAGGGGATAAATTAAGTCAGGGGTTCCAAATAAACTTAAGCGGGTTTTAACAGTGCTTAAGCAATCATGGCCATTGTCATAGCATCGAGGTCTTCTTTTCCCTGTAAAATTTCATCCATGGTTTCGTAAATTTGTTCTTCGGTTAAACCAAAATATTCATACAGTTCAGCCGGTATTTCCTCACTTGCCGCATCGGACATATTGTGGTTTTTTAGTAATCGGTCGGCTATTTGAATCAGTTTGACATACCCATCATGCTCGCCTTTATAGTGGTCATTATGGTGTTCTTTGGCGGCAATAATAACCTCACCAGGCATATTCCACTGTTGCATTAGTAGCGCTGCTACTTCGGTATGGCTGACACCCAGTAGTTTGTCTTCAATTAAGGTGACGGGTGTTTCATATTCAGCCTGAATAACTTTGTTTAGCCATTGAAATTCATGTTTAAACAGTTGTCCCATCAGCATAAAGCCAATGTTATGTAAAAGTGCACTTAAATAGGCAACACCCGGTTGTAGTGGTTTGTCCCAATTGGCTTTTGTCGCCAGTTTTTGGCATAAGGCCGCACTGTAGGTTGCATTTTGCCAAATACGGGTTTGACCGACCGGACCAGCGGTTGGCAGGTTGAACACTTTGCCCATTGCAATCCCCAGAGCCAGATGCATAACGGATTCATAGCCGAGTACTCTGAAAATAGCGTCGGATAAAGAATTGACTTTACCGTGCTGGCCAAAAAAGGGCGAGTTAGCGTAGCGAATAACTTGTGCAGAAATAGCGGGATCAAGAATAATAATTTCAGCGAGTTGTTCAACGGTCGCATTTTTGTTATTACGTAGTTTTAATAATTGGGTCGCCAGTTCGGGCATGGCGGGCAGTTGTTTTATTTTCTTGATACGCTCTTTTAAATTAAATTGCTGTACCGAGTCGGGACTGGTTGTTTTTTGTGGTGCTTCGCGTTGGTCTGAAAAAGTGCAGCCAATTAATGCATCGCTGGCTAAATCCTCAAGATGGCCTGCATCGAGTTGAATGATTTGCCCTGAAATCGGGGACTCAAAGTAGACGTGGTCTAAATTTGTTAAGGCTTCATCAATAATCAGTTGTACCCCCATTTTTAAACGCAATTGGCATGGCCGAGTCATAAAATAATGTATAAATTTTTTGTGTTCTTTAATGTCCAAAAAACGCAGGGACTGATGCTTGAGATAGGTTTTTAGTTTTTCCAGGTTCAGTTGGTGACTGGCTGGAATCATTGCCATGATCGATGACTTATTGCCGCGCATTAAGATGATACGTACTCGTTGCTCTGCCGGAACAGCCTGATTAGCCCAGTTTTCTGTTATGCTAATGCTGTCCGGGCATTCAATATTTATATAGGGTATTTTCAGGGTGTCGAGTAAAATTTTCACGACATTGTTAATCGATATTTCTGGCATCATTTAGCTCAAGCGTTTTTCATTATTATGGATTCTATTAGCGACTGAAAAGCCTGAAAACTTTAGTATTTTAGCGGTGTTCCGGGAACTTGCTCATTTATGTGTGTATTATGCAACGTAGTACCGACTTTAGGCTAAAAATTGTAGGAAAAATCTGACACAAAACGCGAAGAGAGTATTAAACTTAACAATTTTATTAACTTGTAACGAATTCATATGGCTAAAAATTCAACTATCGACATTGAACGCTTAATGCGTTTAGAACCCATTTCTATGCTTTCGAGTGAACGCTTGGAAGAGCTTGCCAAGCTTGCCTATGTTGAACGGGTAAGCATTGGTGTCAGTCTTTTTAGAGAGGGTGACTTAGATAACCAGACTTTGTACTTATTGCAAGGTGATGTGCAATTGAGTTCATCGGATGGTAGCTTTGATGAAGTGATCAGTTCGCGCCATAATAGTGCAAAATTTCCATTAGATGATAGTCAGCCAAGGCAGGTTTCCTGTGTTGCGTTGGGTCTGGTTGAATTTTTGCGCATTGATAACAGCGTTCTGGATTATATGATGATGTGGGATCAACTGGCGGTGCAGGAAGAACTGTCAGATGAGAAAAAAGAAAAAGATAAACCAGAAGAAGTAAAGCAACAGAGTAAGGATAAAACAGAAACGAAGGATTCTGAAAGCAACAGCAGTCTGTCAAAAGATAATAGGGTAAGTGATGTTGAACAAAAAGAGTTGCAGGCAAAAGGTGACAGTGCTGGTGATAATACTGCGCAATCTGTATCAGAAAAAACGACATTAGAACAAAAAACCAATACAGATAAAAAGCCTGAAATAGAAGAGCCAAAGACACTTGCTTCAGAGTCGGAAGCACAGAATAACCCGAAAGTTGCCGTTAATAAGGAGGACAAACAGGTTGTTATTGAGCATGGCAAGGACAGGATGGCGTCAACAGAGAATGTGGCACCGGTTGAAAAGGGAGCCTGGATGCGACGTATGCGACATATTATGGCATTTAAGAATTTGCCACCTGCCAATATCAAAGATTTACTGGAGCGAATGGAAACAGTAAAGGTAAGCAAGGGGGAAATTATTGTTCGTCAGGGTGAGCCGGGTGATACTTTTTATGTTTTAACCGATGGTGAAGCGCAAGTGACACGTACCATTGAATTAGCACAGTTAAAGGCAGGAGCCAGCTTTGGTGAAGAATCGTTGGTGTCAGGCGGCCAGCGTAATGCCTCGATTACGATGATGTCCGATGGTGTGTTAATGAAGTTGTCTAAACAGGACTTTGACCATTTATTAAAAGAGCCGATGCTTAATCGTGTTTCACCGGAAGAAGCAAAAATAAGGGCTCTGAAGGGTGATATCTGGCTTGATGTACGGCATGCCAGTGAATATCATCATAGCCGTTTACCCAAAGCGAATAATATACCGTTGCATGAGATACGTATGCGAATGGATGAACTCGATAAAGATAAGCAATATATTTGTTATTGTAATACGGGTCGCCGAAGTTCGGCAGCCGCTTTTATTTTAGCGCAAGCCGGTTATCATGTGAGCGTATTAAATGGTGGGGTGAGAGTAATGCCACAGGATCTTGTTAAGATATCGACTTAAAAAGCAGGCTTTTCAGCGGCGTTTAATTTTACCCGGGTGGCCAGTGCAACGTACGCTCTGCAAGCATATGTAGATGAATATGGAAAACTGTCTGGCCAGCACCGGCATTGCAGTTCATTACTAAACGATAGCCCTCGTCCGCGAAGCCAATCTCTGCGGCTACTTTTTTTGCAGCTAAAAAAAGTTTGCCGACAAGTTCAGCATCTTCTGCTGTTAGATCGTTTACTGTTGCGATATGTTTTTTGGGAACAAACAGGACATGGGTGGGCGCTTGCGGGTTGACGTCTTTAAAACCGAGTACTTTATCGTCCTGGTAAATAACCTCGGCAGGAATATCGCCATTAATAATTTTACAAAATAAGCAGTCCATGTGTTTTTCCTTACTATCACGTTTGTTTCTATAAGAACAAGGTTAGCACGCCGGTGAAGCTATACAGACGTTGCCCGGCAATTTCTCCGTTGGCATAAAAGCCAATAGTGGGGATATCACCTAATATATCACTAATATATTTCATTTCACGGGAGACGTCACCAAACATATGCTGGCCGCGGCCGAGGCAGGAAATATAGAGTGCGCCTTTGGGTTTTTTGCCTTGCAGGCGATCCTTTAGAGAGCTGAGCATGCGTTTTAAATCATCAATAGCGGTTTGCGAGTCTCGCTTGCAGAACATAATAGGTGTATTGGGTTTTAAGTTGTCAGCAATGGCAATAAAGCGGTTGTCAGGGTCAATGCCGATAATATTGCGTACCAGATAGTCGCCGGTATCACTGCCTTGTACCGGGAAACCGGCAAAGATATAACCGGCAGCGCGGTCAATATCACGGGCAAGGATTTCTCCAATATTTTCTTTAAAAACATCCAGTGCCGGGCGATGGTCAATTTTTAATGCCATATGGTGTTCGCATTCGGTAAGAGTAAAGGTATCGGATATAGGGCTACATCCTTGAGTGAGGCCGGTCATGATGTTACTTGTGTTGTTAAAAACAACACCAGATAATCCGCCTTCCGTTATGCCATTGGCATATTGGTAAAAATAATCGTTTGCGGAGGTTAAGCCACCAACAAGATAGCTGGGCTCAAGTGTTTTGGCCAGAGTTTCAATTTGCTCTGTTAACATCGGGTTACGTGGGTCAGCATGTACGATGGCAAACTGAACCTGTGATGTGTCTTCATTGTCTTGAACGCTTGCCTGTTCCCGGAAAATAGAATAACCGGGGGATTCGATATCCGTTAGCATAATGGCCATTGCAGGCTGTTCGGCATATTCGGTATTGGTTACGCAGATTGAAAGACCAATGGTGCCAACCCAGTCGATGGATGGAAACTGTATTCGAAGTTCGGTGACAATTTTTTTAAAGTGTGGAGCATAACCATCGGTAACATAGATAAAGGCCAGAGCGGGTGTTGTCAGCGTTTCTGGCGTAGCGCCTTGTGCCTGTAATTGCTGTACACATTGTTGCAGTGCAATATGCCAGTCGGGGTTGCTTGCGTGGCCGAGAATATAACGTGTCATGGATAATGGCTTGCTTTTAGTCTGGAGGGTTTAAAATAGTACAAAACAAAAAGCCGAGCAACTGTGCCCGGCTTCTTATTTGACAAAAGCTTTAAAGTTTAAGCCTTGTTTTTTTGCTCAATAAGCTCATGGATAACTGGATTCAGAATTAACTCCATTGCAAAGCCCATTTTGCTGCCAGGGACAACGATGGTATTGGGGCGAGACATAAATGAGTCCGTAATCATATTAAGCAAATATGGGAAGTCCACGCCATCCGGTCGGCGGAAGCGAATCACGATAAAGCTTTCATCCGGTGTCGGAATATCACGCGCAATAAACGGGTTAGAGGTATCGACCGTGGGTACACGCTGAAAGTTAATATCGGTGCGTGAGAATTGGGGGGTAATAAAATGCACATAGTCATCCATGCGGCGTAAAATGGTATCCACAATGGCTTCTGCCGAGTAACCACGTTGCGCGTTGTCGCGATGAATTTTCTGGATCCATTCAAGGTTTACAATAGGAACAACACCCACCAGCAGGTCGACAAATTCGTGTACTTTAATGTCGCCATCAGCAACACCACCGTGTAAGCCTTCATAAAAAAGCAGATCAGAACCGGGTTTTATGTCTTCCCAGGGCGTGAACTGGCCAGGTGTCAGGCTGGTATTTAAACGTGCATTATGCTCTTCTGCTTCTTTATCGCTGTGTAAATAGTAGCGACGTTTGCAACTGCCGCTTTCACCGTAATTTTTAAATGTTTCGGCAATTAAATCAAAGTGATTCGCTTCTGGGCCAAAGTGGCTCAGTTGCTTGCCTTTTTCTGCGAACTCGGCAATGGCATCTTTCATGGATGCACGATCATAACGGTGGAAACTATCACCTTCAATAATCAGTGGATCAATTTTTTCACGGAAAAAGATATGCTCGAAGGCATTTTTTACAGTTGTTGTGCCCGCGCCAGATGAACCGGTAACCGCGATGACAGGATGTTTAGCAGACATGCGAACTCCTTAATGAGTAAAATTTAAAAGTTATAGAAACTGGGTGCTACGAGTCGGGAGTTGAATGCTTTTAGCATCAACGCTGCGCCACCATTGTTATCTGCTGGGCGCGAGCCAGTGTCGAATCGTGCGAACGGCGTATTCTATCGAAAACCGGGGGCGAAAAGTAGAGGCAGTGCCGTTTATTTCTCTCGGCCAGTATTTTATCTAGGAACAGGCCTGTTTTTCTCTATTTTAGGGATGATAGCGGCTAATTAGCCGATTTTTCGCGATCTATCGCCCGATATCCAATATCTGTTCGGTAATAGACTTTATCCCAGTGGATGTGCTTAACCAGCGTGTAGGCTGTTTTTTGTGCCTCGCTGACCGAATCACCTAATGCGGTGACACATAATACCCGCCCACCCTGAGTAACGGCCTGGTCATTTTTTACTGCCGTGCCGGCGTGGAATATCTTGCTGTTTTCAATTGTGGTATCCAGGCCAGAGATAACATCCCCTTTATGGTAGTTATAAGGGTAGCCCCCGGCGGCGAGGACAACACCGAGTGCGGCGCGTGGATCCCAGTCAGCCTGCACGGTGTCAAGTTTACCATCGACAGCAGCAAGGCAAAGTTCAACCAGATCGGATTTCAGCCGCATCATGATAGGTTGGGTTTCCGGGTCGCCAAAGCGACAGTTGTATTCCAGTACTTTGGCTTTGCCTGTTTTGTCTATCATCAAGCCCGCATATAAAAAACCGGTGTAAGGGTGGCCGTCATCAATCATGCCTTGCACGGTGGGCATAATCACGTCTTGCATGGCCTGCTCATAAATGCGGTCGGTAACAACCGGTGCCGGGGAATAAGCGCCCATGCCGCCAGTATTGGGACCTGAGTCACCATTGTCACGTGCCTTGTGATCCTGTGAGGTTGCCATAGGTAAGACATGCTTGCCATCGACCATAACGATAAAGCTGGCCTCTTCACCCTGTAAAAATTCCTCGACTACCACGCGTGATCCGGCTTCACCAAAGGCATTGCCGGCAAGCATATCTTTAATGGCGGTGATGGCTTCGTCTTCCGTTTGAGCGAGGATAACCCCTTTGCCTGCGGCAAGCCCGTCGGCTTTAACGACAATAGGCGCGCCCTGCTGTTTTACATAGGCAATGGCCGGTTCGACTTCGGTAAATACATCATAAGCGGCTGTTGGAATATGGTGTTTTTTAAGAAAGTCTTTACTAAAGGCTTTTGAGCCTTCAAGTTGTGCGGCGGCTTTGGAAGGGCCAAAACATTTCAGGCCGGAGGCGGTAAAAGTATCGACAACGCCGGCAACCAGTGGTGCTTCGGGGCCGACGATGGTCAGGTCAATTTCTTCCTGTAGACCAAAGGCCAGCAGGCCTTCTATATCTTCTGCATTTATTTCGACATTTTGCAGTTTGGGCTCAGTGGCGGTACCGGCATTACCGGGTGCAACAAATACGGTTTCAATTTGCGGTGATTGAGCGGCTTTCCATGCTAAGGCATGTTCACGCCCTCCACCACCAATAACTAACACTTTCATTAATATGGCCTGATTATCTAAAATTTAATTTAAAGGTTTATTATGATACAGCATATACTTTGATGTTTCATAAATTCCCAATGTCAGATGTTTATACTTTTCGGTCAGTTGCGGGTGTTGCTGACTAATATCGACAGTGTGGAAGTTGTTGTCGAGAGCATCTTTGCCTACTACCGTTGGAGTGGTTGCAAATAATTGGGCATTATTGCCATCAGCCAGTACTCTAAAGTAATAATTATCTGACAACAGGCCTAATTTGGAATTATTATCATGGTTAATGGTAAAGGCATAGCGTTGCTGGTCAAATTTCTTGTTTAGCAGGTCACGCCCCATCGCGGTGTTGGTATAGCCGTTTGATATAAGTGCGGCAAGCGTTGGCAATATATCCACCTCACTGGCTATTTTGTTAAAGGTTTTGGCTTGTAGTAACTCGGGTGCATAAATAACAAAAGGTACATGCAGGCCAGTTAATTCAAGATCTGTTTTAAAGCGGGGGGTATGATCACCACCGTAACCACTAATGCCATGGTCACCAAAAAATACAAATACGGTGTTAGCAAAATATTTTTCCTGCTTTGCCAGTTTCATAAAATGACCAAGACTGTGATCCATAAAGCGAAATGAGTTGTATTCTTTTTCAGAGATAAAGCCATTTTTCTTTAGTTCAGCTTTAGTTCGTTTTATGTATTTAAAGCCTTTGTTATCATCTGGAATAGTGTAAGGTCGGTGGTTACCCGATGTTTGTATAATGGTAAAAAATGGTTTTGTTTGTTGTTTTAGGACTTTATTGGCTTCAATAAACAAATCAAGGTCGGAAATACCCCAGACATCAACACGTGGGGCAGTGTAATCGCCTTCTTCATGCAGGCGTAAATCTTTAATATTGTGTGACAGCACACCACGAACATTTCCCCAGTTAGCACTGCCACCCAGGAAATAATATTTAGTGTGATTTTTAAAGGCATTAACCAGGGTGTATTGCTGAACAATTAGCGGGTTTCGTGATGATGTTTTATGCAGCTCAATATCCGGTATACAGGTAATACCTGCAAAGACAGAACGTGCAGTTCCAACATGCGGGGTATAAAAGCGTTTAAAAAAAACAGCATTACGCGCAATTTCGTCAAAGTGCGGTGTGGGGTTCAGTTTGTTACCAAAGACTCCTGTTTTATACGCGGCAAAGGATTCAAGAAACACCATAACAACATTCGGTGTTTTGTCGGCTAATATCCCCGGTTTATTGAACACACGTTTAAAGTTAAGGCTTTTACTGTCTGGTTCAGTTACGCCAAGGTAATTTGCGACTTCTTTGTAGTAGCTGCGGGTTTTTTCAATATCAAAACTGATATTTTTATTTTTATAGGTGTCAACAAAATGTTCAACAGGGTTAAGTGCTATAGCGGGTGCAAAGGAATGAGTGCTTGCAAATGCGTCACTCCAGCGTAAAGGATAATAGGAAAACTTCCCGAATAAGCCAAAAATATAAAGTATAACGCAGGCGCTAACAAATAAGGTTTTCTGCCACCAGCGGCGTTGTGGTTTGCTATGTTGGTTTTCTTTAGCGTGTTTATAAACAGGGAAAGTTAAGCGGCGTAATAAGAAATTGTATACAAAAGTAAGGGCACCAAGTGCAAGCAACATCCAGATAACAGGGTATGACTGCCACATCATTTTGACAGAAATAAAGAGGTCATCAGCAAAGCGCAGTACAGAGGCATCGAGTGGTTTGTGCAGATAAGAATAGTGGATAAAATCTGCAAAGTAATAAAATACAGTGACGGCAAAAGCAAGACTTAAATAGCTCAGCCAGCCTGTTCTTGCGGATTTACTTGTAACAGGGTTAAGGGGCTTTATCCAGGCGATAAGAAACAGTGGCAGGATAATAACAAGGATAAGCCTCAAGTCATATTTAAGCCCCAGATAAAAGGATGTTAGTAGTTCACCGAGTGGAACAGGATCATTCGTGTCTTTATAAGCAACCCAGTAAGTAAGCCGAAACAGGCTATAAAATACCAGGCTGATAAGAATGGCTTTCAGATAAAAGTGAATTAGCGGAATTTTTTTTAGCATAGGCTATATGGGACTGTAGAGTTTAATGATATGTTATCATTTCCGCAGTGAATTTTACACTTTGTAGTAACTGAGCACAATTAAAGTGGTATCTTTATGATTAAAAACATCCTTAAGAAAAGCAGTTTTATTTTTCTGGTATTGCTGGTGCTTTTTGGTATTGCCCGCGTCATGGATAAAACCCTGGGTGGCATTTATGACGGGCCGCGTGCGCCGTATCTACAATTACCCACGACCGATTCCATCATAATCCGTTGGCAAACAAAAGATCGTAATATTGGCGTGGTGCGTATTGGCGAGGTGGCCGGTAAGCTTGACCGACAAATTCGTGAAACATCAGCGGACGACGAACACCGTGTTCAGTTAACCGGCTTAAAAGCGAACACCCGATATTATTATAGTGTTGGTACCCCCAACTACACTTTGTACCAGGGAAGTGGTTACTGGTTTAAAACTGCTCCCGATAAAAATACGGCTGCTAAACAGCCCGTTCGTTTCTGGGTGACCGGTGATCAAGGTGCTGCGGGTGCGCTGCAAAGCGGGGTAAGGGACGCTATGCTGAGTTGGACAAAACAACAGCCGTTGGCCGGTAAAACAACCCCGGATTTCTGGGTTACTTTGGGTGACAACGCTTATCGTTCGGGTAGCAATAAGCAATTTCAGGAAAACTTTTTTACGCCCTATGCCGCTATATTAAAGCACACGCCAGTCTGGCCTGCTTATGGTAATCATGATGCACGGCGTTGGGCTTTCTTTAATATTTTTGATTTACCGACACAGGCCGAGGCTGGCGGAACACCTTCTGCAACTGAAAAATACTACAGTTTTGATTATGGCCCACTGCATGTGGTGATGCTTAATTCCCATTCCAGTCGAATGCAAAAGAATAGTAAAATGTTGCGCTGGTTGGAAAAGGATTTGGCACAAACAAAACAACAGTGGTTAGTGGTTGCCTTCCACCATCCACCCTATACAAAGGGTTCGCATAATTCTGACAGCCTGACAGACAGTTTTGGTCGAATGCGCAATGTTCGTGAGCATGTCTTACCCATTCTGGAAAAGGCCGGTGTGGATGTCGTTTTGGCCGGGCATAGCCATATGTATGAACGTTCCTGGTTTATGAATTGCCACTATGGCTTTTCAGAAACATTCGATATCCAGTTTATTCAGGACCATCCACCTGAAGGCAGTATTAATTTAGCCGAAGTCAGGCAACAACAAAATAACCTTGTGTACCGAAAAGCAAGTACGGGCTTAAGCGCGTACTCAGGCGCGGTTTATGTCACACTGGGTTCATCTGCAAAACTGGACAACGGTGATTTAAATCACCCCGCCATGCCACGTTCATTACAGGTGGGGGGATCAATGGTGTTTGATATCGCAGGCAATAAATTAACAGCCAATTTTATAAACGCGTCAGGGCAGGTGGTTGACAAGTTTAGTATCGAGAAAGGGGTAGCGGATGCCCCAGCGGCCCGGAAGCAGTGCCAGTAACCAGTAGATAAACTACCATGGCAGGCTTTATGCCGTGTCGTTGAGGCTAAATATTTTTTTCATAAGCGCTTATAATATTTAAAGCAGCGTCCACTTTATCCTTTTCTACTGATACACTCGCAAAATCAGCGGGTGCTAGCTCACCAATACCACCTTGAAGATAAAAGCCATTCACATAAGCTTTAATATCGTTGGCTTCCAGTAATCCTTTTACAATTTGTGCCTCGGTAATATCCTTTGCACTGTAGACTTTTCTCATTTGAAGTGGTTTTGTTATTGTTTACAAACATACTGAAGTATTTCGATAACCTGTTCGGTGGTGGTTGCCCATGCAAGTGCAGCGGCATCCACTTCTTTTAACGGGTGGATAATATCTTCAGCATGAAGTGTGATGTAAGGTGTGGCCAGTGCAGCACAGTAACCCGCATCAAAGGCGGCATTCCATTGTTTGTATTTATCACCGAAGCGCACAATCATTAAATCACAATTTTCAATGTGTGTTCTTGTGCGGATTGCATTTACTTTTGCAGACTTATGATCGCGCCAGAAAGCGTTGTTTTCTTTACCTAAAACATCACCGGCCGCATCACTGGCTTCATGATTGGTTATGGCGGAGGTAAAGTTAATATTAAGATTTTTATCACTGGCGCCCTGAATAATGTCATCGCGCCAGTTGGTGTGTATTTCGCCTGAAAGGTAAACGGTTAAACTCATGTTGTTTCCAATAATTAAATGTTAATAGAGTATGAACTCCAACAGAGGATGGTTGGAGGCTTGTTGTTGTGTATCTCAGCTAGCCAATACCATATTGTTCACGATAGGCTTCAACATCGGGTAGGTATTGTGAATATTCAGGTTTATCTTTTATATATTCAACTAAGTCTGCCAGTTTGATAATACTGATGACCGGAATATTATACTGCTGCTCGACTTCCTGAATGGCGGATAGTTCGGCTTTGCCTTTTTCCTGTCTGTCCAGTGCAATTAAAACACCGGCAGCCTGAGCACCGGCATTGGAGATAATATCCATTGCTTCGCGGATTGCAGTACCGGCGGTAATGACGTCATCAATAATAAGGATATTACCTTTGAGTGCAGCACCAACAATATTACCCCCTTCGCCGTGGTCTTTGGCTTCTTTACGGTTAAAGCTGTACGGTACATTCATATTGTGTTGTGTGGCGAGTGATATGGCACAACTGCTTGCCAGTGGAATGCCTTTGTAAGCGGGGCCAAATAAAATATCGAACTGAATAGTACTGTCTTTAAGTGCCTGTGCATAATACTGGCCTAATTTTGCAAGTGCTTCGCCGGTGTTAAATAAACCGGCATTAAAAAAATAGGGGCTGACCCGGCCAGACTTTAATGTGAATTCGCCAAAGCGCAGTACATTGCTTGAAAGTGCAAATTCGATAAATTCCTGTTGATAATCCTGCATAATGGTTGCTCTTTAATTCGATAGATGTCTGAAGTGGTGTATTATAGCGAATTATTAAAAATATTGGCGCAATTTCTGTGCTAATGATGAACAGGAAAAATTAGACAATGAGAGTGATCAGTGCGAATTTAAACGGCATACGTGCCGCGGCAAAGAAAGGTTTTTTCGACTGGATGAAAAAACAAAATGCCGATGTAGTTTGTATTCAGGAAACCAAAGCACAAATCGACCAGTTGAGTGATGATATTTTCAAACCAAAAGGCTATCACCGTTATTTTTTCGATGCTGAAAAAAAGGGCTACAGTGGTACGGCTATTTATGCAAAACAGGAACCGGACAAGGTGATTAAAGGTTTAGGCTGGCCGCATGCCGATACGGAAGGGCGTTATATTCAGGCTGATTTTGGCAAACTCAGTGTGGCTTCGTTGTATCTACCATCCGGTTCATCGAGTGAAGAGCGGCATGCGAACAAGCTGAAATTTATGGACTTATTGCTGCAAGATCTGATAGCCAAAAAACGCAAACATCGTGACTATATTATTTGTGGTGACTTTAATACTGTACATAAGGAAATAGATATTAAAAACTGGAAAAGTAATCAGAAAAATTCCGGTTGTACACCCGAGGAACATGCCTGGTGTGACAGGTTATTTGATGAGGTTGGTTATGTCGATGCTTTCCGTGTGGTTAACCCGAATGCGGGGGAATACACCTGGTGGTCAAATCGGGGTAATGCGCGTGCCAATAATGTGGGATGGCGTATTGATTATCAGGTTATTTCCAAAAGTTTGAAAGACAAAGTTAAAAGTGCCAGTGTGTATAAAGATAGCTGGTTTTCGGATCATGCGCCGTTAACGGTTGATTATGATCTTTAATACAGTTTATTTTGTACACACTTAAAATAATATCGAAAGCAACATTAGCGTAAGTGTTTATATAACGGATACTATGCTTTGCATATCATTTTAATTAGCTCGGTAACACGCATGCTTATTTCTTTAAGTACGGTGATATTATCGATAAGATTTAGTTCTTCCAGTCCCAGCCTTTTGAAAGCAGGCAGATCACAGAGATCCGGGCCATCGATTTTCTCTCCACCGAGCAGGTGTGAATGCTTAAGGGCAACCTGTACTAAATCGCAGTAATCTGCCTTATCGACATCACGCTCCCAGTTATAAGCTTCCCGGGCATTGTTGACAAGTTCGTTATCAAATTTCCACTGTTGCAGGATCATGCCCCCGATATGGCTTTTAAGTTGCGATAGAACCATTTCGAGGTTACCTGCTTTATGCGCGAGTTCGGCGTGGGCATCGACAGCAACCAGTATTGGAATCACACCAATATCGTGCAACAAGCCAAATAAAAAGGCACGCTCGGGGTTAAATTCAGGAATTTGTTTTGCAAGTTCGTAGCAAATAACACCGGTACGAATGCTGTTTTCATAAAACTGTGTCATTTTATGCACCACCAGCTCGGTATTGGGCATAAACAAATCTCTTAGTACAACGCCCATAACAATATTGCGAATACTTTCCAGGCCAATTTGGGTAATTGCATTTTGTATGGAGTCACTATTATTGTTGCCCCCGTATAATGCACTATTGGCAACCTGAACAATCCTTGCTGCAATAATCGGATCCATCTGAACAATCTGAGCCAGCTTTTTAGTACCAAGGTTCTCATTATTTAATTCAGAATTAATGTACAGCGCAATTTCGGGAAGGCTTGGCAGGGTGATGGCATTACTTTTAAATAACTGGGTAATTTCGTAAATTAATTTTACGTTAGTATCACCTGCAACGACCGTTTCGAGATTATCGTAATCCAGATTATCTTTATCACGATTATGCCGTATTCCGTATTTCTCGATAATATCTTTTTTGATTCGGATGATCTCAGTGGGCAGGATGCAACGTGCATACAGCCCCGGCGCATTGCTGCTAAATACGGGGTGTTGAGCCCTTTCAGATTCGGCACTCATTGACTGGTTTACCCCGCCGCTTGTTTGTATATCAAACGCACCGTGAACCAGATATAAGATATTACTTGATTCTTTTTCTGCAATAATACGCTCATTAACGGGGTAGGTTGTGGCCTCTGCTTTTTCTGAAATATATACCAGAGCAGCATCATCAAGATCTTTGAAATCATCAAATTTTAGCAAATATTTAATATCAACCATTGCCGATCCTAAGGATAGTTTTAAGTGAGTAATCCATAGCTCTTTATCGGCCAGCGGAAGGCAAAATATAAATAAATTTAGGCCAAATAGGGTGAGATAGATAAATTAGGCTGAAAAAACCAGAAAAAGCAGATTTGTGGTAGAGTTGCAGCATCTTCTAAGGTGAAAATAATGAATAAAACAAACACCTCCTTATTATATAGTAAGCCACGGCATAGCTGGGGTGAGGCTTTTTCGGTTTATTTGAAGCCGCGTGTGTTGGCAATGTTCTTTTTGGGCTTTTCGGCAGGGTTACCCTTTTTACTTGTATTTTCAACGTTGACCTTCTGGTTGTCTGACGAAGGCGTATCAAAGTCCATGATCGGTTTTTTTGCCTGGGTTGGGCTGACCTACTCAATTAAGTTCTTTTGGGCGCCGATCATTGATCGGGTTAACCTGCCTGTGCTGGAATCCATGTTTGGGCATCGCCGTAGCTGGATGCTGGTTGCGATGACTAGCATTGCCGTAGGGCTTTTCGTTTTATCTACGTTGTCTCCTCGTGAATCTTTAACCGCCGTGGCACTGGTTGCAGTCTGGATAGCATTTAGTTCTGCAACACAGGATATTGTGATTGATGCCTATCGAATTGAGGCAATGAAAGTAGAATATCAGGCTGCGATGGCGGGGGCTTATCAGGCCGGTTGGCGTGTTGGTGCCAGCCTGGTTGGTAGTGCGGCTGCTTTATATATAGCCGAATTATATACATGGCAGATTGCGTATATGGCGATGGCGGCTTTTGTTTTTGTTGGCATTGCAACGGCTTTATTGATAAGCGAACCTGAGCGGGTGGTTAGCCAGCAAACCATTGCAAACGAACAGCGCGTTATTGATTATCTGAAAAATAATCATAAGCCGAATAAAGTGGTTGCCTGGATCATTGGTGCAATTGTTTGTCCATTTGCTGATTTCTTTCAACGTAATGGCAAGTTTGCGATTGGCATTTTATTATTTATTGGTCTGTATCGTATCAGCGATATTACTCTGGCAATTATGGCAAATCCATTTTATTCAGACATGGGATTCAGTAAAATTGAAGTAGCCAATGTAACAAAAATTTATGGTTTGTTTATGACATTAGCTGGTGCACTTATCGGTGGCGTTATTGTTGTGCGCTATGACATTCTGCGCCCAATGTTATTGGGAGCCCTTATGGTTGCCATTACTAACCTGCTGTTTGTTGTGATGGTTAGTAAAGGGCATGACTTAACCTGGTTTACTATTATAGTTAGCGCCGATAATTTTAGCGGTGGGTTTGCAAGTTCTACTTTTATTGCTTATTTGTCCAGTTTAACGAACACGGCTTACACTGCAACACAGTACGCACTTTTTAGTTCGATTATGACCCTGCCCGCAAAAGTCATATCGGGTTTCTCAGGTATTGTCGTCGACAGTGCGGGTTATGCTTACTTTTTTACCTATACAGCCAGTTTGGGAATACCGGCTATTCTGATGGTACTCTGGTTTATGTACCGTAGCCAAAAAAATAGTAAATAAAAAAGATAAAAATGCTCGAAGCACAAACATACTTAGGCGCTTTTCTTGTTGGTTTATTAGGCGGGGTGCACTGTGTTGGTATGTGTGGTGGTATTATGAGCGCCCTCACTTTAGGTGTGCAACGCAATGGAAAAACCTCTTTTTCTGATAGTACTACCGTTTTATTCCCGTATTTATTAAGTTATAACTTTGCACGTATTACCAGTTATTCTATCGCAGGCCTTGTTTTTGGTGGTCTCGGTGCGTGGTTGACTGAGCTGGTTGCATTTAACCAGGCACAACTGGTTTTAAAAGTAGTGGCCGGTGTGTTTCTTGTTGCGTTGGGGTTGTATCTTGCGAACTGGTGGCGGGGTCTGGGTTATCTGGAACGGACAGGAAATAACCTTTGGCGGTTAATCGAGCCTTATGCAAGAAAGTTTGTACCAATAAAAAATATAAAACAGGCCTTTGTTGCCGGTTTACTCTGGGGGTGGTTGCCCTGCGGGTTGGTCTATAGTGTTTTAATCTGGAGTTTAAGCAGTGGTAGTGCAGTAAAAGGTGGGCTGCTTATGCTTAGTTTTGGTCTTGGTACGCTACCCAGTTTGCTGGCAATGGGGCTTTTTGCAACAATGCTAAAACATTTTATGCAGTTATCAATTGTAAGGGTGCTTGCAGCATTACTGGTTATTAGTTTTGGTGTGTATCAGATATTAATCGTGCTTGTATAATATTAGATTTAAAGTATTGTATGCTATGGTTACAGTGAGGCAGGTATATTTTATTTAATAACAACGCTATATTATTTCTTATGTAACAGAGTTTTAATATGAATCGGGTGTTAAGATTATTCTTATTTTTACTGGCAGGGTTTTTCCTGTTGCCAGCTAATGCAGAAATTGCTAAAAAATGTTTATTGGTAATGTCCTATCATAATGGTTATGCATGGAATGATGGCATCGAGCGTGAGGTTGAAAGGGTCTTAACAGGGCATTGTGAGCTAAAAAAGTTTTTCATGGACACAAAGAGAAATTCGTCTACCGCATACGCAAAAGTAAAAGCACAACAAGTTAAGCAGTTAATATCTCAATTTAAACCGGATATTGTTATTACAACGGACGACAATGCAGCAAAGTATGTTGTTACACAATATAAAAACGCGGTTCTTCCATTTATATTCTCTGGTATTAACTGGACAGCAGAAGCTTATGGGTTTCCTTATAAAAATGTAACGGGAATGGTTGAGGTTGGTCCAATTATCCCTTTATTAAAAATAATTAAAAAAACAGTAAAGCATGCTAAGTCCGGGGTATATATATCTGCTGATGTGATTACTGAACGAAAGGATTACGCACGTTATTATAAGGTATACCAGGCTAGAGGTATCAGTTTAACGCCAAAATTTGTAAAAAATATGCGAGCATGGGAGGCTGCGTATATTGATGCACAAAAAGCTGACTTTATTATTGTTAATAATTATGCAGGGATTAATGACTGGGACAGCGAACGTGCGATAAAAATAGTTAAGGAAAAAAGCAGAAAGTTTACAGTGAGTTACTATAAATTTATGATGCCTTACGTTATGTTTTCAATCACTAAAAGTGCTGAAGAACAGGGGCGGTGGGCTGCAGAAGTTGCCATTGAAGTTTTATCCGGTACGCCTGTCAGTGATATTCCAGTAACAGTTAATAAAGAATGGGATATGTTTGCTAATACCACATTATTGCAAAAGGCCAGAATTAATCTGGATACAAATACCAAAAGACGAACATCAATTAAATGGGATAGTAACTCTGAATATCAGTGACACCAATTCCAGTCATTTTATGAAAATTACACTAACTACTGAGCGTTTAATTATAGCATGGGGAGTAATTCTTAGTGTCTTTGTTACTATTATAACATTTAAATATGAGATCGAAAAAGATAATGTTTATTTTGAATCATCTGTGGGTAAGGTTTTTAATAAAATAGAGTCAGCCTTTGAAAATGTCAACAGGATAAACCGTGAATTTAATTCACTTTTTTATTTGCTGGATGAAGTGCATGAGGAGGAGTTTCACCTTTTAGCGGGTTCATTACTTCGACAGAACAAGTTTATTGAACTTATTTATTTTGCAGAAAAGGTTGAGGCTGAAAACAGGTTAAAGTACGAAAAAAAGATGCAGGAAGAGGGCTATACAGGGTTTGTTGTTATGCCTTTTCATGGAGATATATTTAAAAAATCCAGGAGTGACAGGTTTTTATTTCCAATAAAATACATTGAACCCTTTAATGTAAAGAACTCTCGCTGGTTTGGACATGACTTGCTTACTTTCTCGGTTGTACAGAATGCCATTAACAGTTTTAGTTACAACTCAAAATCACTGGTGTTTCTTCCTGCATTAGAGGAAAAGAACCGGCTCTTTGCTGTTCAGGTTCTGTTTAACGGCTATGATGATTTGGCAAATCAGGGGTTAAATGATGCTTTTGGTATACTTTTGTATAAAATAAATATTCGGAATATTGTTGCTGACGATGTAATTTTTAATACTTTACGGTTGAGTCTTGATGGTAATTTGATAACCGCTGGTGATACTCTTTCCCATACTCCGATATTAAGTACGAATTTTAAGGTATCAAAAGTAATTTATCCTGGTAAACAGAAACTGGAAATCCAGGCCTCACGTAACAAGAATTTATTTTCATTTAATTTTTTTATGCCGCTAACGGTGTTGCTGAGTGGATTATTTTTAACCTTATTTATCTGGTATATTATTCGTGCACATATTGAGCATAATCAATTATTAGCTGAACAAAAACGAATAATCGAAGAGGAAGTAAACGCAAAAACAAATGAACTGTCATCTGCCTATAAACAGCAGCTTGCGTTAACCGAGGAGTTAGAGGCATTCAGCTACTCCGTTTCTCATGATTTGCGTGCTCCCCTGCGTGCACTCGATGGTTTTTCAAGAGCACTTAACGAGGATTATAGCCAACAACTTGATGCGGCGGCAAAAGATTATCTGGAACGTATTTGCAAAGCCAGCCAGCGTATGGGCACATTGATTGATGCATTATTATCACTTTCAAGGATTACACGAAAGGGTTTGCTTCTTGAGCATTTCTCGATTTCAGAAATGGCTATAATGATTATGTCTAATCTACAGGCTGAGTTTCCACAGCGAGAAGTTGAGGTGATCATTGAGGATAATATGGCGATTACCGCAGATAAAAGTTTAATGTACGTTGTGCTTGATAACTTAATCAGGAACGCATGGAAATACACAAAGAATAAGGCTAAGGCTCGTATTGAAATTGGTATGGAAAGACAGGATGGTGACAGAGTCTTTTTTGTAAAAGACAATGGGGTCGGTTTTGAAATGGCTTATTCCGAGCGACTATTTGGTTCTTTCCAGCGTTTGCACCATCAACGGGATTTTGAAGGCAATGGTATTGGTTTAGCAACTGCAAAAAGAATTATTGTCAGGCACAATGGCAAAATCTGGGCGCAGGCTGAAGTGGACAAGGGGGCAACTTTTTATTTTTCATTGCCACCGCTAGAGAATAATTTTAAGGATTAGTTACCGACTTTTGAATTCGGTACAATGCAATTTCACCTAATAAATTGGGTAAGAAAGCATTAAAAGTACGGTTGCGATGTTGTCGGTCAACAATACTGCGTTGTAAAATTTTAAAATCTTTTTCTGTGCACAGGTCTTCAAAATCTTTTATTGTACAAAGATGAATATTGGGTGTGTTGTACCAGGTGTTAGGCAATGCTTTAGTTACCGGCATATGTCCAAGCATAATATTAAGCCGGCTCCGCCAATGGCCAAAGTTGGGGAAAGTTACAATGCCTTCACGGCCAACACGCAACATTTCTTTCAGGATTTCATCGGTGTTGCGAAGTGCCTGAAGGGTTTGTGTCATAATGACATAATCAAATGAGTTATCTTCGAAGCCTGTTAATCCCTGTTCGATATCGGCCTGAATAACATTAATATTATTTTGAATTGATGCGACAATATTGTTTTGTTCAATTTCGATACCATAGCCGGTAACCTGATAATTTTCCTGCAGGTAAGATAATAGTTCGCCATTACCGCAACCTAAATCCAGCACACGGCTACCGGGTTTAATCCAGCTTGCGATGGTTCGTAATTCTGCACGTATGGGTTTCATTTTGCTGAAGCCTCTACATGTTTCATATAACTGTATAAAACATCCTGATAATCTTTATTGGGAATAAGGAAGGCATCATGTCCATGATGAGCTGTAATTTCAGAGTAGGTAACAGGTTTGTTGGTATCCAGTAAGGCTTTTACTATTTCGCGTGAGCGTTCCGGTGCGAAGCGCCAGTCTGATGTAAAGGCGATAACCAGAAAACGTGCCTTTGTTTTATCGAGTGCTGTGGCTAAATTATCGTTGTGATCTTTTGCCGGGTCAAAATAATCCAGTGCCTTGGTCATTAGCAAATAAGTATTTGCATCAAACTTATCAACAAACGATTCCCCCTGATAACGTAAATAGCTTTCTACCTGAAATTCGGTGTCAAAGTTAAAATTAATTTTACCTTCACGGAGTTCGCGGCCAAATTTTGCACGCATGGACTCATCCGACAAATAAGTAATATGCCCGAGCATGCGAGCCAGCTTAATGCCGCGGCGGGGAATAACATTATGTTCGTAGTAGTGGCCGTCATGGAAGTCGGGATCGGAGCTGATAGCCTGCCGAGCCACTTCATTAAAGCCAATATTCTGTGCTGATAATTTGGGTGCGGCGGCAATCACGATAGAATGGGCAAGACGCTCAGGATAGTCAATTGCCCATTGTAATGCCTGCATGCCACCCAGGCTGCCACCAATAACGGCGGCAAATTTTTTAATGCCGAGTACATCAGCTAATAAGGTTTGGCTGTAAACCCAGTCTTTAACTGTCACAATAGGAAAGTCGCGGCCATATGGTTTGTTTGTTTTAGGGTTGGTGCTCATTGGCCCGGTTGAACCTTTGCAACCACCTAAATTATTCGAGCAGATGATAAAAAATTTATTGGTATCAAAGGGTTTCCCTGGGCCAATATAGGCATCCCACCAACCGGGCTTTTTCTCATCGGCGGAATTGTAACCGGCAACGTGCTGGTCACCACTGAGTGCATGGCAAACAAGAATAGCATTAGATTTTTTTGCGTTTAACTCACCATAGGTTTCATAGATCAAATCAAATTCAGGCAAACTGATCCCACATTCCAGTTTAATTGCCTGTGCGAAGTGATGTGTTTGTGGGCTCACGATACCAACAGAATCATTCGGTATTGTTGTTTGTGCTGAGTCAGACATTGAATTGGACATGAAATAAGCTGGTGTCGTCATTGTTTAATAAAGTAGTCAGTCTAATAAGCTTGGGATCTCGATGCAAGTTTCCTGTTGAAAGGGATGCAAAATAACAGTTTTAGCGGTATTTTTCTTAAGGTTCTTATCGTTAGGCCGTTATAAATTTATATTCAGGAAAAAGGAAGATAATATGGCAACCGTACTAGCAGTGGATGACTCGAAAGTGATGCGCGATATGATGCGAGTGGTGCTTGAAAAAAATGGTTATGAGGTTGAAACAGCCGAAGATGGGTTACAGGCACTGGAAATTGCCGGACAGCGTTCTTTTGATGTTGTTTTTTCTGATATTAATATGCCTAAAATGAGTGGTATTACGCTGGTTACCAAATTAAGGGAATTACCGGGCTATGAGCATATTCCCATTTTAATGGTAACGACAGAAAATGCCGATTACCGCAAGAAAAAGGCAAAGGTGAACGGTGCCACGGGTTGGCTTGAAAAGCCAATTTCTGAAGCGCGTTTGCTTAAGGCGCTTGCTAAGGTGCTGGGGTAGATTTTCTGGGAGCGGTTTCCCGGGTTAAGTTTTATTTAAACCTAAGCCACTTGTGCATCTGATTTGTGGTTTTCAATAAACCATTCCAGTGGTTTATTAAGTGTTTCCATTAGGTTATTCAGATCCTGTAACTGGGTTTGTAATATTTCTGCTGTTTTACCTAATTCAGTCATTCGTGATTGCAGGGTATCGCGTGATTCATTAATTTTACGTAAACTTTCAAGGCGTTTTTCCATCTGATCTTTATGTTCTTTAATGCGTGTAACCAGAGGCAACATTGCGGCCTTGCTCCATGAGTTGGCTTCCTGATGCGCCTGATAGAGTGTATTGCGTGCATGAGAGACCATTGATATAAAGAATTTTTTAACCACAAAGGCCTGTTCAGTCATCGTCATTACCGGACTGTTGCGGTAAGCCTCGGCTTCATAATATAAACGTTCCAGATCACGCTTGTATTTTACGATGCTGAATAATCTGGGTTTGGTTTCTGTTAAACCATGTTCTTTATTAAATTGCCGATAAATTGTTTGTACCAGCCGATTTACATTTTCAACGTGCTTATTTGCGGTATCCATCGTATCGTTAATGATGTCAAAAAATTCTTTCATGCTTTTTTTCAACTTCATTGTTGACCAGGCTCCGGTCATGTTTTTACGTGTTTCCGCCATGAGCTTATCCAGCGCATTAATACTGAGTGTTTTTAATAACTGGGAATGGTGATCGTTAAACATTTTTTTGTTGGCCTGAAAGCTTTCAACCGATTTATGATAAACGGTTTGTTCCTGACGGGTTTTTTTCATTAAATGAATAATAACGTCTTCATTTTTACCGCTCAGGCTGTTTAATTCTTTGAGCTGGTTATTGGCTTCGGCTAACCGCGAAGCGATCATGCTTTGTGCTTCTTTTGCCATATTGCCGATTTCACCGACAATGCTTTCGCGCACTATATTTTGCTTCGAAGGCAGAATGTCTTTCGATAAAATAGATTCCAGTGCAAGGATATTACTGCGCTTTATTAAATCAACATCATGGCGAATTTTAGCAAGCAGGCCTTTTTGTGCAGAAACAGGATACACATTGGTACTTTCGATGTTTAACATTCTTGCTGTGGTGGTGCATTGGGTCGTAATACTTTTGTTAATGCCCGATTCATCTTTTAGTTCATCCCACAAGGTATCAATTTTATTCAGTACCACAATGCGCCCGGTTTGGGCTTCACCACCTAAGGGTTCAACATAGTGTTTCCACATTTCCATATCTGATTTGGTGACACCGGTATCGGCTGCCAATACAAAAACAACGGCCTGTGCACTGGGCAACATATTCAGGGTAAGTTCTGGTTCGGTACCCATGGCGTTTAAGCCAGGCGTATCGAGTATGGTTAGCCCCTCTTTTAAAAGGGGATGTGGGAAGCTGATAATAGCGTGTCGCCACATGGGGATTTCGACTTTACCGTCGGCGCCAACATGTGCGGTATCTTCTGGAGAGTGCAATGCCAGTTTAATGGCTTCTTCGGGACTGACTTTTTTTGTACGAATAATTTCCTGAAACGTTTCTGACATGGCTTCAGATGAGTTGGTATCGAGATCCATATGAGTCCAGTTGACGGGATCTTTTTTTAATTCGTTGATACTGGCTTCTTCGAGTCGGGTTTCAATCGGCAATAAACGAATATAATTTTTCTGTGTAGCGTTATCATAAAATAATTCGGTTGGGCACATAGTCGTGCGACCGGCTTCGGAGGGCAGTAAGCGGCGGTCATATTCAGAGAAGAAGACCGCGTTAATCAATTCTGTTTTGCCGCGCGCAAATTCCGCCACAAAAGCAATCGTGAGGTTATCACCTTTTAAAGTCTGGATAAGTTCAAAAATGCGTAGCTCCACTTCACTGCTACTCATTTTGTTGACTTCCAGCCACTTCTGGAAACTCTCAATGGAGGTAATGAGCTCCGTTTTCCAACGGCCATAGGCTTGCATTTGGTCTGTAAAACGTTCTGTTGCCATCTGTATTGCTCAATAATAAATTTTAATTCAATAAATATAGCCTTAAATATCAGTAAAGTACACGATTTTATTGAACTATCACATTAAAATGTGACAAAGGTTTTGTACTTGTTGATTGGGCGTAATAACGTTAACGGCAAAGTTGCTTAAAATTTTAGCTGAAATTTGACCAACTTTTAGCCAGAGCGCTGTTTGTGTCGTGAATAATAGAAGGTATGTTTGCTTGATAATTTGATGTTGGGCGTAATGCAGTGCATTTAAGTTGGCCGTTTTGGAACCTTTACCGGCGCAAACCCGGCTGGTGTGCTTTTGTGAATACGGAGCCGGGTGGTAGTGTGTAATTCTAAGGTGTTGTTTTTACAGTTAAAAAAGGTAATTTGCATTCGGGAAAGCAAGGTTTTTAAAGAGGTAAACCAGATAATCGACAAAAGCCAGCTTTATAAAAGTGAGAGCCAGTATGGCAAACAGGGGGGATAAGTCCATCCCTGACATGGGTGGGATCAGGCGACGAATGGGTTGCATAATCGGGTTGGTGAGCTGGCTGAGTAGCCCAATGACCGGATTATAGCCGGTGGGATTAATCCAGCTAACAATGGCCAGGATTAAAATGCCAAAAATATAAATATTAATCCACAGGCTTAACAGTGTGGCCAGCGCCCACGGGATAAGGCCGGGAAAGCTGGGCATGGGCTGGCCGGGAAGCAGGCCGATAACCAGGTATTCAATGTTTTGCAATACAATGAGCAACACAATGGCAGCAAAATCAATACCGCGATAGCCGGGAATAAAGCGGCGTAGTGGAATAAGCGGTGGATTGGTGATTTTGTAGATAAACTGTGAAATCGGGTTGCTAAAGTCAGCACGTACCCATTGGAACAAAAAGCGCAACATGACGGCCAGAATATAGGCTCCAAACAAAGCGCTGATTAAAAAGGTGCTGGCGTTTCCCAGATGTGAGCCCATTCGTTTTTCCTAAGATATTAAATACAGATTTTATGTTTTGTGACTATCTAATTCAATTGCGAGTTGCCTGGCGCGATCATACGCAGCTTGCATGGCTTTACCAAATATTTCAATTAACTGGTTATCAACCAGTGTATTAATAGCCTGTTCTGTTGTGCCGCCGGGTGAGGTGACTTGCCGCCGTAAAGTGGCCGGTGAATCATCGCTTTGTGAGGCCAGCGTGGCTGCCCCAAGGGCGGTTTGCAAAGTCAGCTGTTTTGCGATTTCGGCATTGAGCCCCAGTTTTTCAGCGGCGGCTTGCATGGCTTCCATTACCAGAAAGAAGTAGGCCGGGCCACTGCCGGACAGCGCCGTTACCGAGTCTAGTAAGTCTTCACTATCAACCCACAGTGCGAGACCAGTGGCTTGCATAATAATATTGGCATACTCTTTTTGTTGTACCGAAACCCGCTTGTTAGCGTAAAGTCCGCTTGCGCCGCATTGCACTAAAGCGGGCGTGTTGGGCATAGCACGGATAATGGCCACATCTCTGTCCAGCCATTTTGCCAATGAGTCGATTTTTAAACCGGCGGCAATGGATAAAAAGACCGCTTGAGTCTGGCTGGCGTCGAGTTCGCTTAGAACCGGCTGCATCACTTGTGGTTTAACGGCCAGCACGACCACATCGCATTGTTCGACAAGTTGCTGGTTCGATGTGGCGGCAGTAATGTCAAAGTCACGGGTCAGGCTGTTTAATGTGTCTGCTGACAGGTCAAAAACCTGCATGTGAATGCTGGTGTCGGTTGCAAGCCCGCCAATAATGCTGCGCGCCATGTTACCGCCGCCAATAAAGCCGACTGAAAAAGAAGGCTTTGTTGCTATTGAATTTAGTTTTGGCATGCTGCCTAGCCTAATGGATAAGTTGTTAATTTGCCAAGTGATTTTTAAGGGATTTGACTGATTTCCGGCGTATTCGTGTCGGGCTATCCGGTTTAATTCCGCGTGCCAAAAATGGCGGTTCCCACTCTCACCATGGTTGCGCCTTCGGCAATGGCCACATCGAGATCATGACTCATTCCCATCGACAAGGTATCGAGTGTGCCGGTTTGAGGTAAATTTTCGAATAACTGGCGTAAAGCGGCAAAGGCGGCGTGTTGCTGTTGAGTATTCGAGGAAGCCGGTGGAATCGCCATTAGCCCGTGTAATTCAAGTTGTGGTAATGGGTTAATCGCGGTTGCCAGTGCATTTAATTCCTCTGCGCTGACACCGGCTTTTTGGGGTTCGTTGCCAATATTTACCTGAATACAGATTTTTAAAGGGGGTAAATGCAGTGGGCGTTGCTTATTTAATCGCTGGGCTATTTTTAAGCGATCAACACTGTGCACCCATTGAAAATTCTCGGCAATGGCACGGGTTTTGTTGGACTGGATAGGGCCGATGTAATGCCATTCCAGATTAAAACCAGCATCGCTCAGGCTATGAATTTTAGGCAAGGCATCCTGTAAATAATTTTCCCCAAAGCGGACTTGTCCTGCTTCCGCAACCGTTTTTACCGCTTCAATCGTCTGAGTTTTACTCACGGCCAGCAAAAGAATATCTGCCGGGTTGCGCTGGCAGGCTTTTGCGCTATCTGTGATCTGAGTTTGTACAGTTTTAAGGCGCTGCGCTAATGTAGTCATCATCTGTTGAGTCATTATTTGAAACAGTTCTTAATTAATAAGAACTTACTTGCCCTTTATTGGGTGACAATGTAGTTTAGAAAGTGAATTTCTGGCCGATAACGAATTGTCAGCTAGACTATTATATTAACAGACCCCTTTAAGGTAACGGGAAAAAAATAAAGATATTATGGATATTACAGAATTACTCGCTTTTGGCGTTAAAAATGGCGCATCCGATTTACACTTATCAGCCGGTTTGCCGCCCATGATTCGGGTTGATGGTGATATTAAACGCATTAACGTGCCACCTTTAGAACATAAAGTGGTGCATTCGCTGGTTTATGACATTATGAATGATAAACAGCGCAAAGACTATGAAGAGTTTCTGGAAACCGACTTTTCATTTGAAATCCCCGATCTTGCACGCTTCAGGGTGAACGCTTTTAATATTAACAAAGGGGCCGCAGCCGTTTTTCGTACGATTCCTTCCAAAGTATTGACCATGGAAGAGTTAGGTTGCCCGGCCATTTTTAGAGACATATCAGATAACCCACGCGGTGTTGTGCTGGTAACCGGGCCAACCGGTTCAGGTAAGTCGACTACTCTGGCGGCGATGATGGACTACAAAAATGAAAAGGAGCATGGGCATATTTTAACGATTGAAGATCCGATTGAATTTGTTCATGAAAGTAAAAAATGCCTGGTGAACCAACGTGAAGTGCATTTACATACTCACGGATTTAACGAAGCATTGCGCTCAGCATTACGTGAAGACCCCGATATTATTCTAGTGGGTGAGTTACGGGATCTGGAAACTATTCGGCTGGCGTTGACCGCTGCCGAAACGGGGCATTTAGTATTTGGTACTTTGCACACCAGCTCAGCCGCAAAAACCATTGACCGGATAATCGACGTGTTTCCGGCAGCAGAAAAAGACATGGTACGATCGATGTTATCGGAATCACTGCGTGCTGTTATATCGCAAACGCTGATGAAAAAAATTGGTGGTGGCCGAGTGGCCGCGCATGAAATTATGATTGGCACACCAGCAATACGGAACCTGATCCGTGAAGATAAAGTGGCACAAATGTATTCTGCCATTCAAACGGGTAATCAGGTTGGTATGATTACTTTAGATCAAACTTTGCAGGATCTGGTTGCGCGGGGTATTGTTAGTAAGCAGGAGGCTCGTATGCGAGCGATGAATAAAGCCGACTTCGAATAGCACGAATAGTAAGAGCACAGATAACGGCGTTAAAAGCTTCCTTAAAATGCTCACTTACTGATGTAAGCTCCGCTTTTGCGTCAGCTTTTGCCTTGTTCTCGATGCTCTCACTATCCGTGCAACATGGCGGATTAAATTAAAAAACAATTAGGGTTATGTGATGGATTTTGAATCGTTACTAAAATTAATGGTACATAAGAACGCATCGGATTTGTTTATTACAGCTGGTGTAGCGCCGAGTTTGAAAGTGAATGGTAAATTGGCGCCAGTTACTCAGGGTACCTTAACGCCATCACAATCGCGTGAAATTGTTTTAAGTATTATGACGCCTGCACAGCGTGAAGAATTTGAGCGTACCAGTGAATGTAATTTTGCAATATCAGCATCAGGTATTGGCCGTTTTCGTGTCAGTGCTTTTGTACAACGTAACCATGCGGGCATGGTGTTACGTAAAATTGAAACAACTATCCCAACGATTGAAGAATTAGGCTTGCCTGAAATACTTCGAGATCTGGCGATGACCAAACGTGGTCTGGTTTTATTTGTTGGTGCGACCGGTTCGGGTAAATCCACATCGCTGGCATCAATGATAGGCTTTAGAAATAAAAACAGTACTGGCCATATTATTAGTATCGAAGATCCTATTGAATATATACATCATCATGAAGGTTGTATTATTACCCAGCGTGAAGTAGGGCTGGATACCGAGAGTTTTCAAACTGCATTAAAAAACACTTTGCGTCAGGCACCCGATGTTATTCTGATTGGTGAAATACGAACAAGAGAAGCAATGGATCATGCGATTGCTTTTGCAGAAACCGGCCACCTTTGTTTAGCAACCTTGCATGCTAATAACTCGAATCAGGCAATGGATCGGATTATTAACTTTTTTCCCGAAGACAGACGTAATCAACTCCTGTTAGATCTATCTTTAAATATGAAAGCCGTTGTTGCGCAACAGCTTATTCCCAAACCGGATGGTTCTGGCAGGGTATTGTGTGCCGAGATTTTAATTAATACACCTTTGATGGCTGATATTATTCGTAAAGGTGAAATTCATGAAATGAAAGGCCTGATGTCACGTTCCAGACAAAATGGTATGTTAACTTTCGATCAGGCCTTATATGCTTTATACAAAGAAGGTGAAATTACCTATGAAGATGCGATAAATCATGCTGACTCTGCAAATGAGCTCAGGTTAATGATTAAACTGGGTGACTCACAAGGTGATGTTAATTCTATTTCTGCCGCATTGGACGGGGTTACGATAGAAGAAACTAATTAATATGGTGAACTCAAACAAAAAAAGGGGAGGCGATTACCCCCCCTTTTTTGTTGCTTAAATCATAATAGTTATGATGAAACCGATTTAAAAATATCTGGATACTTTTTTATTTCAGGGGGAAACCCGTATGGGTTAATTGGCGATAATGCTGGTATGCAAAACGCCGATTTCTTTACCATTGTTAATAACCGGTATTGAAAGTTGAATACTGCTTAATTTTGTTGTTGGATCAGCCTTTGGCTTTTTTGAATTCCATATTTTACCGCGAATGGCTTTGGTAAAGGCTGGACGGTTTGCAATATTGAAAATTGCCGGTTTTTTACTACCAGCAACCAGGTTACCTGTTTTATCTCGTAAAAATAATTTGCCCAGTTTTTTATCTTGCTCCCATGCAAACAATTTTTTGCCGGCAGGGCTGGTTAAAAAAGGTTTTACTTTAGCATCGGATACAGAAAGTTTTTTCCATGTCCTGTTATCCATTTTTGTTTTATGGTTGTTGGCCTGCATAACCGCTTTAACAATAACGGGATCTTTTGCCCATTTGGTGAGTTTGGTTTTATAAATATTCAGCTTGACCTGTAGCTCAGGTGATAATTCACCTGCTTGTGTATAAGAAAAGCTGAACAGGGTAATAAGTAAAATGGTAATAAGTTTAATGCGAATAGATTGCGATACGTGTGTCATTGATATTATTCCTTTAAGTTAAGTGCTAGTCCAGATAGTTTGAGCTGAGAAGGTTATAGTGCTGGCAATAATAAAACTATGAAGTGGTTGGCATTACAAATTTAAAATAAATAGTTTGTAACGGACTTCAATATACAGTTAGCGGTATTGGTTTGTTATTGCAACGTGCTGGGAAATTTGAACTATCCATTCTATTATTGATTTGATATTCGATGTATGAAAAGATGGATTGTTTATAGGGTGTTATCCTAAAGCTGGATGCATTGTTGGTTATGTTTAGATGTTGGCATAAGCCGAGTTAATTAAAGTGCATAAATGGTTTGTATATAAAGAGTTTGATCAGGCTGCAAAAGCAGCCGCAGATTTTATGGCTGGTATAATTGAAGGCAGCCTTCAGGAAAAGGATATTTGTCATATCGCCTTACCCGGTGGGAATACACCAAAATCTTGTTTAACGTATCTTGCAGATAAAAAGTTACCATGGGATAAAGTGCACTGGTATTTGGGTGATGAGCGTTGTTTCCCAAAGGGGCATCCGGAACGAAATGATGTGATGCTGGAAAAATATTTATGGTCAAAAATATCTGATACGCATGTCTACCGTATACCCGCTGAAAAGGGTGCTGAAGCGGCGGCTACAGCGTATCGGGATGTTGTTTCAGAGTTTGATTGTTTTGATCTTGTATTTCTTGGGCTTGGTGAGGACGGACATACGGCAAGTTTATTTCCTGATAATGCGGCTCTGGCTGATACACGCTCGGTTATTCCGATTTACCATTCACCTAAACCACCGAGTGAGCGGGTGTCGCTGAGTGTGGCAACTTTAAAAAGTGCATTAAACCGGGTTGTGCTGGTAAACGGAAATGAAAAGGCAGCCGTTATTGCACAGATTAAGAAGAATGAACCATTACCCATCAATTGCGTGGGCGATATCTTCTGGTACGCGGATGAGGCGGCTGTTTCATTGGCTATTTGAAGGAATTTATGGATTAACTGAATTTGTACGCTATGCTCTTAGTTAAGTGAGATGCCGGTGTTTCACTCACTTCCAGCAATTAGATCTATAACAATTATGGTGCAGATTATATGTATTTTATTACGGCTGTCCCGTTAACCTCGGCTTGAAATACAGCTAAGCGTTTAGGCCAAGGTAATGGCTAACATTCAGGGCAGGAGGTTAGCTTAGCGGTTAATCGGAGCTATCCCTCCTCCCCCAGGGAGAAGGCCAGGATGAGGGGGTAAATAAAACAATGGGTTATCTATTTCGAACCCTTCACCCCAACCCTCTTCCAAAGGGAGAGGGGGTTAACGGGATAGCAGTGGTATTTTATAGTGTTTTATGTGTGTTGCTCTTTGTTTAAATCGGCCTTATTTTTATACGTAAAAAGGAGACTTGTGATGAATATTCAGGAAATACGCGACAGGGCAAAAGACTTTGGTATTAAAACATCTCGTATGAGTAAGATGAAATTAATTCAGGAAATTCAGCTTTCAGAAGGTAATTTTAACTGTTTTGCAACGGCAACAGAGGGTGTGTGTGATCAAATAAATTGCATATGGCGTGATGATTGCTTCGCTGCAGCCAGGCAGTTACATAGTTAGTGATTGCTTCTCTGTAAAGTTATTGTCTTTTGCAGGGATGGTATTTATGAAACAGCTTTCACGGCTTGTTGATACAGGTCAATATAGTGTTTGGCACTGGTTTGCCATGAAAAATCACCGCTCATGGCATTGTGTTGCAGTTGACGCCATTGCTCCGGTTGCTGATACATCGTGAGCGCTCGTTTAGTGGCGGCCAACAGCGCGGCTGAATCTTTTCCTTTAAGTACAAAACCGTTGGCGGTGCCGTAGGCAATATTCTTTTCACTGGCATCAATAACCGTATCAGCCAGCCCGCCCACCGGGGTAACGATGGGTAAGGTACCATAACGTAAGCTGTATAACTGGTTAAGGCCACAGGGTTCAAAGATGGAGGGCATTAAATACATGTCGCTGGCCGCTTCAATCCGGTGCGCGAGTGCTTCATCATAACCAATGGTAACATGCAGTTTATCAGGGTGCCGACTGGCTTCGTTAGATAACAGCAATTCATAATGTGATTCGCCTGTACCGAGAATAACGAACTGAACCGGTAGTGTTAACATTGTTGGTAAATAATCTAAAATAATTTCCAGCCCTTTTTGTTCAACTAAACGGCTGACCATACCAATGAGTGGAATAGTGGGGTCAATGGGAAGCGCCAGTTCCTGTTGTAAGGCTGTTTTGTTCAGTGGTTTTTTATTTAATGAATGGCGGTTATATTTTTGCTGCAGATAGTGGTCTGTTCCCGGGTTCCAGTATTTTTCATCAATACCATTGAGTATCCCGCTAAGATCCTTTTTTCGATACTTTAAAAGGCCACCCAGGCCATAACTGTATTCCGGTTGAAGAATTTCCTTAGCATAGTTTGGGCTCACAGCCGTTATTTTATCGGCATAGGCCAGCCCGCCTTTGATAAAGGACAATTGGTCATAAAATTCCAGACCATCAAGGTGCCAGAGTGCGTCAGGTAACTTTAAATCCAGAAAAGTTTGTTTATTAAAGAGCCCCTGATAGGCGAGGTTGTGAATGGTAAAAACAGTGGCTGGTCTTTTTGCATGCAGGCTTAACAATGCGGGTACAAGGCCGGATTGCCAGTCGTTACAATGCACGACATCGGGTTGCCAGTTGGGTAATAGTTTGTTTAAAGCAATATCAACAGCGGCATAACAAAAAATAGCAAAGCGTAGCGCATTGTCATCCCATTCACGACCGTGGTGATCGGTATACGGGCCACCTGGACGATTAAATGCCGCAGGGCAGTCTACCAGCCATACGGTGACACGGCTGCCGGGTAATCGGGTTTCAATAATTTTAACAGGTTGATTGTGGTAGCGTGTTTTTGCCAGAACTTTGTTTTTTTTAATTTGTTTAAGGACTTCAGGGTAAGCCGGTAATAATAATCGAACATCCTGTGAGTGTTTTAGTAAGGCAACAGGCAGGCTACCAGCAACATCGGCCAGGCCACCTGTTTTAATCAGCGGAAAGGCTTCACTGCTAATATAAAGAATTTTATTCATGGCGCTTTTTTGAGGATGAGCCCTGCCAGTGGAGGGAGAGTTAATTTTAGTGATGCGGGTCGGTTCATCCATTTAATATTTTCAGCTTGAATACCAGAATGGCTACTTGCATTACTGCCGGCATAATAGCCTGAGTCAGAATTAAAAATAATTTCATACTCTGCCAGTTCCGGTACACCGATGCGGTAGCCTTCGCGCACGATGGGTGTAAAATTCAGGACAACAATAATGGCTTGCTGTTCAGTTTTTCTTAAGTAGGATAAAACAGATTGGTCGGTATCATGGCAATCTATCCATTCAAATCCAATATCGTCAAAATCATACTTATATAGCGTGGCTTGCTGTTTGTATAGATTGTTCAGATCAGTAACCAGTTTTTTTATTCCTGCATGAAGCGGGTATTGCAGAACATACCAGTCCAGCATTTTATCGTGATTCCATTCCTCGCCCTGGCCAAACTCACAACCCATAAACAACAGTTTTTTCCCGGGGTAGGTAAACATATAGGTGTATAGCAGGCGTAAATTTGCAAATTTTTGCCATTCGTCACCGGGCATTTTATACAACATGGAACTTTTACCGTGCACGACCTCATCGTGTGAAAAAGGCAGGATAAAGTTTTCGCTAAACAGGTACAACAGGCCAAATGTAAGTTGATCGTGATGGTAATGGCGATGCACCGGATCTTTTGACAAGTACGTAAGAGTGTCGTGCATCCATCCCATATTCCACTTCATACTAAAACCAAGCCCGCCGACATTTGTTGGCCGTGTAACTTGTGGCCATGCCGTCGATTCTTCTGCCATCATCAATGTGCCGGGAAAATGGGCATGGGTTACCGTATTTAATTCGCGTATAAATTCGATGGCTTCAATGTTTTCATTGCCGCCATGGCGGTTAGGTAGCCAGTCACCTTCCTCGCGGGAGTAATCGAGGTAGAGCATTGAAGCAACAGCATCAACACGTAAGCCATCGATGTGATATTCTTCTAGCCAGAACACCGCACTTGATATTAGAAAGTTTTTAACTTCATTGCGGCCATAGTTATAAATTAAGGTACCCCAGTCACGGTGTTCGCCGCGGCGTGGATCGTCATGTTCATACAGTGCGCTGCCATCGAATTTTGCCAGGCCATGTGCGTCTTTTGGAAAATGTGCGGGCACCCAGTCAAGCAAAACGCCAATACCGTGTTGATGGCAGTAATCGACAAAATAACGAAAATCATCTGCACTGCCAAAGCGGCTGGTGGCCGCAAAGTAGCCCGTTGTTTGATAACCCCAGGAGGCATCAAGAGGGTGTTCTGTAACAGGCAGTAGCTCGATATGGGTAAACCCGGTTTCTTTTATATAATCAACCAGACGATGAGCCAGTTCTCGATAACCAAGAAACTGGCTCTTATCATCACGTTGCCATGATCCAAGATGGCATTCATAAATAGAAAGTGGTTTATGCAACCAGTCGTTTTGTTCTCTGCTTTTTACCCAGTGACTGTCTTGCCATTTAAAAGAGGGGGCGGCCTGTACTATAGAGCTGGTTCGTGGGCGCAGTTCAAGTTGCTGTGCATAAGGGTCTGATTTGGTATGGATTTCTCCGGAGTGTGCATTTCGGATCTCAAATTTATACAATTCTCCCGTTTTTATTTCTGGAATAAAAAGTTCCCACACGCCACTGTTGCCTCGCGAACGCATCGGGTGGCGGCGGCCATCCCAGTTATTAAAATCGCCTACCACGCTAACCCGGGAGGCACTGGGTGCCCAGGTGGCAAAAAGAACCCCTGTAATGCCATCGACTGTTTTAACATGCGCCCCCAGAATGCGGTAAATATGTAAATGTTTGCCTGCGGAAAATAGATTTAAATCGTAATCATCCAGTTGTGGTTTGAAGCTATAAGGATCATAAAAGGACACCACCTCATTGTTATTACTGGTTCGTGTGAGTAAATAGTGGTTCTCTATTTCATCCATGCATTCCAGACAGACAAAAAAATCACTGTTGGCGAGACGTACAGCCGGGATGTTTTTCTTGGTGACGCTTAATTGATGTGTATTGGGTGAATAAAACAGGATGCAGGTGTCCTGCCCTACCGTTTGTCGACCTAAAACCTTGAAGGGGTCGTGATGATTCGCCAGAGCAATCCTGTCGAGATCAGCCCGTAACATAGCATGTATTAAATTTGCTTTATCTGATACTGAACTATTGTATCGTGGCATAAACAGACTATCCTTAATATACTTATATTTTACACAAATAATACGGCTGATGTCGCTCTATTTGATTAGCGCCGAAGGTGCTCTTTCATTCAGTTTAGTATTTTTTTACTTATACGTATCCTTTTAAACAGGTAATGATATAAAGCTTGTTGAATATAAATATTAATAATGAACTTAGTTCATTAAATTTAGGTCTTTATATTGTTAGCTGCAAATTAATAAAGGCAAAAGCAAACACGGATGAAAAAACAAAAGTCACCACGCTTTGTCAGTAACCTGACTCGTAACACCCTGGCGTTAATTATGGCCGGTGGTCGAGGCGAGCGACTAAAACATTTAACAATGTGGCGAGCAAAGCCCGCTGTCCCCTTTGGTGGTAAGTTTCGTATTATTGATTTCCCTCTTTCAAATTGTATCAACTCGGGTATACGCCGAATTGGTGTTATAACCCAGTACAAGGCACATTCTCTTATTTTGCACATACAAAGGGGCTGGGGACATTTGCGAGGAGACTTTGGTGAGTTCGTTGAACTGTTACCGGCGCAACAGCGCATAGAAGCCTCATGGTATGCCGGAACCGCAGACTCTATTTATCAGAATCTGGATATTATCCGTTCACATTCGCCCGACTATGTATTAATTCTTGCCGGTGACCATATTTACAAAATGGACTACGGTGCCATGCTTGCAAAACACGTTGAAAATAAGGCCGATGTTACGATTGGTTGCATAGAGGTACACCAGCAAGAGGCCTCTGCTTTTGGTGTGATGGGAGTTAATAAAGATTTACGTATTCATAGTTTTGCAGAAAAGCCGGAACAACCTGAAACCGTGCCGGGTAAGCCGGATGAATCGTTATGTTCAATGGGTATTTATATCTTTAATACCGAACTGTTATTTGAATTATTAATTCGTGACGCAGATACGCCCAACTCCAGCCATGATTTTGGCAAGGATATTATCCCCTATGTTATAAAAAAATACCGTGTTTTTGCCTACCCGTTTATTAATGCCAATAGTGGCATACAGTCTTACTGGCGGGATGTGGGCACGGTTGATGCATTTTGGGAAGCCAATCTGGAATTAATCGGCGTAACCCCGGAACTTAATTTATATGATGATGAATGGCCAATCTGGACAAGCCAGGAGCAATTACCACCGGCCAAATTTATTTTTGATGATGACAAACGGCGTGGTATGGCCATTGATTCAATGGTATCCGGTGGTTGTATTATTTCCGGTGCCAAGGTTCGCCATTCACTGCTCTTTTCCAATGTGACGGTCGGTGATTATTCCAAAGTAGAGGCATCGGTGATCCTGCCGGATGTGACCATTGGCTCGAACTGTAAAATTTATCATGCGGTTATTGATAAGGGTTGCGATATACCGGATGGAACAATAATAGGAAAAAATGCAGAGGAGGACAGAAAACATTTTCATATTTCACCACATGGTGTGGTATTAGTGACACCCGATATGCTTGGTCAGGCTATTCATCATGTCCGATAATAGCAATAATGTTTCACCCCTGAATCTGGTTATCTTCTGGCATATGCACCAACCAGAATACCGTGACCTGCGAAACGGCGAATACCATTTACCCTGGACCTATCTGCATACGATTAAAGACTATGTGGATATGGCAGGGCATCTTGAAAACAATGAGCAGGCAAAAGCGGTTATTAATTTTGCTCCTGTGTTGCTTGAGCAGATTGGTGACTACGCACAACAGCTCGATGGTTACTTGCATCATGGCAAGGCTCTTAGAGATTTTCTTTTATCTGCCCTGGCTGATCCGGTGTTGTCCCTGGATCAGGAAAAACGTGTGCAGATTATTAAAGCCTGTTTACGTGCAAACAAGGAACGCCTGATTGACCGTTTTGCTCTTTTCAAAACGTTAACCGAAATGGCCGAAGTTGCGTTACAGCATCCGCAAAGGCTAACGTATTATTCTCAGCAGTTCTTTGCCGACCTTCTGGTCTGGTATCACCTGGCATGGATGGCCGAAACGGTACGCACAACCGATCAACGTATTATCGCCTTAATGAACAAGGGGCAGGGCTTCAGTGTGCGCGATCGCCATCTACTGGTTGAGATTATTCATGAACTGATAAGCGGTGTAATCGGGCGCTACAAAAAACTTGCAGAGAGTGGCCGGATAGAATTATCAATGACACCGTATGCGCATCCTATTATCCCATTACTTATTGATATTAAATCGACTCAACAGGCCATGCCCGATGCACAACTTCCGCTTGCCGATGAATATCCTGATGGCTGGGAAAGAAGCCGCTGGCATATACAAAAGGGTATTGACGTTTTTAAACATTATTTTGGTGTGGCGCCGCAGGGCTGTTGGCCGTCAGAAGGGAGTATCAGTGCCGAAACTATTCAGCTTATTTCGGAAGCGGGCTTTAAGTGGTTGGCCAGCGGTGAAACTGTATTAAAAAATTCATTACAAAAATCCGGTTGTGCTGTCGATGACTGTATTTATGAGGCCTACCAATATAATAACACCGAGGCAGTTTGTTTTTTTCGGGATGACGGTTTGTCTGACTTGATTGGTTTCCAGTATTCAGACTGGCATGCCGATGATGCAGTGGCAAACCTTATTCATCATCTGGAAACCATTGCTGAAAAATGCAGTGATAATCCCGATGCGATAGTATCAATTATACTCGATGGTGAGAACGCCTGGGAATATTACCCACAGAATGGTTATTACTTCCTGAGTGCATTATATGAAAAGTTGTCTCAACATAATGGTATCCGGTTGACGACCTATAGCGAATACCTCACCGCACATAAAACAAGAATACCTTTTAATGAAATAGTTGCAGGTAGCTGGGTATTTGGTACCTTTTCAACCTGGATAGGTGACAAGGACAAAAACCGCGCCTGGGATATGCTGGTTGATGCAAAAAAAGTGTATGACCGTGTTGTTAGTGGTGGACAGTTATCTGCAGAGCAGTATGAACTTGCTAAAATACAACTGGCAACCTGTGAGAGTTCAGACTGGTTCTGGTGGTTTGGTGAATACAATTCTGCTGAGTCCGTTGCGGCATTTGATGAACAGTTTCGTTTACATTTAAGTAATTTATATCAGTTACTTAAGGTTGAGCCACCGGAATATCTTGCCAATGCATTTTCATTTGGTTCGGGTGATCCTGTTATGGGAGGAACAATGTTGCCGGGCCAACAACCGTAAACAATGGTTATTAACATAAATTGTGCGCAGATTAAACGGCCACGCGCTGCGGGTGTGTTATTACATCCTACTTCACTACCGGGAACGTTGGGGCATGGGGATATTGGGCATGAGGCCTACCGGTTTATCGAGTTTTTGCATGCCTGTGGATTCAAGGTCTGGCAAATGTTACCACTAGGACCAACGCATGACGACAAGTCACCTTATCAATGCCTGTCTTCACACGCGGGTAACCCTTTGCTTATTAGCCTGGACTGGCTTGTCGATAAGGGCTGGCTTGACCAGAATAAAATTAAATTAAAACAAACCGATGAGCATTATCGTTTGGCATGCTTACATTTTGCCGCAAAGCATTTTTATCAGTTAAGCGACAAGTTCTGGGAAAAAAGCATTCACGAATTTTACGAGGAACATGCTGCCTGGTTGAGTGATTATGCATTATTTATGGCTTTTAAAAAACGCTACAGAAACAAACCATGGTACGACTGGCCTGATCCGGTTAAGCACCGGGACCATGACACGTTGAATAATGCGCATCAGGAACTGGCGTTATCGATTAAACAGGTTATCTTCGAGCAATTTATTTTTTTTACTCAATGGCATGAGATCCGCGAGTATGCAAAACAATACGGTGTGAAGTTATTTGGTGACATGCCTATTTTTGTTGCACGGGACAGTGCCGATGTCTGGGCACGGCGAGAGAACTTCCTGATTGACAGTGATGGAAAAATGGAGTTTGTTGCCGGTGTCCCCCCCGACGCTTTTACCGACAAGGGGCAACGCTGGGGGAATCCCCTGTACGACTGGAAGCAACAGCAAGCGACCAATTTTAGTTGGTGGAAAGAACGCTTTTGTACACAATTAAAATTATTTGATTTGTTGCGTGTTGATCACTTTCGGGGTTTGCAGGCCTGTTGGCAGATTCCGCAAGCCGATGAAACTGCAATTAATGGAAGCTGGGTTGAAGTACCAGGGCGGGCATTATTAAATGAATTATTTGAAACATTTCAGTCTTTACCTCTGGTTGCGGAAGATCTTGGGGTAATAACGGAACAGGTAACCGAACTTAAAAATGATTTTAATTTACCTGGCATGAAAGTTTTGCAGTTTGCATTTGATGCAAATAATACTAACCCGCATTTGCCACATAATCATAAACCGAATGATGTTGTGTATACCGGTACACACGACAATGATACCACTCTGGGTTGGGTCAGCGACGAAAACAACTATAATAAAATTTATTTTGAAGAATATATTAACTCAAAAGATGAGTCGGTGAAGGAAAAAACCAGGTTAATGATCCGTCTGGCAATGTCGTCCGTTTCTTTTTTGTGTATTTTGCCAATGCAGGATGTGCTAATGCTTGATTCATCAGCGCGGATGAATATACCCGGAACGGTTGCTAATAACTGGCAGTGGCGGTTTGAATGGCAGCAGCTCAGGCCAGAAATAAAAGAAAATCTGTCACATTTAATAACATTGTATCAGAGGTAAACTATGTCAATGGAAAAAACATTATGCAATTTGAAAATGCCTGAAATGCAAAGGTTGCCCAGAGACATTGAATCGTTGGCTGGTGATTTTGAACGTTATTTGACTCGTCACCTTGGCCGATTTTTTGGTTGCATGCCTTTTTACCTGTATGAGGCGCTGTCATTGACAATACGTGATCGTATTATGATGGACTGGCGCAACACCTGGACAGACTATGAGAAAAAAGGGGTAAGGAAGGCCTATTACATGTCAATGGAGTTTTTAATTGGTCGTTCTCTGGGAAACCATATTCTTAATCTTGGCCTGACTGAAAATACCGAAGCTGCAATAAACAAGTTTGCTTTGCGACTGGAAGAAATTATTACAGAAGAACAGGATGCCGGTTTGGGTAATGGTGGTTTAGGTCGGTTAGCGGCCTGTTTTATGGATAGTTGTGCAAATTTAAAACTCCCCGTTGTTGGTTATGGGATTCGTTATGAGTACGGTATGTTTCGGCAGGATATAGAAAATGGCTATCAGTTAGAGGAGCCGGATCACTGGTTACAGGGAGGAAATCCCTGGGAACTGAAGCACCCGGAATATACGCAGGTTATCAAGTTTGGTGGGCATGTTGAAATAAATGTTGAACCGGATGGTCGTAAACGACATGTCTGGCTGGACACAGCCGATGTTCTGGCTATCCCGTATGATATTCCGGTGTCTGGTTATAAAAATAATACGGTAAACACCTTACGTTTATGGAGTGCCGATGCAACGAATGTGTTTAACCTTGATGACTTTAATGCCGGTAGCTATTCGGAAGCTGTTGAATCAAAAAATGATGCTGAACATATTACGATGGTGCTTTACCCGAATGACAGCAGTGAAAACGGAAAGGAATTACGCTTAAAGCAACAATACTTTCTGGCGTCAGCAAGTCTGCAGGATGTGTTTAGAATGTGGAGCCTGAATGAAAACAATAATTTCACCCAGTTTGCAGAGCAAAATGTTTTCCAGATGAATGACACACACCCAACCATTGCCGTGGCAGAAATAATGCGATTGCTTATTGATGAAAAACACATGTCATGGGATGAGGCCTGGAAAATTACAACTCAAACAATGGCCTATACAAATCATACGTTATTACCTGAAGCACTGGAAAAATGGTCAGTGCCATTATTTGAAAAACTGTTACCTCGCCTGTTACAGATTATTTATGAAATTAATGCACGTTTTCTTAAACTGGTTTCAAGGAAATGGCCAGGCGATACCGGTAAGCAGATCAGGATGTCGATTATCGAGGAAGGTGATGTTAAATATGTGCGTATGGCTTATCTCGCTATTGTTGGAAGTTTCTCGGTTAATGGTGTTGCCGCATTGCATTCCAGATTATTGGCAGATGGCTTATTCAGAGACTTTTATGAATTATGGCCTGAAAAATTTAACAATAAAACCAATGGTGTGACACCACGTCGCTGGATGGCATATGCAAATCCGGCGATGAGTTCACTGATAACAGAAAAAATAGGGGATGAGTGGATACGGGATTTGGGGGAAATCAGTCAATTAAAAAAACATGTGAATGACAGTGTGTTTGCAGAACGCTGGTTTGCGGTCAAAAAAGAAAACAAACAACGCATTGCTGATCTGGTTAAGGACGAGTGCAACATTGACTTTGATACTAATGCCCTGTTTGATGTACAGGTTAAACGAATCCATGAATACAAACGGCAGATGTTAAATATATTGCACGTTATTCATTTATATGATCGTATCAAACGAGGGGATACAGAGAACTGGACAAATCGTTGCGTGCTTATTGGTGGAAAGGCAGCACCAGGGTATCAAATTGCCAAACAAACTATTAAGTTAATTAATAATGTTGCTGATGTAATCGATAACGATCCACAAGTTGGTGACAGGTTAAAACTGGCTTTTATACCAAATTACAGTGTATCTAAAATGGAAATTATTTGTCCTGGTACCGATTTATCTGAGCAGATTTCAACGGCAGGCAAGGAAGCCTCAGGCACAGGTAATATGAAGTTTATGATGAATGGTGCTGTCACCATCGGAACCTATGATGGAGCCAATATTGAAATACTCGATGCGGTAGGAGAAGAAAACTTTTTTTTGTTCGGCTTAAAAGCCGATGAAGTTGATAAAGTGCGGGCAGATTATAATCCCGAACAAATTGTTAACAGCGATGAGGATTTAAAGCGTGTGATGCACCTGCTGTCGTGCGGGCATTTTAATTCATTTGAGTATGGTATTTTTGACAGGATCATCGACTCACTGATGAACCCACAAGATCCCTGGTTAACACTTGCGGATTTTCGTAGTTATGTTGACGCACAGGTTCGGGTATCCCGCGCGTATCTCGACCGTGCCGGATGGGTTAAAATGAGTATCCACAATACGGCTTGCAGTGGCTATTTTTCTACAGACAGAACCATGCAGGAATATAATGCTGATATCTGGAAGTTGAATATCTAGGGGTTGTTGATCTTTCATCTATTGTCTTATTTGGGCTAACTTTAACCCTGCCATCATTATTTTTTACTACCAATGGCGTGCATTGATACGTAAAAAATGCCTTGTCAGGACTAAAATCTGAAAGTTCAATAGCCCCTAAGGCAGACGTAAAACATATTATGCTATCAGGTAATCACATTGGGTGTTTCACGTTTAAAGCGTTTTTGTACTTCAGACAAACGATTTGCAATATCAATTAAAGGTGCCAGCGCTTCCTGGGTTGTTAAATCAAATTGTGAGGGGTCAGTTATATAGCGTTCTATATAAACACGTAATGTTGCACCTTCTGTGCCTGTTCCCGATAATCTGAAAACGATACGGGAATCGTCTGCAAACAGAATACGGATCCCCTGATTTTTGGCAATGCTGCCATCAACGGGGTCAACATAACTAAAGTCATCACAAAGAACAACTTTATAATCATTGTAGTTGTTGCCGGTGAGTGACGTTGTTTGTGCTCTTAAGTTCTGGATTAACTCATTTGCCAGTGTGCTGTCGAGTGCTTCATAGTCATGGCGCGTATAATAGTGTCGCCCAAAACGTAGCCAGTGGGCATGCAGTATTTTTTCAACAGACTGTTGTTTTATGGCAATCAAATTCAGCCAGAATAAAACCGCCCAAATACCGTCCTTTTCCCGAATGTGATCTGAACCGGAACCAAAACTTTCTTCACCGCAGAGTGTAATGCGTTTGTCATCAAGCAGATTACCAAAATATTTCCAACCAGTGGGTGTTTCATAGCAATCAATACCCATTGACTCGGCAACTTTATCCACCGCTCTACTGGTAGGTAATGAGCGAGCAACACCACACACCCCCTGTTTGTAGCCAGGTAAAAGGTGGGCATTGGCTGCCATTATTGCGAGACTGTCACTGGGGTTTACAAAAAAATTCTGGCCGATAATCATATTTCGATCACCATCACCGTCAGAGGCGGCACCAAAATCAGGTGCGGTGTTTGCGCTGGTATTTAATTTTGCAACCAGTTCGGTTGCATGTGCCAGATTTGGGTCAGGGTGGCCGCCACCAAAATCTTCCAGTGGTGTACCATTTATGACTGCACCCACATTGGCACAAAGACGTTTGCTGAATATTTCTTTTGCATACGGGCCAGTGACGGCATGCATGGCATCAAAGCATATGCTGAAAAGTCCGGAAGTAAACAGGGATTTTATTTTGGGGAAATCAAATAGTTGTTCCATGAGATCCGCATAGTCAGTAACAGAATTGATAACAGTAATTTGCATCCCCCCTATATAATAGTTATCTTGCTGGTTCAGGCTAATATCTTCTGCATCCGCAATAAGGTATTCTTTAATATTTTTACTCTTTTCATAGACGGTATCGGTAAAAGTGGTTGGCGCCGGGCCACCATTGGCGATATTAAATTTAATGCCAAAATCACCTTCCGGGCCGCCGGGATTATGGCTGGCAGAAAGAATAATCCCGCCAGCCGCCTGATACTTGCGGATTAAGTGTGAAACTGCCGGGGTTGACAGCAAGCCATTTTCTCCGACCATAACGTGCTTAATACCATTAGCCGCTGCAATTTTTAGAATAACCTGAATGGCATGGCTATTGTAATAACGGCCGTCACCCCCAAGAATAAGTCGCTGGTCTTTTAAATCAGTTGCGACATTAAAAATGGATTGAACAAAATTCTCCAGATAATGGGGCTGTTGAAAGTGAGTTACTTTTTTACGCAGCCCGGAGGTTCCTGGTTTTTGGTCAGTAAAAGGTGTTGTTTTTATTGTATGTACTTTCATTTTATCAGGGTGTTCCGTTTATTCCTTCAATATACGTTCTGCATATACTGAGCCTGTTATTTTATGCTTTATTCCGGGAAGGAGTAAGTATAACAAACTTATTATGCCAACTATTGTAAATCCCCGCTAATCAGCTAGATTAGAGTAATATAAGTAGAACTGTACGATTTATAGAACATCAGACGACAACAGGGTGGTTGCAGAATGTCCAGGCTTACCGAGTCAAGTTCATGGCGAGCGCTTGCAAAGCATTACCATGAAGTTAAAGATGTTCACATGCGTGAACTTTTCGACAATGATCCGAACAGGTTCAGCCACTATTCGCTTGAGCTCAATGATATTCTTTACGATTACTCAAAAAATAGAATAACCGAGACAACCATCGGGCACTTACTGCAATTAGCTTATGATGTTGATTTACCTGCCTGGATAGAAAAGCTGTTCAAAGGTGAGCCGATTAATAATACCGAGCACCGGGCGGTGCTGCATACGGCGTTACGGGAGCAGGGAAACAAGCCGATTATTGTTAATGGTGAAAATATCCTGCCGGAAATAAAGGCGGAACGCGAACGGGTGAAGCAACTGGCAGAAAAAATCAGAACCCGACAATGGCGCGGTGTCACCAATCAGGCAATTACAGATGTGGTGAATATCGGTATTGGTGGGTCGCACCTTGGGCCAATGATGGTAACGGAAGCGTTGTGGTCACATAGCTTGCATGACCTGAATATCCATTTTGTTTCCAATATCGATGAGAACCATATTAACGACACACTGGAAAATCTGAGCCCGGAAACAACCCTTTTTATTATTGCTTCAAAAACATTTACCACACAGGACACGATGGTCAATGCTGAAACGGCCAGGCAGTGGTATATCAATAAACTAGGTAATGATGAGTCTATTGAGCGCCATTTTACTGCCGTCACTTCAAATGTAAAACTGGCAAAAGAGTTTGGTGTTGCGGCCGAAAATATTTTTAAAATGTGGGACTGGGTTGGCGGGCGCTATTCGCTTTGGTCAGCTATCGGGCTTGCCATTGTGATTGCAATTGGCTCTGAACAATTTGATGAACTGCTTGAAGGCGCGTATGAGGCCGATCAACATTTCAGGCATACCCCGCTGGAAAAAAATATTCCAGTGATAATGGCATTACTTGGCATCTGGTATAACAACTTCTTTGGTGCGCAGTCGATGGCAATTCTGCCTTATGACCAGCATTTACACCGTTTTCCTGCTTATTTGCAACAGGCGGATATGGAAAGTAACGGCAAATATATTAATCGGCAAGGACAGGAGGTTGACTATACCACCGGCCCGGTTATTTTTGGTGAGATCGGCATTGCCGGGCAACATGCGTTTTTCCAGTTATTGCATCAGGGAACCAAACTGGTACCCGCCGATATTCTGGCACCGGTTTATAACTTCCGCTGTATCGCCAGACATCACCGTGCACTCATGTCGAATGTCTTTGCACAAACTGAAGCGTTAATGCGAGGCAAAACAAGGCAGGAAGCCTATGCCGAGTTAAAGTCCGAGGGGCTTGACGAGAAACAAATTAAACAACTTTTGCCATATAAGGTATTTCCCGGTAATCGACCTACCAGTTCCTTATTATTTGACACGCTCGATCCAAAAACACTGGGTTCCATCATTGCATTGTATGAGCATAAAATTTTTGTTCAGGGGGTGATATGGAATATAAACTCATTTGATCAGTGGGGCGTTGAGTTGGGCAAACAACTGGCAACCAGTATCTTAGGTGAGTTGAATGATGCCGAGCCAGTGTGTTTACATGACAGCTCAACCAATGGGCTTATTAACCACTATAAGCGACGGCGTGCACGTGAAAATCTGTAACTACCTGCAAGGATGAGTATGAACGTTCTGGCCGGTGATATTGGTGGTACAAATACACGGCTTATTTTTGCAAAAGTAAACCGGAGTGACTGGCATGTCGTTGCCAGGAAAAAGTATCGTAGTGCAGACTTTGCCAGTCTTGCTCAAGTATTAAAACAGTTTATTTATGAATATAACCTTACACAGGCTATTGGTGCTGCGAGTTTTGCTGTGGCAGGCCCAGTTAAGTCTGGTGTGGCAGCAATAACAAACCTGCCATGGGTTATTAAACAGGATGAATTAAGCAGCTATCTTAAAATACCAAAAGTAAAACTGATCAATGATTTTATTGCTGTTGCCTATGGTATTGATGAACTTAATAATTCGGACACATTTATTCTTCAGTCAGGCGATATTGGCAGTAAAACAAATAAACCCAATGCGGTTGTGATTGGTGCAGGTACGGGGTTGGGTGTTGCACATCGGGTTTGGATTAACGATCATTATAAGGCTTTTTCAAGTGAAGCCGGGCATATCGGTTTTGCACCGGAAAATGAACAACAATGCCTGTTACTTAGCTGGCTGCAAAAAACACACGCGCATGTTAGTCTGGAAATGGTCTTGTCGGGTCGAGGTTTGTTTACGATTTACAATTTTTTTCGCGAGCAGGAAGCTGCTTCGGAGTCACGTACTGTTATTGAAGCAATGAAAAAAAATGATCCTGCACAGGTGATAACGGAATATGCACTATCAGGCTGTGATGTGCTGTGCCAGAAAACACTGGCATGTTTTATCGATATATACGGAGCCGCTGCAGGCAACGCGGCTTTGTCTTTTTATCCTGTCGACGAAGTTTATGTTGCCGGTGGTATTGCTAGCAAAATAAAAGATAAATTAAAAGCGCAACGCTTTAGGGATGCTTTTATCAATAAAGGCTTGATGACATCAAATATGAAAAAAATAAAAATTAAATTGATACTACAGGAAAGTGTTGGGCTTTATGGTGCTTTAAAAGTTGCACTGGATTCTTAAAAAACCTGTGCAGCATCAAACACCGGCCCGTCAACGCACACCCGTTTCATTGCTGTGCCTTGTTCGGTTTTAACTTCAACCACGCAACCGGCACAACCCCCGACGGCACAGGCCATGTATTCTTCTAACGATACCTGACAGGGCAGGTTAAATTCGCTAGCGAGATCGGCAACCGCTTTTAGCATGGGATGCGGACCACAGGAAAATATTTCAACCTGGTTGCGTTCATCTTTATCCAGCGCATTCAACCATAAACGTGCAAGGTCGGTGACATAACCTTCGTGCACCCCGGGGTAGCCTTGCAAACTGGCGAGTCGGCAGGGGATATTCCATTCTTCGAGCAATGGCATGGTAGCGGTTACTTCGGTTGGTATGCCGGGAAGAATAAACTGCGAGGGTTGTGCCATAAAAGGAAACGGGACTTCCGAACCCAAAATAACAAAGGGTTGATAATGGCTACGCTGTTTTTTTATTTCATCGGCGATAAAAATCATGGGTGGCATACCCACACCACCGCCAATCAGCAGCGGGCGTTTATTTTCTTTATGCAACTGGAACGGCTGGCCAATCGGGCCTAGCATATCGAGTATTTCACCTTGCCTGCGCATTGCGAGTTGTCGTGTGCCTTCGCCAACGGCTTTATATAAAAAATCGACCATACCGGTTCTGGGGCTGGTACGCATAATGGAAACAGGGCGTCGCATCGGTAATGACGGTGCACATTGTATATGCACAAAACTGCCGGCTTTGGCTTCTGTTGCAATAAGCGGTGCATGCACACGTAAAATATATTGCTCGCCCGGATAGCTTGTGTGCGAAATAATTTCAGCAAGTTCAACATTAATGGTGTCGCGGTGTGATTTATTCATCATCATTAACTTTGGTAAACAATTTTCCCATCCAGTAATGTGTGGGTCACTTTGCCCTGTAATTCCCAGTCTGCAAAGGGTGTGTTATGGCCAGTGCTTACAAAATTTTCTGCATTCACTGTCCAGTTGGTTGCGGGGTTATAAATACAAATATCGGCAGTGGTATTAACTGATAAGTGGCCAGCATCAATCCCTAAAATTTTTGCCGGTTCAACGGTGAGTTTTTGTATCAGTGCTTTTAGATCAAGAATATTTTCATCAACCAGCCGCAAACTTAAGGGTAAGAGTGTTTCCAGCCCACTAATGCCCGGCTCAGTAGCACTGAACGGAGCCAGTTTGGCATCAGCACAATGGGGTTGGTGGTCGCTGCATAAAGCATCAATGCTGTTTTGTTTGACACCTTGTTGTAACCCCTGTTTGTCGCGTTGTGATCGTAGTGGTGGAATAACGTGGCAATTACTATCAAAAAAACCAATGTCTAAATCGGTGAGATGTAAATGATGAATACTGACATCAACGCTCACTGGTAAGCCCTGCTGTTTAGCCTGCGCTATCATCTGTAGTGCATTGGCTGATGAAATATGTGAAAAGTGGGCGCGTACACCGGTTTGTTCGATTAACATCAGGTCGCGGGAAACAGCGGCCGTTTCGGCAGACTCCGGAATGGCCGGTAAGCCTAAACGTGTCGACATCACCCCTTCATGTGCACAACCGTTGTTGGACAAGCCGGGATCTTCAGCATGCAGGAAAACGGTCATATCACAACTGGCTGCGTATTCCATGGCACGGCGCATAACTAAAATATTTTCAACCGGTTTTAAACCATTACTGACACCAACACAGTGTGCCTGTGTTTTTAATGTGGCCATTTCACTGAGAAATTCACCATCTAATCCCAGAGTCAATGCTGCTTGTGTTACGACATGGCAGTTGGCGGCAGCAGTAGCGCGTTGATGAATAAGTTCGGCAACGGCCGTGGTGTCGATACAGGGATCGGTATCCGGTGGTACGCAAACGGTTGTTATGCCACCTGCGGCCGCCGCGGCGGTTTCGGATGCAATGGTGCCTTTGTATTCCTGACCGGGCTCACGCAGTCGGGTACAAAGATCCACAATACCGGGGATAACGATTTGGTCTGTAGCATCGATGGTTTTAGTGGCTTTAAAGCCATCCGGTTTTTTTCCGATGGCGACTATTTTCCCATTGGCAATATAAATATCGTGGACGCCATCAATACTGTTGGCCGGGTCAATAATATGGCCCTGTTTAATTAACAACTTCACGTTGCTTTACCTTCTGTTGCGGTTTGTCGCCCCAGAGTCATCGACATCACCGCCATGCGAATGGCTATGCCGTTAGTGACTTGCTCCAGAATAACCGACTGGGGCCCATCGGCAACTGCCGACTCAATTTCAACACCACGGTTAATGGGCCCGGGGTGCATAACAATAGCGTCAACTTTGGCGAGTTTGAGTTTTTCACTGGTTAAGCCGTAAGTTTCAAAGTATTCATGCTCGCTTGGTAATAACGCGCCTTGCATGCGTTCACGTTGCAAACGCAGCATCATCACCACGTCAACATCTTTAAGTCCCTGTTCCATATCATGGTAGACATGCACACCCATTGAATCGGTGGCGGGTGGGATTAAGGTATTGGGGGCAATGACCCGAATCTCGGGTACGCCCAGGGTATTCAAGGCATGTATTTCTGAGCGCGCAACACGTGAATGCATAATGTCACCAATAACCGCAACGCGTAGTTTTGTAAAATCCTGTTTGTGTCGGCGGATGGTAAACATATCCAGCATCGCCTGCGTGGGGTGGGCGTGTTGGCCGTCACCCGCATTAATCACGCTAATATGCGGAGACACATGCTGGGCAATAAAATGCGCTGCACCACTTTGGTGGTGTCGCACCACAAACATATCACAATGCATGGCTTCAAGGTTGCGCAACATATCGAGCAGGCTTTCGCCTTTCGATGTGGACGAGGTGTCGATATTAATATTGAGCACATCGGCCGATAAACGTTTGGCTGCAAGTTCAAAGGTGGTGCGGGTGCGGGTGCTGGATTCAAAAAATAAGTTAACGATGGTTTTACCACGCAGTAGCGGCACTTTTTTAACTTGTTGGGTACCGACGGTTGCAAAGTTTTCGGCGGTATCCAGAATGTCGACTAATACATTACGTTTTAAACCATCAATTGTTAGAAAATGCCGGAGCAGGCCATTTTGGTCAAATTGAATATCGGTTTGCTTCATTATGTTTATTGCGTTTCCAGTGCTAATGGCTCGGGGCCGGTTAATTTAATGTGCTGGTCTTTTGTCAGGTTGAGTTTTGCACCGGCAATATCGGCTGCAATCGGCAGCTCTTTTCCACTACTGCGCTCAATCAGTACAACCAGAGTGACCGAAGCAGGACGACCATAATCAAAAATTTCATTTAAGGCGGCACGAATGGTGCGGCCGGTGTGTAAAACATCGTCTACCAGAATAATATGCTGGTCATCCACACTAAAGGGCAGGCTGGATGGTTGAACCTGCGGGTGTATACCGATACGGGTAAAATCATCGCGATAAAAGCTGATATTTAAACTGCCGAGTGGCTGCTCTAAGTTAAGCGCTTTATGTAAAGCTTCGGCAACCCAGACACCACCGGTGTGAATACCAATCATGTGTGGGTCAGAAATAGAATGTGTTTCCAGATAAGAGTTGAGATCAGAGGCCATGGTGGTCAGCAGTTTTGTTACATTTTGCTGTTCAGGCATACTTGCTCACTCTTAACAGTAACCGAATGGGGTGGACTTATTGCCGAAACCAGCTTTCGACAATCAATTGCGCGGCTATTTTATCAATATCCATGGCCTTTTGTCTTTTATTTGTTTGTTTTTTCCCAATATTTATTTTTGGGTCATTTATTTCACGCAGGCGTTCTTCTGCCTCATAAGAACTTAAGCGTTCATCCATAAATTCAACCGGTAATTGAAAACGCCCATTAAGCTGGTTGCCAAATTTTTTTGCGGCCTGTGTTATGGGTTGGTCTTCGCCATCAAGGTGTACGGGCAAGCCGACGATTAATATATCGGGTTGCCATTCTTTAATCTGTTTTTCGATTGCCAGCCAGTCGGGTTTCTGGTTTTTGCTTGGGAGGGTAATTAAAGGAGTAACTGTTTGGGTAATGGACTGGCCAACGGCCACACCGATTTTTTTTGTACCAAAGTCGAAACCGAGAACTGTTTTTATCTTCCCCGGCATTTTTACATTATCAGGCATGCCCGACATCGGTTGAGATTAAGCCCAGTTCAACCCCTAAATGCCGGGCAGCAAGTGTCCATTTTTGTTCGGCAGGTGTTTCAAAAATAATCTGTTCATCAGCAATGCCATTGAGCCAGGCGTTAGCCAGCAATTCCTGCTCGAGCTGGCCGTCACTCCAGCCAGCATAGCCGAGCATAATTAAATAATGTTCGGGGCCTTCGTTGAGTGCAATGGCTTCAATAATGTCCTGCGACATGGTCAGGCTAATGGTATCGGTGACGACCATACTGGCATCCCATTCGTTGTCGGTTGTTTTTGGTGTTTGATGCAGCACAAAACCACGATCGGTTTGTACCGGGCCACCGGCATAAACGGGAATGCTGGCAATTTCAGTGTCATCGGTTGGCATGTTCAGGTGCTCGAGCAAATCACCCAGGCCAACATCCAACGGACGATTAATGGTGACGCCCATGGCGCCTTCATCCGTGTGGTTACAGATATAACTAACAGTATGGAAAAATTCGGGATCCGCCAGATTAGGCATGGCGATAAGAAACTGGTTGGTTAAACAGGTGGTTTCGAAGTCGCTCATAACTTAAGTATTAACTAGAGTTCAGGATCACGCAAGGTTTTTAAATGGGAGTAGGTCTGCATTGGCTAACGTGCTGACATTCCAAAACGATTATTGTTTTTAAATCGCCAGACCCGAGGTATGTGTAACACCTTGGTATCACGTAAAATTTCAGCTGTGAGTGGTGGGTAAGGGGCACCTAAACGTACAATGCGTTTAGCAGCATTATCCAGAACCGGGTAACCGGATGAACGGAGTATTTTTATAGAATGTAAACTGCCATCAGGATTAATTGCGACATCCATTAGTAAATGCCCGGTAATCCGTTTTTGAATAGCCGCACTGGGGTAATTAATATTACCGATGCGTTCAACTTTAGAACGCCATGCATCGAGATAACTGGCAAAGCGGTGTTGTTTGGCATTGGCGGCATTAATATAGGTATGATCCGGATTCTTCTGGTATGTTTGTTTCAGGCGGTTTATTTCGGCACTAATATGGGCAATTTCACGGCTGCGCTCAAATAGCTGTGCGGCAGTGACGTCTTTTGTTTCTATCGGTACCACTTCCTGTTGTTTATCGCTTTGTACTTTTCTCTTTGCCTGTTCGGTGGTCAGCAGTTCCTGCTGTTGCGTTTGCTCCTTTATTTTCGGCGGTGTTATTTCATCTCGGCTGTTCGGCGCAAAACCCTGCTCCTGCGTTGGAGTCGGGTTGGAGAACGGGCTGCTAGGGCGAACCTTATCGTCAATATTACCGCCCCCCATCTGGTTTGCCTGTGCAAGGTAGTCGGCTTCTTCGGGCACTTCATCATTTTTATTGTGTACCAGGGTGACTTCCATGGTGCTTAAATCAGATGAATCCTTGAGTAATTCCAGGTCAAAACTGATGCCGAGAATAACAATGGCATGTACCGCCAGTGCGAGAAAAATCATCATGCTCAGGCGTTCGGAGCTTTTGTTTGAGTCCATTACTGGATTTGTACTGATTACAATATCGGACATGTTGGCTACTTTATCATGATTTTTGCTTTTGGGGATATTGTTGGTGGGCTTTTGATGGGCAGGGATAGGTAGAGCTGTGTGTTGGTAATTGGATAGAAGCGGAACATATTTGATGTGTTCTGCATAAGTGTTTGTAATTTTTAATAATGCTGCATGCATCGCTTTGCGCTGGATAAGTGCGAGTAAATGGGTAGCGGCACTCGCAGCACATGGTGCTGCATAAGTGCGAGTAAATGGGTAGCGGCACTCGCAGCACATGGTGCTGCATAAGTGCGAGTAA
>JALTJZ010000018.1:45770-133044 GCA_027076325.1 Chromatiales bacterium | reverse complement strand
GCTCGTTACTATACCCTTTGTGCTGCATTTTTTTGCTCAATTAAGTGTACAGGGTGCTACCCCAGGACAACGTGCAACATCAATACTGTAGAAGGCAATCAATTTTGCTGTTGTGGGCTCGATACTAAAAATGCACTACAGGCTTCTTTAGCCGGTAAACATAATTTATTCTTGAGCAACCCATGAAAGATATGATTAAAATAATGCTGGTGCTTGCATTGGTATTCGCAAGTATATTTATTATTGTTAAAGCCACTGGTGTACTCTCACTGGACGGGATTAATAGTGCCCTGGAAAAGGCTCAGCAAATTCATCCTGTGTATTTAATTGCAATCGTTGTTGGTTTATTGTTTTCTGACTTGTTTATTTCTGTTCCCACGATGACGGTTTCCATTATGGCGGGGTATTTCCTGGGCTGGCCAATGGGGGCAATGGCAACATTGGGAGGGTTGTATCTTGCTGGAATAACCGGTTACGTGATCAGTCGTATTTATGGATACCGGTTACTTAACCATGTCTATAAGGATAAACAGCGGCTTGAAGATATTCACAACCATTACTCGGAATATGGTCCGGCTATTCTTGTTATTTGTCGGGCTATGCCTATTTTGCCGGAAGTGAGTTGCTGCATGGCTGGGGCAACGCGTATGCCTTTTTCAAGGTTTTTAACCATGTACAGTCTTGGCACGGTTCCTTATGCACTTATTATTACCTATGTTGGTTCAATCAGTTCACTGGAAAACCCCACGCCTGTGGTTATGGCAGCAATAGGCATGTCACTCACTTTATGGTTATCGTGGTTTTTTCTTTGGCGAAAAATGCAGAAGCAATAAAGCGTTCAGGGGTTGGTTATAAGCTTCCCTTTATCGGGTTTAAAACAAAGCTCGACCCTTTACTCCAAAAAATCGTTGTGCATTAGTTAAACGTAATTTTTCTTCAATATCAGCCGGAAAGCGTTTTATCCAGTTACGATGAAAATGCTGGAATTTGGAATAATGTGCCCAGCCTTCATCAGCCTCGTACCAGCGGTAGATATCCTGAGCGTTCCAGACGGGATCAGTGCCGGTGACGATGCGATCCTGATATTTAATAATTAACTCACGCCAGCCGGCTATTAATGAATAATCGTCATAGGCAAATAAATCATAGTGCCAGGGATCGCGTGCAGCCATATCCAGCCATACATTTGGGCAGGCCTGCATTAAAGGGTCGAGTTGTTTGGGGCCTAATACACCACCGGCATGCGCCCACAGAAATCGTACTTGTGGGTATTTTCTGCAAATGGATAAAAAGAATCGGTGGTCGCCTGCATCGGTATGAATTAAAAAAGGAAGATTAAATTCTTTTGCTAATTCCAGTAAGCCAACAAACACCGGGTTGTCTCTGCGGGGGCCAATACCGGCAACAATATGTACCTCACCAATGCCTGCATAGTTACCGGTTTCAAGTCGCTTGCGTATTTCGGCCACCAGTTTTTTATCATAATACCAGTTGAGGCGATTAGCGGGATGATAATAAGGGGACACAAAGGGAATAATCCAGTCACCACCGGCTGCTTTTAGTTTCAGGGCGTAATCGGAAGGAACGCTGGACACCGATGCAAGCACAACATTATGCTTTTTCAGAATATTAACGGCCTCTTTTGCACTTAATAATTCCTCGTGATCCCAGTTAAAGTGCAGATGAATATCTGCAAAAGGGGGTAAAGCCGGTGCGGGATTAAACAGGGAGCAGGCTGTTAAATAAACAGAGCTAACGAGTATTAATATGCTGTTTTTCATTTATAGTCTGCTCCTTGAGAAATACCAAACTAAATCTTGATTACAATAATCCTCTTTCTGTAAACGATACGCAATAGCCATCACCCACAATAATATGGTCTAGCACCCGTATTTCGACCACGCTTAGTGCTGTTCGTAGTTGCTGGGTAATTTGCTTGTCAGCATGACTGGGCTCGGCAATACCGGATGGGTGGTTATGTGCAAAAATTACCGCAGCGGCATTATAAGACAGGGCCTGTTTGACCACTTCGCGCGGGTACACACTGGCACCGGCCAGTGTTCCCTGAAAAAGCTCGCAATATTGAATGATCCGGTTACGGTTATCAAGGTAAATGCAGGCAAAGACTTCATGTGGATAGTCACGCATTTTGGCCTGAAAATACTGCTTGGTGGTCTCAGCGCTGGTGAGTGAGTCGCTACGGGTGAGTGATTCAAACAGGTGCCGTTGGCTGAGTTCTAAAACAGCCTGTAGCTGGGCATATTTTGCCGGGCCAAGTCCGAGGTGCTGGCAAAAGTCTTTTTCGCTGGCGGTAAGCAAATTGCGCAGACCACCAAAATTATTAATTAACTCGCGGGCTAAATCGACGGCCGTTTTACCTTTAATGCCGGTACGTAGAAAAATGGCGAGTAATTCAGCGTCAGAAAGGGATTTTGAGCCTTGTGCGAGTAGTTTTTCACGCGGACGCTCGAGTGTGGGCCAGTCGGTAATCGACATACTGATCTCCTTATCAATCTATTTCCACTTTGGGCAGCTTTATTTGCCCTTAAATATATGGAATATACGAGAAAATGTGTTTATTTCACAGCGAATTGTAAAATTTTTGTTAGAATGAATAACTTATGAAGCGATTGGCTAACAAACGGATTTTATTGGGCATTACCGGCAGCATTGCCGCTTATAAAGCCGGTGAAATTATTCGGCGTTTACGCGATGCCAATGCCGATGTTCGCGTGGTGATGACCCAGGGCGCAACCGAATTTGTTACACCCCTAACATTTCAGGCTTTATCGGGTAATCCTGTCCACCAGCACCTTTTAGATAACGATGCCGAAGCGGCCATGGGCCACATTGAACTGGCGCGTTGGGCAGACGTCATTCTGGTGGCACCGGCCAGTGCTGATTTTATCAGTCGGCTTTGTTTGGGGCGTGCGAATGATTTACTGGGTGCCTTGTGTTTAGCTAGCCATGTGCCACTGGCACTGGCACCGGCTATGAACCAGCAAATGTGGAAAGATCCGGCCACCCAAACAAATGTGCAAACTTTGCGCAGTCGAGGTGTCCTGTTGTTTGGCCCCGATAGTGGCGAGCAAGCCTGTGGCGAAGTCGGGGAAGGGCGATTAATGCAACCGCATGCTTTAATTGATGCGCTAGCCGATGTATTTGCAACCGGTAGCTTAACCGGCCAAACGGTATTGATTACGGCCGGGCCGACACGCGAAGCCATCGATCCGGTGCGTTATTTGTCTAACCATAGCTCAGGCAAAATGGGCTATGCACTGGCGACTGCTGCGATGGAAGCCGGCGCCGAAGTAATATTAATTAGCGGGCCGGTGGATAAAAGTTTGCTTGTGCCACACTCAGTTAAAACTATTCACGTGACAACGGCAGAACAAATGCTTGAGCAGACTCAAGCTCTTGCGCATAAAGCCGATATATTGATTGCTGCTGCAGCGGTCGCCGATTATCGCCCGGTACTGGCAAATTCGGAAAAAATTAAAAAATCAACTGAGAGCATGATGTTACAACTGCAACGCAATCCCGATATTTTAGCGACAGTTAAACGCCAAAGCCCATGGTTGTTCAGCGTTGGGTTTGCGGCTGAAACTGAAAATCTTGAACTCCACGCACGCCAGAAATTAAAAGATAAAGGTGTGGAAATGATTGTTGCGAACTGGGTTGGGCATGCTGCAACAGAAACTCAGGGTACCTTTGGCAGTGATGATAATGCATTAAAACTATTCTGGGATGGCGGTGAGCTTGAGTTAGGTGTTTCCAGTAAGGCACGTCTGGCAAGAGAACTCGTTGTCCTAATTGCGTCACAGTATGATAATGCGATTCAGTCAGGTAGACTTAATAAAGAACAGCGGGAAGTCGAGAATGTTGTTCAGTTGAGAAGCCATAGTCACGATAAAAAAAATTAAAACAGGCCTGCGTTGTTGAGGGGGCTCACCATCATTTGCAGGAAAGGGTTGTTATGCAAAAGATTCAATTAAAAATACTGGATGCGCGTTTGGGCAACGAAATCGAGATGCCTAATTATGCAACCGAAGGTTCGGCAGGTATTGACCTGCGCGCTTGCCTGGATGCGCCTTTAACCATTCATCCGGGAGAAACCCATTTGCTACCAACGGGAATGGCGATTCATATTGGCGACACGGCTTTGGCCGCGGTTATTTTGCCACGTTCAGGTTTAGGCCATAAGCATGGCATTGTGCTGGGCAATCTGGTGGGGCTAATTGATTCAGATTATCAGGGGCAGTTATTTGTTTCCTGCTGGAACCGGGGTAGTGAAACTTTTACGATTGATATTGGTGAGCGTATTGCGCAGATGGTATTTGTACCGGTTGTGCAGGCTGCATTTGATATTGTGACAGAATTTAATAAAAGCGAACGTGCAGAAGGTGGTTTTGGCCATACTGGACGCGGATAAAACAAGAAAAGCTAAATCAGGGATTAAAGGTTAGTAAATAGTTATGGCAAAACAGGACAAACCGTTACGCACATCAAAGCGCCGTAAGAAAGGGGCAATTAAAAAAGGTGGGCTCACCTTAAATACCATTTCATTATTATCATTTGTGTTATTCAGTGCCACTTTCGTGGTAATGCTCTACATTATGCGTTGGAGTACGCTGAATATTATTGATAATCAGAGCAGCGCGATTGAGCAAAGTGCAGCTGATCAATTTGCAAGTCACTTAAGTTTATCTGTTGCGAGTTATACAGAAGGCCTGGCGGCTATTGCCAAAGATCCGTATACACGTGAAGTAATTTTATCTGATAACCCAGAGCGTATAGTTAAACGTCAAATGCAACTGGCCACACTTTTCCCCAATGCTTTACGGCTAAGGCTTTTAAAAGAAGGTGGTTTACGGCCATCGCAACGGACAACACCTTATATCGGTTTTGCCTGTGTGGATATGTTTAATAAGTCGCGTGAGACTAAACGTCCTCCGGGTGTTGAAACGCATGTATTTGGCACGGCACAACAACATATCGATTTTGTGCATCCTGTTTTAAATAAAGAAAAAACAAAAGTCATTGGCCATGTGCAGCTTGCGGTTAACGTTAACATGTTAAATGAATGGTTAAAGTTGAGTAATATCGTGGATTATGTGGAGCTTTATCAGTTGGCAGGGCAGTCACATAAGTCGCTATTAATTGGTAAAACAGGGGATACGGCATTAAGGGTGAATGATGCACCGCATAAATACCCGGTACAGGGTACTCAATGGGAAATCAGAATTTGGCCTAGTGCGAGTATTGATGCGGAATATGATCGATTATTAACGTATATTTTATTATTTGCGGGCGTAGGAATATTTGCAGTGATTGTTTTCTTGTCCTGGCGATCCTTAAGTCGTGCATTAGTAGCTGATATTGATAATTTAGTTGGGTTGGTTGTGAGCACGCTACGAGGTAATAAGAAATACCAGTATAAAATGGAAATGAAAGAGTTTAACGATGCGGCGAAACAGCTAAATGATGTGCTGGTAAATCAGAACCATGATCGTGAGCGTGACTCTGATCAAGACAGTGTAAGCCTGACGAGTATGGAAATGGAGTTTGATTCAGCAGCCATGTATGCCTCGAGTGCTTCTATGGAAGTTAAAGAACTTGATGAAGAAGCGCTGCAAAAGATTGAAGAACAACGGAACAGAGCAAACCAGAAAAGCAATCAGAGTATAAAGCAGTCCATTCAGGAGACAGCGGAAGCATCCATGAATAAAGTCATGTCACCCCATCCACCGGCTGAAATTTTTAAAGCCTATGATATTCGCGGCATTGTTGGTGTGAGTTTAACCACTGAGTATGCCGAACTTATTGGCAAGGCATTGGGCAGTGAAGCATCCATTCGTGGTGTAAACAGTATTGCCTTTGCGCGCGATGGCCGCTTATCGGGACCCGAATTAGGTCAGGCTCTGGTTAAAGGTATTTTAGCGGCGGGTGTGGACGTGGTTGATGTGGGTATGGTGCCAACACCATTACTTTATTTTTCAGCGCATGAGCTAACTAAGGGCTCGGGTGTTATGTTAACAGGTAGTCACAACCCACCGGATTATAATGGCTTTAAAATGGTACTGGCAGGTGAAACGTTGGCCGAAGATAGTATTCAGATTCTAAGGAAGCGCATTGAGCTTGATGATTTTGTAACGGGCAGTGGCAATTATTCAACCGTTCCAATGCTGGAAAAATACCTTAACCGCATTGTTTCTGACGTAAAATTAAAACGCCCACTGAAGGTGGTCATTGACTGTGGTAATGGGGTGGCCGGTGGTGTTGCACCGCGTTTGTATAATGCCATGGGCTGTGAAGTGATTGAATTGTATTGTGATATTGACGGCAAATTTCCAAATCACCATCCAGATCCGGGTCAACCTAAAAACCTGGTTGATTTAATCGAAGCAGTTAAAGTACACAAAGCTGATCTGGGTCTGGCCTTCGACGGTGACGGTGACCGTTTGGGAGTAGTGAGTTCCGATGGCACTATTATCTGGCCAGATCGTTTAATGATGTTATTTGCCGAAGACGTGTTGCTACGTAACCCTGGCGCACAAATTATTTTTGATATTAAATGCACCAGTAATTTAACCAAAGTAATTTGGGAAAAAGGCGGTGAGCCATTAATGTGGAAAACCGGTCATTCATTGATTAAGTCGAAAATGAAGCAGTCCGGTGCCTTGCTGGCAGGTGAAATGAGTGGTCATATTTTCTTTAAAGAACGTTGGTACGGGTTTGATGACGGCTTGTACAGTGGTGCACGCTTGCTGGAAATTTTAGCCGCTGATGTCCGTCAACCTCGCGTTGTGTTTGCGAGCTTGCCTGATTCAGTTAACACGCCTGAGTTACAAATTAAAATGCGAGAAGGTGCACAGCATGCCTTTATCGAAAAATTGCTCGACAATGCTGATTTTGGTGAAGCCAATATTACGATGATCGATGGTATTCGAGCCGACTATGCAGATGGCTGGGGTTTGGTGCGTGCATCAAACACCACCCCTTGTTTAGTGCTACGTTTCGAAGGTCAAACTAAAGAAGCCATGGAAAAGGTGCAGGCGAAATTTAAAGAAGTGCTGCTCGCGGTGGATGACTCGTTGGTACTGCCTTTTTAACTGCAATACCCACGGCAGGCGCAAGTCTGCCCCGTGATGTGTTTTGGTAGATGGTGTTCTAAATCCCTCTGAGTCTGGGGTATCCCCTGGAACTTTCAGCAAAAAGTAATCAAAAATAATCGTTTAAAAATACAGGTATCAATACTGGAATAAAACGTGGTCATTGCGAAGGAACAAAGTGACGGCGGCAATCTCAAGTTGATAACGTTTAATCATAAAATTGCCGTGTCAATACTGAAAAACAGGTGTTTTTCATTGTTTCCTCGCAAAGACAGGCAACGCTAAATTTTGTGGGGATCCCTCAGCCTCTGGGTTGTATTTTACATTGTAGAAATTGTGTCGTTTGGTGTTGAGGCACGAAGCCTAACAGTCGCTATGCGCATCGCCTTTCCCCTATTGTTATTATAAGATTCCTCAGTTACCATTACTTTACTACCAACGAAGTGAACATTAACTAACTAAAAAATTATGAGCCTTTCAAACGACCAAGCCAAAAATATTGCGCATGTATTAAATACGTCGCTGCCTTACATACAACGTTTTCAGGGTAAAACCATGGTTATTAAGTACGGCGGTAATGCAATGACCGATGCGGCATTAAAGCAATCGTTTGCACGTGATATTGTGTTAATGAAGCTGGTGGGCATGAATCCGGTGGTGGTGCATGGCGGTGGCCCTCAAATTGGTGCATTGTTAGAAAAAATTGGCAAAGACAGCCAGTTTGTTCATGGTATGCGTGTGACGGACAGCGAAACCATGGACGTGGTAGAAATGGTGTTAGGCGGTTTGGTTAATAAAGAAATTGTTGCAATGATAAACCGTCACGGTGGCAAAGCGGTGGGCTTAACTGGTAAAGACGGTGACCTGATCCGTGCCCGCAAGATTCAGTTTGATGAGTCCAATTCTGAAATGAATGCCTCCGAAATTGTCGATATTGGTCATGTGGGTGTGGTTGAAAGCATTGATGTTTCGATTGTTCAAATGCTGGATAAAGCTGATTTTATTCCGGTGATTGCACCTGTGGGTGTCGGAAACGATAGCCAGTCTTATAATATTAATGCCGATCTGGTTGCCGGTAAATTAGCAGAAGCATTGCAGGCTGAAAAATTAATTTTACTTACTAACACAGCGGGTGTACTTGATGATGATGGCAAACTGTTAACAGGCTTAAAAGCGCAGCAGGTTCAAACTTTGATAGAAAATGGCACCATTCACGGGGGAATGTTACCCAAAATTAATTGTGCGCTAGATGCGGTTCGCTCCGGTGTTAAAACCGCACAGATTATTGATGGTAGGGTTGAACATGCAGTGTTACTTGAATTATTGACCGATGAAGGTGTGGGCACCCTTATTAGAGGCTAAATTGAAATGGCACATTCAGAATTAACTGCTAAACCAGGGGCGGATAAACCCTCCCGTCGACAACAAATACTCGAAGCGCTAGCGCGTCAGTTAGAAGAGAGTCCGGGTGAGCGAATTACTACAGCGGGGCTGGCTAAAGCGGTGGGTGTTTCAGAAGCAGCCCTGTATCGGCATTTTCCAAGTAAAGCCAAAATGTTTGAAGGCTTGATCGAATTTATTGAAGACTCTATTTTTGGTTTAATTAATCGTATTTTGAATGAAGAAAAGTCATCGCGAGTACGCTGTGAACAAATATTAAAACTACTGCTTACCTTTGCAGAAAAGAACGCCGGGATGACACGACTATTAACCGGTGAGGCTTTAACAGGTGAAACGGAACGTTTACGCTTGCGCATTGCAAAATTTTTTGAACGTTTTGAAACACAATTGAAGCAGGTATTACGTGAAGGTGAAATGAATGCAGAGTTTAGCCTGGATATTTCAGTACAGGCGCTTGCCAATATGATGTTAAGCCTGGCTGAAGGGCACATTAACCAATGTGTACGTAGTCGTTTTAAACAGTCACCATTAGATAACTGGCAAGATCACTGGCGTGTTATAACGTTGGTATTTAAATAGCAGGCGGGTAGCTAGAAATGACAGTTAATGTGGTCGGAGGGACTTCAACTTTTTAAACCGATTAATATCCTTTTCGTATTTCTGATAAATCAGCAGTTTTTCCTGTTTTCGGTTTTCAATAAAGTTGTTAATCGTTTTTATCTGATTTTTGGATTTTTCAATTTCTTTTAATATAGAGTCCGGGACTTTTCTGCTTTTACGTTCAAAATTACCAGCACGTTGAGTGTGTTTATCGAGTATTTTTTGCTGTTTTTCCCGGTTGCTTTCAGAAATCTTTATAATGCTTTCAATGGCGGTTATTTTAGCATCCCGGCTAAGGATAATATCGTCTACGGTAGTAAATGTATTGAGTAAAATAATATCTTTACGACGCTGTTCATCCTTTTTACGCTTTTCCTCGGCTTCTATTTTTGCTAGTTCGGCCGCTTTTTTCTTTTCTTCGGGGGTTTTATCGGCCGGGATGGTTCGTATTACCTGGCCTTGCGAATTCATAACCTGTATTTCACGGCCTCTGTATTTAAGTGGAACCGTAAAGCTGCATTCTCGGACACCTTCATCGTTTTTCCAGCATTTAATTGTTGCCTGTGCAGGACTAAGGTAGGCGGTGCTAATAAAAAATATTAAGCTGATTCTTATCGATAACTTATACATAGTTGGGTACATATTGCTTTTAATGTTTTACACTTATACCTGATGTTAGATTACCTTATCTTACTTTTAGTTTCGTTCCTTGCCAATGCATTTTCTGCTTTTGTGGGCGGTGGCGCAGGTTTATTACAATTACCGGTACTGTTGTTTCTTGGTTTACCCTTTAGTATCGCACTTGCAACCCACAAAATAGCAACGGTGGCGCTGGGTGTGGGCGCAACGTTAAGGCATTGCCGCGAGCGAACGCTGAATTTACGTTTTTCAGCTGTTATTCTGGCCTCGGGTTTACCAGGTGTGGTGCTTGGCGCCAATATTATCCTGCAAGTTCCCGATAAGCTGGCAACAGTATCATTGGGTGTACTCACTATTGGCTTAGGCATTTATTCCTGGTTGAGCCCTGCGCTGGGACAGCAGCTGTGGTTAAAAAACCGTAGCCTTGCAGGATATTTAATCGGCAGCTCCGTCATATTCTTTATCGGTATTTTAAACGGATCCTTAACTTCGGGAACAGGGCTGTTCGTCACACTTTGGCTTGTTTACTGGTTTGGCCTGGACTACAAATCAGCCGTTGCTTATACACTGGTTCTGGTTGGGTTATTCTGGAATGGTAGTGGTGCGTTAACGTTGGTCTTACAAACAGAGGTGCAATGGGACTGGATACCGGTATTACTGGTAGGCTCTCTTCTTGGGGGTTATGTTGGGGCACATTTGTCAATTGTTAAGTCTAACAAACTGATTAAACGCACTTTTGAGATTGTGACGATCCTGGTTGGGCTGAAGTTAATTCTCGGTACACTGTAACAGGTTTTGCTTATGTTCAGAGTGAGAAAATATTAATTTTGAGGATCAACACATTTGTAAATATGGAAGGTTTGCTTCCCCTTTTTAATGGGAGAAGCGGCAACCACGGTATCGCCATTAAGATCCGGCGCTGCATTCCTGGCCAGGCGTTCGAGCTCTTTGCTAACGTCTTTCTTGTTTCGTTCAATACCGGCCACTTTAGCGCGCACAGAGACCGTTGTTTTGCCTTTTTTAACACAACTATTTATTTCATACGGTTCCAGCACACGAACCTTTTCACCACGTTGTGACAGTGGTGCCCAGGTGCAGGCAATCTGGAAGAAGGTGCTGATGAACAGGGCTATAAATAAAATTCGTGGCATGCAGGGCTGCTCTAAGTAAATGGACAGATAAAATAGTACAGAAGAAGTTGCATTTTTAAAAGGGTTTAGTTGTCACTTGGGACTGTTGATCTTTCATCTATTGTCTTATGTGGGCTAAAATTTTCTCAAAATCAGCCTAAAATCTGAGAGATTAACAGCCCCCCCCTAATCAAACATCATTATTTTGTGACTGTTTCAGGTTATTAATTCTGGTTTTTCCAAGCATTCTTAAAAGAGCATTACGGCAGAAACGCAGAACGGGATAAAGAGCAGCAGAAACCGTTTTTGATTTAAACAGCCAGTAGTTAAGGCGATTAAGTATGCCTGAGCGGGTGCTGATGAGCGCCAGTATCTGTATGGCATCGGAACCGGAATAAAATATATTATTTATTTTTAAAACCATACCTTCATCTATATTCAGGCCTTGCCGGGTTATTTCATCGCGTACGTCTGAATTCTCGCGGGCATTGATTGTTTTAAGTTGCCCCAGCGTTTTTCGAATACGAATGACCTGGCAATAATAGCGACAAACAGGACATTCTTTATCATAAATTAAAAGTATTTTGTTTTGATTCATTTTTAATGCGGCTGCTAAGCGAGATACTTAAAGTGTAGCGAAAATGCGCAATTGAAACCAGATGATGGCTGGGTAGGCGGCAATCCATATCCAGAAAAACCGATTCAACCCAAACAAACAGGCATTTGAAAAATGAAAGCTGGCTGTAATAATAAGTGCAATGTTCAGACTAGTTGTTGACAGTAAAGCAAACGGAAAGAGTAATTCAAAAAGCATCACCCCCCATGACATCGCAAAAAGCAAGCGAGGTGATTCAACCCATTGCCGGAGTGACTCACTAACGGGGTAAGCAGAAAATTGAAAAACATCGGATAAGGCCTGGCCACTACGCCAGTCCGGGTTAACAACCTTTACCCAGCCAGAAATAAAATAAGATAAAACCAGTTGCAGAGCAAGATAACCAAAGGCAACTTCCTGCCAGTAACGAGTGGGTGCAATCAGGGCCAGCCACAGGCAAAACAGAATCAGTAAACTCATGCGATCTGCACCGCCGTTATAAGGTCCCTGAAAACGGTGTAAAATAGCAAGCCCCAATAACAGTAACAAGCTGGTTACCCAGACGGTCTGGATGCCTAAAATTAACAGTATTGCTAACAGCAGTCGGGGTAAAAATAAACGCCGCTCATTAGCAAAGGTTGTTAAGTGCTCAATACTTTGCTGGGCAAGGGCAAACCCGGCGAGAATTTCAGTTAGGCGAATGGCAAGGTCAAAATTCACGGTTTATCATCTCGAATAAGTGCCTGTATGCGTGAATAAAAAACAATTTCATGCTGTAGCTGTTCACCTTGTCTTTGTACCAGCACCAACCGAAATTGCAGATAGTTTGCTGTTGCTAAGTTTAAATTGCTTTCCGGTAGTATCCGTATAATACGTTTTAATATTTCATCTTCACTGTGTTGCTGTATTCGTTGAGCAGGCTGCGCAATAATACGTTCAGCACAGCTCACCATAAACAGTGACTCATTCCATTTTGGATTCCAGAGCAGTCGCTTTAGCATTTGTATAAAGGTAAGTTTTGCCGGGCGTGGCCTGAACTCCTGCCATTCCTCAGGTGTTTCATCTTTTTTACTTAACAGGGAAAACTGAATACGTGGTGAGGGTGCAATCACATCAAAAAAATTCCAGGAAGGTAATAATGCCGGTAATAGAAGTTTTAATGTATGCAACATGCTTTAAAGTGTGGTTTGAATTTTATTGTTAGTATTATTATAGGGTTTTTCAACAACACGGCTAGTGTTTTACTATTCGAGGCTGTACTTCTCTTTTTGCGATTTTCTGTAATATTATTTCAGCTGAGGCAGCAATAGTTATAAAACCAGCGAGAACCAGAATAACACGGTTGGAGTCCTTGCTTACATAAAAAAGTGCAAGCGCCATTGCGACTAAACTAAAAATAGCGGCAAGTAAAACAAGTAAGCGTGAGGCGCCTGTTTTGGAAATAACCCTTAAATGACCAATATGGGTAACTGCATGAACAAACAGGATTGAAATCGAACCAATGGCTGCTATTTCAGATAAATCAAATAATAATGATAAAATAATAATCAACACACCGCTAATCAGCAGGCCTTCTTTGCTATGCGCAATGGGTTTGCCAAACACCGAAGGTAATTCTCCATCTTTGGCTAACTGGTAGGTAACGTTAGTAACGGCATACAAGTTGGCATTGATTGCAGATGCTGTTGCAATAAGCGCGGTAATGGCGACAATTGTAAAACCGGTCTGGCCAAAGATAGGTAAAGCGGCCTCTGCTAGTGCAAAGTCTTTAGCCGCAATCACTTTGTCTGTTGGTAAGTTCCCAAAAACGGCAAAAGCAACGGTAACATAAAGAATCATCACTAATACAATCGCAGTCATTATTGCTGCTGGCAGGGTCTTTGAAGGGTCTGGCATATCTTCTGCGGTATTGGTAATCACTCGAAAGCCTTCATAAGCAAAAAAAGTAATGGCAAGGCTAAAAAATATGTCATTAGCAGGCGGGTAATGGCTGGGTGACAAAAGAGCAGGGTTCAGGTATACAATGCCGGCAACAGACAAGCCACTTAAAACTAAAAATTTAATTGCAACGGTGATCCGTTCCCATGCTGCAACATCTTTTGCGCCTTTGAGGTTAATAACAACAAATAAAAGAACAATGCCAATAGAAAATAAATGATGCCAGAAATAAGAGGTTTGAGCAGATATAAACGTAACGGCATAATTCCCAAATGCTTTAGCAATAAGGCTTAAAGAAACAACCGCTGCAAAGTAAAGCATAATACTCATTGTGCCGGTAAAAAAGCCGACACCATAAGATTGTGATAAATATTCAACAATGCCACCGGAAGAAGGGTAATGCGCACCTAGCTTTCCAAAGGAATAACCACTGAACAGGGCTATTATGCCACCAATAATAAATGAAATATAAACCGCACTGCCGGAGATAGCACTGGCTTCACCTAATAGAGCAAAGATACCTGCGCCCACCATGGCACCGATACCCATTGAAACAGCCGACCAGAATCCTATGGGTGTTTTTGATTTATGCATAGTGAGCTTTTGCCAATTATTTTTTGTGGGTGGTATATATTATCAGCCCAGTTTTCAGCCTTTCTATAACCAGAAATGTAGCGATGATAATTTTCATTGTACTGTTTTATTATTCAAAAATTGATAAGCAGTAATTTTAATTGCATCATTTATTAAAAACCAGGCGGCAGCATAAAGCCAGATATAGAGAGCATATTCCCAACCAATAGGTGTAATAAACAGTCCATAAACAGCAGCGAGTGTACCAATTATCTCGGTGCCAAAGGTTGCATAAAATAGTAGTGGAGAAGGCCAAGGGCGTTTCCAGAACCAGTTATCTACTCGGGTAATATAGAGTGTACTATGTCCGGCAATAATTAACTTCAGGAAGATCATACTTTGAATCAGGTCGTCATCAAAGCCCTGTTTGCGCAGATAAAAAAACAGCATAAAGGAGGATGCGACACCTGCAAGACCTAATACAGATGAGATTGTTAATAAGGTCTTCATATTCCATTTGACAGGCTTGTCGCTGATTCGGGTGTTATCATAGGCAATCGCTAGAATGGGAATATCATTAAGCAGTGCCAGTAAAATAATCATTAATGTAGAAATAGGGTAGAAGTTAAAGGCTACGATGCTGAGCGCCATAAACAGGATAATACGTATACTTTCGGCAACACGAAACGTTGCATAACTTTTCATTCGTTCAAAAGTTATACGAGCCTGTTCAATGGCGTGGTTAATAACAGAAAGGCCAGGGGAAGTTAAAATAATATCAGCAGCAGCACGGGCTGCATCTGTTGCATTGGAAACTGCAAAACCACAATCAGCCTTTTTAAGAGCAGGGGCATCATTGACACCATCGCCTGTCATTGCCACGATATGCCCGGCCTTTTGCAGATTTTCTATGATGGTGTATTTGTCTTCAGGACGAACCTCTGCAAATATGTCTACGGATTCAAGTGTGTCTATCAATGTTGACTCATGGGTATGAATAAATGCCTGTTGTAATGAGTTAACATCATAAATCTCCTCCAGGCTCTGCATGACATCTGTGGAAAATTTTTGAGCTGCTTCCTGAGAAGCTTCAGGATACAGTCGTTGATAAATTGCAGAACTCAGTGCCCTGGAAAGATCCAGCAACTGGTTACTACTTTTACCTTCCAGTTCTTTGGCGCGCATTGTTCGTGTGTTTAAGCCAAGCCGACGTCCAATTTCTTTGGCAATCGCAATATTATCCCCGGTAATCATTTTTACCTGAACACCATGATCCTTCATTGACTGGATCACTTGTGCAGAATCTTCCCTTTCCGGATCAATAAGAGGAATTAAACCAATGAGCTTAATATTATCTTTAGCTTTTTTAATTGCCACGGCCAGCGTTCGGTAACCTTTGCTTGCAAATAAATTAATGCTATTGTTAATGGTAATTAATTCGTTTTCGGAAGTTCCTGCAATCTCCAGAATAACCTGAGGTGCGCCTTTATAAATATGAATATTCTCACCCTGGTATATTACCTCTGCTGAGGTAAACTTTTTAACGGGATCAAAGGGAGTTATTTTTTGTTTTTCCCATTGTTGCCAATTGCTGTCAGGATAATTTTTATCCAGATAATGAAATAACGGGATTTCAATCGGGTCATGGTTGTCAATGTTGGAAGCAAGCACCGCATAGGTAAACAATTCTTTTTCACTGATGCCACTAAATAGCATTGGCTCAGCAACCTGCATCTTATTTTTTGTTAATGTACCTGTTTTGTCTGAGCAAAATATATCGACACCAGCAAGCTCTTCAATTGCAGTCAATCGAGAAACAATGGCTTGCCGTTTTGCAAGACTGACTGCGCCAACAGCCATCGTAACGGAAAGAACGGCAGGTAATGCAACAGGTATGGCGGCAACCGTCAATACCAGAGAGAATCGAGCAACTTCAAGAAGTTCTTCATGACGAAATAGTCCAACAACCAGAATGAGCGCAACCAGTACCAGGGTGATAAAGATAAGGAAGTTACCAATTTTCATCACCATTTTCTGGAAATGGCTACGTTCCTCCAAGGAAGCCTTGGCCACCAGGGAAATCACAGCATTAAAACGGGTATGGCGGCCGGTGTTAACAACGAGTGCCTGCATTTCCCCCTGTTTTATCACCGTACTACTATACGCAATATCTGCTTGACGTTTGGTAACGGGTAATGATTCTCCTGTGAGTGAAGATTCATCAATAGAAAGGTAGTCACCTTTAAGTAACTGCACATCAGCAGGGAGTACATCACCGATACGCAGCTTGATAATATCACCGGGAACCAGTGCCCGAGCCGGTACTAACTGGTAGTTTCCATCACGTAATACGCGCACTTCAAAAATAAGTTTCTGCTTTAATGCTTTAAGCGCGTTCAGTGCTTTATGTTCCTGAAAAAAATCAAGCCCTACATTAACCAGTAACATGATGGATATAATGATAAAGTCTTCCCACCTTTGCACAAATGCAGAGAGCAGGGCAGCAATCTCAATCATCCACGGGATAGGTCCCCAGAAACGCCGAAGAATTCGGTGCCAAAGAGGCTCTTCTTTTTCATCTATCTCATTATCACCAAAATAATTCAGCCTTTCCTGAGCTTCCGTGCTTGAGAGCCCTTTACTGGAGTCGACCTTAAAATAAGAAAGTGAATCATAAATACTTTTCTTAAGATAAGTATCTGTATTTTTGATTTCTGTGCTATTGATTAACATAACTTTGTATTTGGCTGTTAATAATACTATAGAACGTTTGAGTTAAAAGGACGACATAAAAGGCAGTCTTTTTATAAACTTAGTCTATGGCTCTAATTTTTTCTGGGGGGAGTTTTAATTTTATAGTACGGCAAAGAACCTACAGAGGTTCCATATATGATATTTGGCTTGATTCCAGGCTCAAACAGAGCCTCCTTAAAAATACCTATGTGTGATACCACCTACGGGATGATTCAGTCCCAGGGCTAAATCAAGATGTAGGTTCGGTATTCGTCGAATATTCTTAACTGTTTTTCAACGGCGCGGAGGGCGGTTCTTGTTTGTGCGCCTGATACTAATTGAGGCCCCCCGAGATTTCTAGCATGGCAACTTGCAGTACTATCTCACTTAAATATTAATTTTTAAACAGGTAATTCCAGATAATCTATACTTATACGGTTACCAGCAACAGGCCTGAATAAATTATCAGCAAAAGCAACATGCTCAGGATGCTCTCTATAGGTGTCAATAACTGACGGGTGGCAAAATCGTACAAGCCAGGTATATTGGTACTGTGCCTCTTTTTTTATTGTTTCGCCCACAAATATTGAGCGCACACCCGGTATTGAGGAGAGTATGGTATAACCCTCAGTTATCATTTCTTTAGCGCTAGTGCTGTTTATGCCTTCCACATTATAAATAATTAAATGCTCAACTGATTTCCAGGGCTGACAGTATGCCAGCACTTCCCCAGCTTTTTTTGCGCTTCCCCATAGTTTTATGCAGTGCATTACTTCGTTAGCAATGGCTGCTGTTACTCCTTTCATATTATCAGTGTAAGATATTTTTTCTGAGCTCGAACTATTATGTTTAATTTGTTGCGCTGCAACATCTGCTAAAGCAGTGTAGTAATTTATTTTTGCTACACCGTTCTGAATAAGTTGCTTAAATTGCTCATCATCAAGCCCCGTTCCTCCATGAATAACCAAAGGGATCCCAAGTTCCTGATTAATTTCTTTAAGCCGCTGAAAGTCAAGATTAGCTTTTCCCTGCAGTCGTCCATGAACTGTTCCGATTGAAACGGCAAGAAAATCGATATGGGTATTTTCGAGATAAGTTTTTGCATCTTCTACCGTGGTGTAACATATTTCCCCCGGGTGATGTTTTGCATCTTCACCTTCAACCCCCGGAACATAACCGAGTTCACCTTCTACAGCGATGCCGCAACCATGAGACATTGATACAATTTTTTTTGTTATTTCAATATTGTCGTTTAAAGAGGATTCAGATGCATCTACCATTATGCTATTGCACCCAAGCCGTATTGCTTTGACTGCGGAGTCAAAGCTATGTCCATGATCAAAATGAATGGCGACAGGAATAGAGGCACGCCTGGCAGCTGACTCAACGGCTGGCATAAGCAGGTCAAAGTCAAAATGTTCAAAGTGGGATTCAGCCAGGCTTAAAATAACAGGTGCCTGCATTTCTTCGGCCGCTTGCAGTATACCTTGCAAAAAATCCAGATTTATCAGGTCAAATGCACCTACGGCATACTGGTTGTCATAGGCATGTTGAAGCATATCTTTTATATTTACTAATGGCATTATATGTTACCTCAATATTTTATTAGCAATGCTGAAAGGAGTGGGGTACTTTTCATTTTTCTAGTGTGTCTGTTTCATTGGTCAGACTCTTATTTATAAAAAAGTTCTATTCTATTATTTTTAATGGCTTCTTTGAATGAAGCCGTAGTCATAAGCCGAGGGATCCCCACGAAATTTAGTGTTGACGCGGCAATCTAATGATTAAATGTTATCAACTTGAGATTGCTGCCGTCACTTTGTTCCTTCGCAATGGTGGCACTTTATTCCACTATGATACCTATATTTTTAAGCTATGGTTTCTGATTAGTTTTTCCTGGAAATTCGTGGAGATACCTTAGAGTCATAAGCTAGGAGCGATTATTTCAGGTAATAAAAAAGCCCACTTTAATAAATGGGCTTTTTTGTTAGCAATAATATTTTGTTTTTAAATAGTTAAGCCATGGCAAGGCGCAGTTTTTTAATCGCATTGTTTTCGAGCTGACGAATACGTTCAGCTGAAATGCTGTATTCACTGGCAAGATCCTGTAAAGTTGATTTGGTTTCATCTAACCAGCGGCGTTTAACAATGTCCTGGCTGCGCTCATCCAGTGTTTGTAGTGCATTTTTTAATCGTGTATTTTCATATTCGTTGTGGTTATCTTCTTCGATAGAGGCCAATGGTTCGTGGCTGATATCTTCAAGATAGGTTGCAGGCGATGGATAAACAAAATCAGAGTCATCATCGTCATTGCTATTGTCAAAGCCAATGTCGCTACCGGTTAAGCGTGATTCCATTTCGTAAACATCTTTTGTGCTGACGCCAAGATCTTTTGCAACCGATTCTGCTTCTTCTTTATTAAACCATGCGAGGCGTTTTTTAGAGCTGCGCAGGTTAAAAAATAGTTTACGTTGTGCTTTGGTTGTGGCAATTTTTACAATGCGCCAGTTCCGTAATACAAATTCATGAATTTCGGCACGTATCCAGTAAACCGCAAATGAAACCAGTCGAACACCTTTATATGGATTAAAGCGTTTTACCGCTTTCATTAAACCGATACTGCCTTCCTGAATAAGATCGGCTTCGGACAAGCCATAACCAGCATAGCTGCGTGCGATATGTGCGACAAAGCGCAGATGTGATACCACTAGCTTTTGTGCTGCTTTTAAGTCGTTCTCTTCATATAAGCGTACGGCAAGTTCATGTTCCTGCTCGGCGCTTAAAATAGGAATCTGCCGTGTTGCTGTGTTGTACGCGGTCAAATCACCTAAGGGAATCGCAAGTTGTAGTTCGTTCTTCATCGGGTTTTTATACCTCAAATCGTAAATTAATCGTATTTTAGCACTCGCAGAGTTGGAGTGCCAATATTTGATTAAGTTCAGTCTAAATATAAGAAAAAACAGGCCATTTTACTGATTTAAATCAATTACTTAAAATATGCCCGTTTGGACTAACTCATCATTTAACTGGCAGATTGCAGGGCTGCAGCGTTGATTTGTAAAGGACCTTCGACAGTATTGACCGACACCTGATTGCGGCCATTTTCCTTGGAAAAATACAGCGCTTTGTCGGCCAGACTGAGGAAGCGGCTAAGTGGCTGGTTGGGGTGATCGTCACTGCAACACATGCCAATGCTCACGGTAATATCAACACCGCCGGGTTTAAGCTCTTCGATTGATGCGCGTAAGTCCTCGGCACGGCGTATCGCATTTTCGTAGTCGTCTTCACGGAACAGGATACAAAATTCTTCGCCACCAAAACGCACGACCATATCGTCAGGGTACAGGCTGTCAAGTTTAACCCCTAAATCAGCCAGTACATGGTCGCCGGTGATATGCCCGAGGCTATCGTTAATGTGTTTGAAGTGGTCTATATCAATAAGAAGCCCCCAGACGGGTTGCTGTGACTCCCGCAGGTAATTTTCGCCATTGTCGAGCAGATAACGCTTGCTGCGCACACCGGTTAAGCTGTCGGTGGCCGCAATCCAGCGCATGGTTTCGGCTTGCAGTTTAAGTGCATTGTACTGGTGTTTAATCAGCAATAAGGCGCGAACCCGTGCAATCATGACCTGTTCAATCAGTGGTTTGGTTACAAAGTCGTTGGCACCGGCATGGAAAACTTCCACCTGGGTTTGCTCGTCATCGCTGCTGGTTAAAACCAGTACCGGTAATTCCTGCTGGGAATGGTGCAGCTTTACGCGGATAGCGTGGAGCAGGTCGCCACCGGTCATTTTACCCATCAGGTAGAAGTCGGTAATGACCAGATCAAAGTCATTAATGCCATTGTCCTCATTGGAAACCAATATAGTGAGGCCTTCTTCTGCGGTGGTTACGTGGGTGACTTTTAAACCCTGCTTTTCCAGCATTTTGATGGTGACGGCGGCCGCTGTTTTGCTGTCTTCAACGTAGAGTATATTACCAACCAGGCCGGAATTGCGCTGCATAAACGAGCGGATAAAGGTACCAAAGGCTTTATAGCCATCGGACTTGTCAAAGTAGTCGGTAACGCCGGCTTCAAAACCTTCGCGCAGCAGCCGGGAGTCAGCATCGCCAGATACCACAATAACAGGGGTATAGGTATGTTTGTTCGAATCCCGAATCGTGCGGCTTAAGCCCAGGCCATCCATATCGGGGAGCAACAAGGCCGTTGTGATAAGGTCAAAGCTGTATTCTTCCATTTTGGCCAGTGCGGCTTCGGCCGAGTCAACACCGATAACCTCGGTGTTGGTGAGTTCTTCGTTTAACATGCGGGTAAGCAGGGTACGGGAGACGGATGAACCGTCAACGATCATTATTCTTTTTATTTTTTCAGGCATGGTTTTTCTGGGTACGTACTTAAACTAACATTGCAATAATTATTATTGAGTGTAGCGTAAATAATACATTATGTCGGTTCAATTTCGCGTAAATGGCGCTCAACTGCAACCCATGAACCAGACAATCCAAGTAATATGCTGCCGCCAATAAGCCAGACGGTGCTATTGAAGTCAATAATTTGCATTGAAAACCGGCTTTCGTAAGATTGGGTAAGTGCCTCGATTGGGTCGCTGAGCAACAGTAACGATGTCATCACTAAAAGTAGCGCGATCAGGCCACCAAACAAGCCATACCAGAAACCAGTATAAAGAAAGGGGCGGCGAATAAAGGTGTCGGTGCCGCCAATGAGTTTTATAATTACAATTTCATCGCGGCGGTTTTGTATTGCGAGTCGGATAGTGTTACCAATAACCAGCAACACTGCCAGGGCAAGTAATGCTGATAAAATAATCACGCCACGGCGAATAATATCCATGATAGTGTAGAGGCGTTTTACCCATTGCATATCGAGTTGCGCAATATCAACATAGGGTTTGTTTTGTAACTGTTCGAGGAGTTGTTGAGTAGCCGCTGTATTTGAAAGCGCATTTGATTGTGACAGCGAAGGCTGTACAACAATAACTGCCGGCAGTGGATTTTTTTCCAACGCCTTTAATGCATTACCAAACCCCGACAGGCGTTTAAATTCCTGCAAGGCCTGTTCACGCGAAATATAATTTATTTTCTTGATTTGTGGCATGCCTTTTAACTGCTGTATAAGTTGTTGGGCTTGTGCGTCACTGGTGGATTTTTTCAGAAACAGGGAAATTTGTGCGGCGCTGTCGAGGTCGCCACTGATATTTTGCATATTTTTTAAAATAATATGTAACCCTGTTGGTAAGGCAAGTGCAATACCAATAACAGCCGAGGTCATTAATAATGACAGAGGGCTGCGGGTTAGCTGGCCAAGGCTATAAAAGAATACCTGCAAGTGCCTTAATAAATAAGTGTGTAGCCAGTTGCCCATATTAATACTGGCCTGCTGTTTGTGAAGAATGGCTGCCGGAATCGTTGCTTAGGCGGGCATTTTTTAAGGTTAAAACACGATAAGGTAAGTGAGTAATCAAATCGATATCATGACTTGCTATCAGTACGGTTACCCCCACTTGTGAAAACTGCTCAAAGATACTCATTATTTCGCGCGACAGCTCCGGGTCGAGGTTACCGGTGGGCTCATCGGCTAACAGCAGCGGGGGTTTGTTGACTACCGCGCGTGCAATCCCTACACGTTGTTGTTCGCCGCCAGAGAGTGTAATGGGGTAAGCCCGTTCTTTATTAAGCAAGCCGACTTTATCGAGAGAGGCGCGTACTTTTTTACCAATTTCGTGATGTGATAAACCACTAATCACCAGTGGCAAGGCCACATTATCAAATACAGTGCGATCAAACAGGAGTTGGTGATCCTGAAAAATCATTCCAACATTACGACGGTGATAAGGAATTTTACGGCGGGGAATTTTTGCCAGGTTCTGGCCATTGACAATTACCTGACCACGACTGGCGCGTTCAATTAATGCAATTAGTTTGAGCAAGGTGCTTTTTCCTGCACCGGAATGGCCAGTTAAAAAAGCCATTTCACCGGGGGCAAGGTGAAAGTTAATGTCCTGTAAGGCATCATAGCCGCCGGGGTAACGTTTGGAGGCATGACTGAATCTAATCATTGCGGTGTGTCTTCATCAGTAAATAAGGCATTAATAAATTCATTGGCATCGAAGACACGTAAGTCGTCAATGCCTTCGCCCACGCCAATAAAACGAATCGGTAATTTTAATTTTTGCGCGATAGAAAAAATCACCCCGCCTTTGGCGGTACCATCGAGCTTGGTCAAGCAAATGCCAGTTAAGTCCACCGCCTGATTAAACTGCTCGGCCTGACTGAGAGCATTTTGCCCGGTACCGGCATCAACGACCAGTAAGGTTTCGTGCGGTGCATCCGGGTCTATCTTCTTTAACACCCGAATGACTTTTTTAAGTTCATCCATTAAGTGTGACTGGGTATGTAAGCGACCGGCGGTGTCAGCAATAAGCACATCAATATTACGCGCTTTAGCCGATTCAAAAGCATCAAAAATTACCGATGCGCTGTCGGCGCCCTGTGCTTGCGCGATGACGGGAATGTCATTGCGCTCGCCCCAGGTTTTTAATTGCTCAACCGCCGCAGCACGAAAGGTATCGCCTGCTGCCAGCATTACCGACTGGCCACCTTGTTGCAGGCGTTTTGCAAGTTTGCCAATAGTGGTGGTTTTGCCCACGCCATTCACGCCCGCAACCAGGATTACAAACGGGTGGGTGTTGTCAGGGATAATTAGAGCATTGTCACAGGGTTGTAAAATTGCCGCCATATTTTCGCGTAGCGCGGTATTGAGTGCGGTGGCATTTTTAAGTTCTTTACGTGACAGGCGTTGTTGCAAATCGCCAATGATCTGGTGAGTGGCATTTACGCCAATATCCGCCATGATCAGAGTATCTTCGATTTCTTCGAGCAAGTCCGCATCAATGGTTTTGCCACTGAAAATGCTGCTCAGGTTATCAGTCAGGTTGCCGCGAGTGCGTGACAGCCCCTGCTTTAAACGCCCGAAAAAGCCATTATTTTTCCCGTTTTCTTCTTCTGTTTTTAATTTTGATTTTTTGAAACTAAACATTGTTTATTAAGTCGTAGGATTGTTACTATTATTTAAAATATCCATCCTATCAAACTAACCGGCTTGCCGTTAGTATAATATAGAATAATTTAAAGGTTTTATATGAATAAGCAATTGTCTATTACACACCCATTTATTCGCCCAGTCGTGCAGTGGGGGATAACACTGCTGTTGTTAAGTTTGGGCGTTGCTGCGATGGCCGACGCATCACCCACCAAGCCACAAATTTTTGAGTCCACGCTGGATAATGGTTTGAAGATTCTGGTTAAACCTGATCATCGTGCACCGGTTGTGGTTGCACAAATCTGGTACAAGGTGGGTAGCAGCTATGAGGTGGGTGGCTCCACCGGTTTATCGCATGTGCTGGAACATATGATGTTCAAAGGTACCAAGAAGCTGGCGCCAGGGCAATTTTCCAAAGTGATTGCGGCAAACGGTGGGCGTGAAAATGCATTTACTGGCAAAGACTATACTGCCTATTTCCAGCAACTGGAAAAAAGTCGTTTACCGGTGAGCTTTGAACTGGAAGCGGATCGAATGCGTAACCTGACATTGCCGGAAGAAGAATTTAGCAAAGAATTACCGGTGGTGATGGAAGAGCGGCGAATGCGTACCGACGACAAGCCTCGCTCACTCACCTACGAGCAGTTCAATGCCATTGCATATATCAGCAGCCCTTATCACCATCCTATTATTGGCTGGATGGATGATCTTAAAAATATGAAAGTAGCCGACTTAAGAGCGTGGTATCAAAAATGGTATGCGCCGAATAACGCAACCTTAATTGTTGTGGGTGATGTTAAACCTGATGAAGTATTTGCATTGGCGAAAAAATATTACGGCCCGTTAAAACGAAGCGAGAATATTCCTGAATTAAAACCACGTATTGAAGCACCACAATACGGTGAACGCCGACTAACAGTAAAGGTACCCGCAAAACTGCCGTATTTACTTATTGGCTACAAAGTACCATCGTTAAATACCATTAAAGAAGACTGGGAACCGTATGCACTGGAAGTGTTGGCAGGGATACTTAGTGGTGGAGATAGTGCACGTTTACCAAAAGAACTGGTGCGTGGAAAGCAAATGGCAGCCAGCGTCGATGTAAGCTATGACATAATTTCACGCCAGGCGGGTTTGTTTATATTTGATGCCATTCCTTCAGCTAAATTTACTGTTGCCGATGTCGAAAAGGCTCTGTACAAACAAATGGAAAAAGTAAAAATTGAACGTGTAACAGAAAAAGAGTTACAACGGGTTAAGGCACAAGTAGTAGCTGGTAAAGTTTATGAAAGAGATTCTATTTTCTATCAGGCCATGATACTCGGGCAGTTAGAAACAGTGGGTTTGCCATGGACAATGGCAGATGAATACGCTGACAAAATTCGTGCAGTAACCGCTGAGCAGGTGCAAGCGGTGGCAAAAAAATATTTTAAAGATACACAGAAGACGGTTGCGATATTAGAACCACAAAAGAACAAATAATATAAATTAAGGAAAAGAGTATAAGTTGGTCATTGCGAGCGATAGCGAAGCAATGACATAGATTGATTAGGATGGTATATGAACATGTTTTTCAGGAATAATATAATGGTATTACGTAATCTGTTTCTTTTTTTACTGATTGGCTTTGTTTCGGTTTCATGTTCTAAAGAAAACGAAAATGATAAGACTGTTGTAACAAGTAGTCAGGGTGAAGGCGTCAAGATTCAGACATGGCAATCATCAAAAGGTGCAAAAGTGATGTTTGTGCATGCACCGCAGTTACCAATGATTGATATTCGTCTGGTTTTTAATGCTGGCAGTGCGCGAGATAAGACCCAGCCGGGCATTGCGCAATTAACCAATACGATGCTGTCACAAAGTGCCGGCCAATGGTCAACCGATGACATTGCCGAGCGCTTTGAAGAAGTTGGAGCAAGGTTTTCAACATCAGCGTTACGTGATATGGCGATTATCAGTTTACGTAGCTTAACGGATAAAAAGTTATTAGCACAGGCGATAGAAACTTTTAAGGTCGTGGTGTCTCAGCCTGCATTTAAACCGAATGAAGTAAAACGCCAGAAAGCACAGCAATTGATAGCCATTCAGAATCAATTACAGTCCCCCGGCAGTATTGCCAGCAAGGCATTTTATGCGGCAATCTTTAAAGGCCATCCTTATGCACAGCCAACAATTGGTACAAAAGATATTGTGTCAGCTATCAGTATTGATGGGTTAAAAGAATTTTATAAGCGTTATTATGTTGCGAATAATTTAACAATTGCGATTGTGGGTGATGTCGATCAAAAACAGGCAGATGCATTAGTGGAAGATATAACAGCAGGATTAACGAGTGGTAAAGCAGCTGAAAAATTACCTGAATTAGTGATGCCGGAAAAAGCACAAAAGATACATAAAGAATATGCCTCAACGCAAACCCATATTCTAGTTGGCCAGCCAGGCATGAAGCGTGGTGATGACGATTATTACAGTTTATATGTGGGTAACCATATTTTAGGTGGCAGTGGTTTTGGTTCGCGCATTATGCAGGAAATACGCGAGAAACGCGGATTGGCTTATAGCAGTTACAGTTATTTTGCACCGATGCTTGGTGTGGGGCCTTTTATTATGGGTTTACAAACACGCAATGAAAATACACAGCAGGCGCTGGACATTCTGGACAAATTATTGCGTGAGTTTATCGACCAGGGGCCAACAGCTGAAGAGTTAACCCATTCAAAGAAAAACATAACCGGTGGTTTTCCACTAAGGATTGACAGCAATAAAGACATTACTGAATATTTAGCGGTTATCGGTTTTTATAATTTACCACTGGATTATTTAAGTACTTTTAATGATAAAGTGAATGCGGTGACAGTTGACATGATTAAAGATGCGTTTAAGCGCCGTATTCACCCAGATAAATTAATCACTGTTACTGTTGGGAAAGCCAATAAGAAATAAAAAGCAGGCAGTGTATGGCGCAGGCAAGTAAAAACAGCTTACGTATTATTGGAGGGCAATGGCGTGGTCGTAAATTATCTTTCCCAAAAGTAGAGGCAATTCGGCCAACACCGGACAGGGTTCGGGAAACATTATTTAACTGGTTGGTACCGGTTATTCAAGGCGCAAATTGTCTGGATCTGTTTACTGGTAGTGGTGCTTTGGGTTTTGAAGCACTATCGCGTGGTGCGGCTTCAGTTACGATGTGCGACAGTGACCCAAAAATAATTTCAACATTAAAACAGCATGCCGCTTTATTAAAAACAACAAGCGGCATTTTTTTGCAGACCGATGCGGCTGGTTTTTTAAAACGCAATACACAGAAGTTTGATGTGATCTTTCTTGATCCACCTTTTGCCTCTGATCTATTAGCACAATGTTTTGGTATTTTATCCGAGACTGATAGCCTTAATTCGGGTGCAATGATTTACGTGGAAGCACATTCAAAAGAGGAATTACCCCCTGTTCCTGATAACTGGAGCGAGCACCGTAGCAAAAAAGCCGGTGATGTGGCGTATTATCTGTTTATAAAAGAATAGAAAGTACTCTATAATTCAGCTATGAAAAAAATTGCAATTTATCCTGGCACCTTTGATCCCATTACCAATGGCCATACCGACCTTATTGAGCGTGCAACGCATTTGTTTGACAAAGTGATTGTGGCGGTGGCAAAAGCAACCAGCAAATCACCTGTTTTTAGCCTGGATAAACGGGTTGCCCTGGCATCGGATATTTTAAGTCCGCTGGCGAATGTTGAGGTTTGCGGATTTGATATTTTACTGGTCGAGTTTATGAAGCAAAAAGAGGCGACTATTATTTTGCGTGGTTTGCGTGCGGTGTCCGACTTTGAATACGAGTTCCAGCTTGCCAGTATGAACCGCCATCTAAGTGATCAGGTTGAAACGGTCTTTTTAACCCCCGCTGAACAGTACACCTTTATATCCTCAAGTCTGGTACGGGAAATTGCCCGTCTTGGTGGCGATGTATCCCAATTCGTTAATCCGAAAGTTGTGGCTGCGTTAAAAGCACAATTAGGCTAAAATAGACTTTCCCAACCCATTTTTTTTAATCCAAGAGATACCATGGCGCTATTTATAACTGACGAATGCATAAATTGTGATGTATGTGAACCGGAATGTCCAAACGGTGCTATTACGCAAGGTGAAGAAATTTATGATATTGATCCTGACTTGTGCACCGAATGTGTTGGTCACTTTGAAGTGTCACAATGCATTGAGGTTTGTCCGGTTGATTGTATTTTGGTTGACCCAAGTCACAAGGAAACCCAGGATGAGCTGATGGCAAAATATAAAGTACTCGTTGGAAGGGATTAATTTCTTATAGAGTATAATAATGTTTGCCATTGCCACGCTATGGCTTGCAATGACAAGTTAAAAAAGGCTTGCTAATGAAAAATTCCATCCCAAAGTCACTCTATTTATTTTATTTACTTATTAGCACATTTTTATTATTTAATTATTCTGTTGTTCAAGCCAGCTCATCAGGTCAGGCTGCGATTGCAACAGCCCACCCAATAGCAACACGAGCAGGCGAACAAATTTTAAAGCAAGGCGGTAATGCTTTTGATGCTGCTGTTGCCATTAGCGCAACACTGGCTGTTGTTGAACCGTTTGGTTCAGGTCTGGGGGGCGGGGGTTTCTGGCTGTTGCAGGATGCAAAAACTAAAAAAACTATTATGATTGATGGTCGTGAAACGGCTCCATTGTCAGCAAACGAAACGATGTATCAGGACAGGCAAGGCAATGTTATAAAAGGTTTATCCATCAATGGTGCGCTTGCGGCAGGTATACCGGGCGAACCGGCTGCGTTAGTTCATATTGCTAAAAAGTATGGCCGGTTACCGTTAAGCAAGTCACTCGTACCGGCTATTCAAGTGGCCAGAAAAGGTTTTAGGGTGACATCGCTTTATCGGCGAATGGTTAATTTTCGTCTTAAAGCATTAAGGCAGTCACCTGCAGCTGCAAAAGTATTTTTATACCGTAATAAAGTGCCTTATCCGGGGTATCTTGTACAACAGCCTGATTTGGCAAAAACATTAGAAGCGATAGCAGTACATGGGCATGCCGGTTTTTATCAGGGTGATGTTGCAAAGGCGTTAGTTAAAGGCGTACAGGCTGCTAACGGTATATGGAGCCTTAAAGATTTAGCTTCATATCAGGTTAAAGAACGTCAGCCAATAGTTGGTCAGTATAAGAACTACAGGATTATATCGGCTGCACCCCCTTCTTCAGGTGGGATTGCGTTGGTTACCATGTTGAATATACTGGAACACTATGACCTGGAAAAAATGCAACCGGCACAACGCATTCATCTGCTGGTTGAGGCGATGCGCCGTGCTTATCGGGATCGTGCCGAGTTTCTGGGCGATCCCGATTTTATTTCTATCCCGGTAAACGAACTGGTTAGCAAGTCCTATGCTAAAAAGCTGGTAAAAACAATGACAGTAAAAACCGCAACACCAAGTTCAGATTTAAAAGCAGCCGCGCCTGTTCCACAAGGGCGGCACACAACACATTTTTCGGTTGTTGATAAAGAAGGTAATAAAGTCTCAGCAACGTTAAGTGTTAATTATCCTTTTGGCTCGGCTTTTATGCCGCCGGGAACCGGTGTGCTGTTGAATGATGAGATGGATGATTTTTCATCTAAACCAGGCACGCCAAATGTTTATGGTCTAGTGGGTAATAAGAACAATGCGATTGCCCCAGGCAAGCGAATGCTATCGAGCATGTCGCCAACGATAGTCGAAAATATCAATAACAGTGATTATGCTGTGATCGGCACGCCCGGTGGCAGCCGTATTATCACTATGGTGCTGCATGGCATTCTAGGGTTTACAGAAGGCAAATCTGTCGCGGCCATTGTCAATAAGCCACGTTATCATCATCAGTATCTGCCCGATATAATTCAAATTGAGAAAGGTTCCATGCCTTATAAAGTGCGTAAAGCTTTAGAACTGATGCAACACACACTAAAAGAACTGCGTGGAAGATATGGAAATATGCAACTTATTATTAACCAAAACAATAAAATGATGGCAGCCAGTGACCCACGTGGTGAGGGTTTGGCGCTTGTTATTAAATAAATTGTGCGTGTTATATTTTGTACTGCCCTACCAGCGTGTTCAGATTTTCTGCAAGTTGATTTAGTTCTGTGCCGGCAGTATTAATTTTTGATGCGTTGTTATCACCATTTGCAGCCAGTTCATTGACAGTGTGAATGCTCTTGTTAATTTCTTCTGATACAACGCTTTGCTCTTCAAGTGCAGTCGCGATCTGAGTATTGATGGACGAGATGTTAACCACAGATCGGGTGATAACGTCTAACGAACCTTCAGTGCTGGTTGCCTGTTCAACGCTTGCAGTTGCTGTTTCGACCCCTTTATCCATAACTGAAACGGCATCGAGCGTACCATTTTGAATAGCCTCAATCATTGCCTGAATCTCAATGGTTGATTCCTGAGTACGACTGGCTAAGGTTCGAACTTCATCTGCCACAACGGCAAACCCCCGGCCTTGTTCACCTGCCCGTGCTGCCTCAATAGCTGCATTCAGTGCGAGTAAATTTGTTTGCTCTGCAATACCTTTAATAACATCGAGTACCGAGCCGATACTTTCGCTATTTGATTTTAAGGCTTGTATAACTGTCGCTGCGTGTTTGACATCATCTGAAAGGGTTTTAATAATGTTAATATTATCCTGTACTATTTTTTGCCCTGAGAGTGCCGATTGTTCAGCATTTTGAGCAGATGCTTCTGCATCACTGGTTTTTTTGGCGATTTCCTGTACGGTCGATGACATTTCATTAATTGCTGTTGCAATATTATTAATTTGTAGATTCTGCTGGTGTGAGTCTTCTTGTGCAGAACGGGTTACATCAGTCATAGATAAAGCTGCATTTTTAAGTTGCTGTGCAGAGCCATGTATATTAGTAACAAAATCTTTATGGCTGGTTATCAGATTATTAAAACCTGAAGCAAGACTGGCAATTTCATCCTTGCCTTTAACATCAAGCTGTCTGGTTAGATCGGTGTTACCAGACGCAAGCTCATCGATGCCTTTTTGCAACGATGCAATGGGTTTGGCAATGGATTTTTTATACACAAAATAGACGGCCATTACCGTTATAAGTAGCATAAGAATCAGTACTGAAGTTATTTTATTACTAAGGTAAGCACTTGCTGAAACCTGATTGCTGATGTCACTATTGATTTCAAGTATTCCTCGAACATCGCCCATTTTCCAGTCATTTTTGGGTGTGTCCGGATGTGCGTTATGGCAATTGACACAACCTTGGGCAACCATTTTGTCGGCAACGGCAACACGCACGATGTATTTTCCATCCTGTTCAACTTCTTTAACATAAACATCGTTCGGGTTTTTAGTCAGAAAGACCCAGGATGACGATTGAAACTCATCGAGTGTGCGTGATTTTCGATTAGGAAAGGGGAAGGCACTATAGAGGTTAACTGTTGTTCCCTTATCTTTTAATAGCGCGCTAATATCATGGATCATGGTGGCCGGTAACGGGAAGGCTTTTGGGTTATTTTTATGGTTAATAGCGGGTTTCATGTCGGAACCGGCTTTCACCTTGCGCACAATATTTTGCACATAATATTTTCGAAGCACTTTAAATTGCGTAGCGGTTTGCTGGGCAGATTCGGTTGCGCCAACAATGGATTGTTGCTTGATTTGCCCGGGAATATATAACGTAAGCGCAATAATTGATAAAGCGAGGATTGTGCTAATGGGGGCAACCAGTTTCCAGTACAGTCCATTAAATTTTAATTTAGCGAGCATATTTTGATTCCTGTCATAACTGTCTGCGAGAAGGTCTAGTGAGAAGCATTGGCTTCAGCCCGAGGGAAATACATAGCCTGGAAATGTTATATCGGCAAATGTATTCTGGACTTTAATAGTCAGATATTAAAATTTACCGCACTAATTTAGTGCGATGTAGGGAGTGTATAGTATTATTATTATTCGTTGTTATCCAGGAAGAAATGACAGCAACACGAAGTACTTACTTGCGATTGGCCTGTTTTACCACGGCTTTAAAAAATGAACGGATCCGATTTGCATTAGTGCCGCCATCACCTCCACCACCAAACCGTGATGTTGAGCGCATGTCGATTCGGCTACCGCCATCTTCTGTTGCAGTAATATGAATAGTGACATCATCACTAAAGCCAAACCAGAATGTGGTGTCAGTTGCTTCGATGTGCATTTCTGCTCTGCTGGGTTCATAAAGTTGCCAGCCTTTGTCGCGTATAACCTCAATGACAATGTCATATGTTTTATCAATGGGTATCGGCAGGATTAAGGGCTGGATGTCAGGGTAGGCTTCTTCCTGCCAGGCCGCTATTCCTACACCGCCATAGACACGTGAATTGGGTGCATACCAGAATTCAGGCGGACTTTCTGTGTTAGTTGTAATATCCTGAATCGGTGGCAGGGTTTCTTTTGCTTCTTGCCATGACTGCAAAAATAAAATCATTGGTACAATAATAAGTAAACCCAGTAGACTAAACATAAAACCACGGCGTTTACTGCCGGGGTATGCCATGAATAATCCAGACAAACATAAAACCGCCGCTGCTAATCCGCTATAAGCGGCCCATTGAAGAATAATGACAGCTGTGTCGAAATTCCACCAGCCTATACGGCTACCCAAAGGACCGGACATGGCAACGAGTATGGCAAAAATAATCAGGGTAAAGCCAATAACGGCCGGTTTGTAGAGTGGTTTGTTATCCGAATGATTCTGCATAAGTCACCAATAATATAACTTACTATTTCTGACAGTGGGTACAGTAATAAGTTGCGCGTTGCCCGAGTACACAGTGGCTTATCAGCTTTTTACAAACAAGGCAGGGCTGATTTTTTCGACCATAAACATTAAGTTGTTGTTGAAAATAACCGGGCTTGCCATCACTTTGGGTAAAATCCTTTAAGGTGGTGCCCCCCTGTTTAATTGCGGCTGTTAAAACCTGTTTAATGGATTTAACCAGTTTTTTAAAACGTGGCAGGCTAATGCTGCCAGCAGTTTTGCGTGGGTGAATACCAGCAAGAAATAAAGCTTCACTTGCATAAATATTACCAACACCCACAACGATATGTGCATTCATTATAAATTGTTTGATATTGACTTTACGATTGCGTGATTGTTTAAAAATAGCATTTGCTGTGAATTCACTGCTTAAAGGTTCAGGCCCCAGTTTGCTAAGTAGTTTGTGTTCCAGCACCGGTTTTTGTGTCCAGAGCACAGCACCAAAGCGACGTGGATCGTGTAAACGCAAACATTGGCCATTTTTTAGTACTAAATCAAAATGGTCATGTTTATCAAAGGGCGTACTAGCCTTTACGATGCGTAAGCTACCGGACATTCCAAGGTGTAGAATAAGGGTGCCGGTTTTTGTTGCAATTAAAATATATTTTGCCCGACGTTTGACGGAAATAATTTTACAGCCGGGCAATTCTTTTTTTAGTCTTGCAGGAACAGGCCAGCGAAGTTTAGGTTGCCGAATAATTACCTCGGCAACAGTCTTGTTGAGCAGGTGTTTAGAAATGCCATTACAGGTGGTTTCAACTTCAGGTAATTCCGGCATATTTATTTTTTCTGTGTATCTGACGATATGGTTTCAGATTCTACAGAGTCCAGAACGGGCAAGTTAAGCAATAGCTTTTGTTTTTCTTTTGGAAAACTGTATTGCAAGCCTTTTAATTTGTTAACTAATATAAACTCTTTATCATTTTTTAAAATATAAAATGTAAGTTTTGTTGCATCTTTGCTGTAAAGTGAAATGGTCTGTTCATATAAAAAATTTTCTTTTATATTTATCGGGCTAATATCAACAGCCTGTACATTTTTCCATTCACTGATTAATTCATTAACACTGTCAACACTGAAGTTTTCGGGTTCGGGTATGGCCTGCCAGTTATTATTTTCCAACTTTAGCTTTAATTGAGGTAAATCAATTTGTACTATTTTAAAATCACTATCAAGTAATTTTTGATCGATATAATCGGTTGCTACGCTATTTAAAGCATAAAAGTAAGTGTCGGTGGTTAAGTGGAGTTTTTTATTAACAGCGATATAGCGGTGCATTTTTAGTGGTTCGGAGTTACCAAATTTAATGGTTGTAGTATTGGGCATACCTTTGTTAAATATAACTTCCAGTATGGGTGTATCGAGGCCATAGGGTGTAGTCTCTTTTAACGGGTAGGTGGACTGTGGTAAAGTTTCGACCAAACGCAATAAAGTGTCCATGCGAAACTGGTTAGCGGGGACATTGTAGGGTGATATCAAACGCCACTTAGTATTTAGTTTTTCAAGATAAATCTCTTTTTTATTCTGGCGTTTAACCGTTATATTTATTATATCGGCCTGCTTAAGTGAGGTGATTGCAGGCTTTTTGTCTTTGTCTTTGTTGGTTGAATCTAATACTGCAAAGCTGGTTGCAATCAGTATAAAAAGAAACAGGGCGAGATTTGTAATGTTCCGTTTGTTCATATTTATTTTTTAACCAGATAAGGGCATAACGAAAATAATATATTCATCGTACTCAGTGGAGACGTGACGCAATAAATGTTTAACGATTGCGGCGTTTTCGCCAGATAATTATACCACTGGCAATAAAAATAACGGGTAAGCCAGCAAGAAAGAATAAACCAATGACTGCCCAGAGTGTAGGGTCAAGTTGTATCTGTTGATCCGGCGCAGTAGTCGCGGCAATGCTGATCAGTTTGTCATCATTATTAAGCCAGTTAAAAATCTTTAGCCCCATATCCTTGTTACCAAGATTACCGAGGTATTGATTTGATATAAAATCGCTATCAGCAACCACCACCACGCGTTGGGTTTTATCGTTGCTTAATTTTTTTTCCATCACCAGCGCAATATTAATGGGCCCCATGGTATCAATCGAGTCATTAAATTCAACAACCCCTTGCAATTTACCGGCTTCCAGCCAGCTTCGGCTGGTTGACTGAACCAATGGGGTTGCTTGCCAGTGAGTATCTTTAGCATCCAGTACTTTTAAGCCACCACTGTGTGGGTAAAGCGTCCCTACTGTGAAGTTTTGAGTAATGGCATGTGGTGGATAAGTTTCTGCCAGTGCGGAGGTTGCAGGAATACCGAGCATTTGCGTAGTCGGATCAACAATCACACCTTTAATAAATTCAATGTTAAGTTGTTTTGCAAGTGGAGCCAGTTTGTAAAGGTTGCCAGGTTCCTGTAACCATAGCAGATTGCCTCCTTGCTTAATAAAATCCTGAATCAGCTTAACTTCACCTTGCAGGTAATTAATCTGTGGGCCAGCGATGACCAGTGTGGTTGTGTTTTCCGGGATAAGCGGTGTTTCAGCTAGATTAAGTGTGCTTATTTGCAGTCCTTTGGCCATCAAACTTTTGGTGAATAGTTCATAGTCGTGGTTCGCTTTGCCATTGGGGTTGCGCTCGGCGTGGCCGGTTAAAAATCGAATCGTATGGTTACCACTGCGCAGTAGCCGTTGTAAGGTATTGGTAAGATCCTGTTCTTTTATTGAAAGTAAATGCTCGGTTCTGCCTGACAGACTAATGATCATTTCTCCTTCTGCCTGAATGCCTAGCTTACGGGTGGTGGCTGGATCAATTTCCGGGTTGATAAAAGCCAGCTCAATGTTTTTTTTATGCTTCTGGTATTTACCAATAAGATCTTTTATTGCTGTTCGCAGTTGAGAAACATCGGCTTCACGCGCAAAGGCGGTAATACTAATATCACCCTCTATTTTCTTCAGTAATTCTATGCTGGCTGCAGATAAAGTATTGCGTTGTGTTGCAGTCCAGTCAGATTCAAATTTATATTTTTGTGTTAACCAGGCAAGCAAGCCCATTGCGATAATAAATAGAACAATAAAAGTAATATTTTGCAGTTTTAGATTGCGGCGATTTTTTTTTGTTATTTCCATGTTTAAACCTTAATAAATTTTTAATCTGATCGGAGCTGGTTATTTCTTTGTTTTTTTAACGTTGCAGGCGATCACCATCTAAACGTCGAATAGACAAGATTAAAAAAGTCGCAGAGACTAAAATAAAATACATAAAATCGGCTGAACTGAATAAGCCTTTTGACATAGCTTCAAAATGGCGCAGCATAGAAACGTATTCCAGCACACCACTGGCATTCGTATCGGCCACTTTGTCACTCGACCAGTCGAGAATCCAGAGCATTAATAACACCCCAAAAGTACTGATAGCGGCAACGGTAGGTTGTGTTGTTAAGCTTGACATATAAACGCCAATGGCGGCGAAACTTGAGACAAGTAAAACCAGCCCTAACCAGGCGGAAAAGAATAAACCGTAGTCCAGGCTGCCGCTGAAACCAAGCGACAGGGGCATGAGCGCCAACATTACGGCCATGCAAAGCAGAAAACCAACAACACCAAGGAACTTGCCAAGAATAATATCGGTCATGGACAGGGGCGCAGAAAATAGTAATGTCAGACTTTTATTAGTGCGTTCGCCTGCAATTATCCGCATGGTTATTAAAGGTGTTACCAGCATAAAAATAATCGCCGAGGTTGCAAACAATGGTGTGGCGATAAATTCTGTTGCACCGGGTGCATTTTCAATATTGGCCAGTTGTGGCTGAATCTGTATAAAGGTATTGAGCTGGGCGAGAAAAATATAAGCAAAAATAAATTGCACAACCCCAAGGATAGACCAGGCCAGTGGGGATAAAAATAAACTGCGTAGCTCACGGGATGCAATGGTTAAAATATTCATGCGGCATCCTCCGTTGTGTGTTGCTCAGCCTTTTCTGTTACTGATTCAGATGAAGTGATTTCCACAAAAATTTGCTCCAGTGTTTTTTGCTCGGGATTTAATTCCAGTAAGCCCCAGTTATTGTTAACCGCTTCTATTGCTATTTGTTTTGCCGGGCTTTGTTGCGCTGGCGCGCTATTAAAATGAATGCGAATACGCCGGTCTTCAAGGTGTTCAATTTTATCTACATTATCAATTGCGCTGAGGATGGCATCGTCCGGGTTATTCTCAAACTGAACGATAAGGCTGGTGGCCTGCATCGACTGGTTTAAATTGTCGATAGAGTCACTAAACACCAGTTGGCCTTTGTTGATAATCTGTACCCGGTCACAGGTCATTTGTACTTCTGGCAAAATATGGGTAGACAGGATGACGCTGTGCTCTTTGCCTAATTCACGGATAAGTTTACGAATCTCGCGGATCTGGATAGGGTCAAGCCCAACCGTGGGTTCATCCAGGATCACAATGGCAGGCGTATGGATAATGGCCTGGGCAATGCCAGTACGTTGTTGGTAGCCTTTTGACAGGTTTGAAATTAGACGTGACTTCACTTCACCTAGCCCGCAACGCTCAATGGCTTTGTTGACGGCGGCGCTTTGAGCGGCGCGGTTAATGCCGTTTATTTTTGCACAAAAGTTTAAATATTCTTCGACACTTAATTCTATGTATAAAGGGGGCTGTTCGGGCAGATAACCGATTTCCGCTTTTGCTAGTTTGGGTTGGTCGAGCAGGTCGAGGCCATTAATAGTGATTTTGCCCGCTGTGGGGGCGAGATTGCCGGTAATCATTTGCATGGTAGTGGATTTGCCTGCACCGTTAGGGCCTAAAAAGCCTAAAACTTCTCCACGGTTCAGTTCAAAATTAACCGCATTCACTGCTTTTAGCTCGCCGTAATGGCGGGATAAATGTTCAATATGCATCAGTAAAGGAGTCGACATCATTTTTCTATACTTTTAGTTAAGTTAAGTTTGGTACTAGCCGATAAGGCTTTAATATACCTTATTTTAATCTTGAAAAAATAAAATTTATTTGTAGATTATATGCATAATACGCTCTGCGACAAGTACGGATTTAACACTGCACAACGAAAGTTACGTGTTGCGATGATGGGTTTGTCGGCTGTGGATATTGCGCTGGTTAAACTGTTGCATGGCAAGATAATCGAACCTTATGGCGAGGAAATAGTAGCAGATTTTTATGAGGCGCTGCTATCTTTTCCCGAGGTCAAAGCCTTTTTGCTTGAACATGGGGAAATTGATAGCTTGCACAGAACACAGCTTGCTTATCTTCAATCGTATGGTGTTAATCTTGAAACAGCTGAATACTTTGAAGAGCGCTTACAGATTGGCCGTGTACATGCCTTGATTGGTTTACCACTGAGCTATTACTTAATGGCTTTTCGGATATTAGATGATTTGCTGTTTGATTTTATTGTTAAAAGTATTGCCTCGGAAAGCGGGCAATTTTTACCTTTAATGAAGCTGGTATCCAGAATTTCTGCACTGGATATGTCGCTGGCAATTGATGCCTATCACACTAAAAAAGTACGTGATATGAATAGCTCAATTGATGCGTTAATGGATGAGCGGCAGTTGCTAACTTCAAAAATTGGTCTGGATGAATTAACGCAGGTTGCCAGCCGAGCCAGAGTGCTGGATTATTTGCAGGCTAATTTAAAGAAGGCGGAGCAAAAGCAGTATTGTTTTTGTGTTGCAATGATCGATCTGGATTTCTTTAAATCGGTTAATGATAAGTATGGCCATCTTGTTGGTGACCAGGTTTTAACGGATGTGGCGGCAAGAATGAAAGCCGTACTGCGTGGTGGTGATGTCTTAGGTCGTTATGGCGGTGACGAATTCCTGCTTGTTTTGCCTCGTGCAGATATGGGGGTTGCTAAACAAATTACCGAACGAATTTGCGGCTGTATTAATGCTAAAGCTTTTCAGGCTGAGGATTATGCTATTCCGCTTACTGTTAGTATTGGTGTTGCTGTCTGGCAGCAGGGTGATACAGATCTAACTTTACTCGCTCGGGTGGATCATGCTTTATATCAGGCCAAGCATCAGGGGCGAAATCGAGTGGTGCTGGAATCTTCCGAATAACTTAAAAGGCACCTCATTGGGTGTCAGTAATATTTTTTGCATTACACTGCATTACACTGGCGAAAACCCTTTATAATCGGCCACTATGAATATTTATTTAGGCGTTGATACTGGCGGAACTTTTACTGATTTTGTTTTGCTTAAAAATAACCAATTGCAAACCCATAAAGTTTTATCTACTCCACAGGCTCCTGAGCAGGCTATTCTTGCCGGGATAAGCGATTTACAACTTACCACACTTGCCGCTAGCGATAATTTATATATCGTGCATGGTTCAACTGTTGCAACCAATGCTGTATTAGAAGGCAAAGGCGTGAATACGGTTTTTATTACTAATCGTGGTTTTAAGGATATGCTGAGTTTAGGGCGGCAGGCGCGTCGGGAACTATATAATTTGCAACCGGCATACAATGCACTACCGGTTAAAGCTGAATATTGTCTTGAAACCGGTGGGCGACTGTCGGCAAGCGGTGAAGTGCTGGATGATTTAAGCTCGCAGGATTTAGAGAATTTAGTGAAGCAGGTTAAAGCCTTAAAACCACAATCGGTGGTGATTAATTTGTTATTTTCGTATCTGGATGATCGCTTTGAAAAACAAATTGCACAGGCGTTACAAAAAGCTTTCCCGGCGTTATTTATTTCATGTTCTTCAAATATTTTGCCTGAATACAAGGAGTATGAGCGTGGCATGACAACCTGGCTAAATGCGTATGTCGGGCCGTTGGTACAGGGTTATTTAAAACGTTTACAACAGGGTGTTACTAATAGTGTTGCTGCCAGAACCACTATTACCGTTATGCAAAGCGCTGGCAATACCATTGCTGCTGAACTGGCTGGTGAACAGGCCGTGCATATGCTTTTATCCGGGCCAGCCGGTGGTTTGGCTGCGGCAGAATATCTTGGCAAACTTACCCGCTTTAAGCGTCTGTTGACCTTTGATATGGGGGGCACCTCAACCGATGTCGCATTAATCGAAGGTAAAATACAACTCACCAATGAATCTAAAATTGCAGCTTACCCTGTGGCCATCCCGATGGTGGATATGCATACCATTGGTGCCGGTGGTGGCTCGATTGCTTTTATTGATGCCGGTGGCCTGTTACAGGTCGGGCCAGAGTCAGCCAGTGCCAGTCCGGGGCCAGCTTGTTACGGGCAAGGGGGTGTTGCAGCAACAGTAACCGACGCTAATTTAGTACTTGGGCGATTGTTACCCGAAGCATTTTTAGGTGGTGGGCTATCGCTAGATGTCGATGCGGCATATAAAGCCGTTCATACGCTGGCAGCGCAACTGAATTTAAGTTGCGAACAAACGGCGCAGGGCATTGTTAAAATTGCCAATGAGCATATGGCCAATGCGCTGCGGGTAATGTCGGTACAGCGTGGTATCGACCCGCGTGATTTATGTTTAACTTCCTTTGGTGGTGCCGGTGGCCTGCATGTTTGTGCATTGGCTAATGCCTTGCAAATTTCAACTGCAATGGTACCGGTGTATTCAGGGGTATTATCTGCTTTGGGTATGCTGGTGGCTCCAAAGGGTCGGGAACTTTCGCGAACACTCAATGCCTTGTTAAGTGACAAGATTGAGGATGAAATTAATCAGGCTCTGGCTCAATTAATCAATCAGGGTGAAGTGGCTTTGTTGAAAGAGGCGGTTGTAAAAAAAGATATAGCGATTACAACTCGCCTGGATTGTCGCTATCAGGGGCAGTCTTATACGTTAAGTATTCCCTATGCGTATTTAGATAAAACTGCGATTCAACAATGCAAACAGGAATTTATAACACGTCATCAACAACGCTATGGTCATCGGCTGGATTTACCTGTTGAACTGGTAAATGTACGCGTGAGCTTAAATGCAAATCAGAAAATGTTACAGCTTGATAAGGTTAGGGCTAAAAATAAAAAAGTTAAGCCTCTCGATACTTCCGTACCGGGTAACAACATTGCAGTGTACCCTCGTGAAGAAATAGCCGTTTCTCAGCTCATTACCGGCCCGGCATTAATTACAGAAACAACGGCAACAACATTTGTTGATAGTGGTTGGCAATGTGAGATGGACAGCTTTGGGAATTTAATTTTAAGGCCATACCACAAATAAACTTTTCGGTTCTTTTATAAATTCAACACGATCCAGCATGGCCTGTGTTACATGTATATTATTTTTATCATCAATCAATAAAACATATTTAATTCCCATTTTATTAGCCAGTTTAATCCACTGGTTTGGACCGGCAACAAACAGTGCTGTTGCGGCCGCATCGGCGGTGGTGGCATCGGGGTGAATAACGGTTACCGATAAACTGCCTTTGGCCGGGTAGCCGCTGCGCGGGTCAATAATATGGTGGATGCGTTTGTTGTTGGCCAGATAGTAACGTTCATAACTACCGGATGTGAAAACACTATCACCACTTTTAGCTTTAACTGTGGCGATGGCGGTTTGTTTGTCGGTTGCCAGTGGATCGCGAATGCCTATCACCCACGGGCGTTCGCCATGCCGGCCTATTGCTTTTAAGTCACCACCGGCACTGATCATGATATTTTTAACTTGAAAATTCTGCTTTAGATTGTCAATTATTTTTTCCAGTGCATAGCCTTTTGCAATGCCACCGAGGTCAATTCGTACGGCCGGGTTACGACAGGTAAAGCGAACACCTTTAATGGTTATATCTGTCATTCGTGGGTTTGCTTTCAGTAAAGCCTGTATTTTATCATCAGCGGGTGGCGTGTTTTTGTCAAAGGAATCTTGCTGAAAGCCCCAGAGTTTGACCAGATTACCGATGGCTGGGTTGAACAAATGCTCACTTTGTATTGCGAGCTGTTTTGCCTTTATGACTAAAGGGATAACCGAGGTGGGGGCGGAAAAGGTGCCGGCCATGCCGCATAAACTATTGGTGCGTCCCATTGGGCCGGACTGCCACGGATGCCATAAGACATGCATGCGTTTTAAATCATCTTCGATGGCTTTAAATATTTTTTGTGCCTGTGATTCGTTGACGTCGCTGACTTCGACCTGAATAAGCGTTCCAAAAGAGAAAATGGCTGTTTTATAGGATGGTGTTGCCTGTTGGCAAGCGCTAATACTCAGTAAAAAGACTAAGCTGATAGTAAGTCGAAGCAGGGTTGTTATAAACATATGTAGAAGACGAAGGGCAAGTGCCTTTTATTCCTTTATTTTTTCTTCAAGCGTATCGAGCAAGATTTTGCTGATATTTAAATCGTACAGCTTATCCAGCTCTCGAATACAGGTCGGGCTTGTGACGTTAATTTCTGTCAGGTAGTCGCCAATCACATCAATACCAACAAAACTCAAGCCCATTTTAGATAATGTGGGGCCAATTTGCCTGCAAATCCATAAATCCCGTTCGCTGAGTGGCAGGCCAATACCACTGCCGCCAGCGGCCAGATTACCGCGGGTTTCGCCTTTGGCGGGGACTCTTGCGAGTGCATAAGGGACAGGCTCGCCGTCAATCAGCAAAATACGCTTATCCCCCTCACTAATTTCCGGGATAAAACGCTGCGCAATAATGGGTGTTTGGCCATATTGGGTTATGGTTTCAAAAATAACGGCAATATTGGGGTCATTCTGTTTTATGCGGAAAATGGATACTCCACCCATGCCATCGAGGGGTTTGACGATAATATCGCCATGCTGCTGCAGAAATGCCTTTAATTGAGCCATATCACTGGCAACCAGTGTGGGAGCACAGCATTGTGGAAATTGCAGGGTAAACAGCTTTTCATTGGCATCACGGAGGCTTTGGGGTCGGTTAACCACCAGCGTTCCCTGTTTTTCGGCCAGTTCGAGCAAGTAGGTGGCATAAATATAGTTCATATTAAAGGGCGGATCTTTGCGCATAATAATGATGTCTATATTGCCAAGAGGGCGTGCTTCTGCTTCACCAAGTTGGAACCAATCCTGTTGATTTAATTGAAGTTTTATAGGAAAACAGGTTGCTGTTGCCGTATCACCATACGCTAACGAGTGTGGATTAATGTAGTAAGTTTGCCAGCCTCGATTCTGGGCTTCTTCGAGCATGGCAAGGCTGCTGTCTTTGACAGGGTTCAGTTGCTCGGGGGGATCCATCACAATGGCAAATTTAACGGGTTGAGTGGGCATGGGGGCAAATCTGTTTAAATGTCAGGAGTTTTCAGGTTAACATAAAATAATATTTAAAATATGGGCATTTAGCCTAAAAATTTTGATTTAGTGGGGCGAGTGTTACCTCTTTTTACGCTAACTCAAGGGTTAAAGTTACACTGTTAAATCGCCGATAGTAACTAATCAGGCGTGTTTATCTGCTATTATTTTGTATGAAAAATAATCAATTCTGGATGCTTTGGTGATGTCTTGCTAGACTTAGCTTGACTATACTGAGAAAGGAAATATCCTAAGTAATATAAATACTTATGGATTGTTCTTAAAAACTATGTTAAATATTTGTTTGTAAATAATCTCTTTGGGCTGAGATTATTTTTTGGCGCGTACATTTTTCATGGTTAACTGGCCGTTAAGTTTAGGTATTCTTTAAGAATACTTACAAGAATTTACAATGCATAAAGAATTTTGGAATTTAGAAAACAGGTATGAGTGATATTTATCAGGATTTAAAAGTAATGGTGATCGACGACAGCAAGACAATTCGTCGCACAGCAGAAACTTTACTAAAGAAGGTCGGTTGCGATGTGATTACCGCAACGGATGGTTTTGAGGCACTGTCAAAAATTGCAGATAATAATCCGGATATTATTTTTGTTGATATTATGATGCCGCGTTTAGATGGTTACCAAACCACCGCATTAATAAAGAATAACAAGGTGTTCCAGAAAACACCGGTGATTATGCTTTCAAGTAAAGATGGTTTATTTGATCGTGCCAGGGGGCGAATAGTGGGTTCTGAACAGTATCTGACAAAACCTTTCACTAAAGAGGAATTGTTAGGCGCAATTAAACGACATGTTCTGGACGAACGAGTGGGTTAGGCTTGTTCTGTAAAATTAATTGATTGAGGTTGTATTATGGCGAATATTTTAATAGTAGATGACTCCCCAACAGAAATTCATGTATTACAGGGAATATTGCAAAAACACGGCTACAGTGTTGAGGCTGTTATGTCCGCAGAAGAAGGTATTGCGAAAGCAAAATCAATGAAGCCGGACTTAATTTTAATGGACGTGGTGATGCCGGGAATGAACGGTTTTCAGGCAACACGCGCCATTAGTAAAGACCCTGAAACACAGCATATTCCTATTATTATCGTTTCCACGAAGGATCAGGAAACGGATCGTGTTTGGGGAATGCGTCAGGGTGCAAAAGATTATATTTCCAAGCCAGTCGATGAAACAGATTTCTTAAACAAAATATCGTCCGCTTTGGGGAAATAAGGGTAACGGACATAAACGATAACGAGATGATTTGTAAATGAACAGTGCCGCACCATTATCATCCTTTGCTTTATTAAAGCAAATTGAAACACGTTCTCAACAACGTGCGGTTGGTTTGCCACAAAAAACAGAAGTGCGGCGCACATGGTCGGGTGTTGGCTTTCGGGTTGGGGATATGCATCTACTGGTGACAATGGCAGATATTGCAGAAATTCTGAAATATCCAAATATTACCAAGGTACCCAGTACCTTACGCTGGGTTAAAGGTTTGGCCAATATTCGTGGCAACCTTCTGCCGATTATGGATTTAAATGGTTTTATCGATAATGATCTTTCTAAAATCAGAAAATCATCGCGAGTTATTGTTGTACAGCATGGTGAGTTAAGTTCAGGGTTATTAGTGGATGAAGTTTATGGTATGCGGCATTTTTTTACTGAAGAACACAGTGAAAATTTGCCAGACACATCGGATAAACTAAAGAAGTACTTAAAGGGTTCGTTTTTACAAAACGAAGTCGAATGGGGTGTTTTTAGTGTGGCCAAACTTGCGCAAAGCAGCGAGTTTTTAAACATTGCGGCACGTGTTTAGAAAGTTACAATAATTTTAATAAATAGTTAAAGTAAACGTACTCAGGAGTTTAAGATGAATACAGGAAGCAAGAATCGCCTGGCAGGTATCTCGACTGATCGAATAATGCTTGTATTGTTTGCATTTCTGATTGCTTCGGTAGTTGCATTAGGTGTGACCTATATTTTCGTTGCAAAAGAAGCCAGTCTGGATAAAACCTATATCAGTAAAATTGGTGACCAACGTGTTATATCGCAGGAAATAGCAAAGCTGACATCACAGGCTGCACGCGGTAATCTGTCTGCATTTCCATTACTTCGTAAAGCACGTGATGAATTTCAGGCAATTCTGGAATATCAGCAGGGCGTTACAGCCATCGCTGCGGGTAGCACAATGTCGCCGTTAAACGATCTGGCTGCACTGTGGGCTGAATACAGACAGAATGTGGACGTTATTTTAGAGCGCCGTGAGGTGGTGGATTCAATGCGTTCTTATATTCAGGGCATTGATGAGCAAATTCCTTCATTATTGGCATTAACCGATGAAGTTGTGGATACCATGGCGAAGCAAAAAGCCCCCCCCTATCAGGTTTATATTGCAACACGTCAGTTAATGTTAACTCAGCGTATTTCAAGTAACGTGGGTAAAGTACTGGAAGGTGGTGAAGAAGCAGTAACAGCAGCGGATCGGTTTGGTCGTGATGCAGCTTTGTTCGGCCGGGTTGTACAGGACATGTTACGTGGTAACCCAAACCTACGTATTCAGAAAATTATTGAACCAGGTGCGCGTAAGAAGCTGCAACGTGTGGCGAAACAGTTTTATAAAATCCGCAATCAGGTAGGTGCAATTCTGGAACGCTCCCCTGAAATGTTCCAGGTGTCGGCTTCTGCACAGGAAGTGCTTGACTCCAGTGAACTACTGCACAATAAAATTAAAGAGGTTGCCAACAGTTACCAGAGTGTTATTGCTTCCCGTTGGACAGCAACAGCGGCATCACTATTTGGTGCCTTGTCATTAGTGTTTGCGGTGTTGCTTGGTTTTGTTTACTGGCGTGATTCAAAAATGACACTGGAAGCTTCAGAAGGCCAGCGTGCGTTGGAAGAAGAAACCAATACAGCTAACCAGGAAGCGATTTTACGATTGCTGGATGAAATGGGCGATCTGGCGGATGGTGATTTAACCGTAATGGCAACCGTAACAGAAGATATTACGGGTGCAATTGCAGACTCCATTAACTATGCGATTGATGCACTGCGTTCACTGGTGTCGGCAATTAACGAAACAACATTGCAGGTATCCTCGGCAGCACAACAAACACAGGCAACGGCAATGCATCTGGCTGAAGCGAGTGACCATCAGGCACAGCAAATCACGGGTGCCAGTACCGCGATTAATGAAATGGCGGTTTCAATCGAAGGCGTATCAACGCACGCGAGTGAGCTTGCAGACGAAGCGCGTAAATCAGTAACCATGGCCAATACCGGTTCTGATGCGGTGCAGAAAACCATTAATGGTATGGACAGTATTCGTGAAACGATTCAGGAAACATCGAAACGGATTAAACGACTCGGTGAAAGCTCGCAGGAAATCGGTGATATCGTTGAACTGATTAATGACATCGCCGAACAAACTAATATTCTGGCATTAAACGCGGCGATTCAGGCGGCGATGGCCGGTGATGCGGGTCGTGGTTTCGCGGTGGTTGCGGACGAGGTTCAGCGACTAGCGGAACGTTCAGCGGATGCAACAAAACAAATCGAAGCACTGGTAAAAGGTATCCAGTCAGATACCAAAGAAGCGGTGGCTTCAATGGAACAAAGTACCGCGGGTGTGGTATCGGGCGCGCAACTTGCACAGGATGCAGGCCAGGCACTGGAGCAAATCGAAACGGTATCTGAACATCTGGCCGACTTGATTAGAAACATTTCTGAATCTGCATCGCAACAGGCGAATGCAGCTTCCAACATTTCTGACACGATGAATGTTATACAGGAGATTACAACACAAACCTCAGCGGGTACCAATGAAACGGCGGCGTCAATTGGTAACCTGGCCGAATTAGCGAATGAGTTACGTCGTTCGGTTGCTGGTTTCAAACTGCCGGAATAGATTCAGATATAGAATATTATCTGGATATTTTAAGCATTGATGGCATTAAAGAAATCAGAACAGGTGGCGCAGCCGGCAGATGATAACAATCTGGTGTGTTCCTGTACCGAAGGCAATAGCTGGCATCTACAGTCATTGCCTGAAATGGACAGTGCTTTATTTAATAACTGGGTTGAGTTAGTTGAGTCACGCACAGGTATGCGCATACCTGAAAATAGAAAGTCATTTTTATTATCAAAACTTTCTATTCGTATGCGAGAAATAAAAATTGCCAGCTATCAGGCCTATCTGGAACTTGTTAGTGATGAACAACGTGGGCTTGTCGAATGGGAAACACTGGTTGATCGCCTGACTGTACATGAAACACGTTTCTGGCGGGATGACAGTATTTTTCAGTTGATACAAAAAGAATATATTGAAAAAAACAGCTTGCTCAAACACAAGCAACTAAACCTGCAGGTATGGAGCGTGGGTTGTGCAACCGGTGAAGAACCGTATTCACTGGCATTATGGTTTGAGCATTTTTGTACAATGAACAGCATTGAAAACAAGCAGGGTGTGCATGCAACGGATATTAGCCTGGCGGCACTGGCAACAGCGCGTGAAGGTTTGTATCCGGAAAATCGCCTAACAAATTTGCCAGATGGCTATTTAAATTATTATTTTTCTAAAGTTGAAAAAGATAAATACAAGGTTAATGATAATTTAAAAGAAAGGGTATGTTTTACAAAATTAAATTTATTAAAAATGGATTCATTTCCATTTTCAGAATTTGACATTATTGTTTGTCAAAATGTCATGATTTATTTTGATCAGGCATTAAGGATCAGGATTTTGAATGAATTTGCTAACCATTTAAAAGTGGGTGGCATATTAATTCTGGGTGCAGGTGAAGTATTGGCCTGGAATCATCCTGGAATGGAGAGTGTTACTTTCCCGTCAACGCTTGCATTTCGACGTAGCTGTGAATAAAACGATTAATTGAGTGTAGTATGACTGTTAATAATGAGCTAGATATTAATACACTGAACTGGGTTAAGTCAGAAATTGACGAAACCATGGAACAGGCACGCGCTTCACTTGAATCCTTTATTGAAGATCAGCAAGACAAATCCCAGATTCTGTTTTGTATAAACTATTTGCACCAGGTGTATGGCACCTTACAAATGGTCGAGTTATACGGTGCTTCGCTATTAGCCGAAGAACTGGAGCTACTTGCTAAAGCTATTCACGGCAATAAAGTTAAGAATCAGGATGAAGCATTTGAAGTTTTAATCCGAGGTAGCCTTCAACTACCCGATTACCTCGAAAAATTACAGGCTGGGCAAAAAGATACGCCGATTGTTTTATTACCGCTGTTTAATGACATGCGGGCGGCGCGTGGCGAAGCATTATTATCTGAAACCGCATTATTTAATCCAGACTTAAGCATTGAACCACCTGCCCCTAAAGGCAAATCACACAAAGAGGGTGAGATAACAAAGCCGATAGCGGCGCTGGCAAAAGAAAAACGTCATCAATTCCATCTTGGTTTGTTAGGTTGGTTTAAGAAAAAGAACGAGCAGCAAAGTCTTGGGCTTATCTCAAATGTGCTGGAAGATTTACGTAATGTTTCAGAAGAAGAAAATACCAGCCGTATGCTGTGGGTTGCGGATGGTTTGATCGATAGCCTGAAAGATAATGGCGTTGATGCAAGTGTTGCGGTTAAGTCTTTAGTTGGTGAAGTTGACCGTACGATTAAGAAGATAATTGATGGCGGTGAAGTTGCTTTAGCAATGGAGCCACCAACGGAGCTGGTTAAAAATCTGCTTTATTATGTTGCCGGTTCGTCGGCAACAGCAGAAAAAACAAAAGAAGTTAAGGACTTATTTAAACTGGCAGATGTTATGCCTGATACCCAGACGCTTGAAAAAGTCCGTGCAGATTTAAATGCGCCGAATGTTGCACTGATGGATACGGTATCGGGCGTTTTAAAAGAAGACTTGCAACAGGTTAAAGATTCACTTGATGTCTTTATGCGTAGTGATGACAGAAACGTAGAAATTCTTAAACCGGTTAGTGAAAAGCTAACCAGTATGGCGGATACCCTGGGTATGTTAAGTCTGGGGCCACAACGTAAAGACTTGCTTAAGCAGGTAGAAATTATTGATAGCATTACCGATGGTAGTCATTCTGTTAGTGACAATGAACTGATGGAAATAGCTGCTGCTATTATTGGTATTGAAAATACTCTTAATGCGATGGGTGAAGTAACGCAACGATCTGTTGATGATACGGTATCGGATGATAGTAGTGTTACTATCAGGCAACCTAAAACAGCAGAACAACAGGAATTACTGGAATCGGTTGTTGCAGAAGCCAAAATTGATATTGCAGCAGTAAAAGAATCCGTGACGGACTTTAGTCGCCAGCTTAACCATCCTGAAGTATTAAATTCAGTTCCTGCCTTACTGGACAAGGTGCGTGGTAGTTTAAATATTTTACAACTGGATCGTGCGGCTGAGTTATTGCTGGAATGTAAAGGTTATATTGAGAATAAACTTATTCCATCTAAAACCATTCCAGAACCGGAAACGCTCGATTATCTTGCTGATGCTATTAGTAGTATTGAATATTATATGGAATCTCTGGTGGATAGTTGGGGTGAACCAACGGCAATACTAAATGTAGCGGCGACCAGCCTGGAACAGCTTGGTAAGGCTTTAGATGAGGATAAGCCTACAGTTAGAGATCCAAATACAAGCCAGGATCTTATCAATATTGATGCTGATGCGCTTGTTGGAACAACAGATGATACGGTGATTAATCTGGTTGCGCCATCTGAAGAAGATATTGCCGCAATGAATGATAGTGTTGAGGCGACAATTACAGATTTAGAACAGCCAGAATTTAATGAAGTAGAAACGGTAACTGATTTAACACAACCTGATTTAGAGCTTGCTGAGCAGAGTGAGGTTTCTCTGGATTTAATTCAACCGGATATTAATGCATCGACAGAGGAACTGGAACTTGATTTGGCTTTTGTTTCGGAAGAGGCTGATAGTGATTCAAAACCGGCTGAGGCGGAACAGACAACATCATTGGATGTTGATGCCACATTGGAACTGGATCTCGGCGATGTATCTGATTTGGGAAGCAGCCAGGAAATTGAACGTCTGGATGAGTCATTAGGTTTATGGTTTACCGATCCGCAAAGCAGTGATGTTACGAGTCTGGTTGTTGAAGTTATCCGGAGTATTGAAGAAAGCCTTAATGATGACAACAAAGATACAGTATTAAAAATCACCAGTGATATGAAGCAGACGATTCAACGGGTTGCAGGTAATGAAGAAGTCTTTAGTGATGATACGGAAAAAAGTCTGCTATGGGCGCGCGATGAATTATTAAAACACACCGCTGGTACATCGGCAGCCATGTCAGATGAAAGTGTGACAGTGGTTTTGCCATCAGAATCTGAAAAAGAAAACATTACAGAAACGTCTGCAGAATTTTCTCTTCCGGATCAAGTTGCTGCTGCGCAAAGTGACGCGGAGAAAAATGAACAAGCAACATCTTCCCTGCCAGTTGATATAGATGAAGAAATTTTTGAAATATTTCTAGAAGAAGCCAACGAAGAATATGAAAATATTTCAAACTTGTTACCAGTATGGAAATCCAACCTGGAGGATCAGACTGCACTTAAAGATATGCGGCGATCTTTCCATACTTTAAAAGGCAGCGGTCGCCTGGTTGGTGCAAATGATTTGGGTGAATTTGCATGGGCATTTGAAAACATGCTAAATCGGGTTATTGATAAAACGATTCAGCCAACAGCCGAGTTACTGGATTTACTGGAGCGTGGCCGAACGGCTTTACCTGTTTTATATGATTTTCTTAAATCATCCAAACGGCCAGATCAGAAAATATTTTCATTAATGGAACATGCAGACTCTTTAAGCAGGGGTGAATCGTTTACACCACTAACAGAAACAATATCATCTGTGAGCATACCGCAACCGGATTTGTCGACGCTGGATACACCATCAATGGATTCTATTGAATTAAAAGTTGATAAATCACTTGATAAAATACCGCGTCCTGAAATTGACTCTGTTCTTTTAGAAATTTATCGCAAAGAAGTGGCGACACATCTGAAAGCATTAAAACAATATATTACCGACTGGCATGAAAATAATATCCATGAAGTGACTGAACCGTTGTTTAGAGCATTGCATACTCTAACAGGCAGTGCCAGAACTACGGGCGTGCAGGTTGTAGCAGAATTATGTTTACAGTTGGAACATTATATTAAAATTCTACAGGCAGAAGAACGGCTTGTTTCAAGTGACGGCATACAACTGTTTGATGATTCGGCAAACCGTATCGAAGCGATTTGCGCACAACTTGGTGAGCCTGGTGATAAGTTGTATATAACCGCAGATCTTGTTCAGCGTATTGAATCTTTAATCAATGCATTACAGGAATCGATAGCGACTGAGCATTCATCTGAACAGATTGAGGTCAGTGATATTGAGGTAACTGATCCCACTATGGAATCTGGCTTAAATGATACATCATCAATAGAACTGGAAATGGATGATGATTATGATGAAGAGCTTCTGGAGATTTTTATAGAGGAAGGCACAGAAATTCTTGATGAAAGTGAAAATACCCTGCATGCATGGATAGATGATCCCGATAACAATAAATATATAGAAGCTATACAGCGCCAGTTACATACCTTAAAAGGTGGTGCAAGAATGTCGGGTGTTACTGCTATTGGTGACCTTAGCCATCAACTGGAATCGCTGATTACCGATATTGTGGCTAACGATATAGCCATGTCAGATGAGATTTTTACTGTCATTCAGCATGCACAGGATAGCCTTGTGAATATGCTGGAGCAACTTAAATCACATCAGCCTCTTTCTTCCGGACAAGCGGTTATTGATGAAATTGGTATACAAAGAGCAAAGAACCAAAGTGGTAATTTAAACAACATTGAAGATACGGATTCTGCTGAAAACATTATTCCTGAAGTAACAACGACTGACAGTAGTCCTTCGGCAAATGATGAAATTGAGATTTCGATTGAAAATCTGGAAATAAATGAACTGGATACAAATAGCCTGTCGATTGAAATCGGTTCCGAAGATGATAATACGGTTGCGAAAAACGAATTTAATGATCTTTCTATTGAATTGACCGAAGAGCTTACTTCACTGGCAGATGAGCTGGATGATATACAGATTGCAGACGCTTCAGTGACTGAAGAATCATCATTATCTCAGGATGGTTTGTCAGCAGATAACCTTGAGTTAGAAACTGATAGTGAAGATACCGAGGTGATCGCGCAGCCGGTTTTTGACGAACCTGTTGCCGAGCCACCGTCAGCCGGAATGGAAGCAAATATCGAGGCCACAGAAGAAAGTAGCCTGCCATCACTTGATCTTGATGCCGAGCCAGTACCACAGAGAACCGCACCAGCTGAACAGGTACGTGTGCGGGCAGACACACTGAATAATCTGGTTAACTTTGCCGGTGAAGTGAGCATTTATCGGTCTCGTCTGGAGCAACAGGTTAATACATTCCGCTTTAATTTACAGGAACTGGATGAAACAGTTGAACGATTCCGCGGGCAGTTGCGTAAGTTTGAAATTGAAACAGAAGCACAGATCCAGACACGTAAAGAAGAAAAATTATCGGCCGAACATGAACATTTCGATCCATTAGAGTTTGACCGTTTTACACAAATGCAGCAAATATCACGTTCTATGCTTGAGAGTATGAACGATATTGATAGTTTACGTAGTATATTGGCCGGATTAAATCGTGAATCAGAAACATTACTGGTACAGCAATCACGGGTTAATACGGAATTGCAGGAAGGACTAATGAGCACACGCCTGGTTCCTTTTGCAAAACAGTTGAATCGCTTAAAACGCATTGTAAGGCAAACCTGTAAAGAGCTGGGCAAGCAGGCCGATATTGGATTTGATGGTGCCGATATAGAGTTAGATCGTAATATTGTTGAGCGTATGATGCCGCCAATTGAACATATGCTAAGAAATGCCATTGCACATGGTATTGAAATGCCGGCACAGCGTAAAGCAGCAGGAAAACCTGAGCAAGGTACAATTCACTTTGATATGAGTCGTGAAGGCGGTGATGTTGTTATCCAGATTATGGATGATGGCGCAGGAATTGACTTTAACGCGATTCGTAACAAAGCGATTGAGACCGGGGTGATAAAGAAAGGTGCTAGAGTATCCGAGAAATTCCTGCTGGATCTTATTCTTGAATCAGGCTTCAGTACCGCAGAAGAGGTGACACAGATCGCGGGTCGTGGTGTTGGCCTTGATGTTGTTAATAACGAAATTAAACAATTAGGTGGTGTGCTTAATATTGATACCACACATGGTGAAGGCACCCGATTTACGATTAGCATGCCGTTGTCATTAGCGGTTAGTCGTTCCTTAATGGTTTATGTTGGTGACAGCATGTATGCCGTACCCTTATTAAGCGTTGAAGGTGTTGAGCGTATATCCCATGAAGCACTTGTGGAACTGCAATCAGAAAAACATTCAACTTATAAATGGCTAGATGAAGAATTTCATTACGTTCATTTAGGTCAGCTAATGGATGGCGTCACTCCCAGTTTACCAGGTGAAGGAAATAAAGCTGCTTTACTTATGGTTCGAAGTGGTAATTACCGTGCCGCTTTGCATATCGAAGGTCTGGTGGGTAGCCGTGAAATTGTAATTAAACCAGTTGGGCCACAACTTAGCACTTTACGCGGTATCTCTGGTGCAACCATTATGGGGGATGGCAATGTTGTCCTTATCCTCGATTTAGGTGTGCTGATTCGAATCGCATTAACAACGGATGAACAGAACTATCTGGAATCAGAAATACAGGCACAACCAGACGTTACTGAACCTGTTAGCGAAGAGTCAAAAAGGCAGACTGTGATGGTCGTTGATGACTCGATTACAGTGCGTAAAGTAACATCGCGCTTCCTGGAACGAAATGATCTGGAGGTTATCCAGGCGAAAGACGGTGTTGATGCATTAACTCAACTTCTGGATGTGATCCCGGATGTTATGCTGTTAGATGTGGAAATGCCACGGATGGACGGTTTTGAACTGGCGATTAATATGCGCAATGATGAACGGCTGAAGGATGTTCCTATTATTATGATTACTTCCCGAACCGGGCAAAAGCACCGTGATCGTGCAATGAATATTGGTGTTAATATGTATATGGGTAAACCATATAATGAAGCAGAATTACTGGAAAACATTCATTCATTACTTAATGTAGATAAATAATACTAGAATATTTTATGGATACGCCCGACACATACGCCAAGCGACCTGTGAAAAATTCATCCATGATATCCTCCATGTTATCTCAGGAGCTAAGTCAGATACGTATTGCCGTGATATCCAATTCTGTTTCACAACGCAAACAGCTTAAAGAAGCACTTGAAAATGTGGGTTTAAACATTGTAATCAATGAGCCTCTTACGCCAACGTTTGTAAGAAAGCTCGACTCGATTAATGTGGATGTTATTTTACTGGATCTTGATGAACACAGCGACTATGAAGATATCCTGGACTCGTTATTAGATAATCACTCCACCCCCATTATTTTTAATGACGTTTCTGTACTAACACTGAACGAGCCACAGGTGTTAGCGCGCTGGTATGGTAAATTATTAAAGAAAATATCATCATCGGTTGGTCAGAATACCATTGCAGAAAAAACCTATGCCGATCATTATAATCAAACATCTAGTCAGAAACTTAGCATTTTAAACAAAGGGTTCAGGACTGAAGATAGCCTGGCCAGGAATGTCTGGGTTCTGGGTGCGTCATTAGGTGGCCCGGATGCGGTTAAAGAATTTTTTAAATATCTGCCTTCCGGTTTGCCTGTTGCTTTTATTTTAACCCAGCACCTGGGTGCCAATTTTATTGGCTTACTGGCAGAACAGCTTAACCAGGTAACAGATTATAATGTATTAACACCTACGGCCGGGCATGTTGTTCGGCATAATGAAGTGATTGTAATGCCGGTTAATGAGCATCTAACAATTAACCCGATTGGGGCTATTGAGCTTAAGCCGATTAAACAGGAACAGCAATATTCACCTTCGATTAATATGGTGTTAACTGATATGTTGGCACGCTATGGAAAAAATACCGGCACCATCATATTCAGTGGTATGGGGGATGATGGCCTTAAAGGATGTGAAGAGCTGCATAAAAAAGGTGCAATGGTCTGGACGCAATCGGCAGACAGTTGCGTTATTAGCAGTATGCCAGAAAACATTGTAGAAAAGGGCTTTGTCAGCTTTACCGGTAGCCCAAAAAGATTAGCAGAAAAATTATATGATTATTTGCGTGACGATTAAATTTAAATTCTTGTACATGTGGAGTGAATAATGGGTGATGTGACATATATTGATTCTCAACGTAAGGAGATAACAAATACAACAGATAGTTTATCTGATGTTGTTCATTGCCTGATGATCACATTAACCAATGAAACGCTATTATTGCCCAATGCAGCGGTTGCCGAAGTAGTGAGTTTTACAAGCCCGGAACCTCTGGATGGATCACCAAACTGGTTTTTAGGCCGAATTACATGGCGGGAACGACTGGTGCCATTAATTTCATTTGAAGATGCGAGTATCACGGTTGCTGAAACACCGGATGTTCTGCAAGGTAGCCGTATTGCGATTCTAAATACTTTAAATGGCAATGCCGCACTGCCGTATGTGGCTATTGTTGTGCAGGGTATTCCACGTTTAAGTGTTATTAAAAATGACAGTATAACGACGATTGAGGCCAAACCACAAAATCGACAATCGGTTGCTGAAATAGTCGATGTTGAGGGGCAGTCGTTAGTTATTCCTGATATTGATGATTTAGAAAAACGTTTACAAAGTTTACACAGCTGATAATTAACTATGCCGAGTAATGTCCGCTTCCTAAATCCCCCCATAGTAATTGTAATGCCGAAATAGCGCTAATTGCGGCCGTTTCTGCGCGCAATACACGCGGCCCCAGTCTTACCTGTTCAAACCTGTGCTGTGCAATATCTGTAAGTTCCTGTTTGCTAAAGCCACCCTCGGGACCGATTATAATCCTGAGCCTTTCGTGGCGGATAAGTTTATCTAAACCTGTTGTCGCTGTTGGCTCAAAAACAATACCCGGCGTATCAGATGACTTTAACCAGCTCGAAATATTTTGCAGTTTATTAAGCCGGGGTAAAATATTACGCCCCGACTGTTCGCAGGCACTTTGTATTATACCCTGCCAATGGGCATGGCGTCTTAGCTCTCGTTTACTGTCGAGTTTTACAGTGGAGCGGTTGGCAGCAAGTGGGGTGATACTGTTTACGCCTAGCTCAACTGATTTCTGAATAGCAAAATCAAGTTTATCATTTTTTATCAGGCTTAAACCTAACTCAATACACAATGGTGATGTTGTGTGGTTTTGTTGCTGCTGCTCAACAGCTATCAATGTTTGCTTCTTTTCTATGCTTTTGATATACGCACTAAATTCACGACCCTGTGTATTAAATACGATAAGTTTATCTTTTTCTCGCAGGCGCAGGACATTAATGACATGCCGATGTGCCTCAGCGGTTAATGGGACAGTACTGCCACTGTTCAGTGTTTTATCAAGATAAACACGGGGGATACGCATTTTTATTTAAGTTTGTGACAAGTTTAAATTATTCCATAAAGCGGTGGTTGGCCCTGCCTGATTCATGGTGTAAAAATGCAAGCCGGGTGCACCGGCCGCAAGTAATTGCTCACACAGGTGGGTAACAACCTCTTCACCAAAACTTCGTATAGCTGCTTTGTCGTCACCATAGGCTTCCAGCCGCTTACGGATCCAACGTGGAATTTCAGAACCACACATGTCTGAAAAACGCGCCAGTTGAGTGTAATTTGTAATGGGCATAATGCCGGGGGTAATGGGGATAACAACATTGCGTTTTTCGCAAGCATCAACAAACTGAAAATAGGCTTCGGCATTAAAAAAGTATTGTGTTATTGCACTGTCTGCACCCGCTTCCACTTTTCTTTTAAAGTTATCAAGATCGACTTCGGCATTTACTGCTTGTGGGTGAAATTCAGGGTAAGCAGCCACTTCAATATGAAAATGATCCTTATAGTTGCTACGAATAAAAGCGACCAGCTCGTTGGCATAGTTGAAATCGCCATGATGGGCTGCACTTGCTCCAGATGGCATATCGCCTCTTAAAACAACAAGTTGGTTAATGTCATTATCTTTATACTGTGTAAGCAGGCTAAGAATAATTTCTTTATTTGTCCCCATACATGATATATGCGGGGCAGCATTAAAGCCTGCCTTTTGTATATCGAGTACAGTTTCCATTGTACCGTCCTGCGTGCTGCCACCGGCACCAAAGGTAACAGAGAAATACTTTGGATTAAGCTTGCCTAACTCTGAACGCACGGCTTTTAATTTTTCTGCACCTTCAGGTGTTTTAGGTGGGAAAAATTCAAAGCTAAAATGTTTAGGGTGTTTTTTTTGTGAATCCATTTTAAAACCTTTTAACCACGGCGACACGGTGGACACAGCCAAACAAAGAAAAATATTTATTTCCTTTTATAGTTGTTATATTGCCGTGTCGCCGTGGTTATTATTTAGTAACGATAATGTTCAGGCTTATAAGGGCCTTCAACGGGCACATTGATATAGTCGGCCTGTTCTTGTGACAAGGTTGTCAGGTGTGCACCAATTTTTGTCAGGTGCAGGCGTGCCACTTTTTCATCAAGAATTTTTGGCAAAATATAAACTTCATTTTTATATTTGTCTGCGTTGGCAAAGAATTCCATTTGTGCCATGACCTGATTGGTAAAGGATGCCGACATAACAAAGCTCGGGTGCCCTGTTGCGCAACCCAGATTTACTAAACGGCCTTTTGCTAAAATAATAATGCGCTTGCCATCTGGAAAAATAACATGATCAACCTGTGGCTTTATTTCAGACCATTCATATTTTTCAAGTGAGGCAATGTCGATTTCAGAATCAAAGTGGCCAATATTACAAACAATAGCTTCGTTTTTCATTGCCGCCATATGGTCATGTTGAATTACCTTTGCATTACCGGTGGTGGTGACAAATATGTCCCCTAGTTTGCAGGCTTCATTCATGTCAACGACGCGGTAACCTTCCATTGCAGCCTGTAATGCACAGATAGGATCAATTTCTGTTACCCAAACGGTTGCCCCCATGCCTTTGTATGCTTGTGCACAGCCTTTACCTACGTCACCATAACCCAGTACCACACAGATTTTACCGGCGATCATCACATCGGTTGCGCGTTTGATACTATCGATTAACGATTCACGGCAGCCGTACAGGTTATCAAATTTAGATTTGGTAGCAGAGTCATTAACATTCATTGCCGGGAACAGTAGCTCACCTTTTTCCATCATTTCGTATAAGCGGTGTACCCCCGTGGTCGTTTCTTCAGTGACGCCTTTAATGCTAGCGGCAGTCTCTTGCCAGAAACTGGAACCGGGTTTTATTGTGCGGCGTAATACATCCAGGATAGCGGCATATTCTTCGTTATCATCGGCTTTTGTTTCGGGGATACGGCCAGCTTTTTCAAACTCGACACCTTTATGTACGAGTAAGGTTGCGTCACCGCCATCGTCAAGAATCATATTGGGTAATTTACCATCCGGCCACTTTAATGCTTGTTCGGTACACCACCAGTATTCTTCAATGGTTTCTCCCTTCCAGGCATAAACAGGAATACCCTGTGCAGCAATCGCTGCCGCCGCATGATCTTGAGTAGAAAAAATATTACAGGATACCCAACGTACTTCAGCGCCTAATGCAACCAGGGTTTCAATTAAAACTGCGGTCTGGATTGTCATGTGCAGGCTACCCATGATACGGGCACCTTTGAGTGGTTGCTGTTTGCCAAATTCTTCACGCAAAGCCATCAGGCCAGGCATTTCAGTTTCAGCAATTTTAATTTCTTTTTGACCCCATTCAGCAAGAGACAGGTCAGCAACTTTATAATCATTAAATGAATCTGGAACGGCGTTCATCATCATTCTCCTTCAATAGTTCAAAGTGGAATGAGCGCCGTTTATCCAGTAAATGGATCTGCCTTTTCTGAGCCTGACGAAAACAAGTTCCGCTGCAGCGCCCCTCAAAAAGGACAGTATAAAATTAGAAATATAAGTATAGTACGTTTTATTAAATGGTGCTATTTGATATATAGATTTTTACCACGGCGGCACGGCGAAAAGAACACTTTAAAATAACTAGCCATTGTAGGCGAAGCAATCTTGCTACTGATGAAATCAAACTTAGACGATTACTTCGTTGCCTGCCGTGGTTAGATTATTTAAATTCCAGCCGCATCCTTTAATGCATCAGCTTTATCTGTGCGTTCCCAGCTAACATCAATGTCTTCGCGCCCAAAATGCCCATAGGCCGCTGTTTTCTGGTATATCGGTTGCAGTAAGTTGAGTATATGGACAATACCCCGTGGGCGTAAATCAAAATGCTCTCTTACCAGTTCAACAATGCGGGCATCGTCCACTTTGCCAGTACCAAATGTTTCAACGCTAATGGATGTTGGCTTGGCCACACCAATGGCATAAGAAACCTGAATTTCGCAGCGCTCTGCCAGGCCAGCAGCCACAATATTTTTAGCAACATAACGACCGGCATAGGCTGCTGAGCGATCGACTTTTGATGGATCTTTACCAGAGAATGCGCCACCACCGTGTCGAGCCATGCCGCCGTAAGTGTCGACAATAATTTTACGGCCGGTTAAGCCACAGTCACCAACTGGGCCACCGATAACAAAACGGCCGGTTGGGTTAATAAAATACTGAGTGTTTTTATCCAGCCATTCTGCGGGTAAAACCGGTTTGATAATTTCATCCATTATAGCTTCTTGCAGCGCCTTATTATCAATATCGTCATCGTGTTGTGTGGAGAGTACCACCGCATCAATACCAACCGGTTTATGATTTTCATAACGGAAAGTCACCTGACTTTTTGCATCGGGGCGAAGCCAGGGGAGGGCACCGTTTTTGCGTACTTCGGCCTGACGTTTAACCAGGCGGTGGGCGAAGGTAATGGGTGCGGGCATTAACACATCGGTTTCATTGCTGGCATAACCAAACATTAGCCCCTGGTCGCCGGCACCTTGTTCTTTGTCATCGCCTTCGTCCACGCCCATGGCAATATCGGCAGACTGTTTATCGATGCTGGTGAGTACGGCACAGGAGCCATAATCAAAGCCCATTTCGGAACTGTTATAGCCAATTTCTTTCACGGTATCGCGTACAATTTGTTGCATATCCACCCATGCGCTGGTGGTGATTTCACCGGACAACACGACCATGCCGGTATTAATCATGGTTTCACAGGCAACCCGTGCTGTTTTGTCCTGGCTTAAAATCGCATCTAAAACACCATCGGAAATCTGGTCGGCCATTTTATCCGGGTGACCTTCGGACACAGACTCGGATGTAAACAGGTATTCACTCATTATTTTATTCCTTTACATAAAAAAAACCGCTTTAGCGATGACTAAAGCGGTTTTTTGAATTTGAACCTGTTTCAGGTGCGCCGCTTTAGCCGTACTTATTAAGCGCCCGCAATCTGAATTCAAATCGGCGCTGTTGATGTGATTATAGTGCTTATTGTGCTGATGTCAAAAGTTATAGGCCGTATTTCACTATTTTAAGTTAAAACATACACATCATAGCGGGTTATTTTACTTTCGATACTCATGGTGGGTTGTGTATCAGTCAGGCAGGGCGCCCCTTTTGGCCGTTTTACCACAACACGCTTTTTAGCTGCTACTAAGGCCTGGTTTAGTAACGTGGCTTCACTGGCCGTTTTATCTTTGTCGTGTGAAATGAGCTTTTGCAGGATTTGCATATTTTTTTTCACTGCCGCGGACTTTTTTCGTTGTGGGTACATCGGATCGATATAAATGACATCAGGTTGGCTGGGTGTTGTTTTTAGAAATTCGACGGCATCAGTATTAATAAGCTCAAAGCCCTGTTCTTTAATGGTTTTAAACTCTTCTGCGTTTTCTGCACGGCTTAATGCGTTTTTAACCAGTTCAGCGACAATTGGATTTTGTTCAATTAGCGTCATTGAACAACCCACACAAGCCAATACAAAGGCATCTTTTGCCAGTCCGGCAGTGGCATCGAGTATGTTTAAAGGGCATTTATATTGTTTTAAACCAACGGCTTTAGCAATAGCCTGACCTTTACCTCCACCGTACTGGCGGCGGTGTGCCAGTGTACCGGATAAAAAGTCCACATGGATAGCTGTGCTGGTTTGCCGATCGATCAGTTCAACAAAGCTGTCTTTATAATAAAGAATAAACGGTGTTGTTACGTTGTTTATTGAGCCAATGGGTAAAGCGTATTTTTCAGCAAACGAGATTGCAACCGTCGCCAGATTGTCGGATTTAAAGCAAACAGTCACCAGGTTTTTCATTATAAAATTGTAAACGGAACAGATTAGAGGTGCCAGAGAATTTATTCAGCGTTATACTTAAAATATAGTTAGATTAAGGAGAGTGACAATGGTCAGTTTAGAAACCCCTGTGTGCGATTTTGATTTACCTGCGGTTGATTTTTCGCTTCCGGGTGTCGATGGTAAAACCTGGTCGTTACAGGATTGTGCCGGAGAAAAAGGGTTGTTGGTTATGTTTATTTGTAATCATTGTCCTTACGTGAAGGCGGTACTTGAGCGTATTGTGCGTGATACGAATGAATTAAAGTTGTTGGGTATAAATAGTGTTGCCATTATGTCGAATGACCCTAACCAGTACGAAGAAGACTCATTCGATAATATGAAAAAAATAGCGGAGAGTGCGGGTTTTTCTTTCCCGTATTTGCTGGATGAAACCCAACAGGTTGCCAAAGCCTATGGAGCGGTTTGCACACCAGATTTCTTTGGCTATAACGCCAAACTGGCATTGCAGTACCGTGGCCGTTTAGATGCCAGTCGTAAGGAAACGGCTGAAGGTGATGTTAAGCGTGACCTGTTTGATGCAATGAAGCAGGTTGCCCAAACAGGTCATGGTCCTAAAACGCAAATCCCGAGTATGGGCTGTTCAATCAAGTGGCTGGATGAGTAATACAAACCCTTTATCGTGCGCACCCTCTTAAAAGGCTTTATGGGTAAAATTTTGTAAGTCGTTGTTTTTAAGCCTTTTTTGATTAAATTTGCTTATCTTGTCCTTAGTACACCTTATTATAAAGGCAACTATTTCCACTTAAATCGAAACAAAGCTCATTTCGGCTTGCTGTCATGAGGTAGAAATGGGAAAATTGCCGGCTCATTTTGTATAGGTTCGATTGGAGCCTGAGTGGGTTGGGCTGTCATCGCTTGGTATGGTAGGCAGAGGCCAGGTCGAGTGCCCGGAATGAGTACTGGAAATACCGAATTGAATACCGGCTTGTGAATACGAGCCGGGTGGCTGAACTTTTCACTTAAATACACAGAGATTTTAAGTAGCGACTAAATCGCTGGCCAAATAAATAACAGATATTTTTGATTTTAAAACCTTAAGGGAGACATTCAATGTCATCACGTAGAGAACTCGCAAATGCTATTCGTGCTTTAAGCATGGATGCCGTGCAAAAAGCTAATTCAGGTCACCCGGGTGCACCAATGGGAATGGCAGATATTGCTGAAGTATTGTGGAACGACAATATGATTCATAATCCAGCCAACCCTGACTGGAGCAACCGCGATCGTTTTATTCTGTCTAACGGTCATGGTTCTATGCTTATTTACTCATTGTTACATTTAACCGGTTATGACTTATCCATTGATGACCTTAAAAGCTTCCGCCAGCTACATTCTAAAACACCAGGCCACCCAGAATACGGTTATGCGCCAGGGGTTGAAACAACAACCGGTCCTTTAGGCCAGGGTATTACTAATGGTGTGGGTATGGCGATTGCTGAAAAAGCAATGGCAGGTCAATTCAACCAAAAAGGCCATAACATTGTCGATCACCACACATATGTTTTTCTGGGTGATGGCTGCTTGATGGAAGGTATTTCACACGAAGCCTGTTCTCTTGCTGGCACGTTAGGCTTAGGCAAGTTAATAGCGTTCTGGGATGACAACGGTATTTCTATTGATGGTCACGTTGAAGGCTGGTTCTCTGACGACACACCTAAGCGTTTTGAATCTTACGGCTGGCACGTGATTGCTGATGTCGATGGCCACGATCCTGTTGCACTACAAAAAGCCATTGAAACGGCAAAAGCAATGACCGACAAACCCACCATGATTTGTTGCAAAACAACCATTGGTTTTGGTTCGCCAAACAAAGCGGGCAGCCATGCCTGTCACGGTGCACCGTTAGGTGAAGAAGAAATTAACTTAACCAAAGCCGCATTAGGTTGGGATCACGGTCCTTTTGAAATACCTGCCGATGTTTATGCCGGTTGGGATTGCAAAGAAAAAGGCGCTAAAGCAGAAGCCGAATGGAATGAAAAGTTTGCAGCGTATAAAGCAGCGTTTCCTGAATTAGCGGCTGAATACGAGCGTCGAATGGCCGGTGATTTACCTGCAGACTGGGCGGCTAAATCAGCTGAATACATTGCCTCTGTGAATGCAGAAGCAAAAAGCCCGGCAACGCGTCAGGCATCACTTGCATCAATTGAAGCCTATTCTCCAATGTTACCTGAACTGTTTGGTGGTTCTGCCGATTTAGGTTGTTCTAACCTGACCGAATGGTCTGGTTACAAACCGATGATCAATAATGAAGATGCCAACTATGTTAACTATGGTGTGCGTGAGTTTGGAATGTCAGCCATTATGAATGGTATTGCATTACACGGTGGTTTAATTCCATTTGGCGCAACCTTCCTTATGTTCTCTGAATATGCGCGTAATGCTTTGCGTATGGCCGCGTTAATGAAAATTCGCAGCATTTTTGTTTTCACTCATGACTCTATTGGTTTAGGTGAAGATGGCCCAACACATCAACCTATCGAACAAATTCCTACACTGCGTATGATTCCAAATATGTATGTGTGGCGCCCATGTGATGCGGTTGAATCTGCGGTATGTTGGCAGCAAGCAGCTGAACGTAAAGAAGGCCCTTCCTGCTTGATCTTCTCTCGTCAAGGTTTGGCACATCAAACACGTACAGATGCACAAATTGCTGATATCGCCAAAGGTGGGTACATTTTAAAAGATTGTGATGGTACGCCCGATGCAGTGATCATTGCGACTGGTTCGGAAATTGAACTGGCAATGGGGGCAGCAGAAGCCATGTCAGGTAAGAAGATTCGAGTTGTTTCGATGCCGTCAACGAATGCTTTCGAAGCACAAGATGATGCGTATAAGGCATCGGTACTAAGCAAAGGTACACCAACGGTTGCGGTTGAAGCCGCGGTGACCGATGCATGGTACAAATATGCTGATGCGGTTGTTGGTATTGATCATTTTGGTGAATCAGCACCAGCAGGTGAGTTATTTAAAGAATTTGGCTTCACTGTAGAAAATGTAGTGAAAGCTGTTGAATCCGTATTGTAATTAAATTTTTAAAACCTTTAAGGGGAAATAACAATGACTATTAAAGTTGGCATTAACGGTTTTGGCCGTATTGGGCGCATGGTATTCCGTGCTGTTTATAACGAATTCAGCGATATTGAAATCGTTGGTATTAACGATTTATTAGATGCAGACTACCTGGCTTATATGCTTAAGTACGATTCAGTACATGGCCGTTTTGCTGGTGAAGTGGGCTATGAAGATGGCGCAATGATTGTTGACGGCAAAAAAATCCGCTTAACAGCAGAACGTGACCCAGCCAACCTTAAATGGGGTGACGTAAAAGCAGACATCGTTATCGACTGTACTGGTTTCTTCTTAACTGAAGAAAGCTGCCAGAAACACATCGATGCTGGCGCAGGTAAAGTTGTTCAATCTGCACCGTCTAAAGATGGCACGCCAATGTTTGTATACGGTGTTAACCATAACGACTACGCAGGTCAAAAAATTGTTTCTGCTGCATCATGTACGACTAACTGTTTAGCACCTGTTGCGAAAGTATTAAATGACACCTGGGGCATTAAACGTGGTTTGATGACAACAGTTCATGCTGCAACTGCAACACAAAAAACAGTGGATGGTCCTTCAATGAAAGACTGGCGCGGTGGCCGTGGTATTTTAGAAAATATCATTCCATCTTCAACTGGTGCAGCCAAAGCTGTGGGTGTTGTATTACCTGAACTTAACGGTAAATTAACCGGTATGGCTTTCCGTGTACCAACTTCAGACGTGTCTGTTGTTGATTTAACCGTTGAGCTGGAAAAGGACGCTTCATACGAAGACATCTGCAAAGCTATGAAGGCCGCTTCAGAATCGGGTGACATGAGTCGTACTTTATCCTACACAGACGAAAAAGTAGTTTCGACTGACTTCCGTGGGGTGGGTTACTCTTCAATCTTTGATGCAGAAGCCGGTATTGCGTTAGATGGCACATTCGTTAAAGTTGTTTCATGGTACGATAATGAATACGGTTATACGTGCAATATGATGCGTTTTGTAGAGCACGTCGCTGCAAATTAAAATAAGCGAATCTTTTGTCCTCTGACGGCGTTGTCGGGACATTTTGAATGCTCACGTACAGGTGTATGCTCCGCGTTCAAAATATCCCTCCGTCTTGTCAGAGAACAAAATCTCTCGCTTATTTCCCTCTTAATAATCTTTGTTAATAGGGGAGGACTACAGGTCTGTCATTGCGAGTGGCTTGTATATACGAGGGGCGGCAATCTTCAAAATTATTTGTTAAATCTTTTTGAATTTAATTAAAACGATTTACCAAACAGTTTTTTAAAAATTAAAATTAATGCATTACAAAGAATTTAGGAGCATCCATGTCTGTAATTAAAATGACTGATCTTGACCTTGCGGGTAAACGCGTATTGATTCGTCAAGACTTAAACGTACCGATTAAAGATGGCAAAGTGTCTAGTGCTAAACGTATTGAAGCATCACTTCCAACTATTAAGCATTGCATTGATGCTGGTGCGCAGGTGATGTTGATGTCTCATCTGGGTCGCCCAACTGAAGGTAAACCTGCAGCGGAGTTTTCTTTGCAACCGGTTGTTAACTACTTAGCCGATGCTTTAGGCAAAGAAGTCAAACTTGTTACCGATTATCTGGATAACAAGCCAGCTTTAAATGATGGTGATGTTGTTGTACTGGAGAATGTTCGTTTTAATGCGGGTGAAAAGAAAAATAACGATGACTTATCAAAAGCCTATGCCTCACTGTGTGATGTGTATGTAATGGATGCTTTTGGTACTGCACACCGCGCACAGGCCTCTACTCACGGTGTTGCTAAATTTGCACCCACTGCTTGTGCGGGTCCGTTACTTGCCGGTGAACTGGAAGCACTGGGTAAAGCACTTGATAACCCGGCTCGTCCAATGGTGGCAATTGTGGGTGGTTCAAAGGTTTCAACTAAGCTAACAGTTCTGGAATCTTTATCAAAAATTGTTGACCAACTGATTGTAGGCGGTGGCATTGCCAATACCTTTATTGCAGCCGATGGCCATAATGTAGGTAAATCACTTTATGAAGAAGATTTAGTGCAAACAGCCAAAGACTTAAAAGCAGCAGCAGAAGCGAAAGGGGGCTCAATCCCTGTTCCCACGGATGTGGTTTGTGGCAAAGAGTTTTCCGAAACAGCAGAGGCAACCTTGAAGAGTGTAAATGATGTTGCCGATGACGACATGATTTTTGATATTGGCCCGGACAGTGCCGCTGCACTGGCTGAAGTTATTAAAAATGCGGGTACGATTGTATGGAATGGCCCGGTTGGTGTGTTTGAGTTTGACCAGTTTGGTGAAGGCACCAAAGCAATTTCAATGGCGATTGCCGAGTCTCCTGCATTTTCAATTGCGGGTGGTGGTGATACATTAGCAGCGGTTGATAAGTATGATATTGCAGATAAAGTATCTTATATTTCAACGGGTGGTGGTGCATTTCTGGAATTCCTGGAAGGCAAGGTACTGCCTGCTGTTGCAATATTGGAAGAGCGCGCGCGAGCCTAAGATAAAACCCGATTTAAGATAGAATTGAATACAATTTATAACCATTAGAGAGAAATAAAAAAACTACATGAGAAGAACAAAAATTATTGCGACCCTTGGTCCAGCTACCCGCGATGCTAAGATGCTAGATAAAATCATCGAAGCAGGCGTGGACGTTGTTCGTGTTAATTTTTCTCATGGTAGTGCAGATGAACATCTCGAAACGGTAGAGCGGTTGCGTAATCGTGCCCGGGCACATGGCCGACAGGTTGGTGTTTTATGCGACTTGCAAGGGCCTAAAATCCGCATTGAGAAATTTAAAGAAGGTAAGGTTTTTCTTGAAGAAGGCAGCAATTTTATCTTAGACATGGATCTGGATGTAAACGCTGGAACAGTCGATGCCGTAGGCTGCAGTTACAAACAATTAGTAGATGATGTTAAGCGAGGCGACACGTTATTGCTTGATGATGGTCGCATTGTATTATGGGTGGACTCAATCGATGGTCGTAAAATTAACTGCCGCGTTGTTGTGGGTGGTGATTTATCGAATAGAAAAGGTGTTAACAAACAGGGTGGTGGTTTGTCTGCCGCGGCTTTAACCGAAAAAGACAAAGAAGACATTAAACTTGCTGCAAAAATAAAAGCTGACTATCTGGCTATTTCCTTTCCACGTACTGCGGCCGATGTAAACGAAGCACGTGAGTTAATGGTAGCAGCAGGTGGTTATGCCCATATCGTTGCAAAAATTGAACGTGCAGATGCGATGGATAACATCAAAGAAATTATCGAAGCAACGGATGTGATTATGATTGCGCGTGGCGATCTGGGTGTTGAAATTGGTGATGCTGCCTTGCCACCGGTGCAAAAACGTCTTATCCAGTTAAGTCGCACCATGAATCGGGTAGTTATTACGGCGACACAAATGATGGAATCAATGATAGAAAATCAGATTCCAACTCGTGCCGAAGTTTTTGATGTCGCCAACGCGGTACTCGATGGTACCGATGCCGTAATGCTGTCAGCTGAAACGGCGGCCGGTAAGTACCCGGACAAGGCTATTGAAGCCATGGACAGAGTTTGTATCGAAGCTGAAAAATCACGGGAAGTGACCCGTTCAGACCACCGTATCAATACTACCTTTAAACGAATTGATGAAGCCATCGCAATGGCAACCATGTACACCGCAAACCATCTGGGCGTAAAAGCCATTGCATCGTTAACAGAGTCCGGCTCAACCACATTATGGATGTCGCGCATTAGTTCCGGCATTCCAATTTATGCTTTAACAAGCATTGTTGAAACACGCCGCAAAGTAACTTTGTATCGGGGTGTTTACCCAGTTAGCTTCGAATCGCATGGCGAAGATCGGGCTGCGGTTAGTCGTGAGGCGATTGATGAATTATTACGCCGTGGCGCTGTGCGTGAAGGCGACCTTGTCATTATTACTCGCGGCGATTTAATGGGTGTGGGTGGTGGCACCAATGCAATGAATATTGTACGAGTCGGTGGTTATCTGGAACAATCCATTGACCCGAACGAAATAATTAATAATAACAACGACAGTTAACTATTTAATAACAACTATTTTTAATATCAAACGAAAGGAGGTCTCAGATGGCCCTTATTTCTCTACGACAATTACTGGATCATGCTGCTGAAAACGACTATGGCATGCCAGCATTTAATGTAAACAATATGGAACAAGTGCATGCAATTATGCAGGCGGCTGACGAAACAAACAGTCCCGTTATTATGCAAGGTTCTGCTGGTGCACGCTCATACGCGGGCGAACCATTCTTACGTCACTTGATTGCTGCTGCAATTGAAATGTATCCACATATTCCAGTGGTAATGCACCAGGATCATGGTTCAGAACCCGCTGTATGTTTGCGTTCAATCCAGTCCGGTTTTAGTTCTGTAATGATGGACGGTTCTTTAGAAGCAGACATGAAAACACCTGCAAGCTTTGAATACAACGTAGCAGTAACAAAAGAAGTTGTAAAAATGGCTCATGCGGGTGGTGTTTCAGTTGAAGGTGAACTCGGTTGCCTGGGTTCTCTGGAAACCGGTGAAATGGGTGAAGAAGATGGTCACGGCGCAGAAGGTAAGCTGGACATAGATCAGTTGTTAACCGGTGTTGACGAAGCGGCTGACTTCGTTGACGCAACGGGTGTTGATGCACTTGCTATTGCTATTGGTACATCACATGGTGCTTATAAATTTACTCAGGAGCCTACTGGTGAAGTTTTACGTATTGATCGTATCGAGGAAATTCATGCGAAATTGCCAAATACGCACCTTGTTATGCATGGTTCATCTTCAGTACCTCAGGAGTGGTTAAAAATCATTAATGATTTCGGCGGCGACATGAAACAAACCTATGGCGTGCCTGTTGAAGAGATTGTTAAAGGCATTAAATCCGGTGTACGTAAAGTTAATATTGATACGGATTTACGTATGGCTTCCACAGGTTCTGTTCGTCGTCACTTACAGGAAAACCCAAGTAACTTTGACCCACGTAAGTTCTTAAAAGAATCAACTGCAGCAATGAAAGAAATATGCAAAGCACGTTATGAAGCTTTTGGTTCTGCGGGTCATGCAGATAAAATCAAGGTTAAATCGTTAGAAACCATGATTGATTTTTACAAATAAAGTATTTGCAACGATAAACAGAGGGAGCTTTATAGCTCCCTTTTTTAGTGCGACTTAATTGGGACAATTTAGTCGCACTTATGTCGAGTAAGCAACGCGCACGAGACTGTGAGCTACTTAGTTTAAAATATTTGGCGGTATATGGTTAGCTAATATAAAGCAACATGCTCCATAATTGGGACAATTTAGTCGCACTTATGTCGAGTAAGCAACGCGCACGAGACTGTGAGCTACTTAGTTTAAAATATTTGGCGGTATATGGTTAGCTAATATAAAGCAACATGCTCCATAATTGGGACAATTTAGTCGCACTTATGTCGAGTAAGCAACGCGCACGAGACTGTGAGCGACTTAGTTTAAAATATTTGGCGGTATATGGTTAGCTAATATAAAGCGATATGTGGAATGGTGTAAATTTAGGAAGTAGATATGCAACGTATATTGGTTATTTTATTCACGACACTCTTTATTTCAAATGTTAGTGCGGATCAGGAAAAACCTGGGGACAAATCATGGTGGTGGGAAAACAGCTGGTGGGAAGAAGGTCAGCTAAGAGAAGTGATCAATCATAAGGTTAAAGCTTCCTGGACAGAATATCAACGAGGCGATATTACGGTTCCAACAATGGTGGCACGGCCGGACGATAACAAAAAATACCCGGCTGTGGTTTTTCATCATGGCCGACGTGGTTTAGGTGCCTTAATGCAACGTCAGGTAAAACGGATTGCTGCTCGTGGTTTTGTGGTTCTTGCACCGGATATTTATAAAGCTAACTTCCTGAGTACCCATCCTATCGAACATGATTACGAATTAGAGAAAGATGCCAATGGCGCTGTAGATGCCTTACTTGCTCGCAAGGATATTAGTACCTCGAAAGCCTGTATTGTTTCACATACCCGTGGTGGTTATTATTCCTTAAAAGTATCGACCACGTTTAACCGTCAGGAAAAAGATTTAGTTTGTTATGTTTCTTATTATCCACATTGGCAGGATCCGAATGCACCGGAGCCTGCCCAGGTTTATGGGTATGCACCTGAAATCGACAACTTAAGGATCCCGGTACTGGTTTTTGTTGGTGATGAAGAACAGTACCAGCGTCGTAGAGTGATTGAGACTGGTATAAAGGTATTACAGGCTAAGGAAAGAGATGCTCGGCTGATCACTTACCCCGGAGTCGGGCGCGGTTTTGACTTTCGCCCACCTAATGTTCGAACCTTTGCAGATGATTTAGCTTCAAAAGATGCGATACAACGGATGACTGATTTTATAAACAGACATCTTAGCGGCTATAAAAAACAGGAAGCTAAACATCCCCGTTAACGCCCTCTCCCTTTGGGAGAGGGTTGGGGTGAGGGATGCTCGGATTAACCGCTAAGCTAACCTCATGTCCTGGAGCTCAGCAATTATCCTGGCCTACCTTGATAATCTAACGCTTACTGTATTTTAAGCTTAGGTTAACGGGACAGCCGTGTGTTTAAGTCTATTTTGCTTGCCTGGGCAGCTATTTCTATAGCGTCAAAAATATGCCCCTCGTTATATTAGCCCGTCTAAGTTTTTGATTTTATAAAATAATCCACGAATTTAAAGTCTGACTGATCCGAGTCGATAATACAGGTAGATGTTTCCAATTATTACGGCAAAAGTCGTTGGGGGTTATCGCCATGGGTACAGGCCGACAAAAAAAGGCTGCACGGCAGTCGATACCAGGGTTAATGAATAAAGTCAAAGCGAAACATCGCCAGGCTGGCAACGCAAAAAGCAAGAACATGCTAACGCTGTTTACAATATTTGTACTGGTGCTTATTATTGGCCAGCAAATCGCACATTCTGCAACAAAACAAACCTTAAACAAAATTAGTTACTCCGAAATGGATGCTATTAATAAAGGTATGGGATTAATCCGCATCAGTGCCAGCGTACAGGTTCAGAATGAGCAGTTTAATGCGGCTGTAGAAGCCTATACCGAAGAGGAATATGCACTGGCGTTACGCCTGTTTGAACCATTGGCAATGCATGGTCACAGTGCATCACAATATTATCTGGGTGTGCTGCATGATGTGGGAATTAATACGGGTGGAAATGCACGGGTTGCATATCAATGGTATCGGCTGGCTGCTATAGGTGGTGATGATCGTGCTCAGCATAATCTGGCTGTAGCCTATGCGAAAGGCGAAGGCGTTAAGGCAAATCTGGCAAAGGCAATGAAATGGTGGATGATTTCTTCTTTACAGGGTAATGCAGACTCACAATATAATCTAGGTATTCTATATGCGATGGGGCAAGGGAGTGTACGGCGCGATATTATAAAAGCCATGAAATGGTGGCGTAAGGCTGCAACCAGTGGTGATGCCATTGCACAGTTTAACCTGGGAACAATCTATGCGAACGGTGATGGTGGGACAAAAAACTATTGCGAAGCTGAACGCTGGTGGCTGCAATCAGCAGAAAGTGGTTTTTCGGAAGCGTCTGCTGCCTTAACTGTATTACGTAAGCGTAGCGATTATTATAACTGTGAATAAACAATATCTAATGTAAATAGATGCCAACAATGAATGGTTATAAAGTCTGCGAGAAAGTTCATGGTAATAAAAGATCAATAATGCCTAGCCAAAGGACTGGTTAAGAAATACAATCTCGGATGATTTTAGCTTTGTGTCATTGTCATCGTTAATGCAAATGCGGGCTATTCCTGCATTATGAATTTTGAAGTTATAAATTCCCTGTGCTGGAGCCTGTACAACATATGCCAGAATTGCACGAATAACACCTGCATGTGCAACGACTAGAATATGCTGATTCCTGAATTTTTCAATCACCTCTGAATAAGACTGAATAACGCGTTGTATAAATGTATCCAGATCTTCACTGCCTGGAGGGCGGTTATTAACAGGGTCTGCATAAAAATTATTATACTCAGCCAGATTCTTTTGTTTAACTTGCTCGCGGCTTAAGCCTTCCCATGTTCCAAACCCGACTTCTTTAAGATTTTCTTCAGTTTGTACGGGGATATTGCATTTAGCAGCAAGCTGTTCTGAAAAGATTTTGCAGCGTGACATGGGCGAGCTGATAATCTGCTGCCATTGGTTATAATTTCCAACGGCTTGCCACATTTGTTGCCAACCATATTCACTCAGTGGGTCATCGACACGGTGGCCACGATAGCGGCTACCGCCTTGTGGCTCACCATGCCGGATTAAATCAACAATTGTCTGTTGCATATTTTAACTTTTGCATTATGAAGCTAGAAATTAACTATGCTTAAGATCCTGGTGTGCATCCAGTATATTTTTAGTCATTATACGATCAGTATAGGCCATTGCGATAGCGGAAATAATGAAGGTCAAATGTATAACGACTTGCCACAACATCGTTGCTTCACTCATCTGTTCAGCATTAATAAATGTTTTAAGCAAGTGGACGGATGAAATACCAATAAGCGCCATGGATAATTTGATTTTCATTGTTGCCGCATTAACATGCGATAACCATTCCGGTTGGTCAGGGTGTTCTTTAAGATTTAACCGTGAAACAAACGTTTCATAACCACCAATAATCACCATAATAAGCAGGTTTGCTATCATTACAACATCAATTAAACCTAAAACAATCAGCATAATTTCGGTTTCACCAATGGTGTTTGCTTTAACAACAAGATGACTGAGTTCAATCATAAAATGATAGACATAAACAACCTGTGCGACGATCAAGCCAAGATACAGTGGTGCCTGTAGCCACCGACTCCAGAAAATAGATTGCGCCATAATGGTTTGCGATATATTGCGGGTTTGAGTTTCATTTGTATTCATACTACTACCTGTACATGTTCACTATCGTTTCACCACTGATAAAGCAGTAATGAGTAGATCCTGTGTTTCTAAATAAAAGGGGCATTTTACCTATTTGTATTGGGAATGCTATATCTGATTGGTGGATTTTAACTTGCATCTTGCTCACCTTGCTGATAAGCCGCTAGCCTGGTTTATTTTAAAGTCGTTACTACATTATATGTTGCTTTATTGTTGTCCCGTTAACCTAAGCCTGAAATGCAGGAGCATCTCGTTATCAAGGAGCACAGTTATAGATGCAAGGCAACTTCTGCAGCAGGCTGATGAGGCGATGTACAAAGCTAAACAGGCCGGCAAAAATGGTTATCATATTTTTGACGGGGAAAAAGAAGAGAATGAATATCAACCGAACGATTCAGTTAAGGGAGCGATAATTTACATATACCATCCTGTCTTTATGCCGGAGGAAAGCTGGAAAAATAACACAAAGGCCTGAAAATGAGCTAATCAGACAGCCGATATTTTAAGGCGCACAGGCTATAATGGGGTGGAGAGTGGTCTAAATTCATACAATTGAGCCTGAGCGGAAGACCACTATTTGTGTGTATTGGTAGTCTATGCGCTGAAAAGACCCGTATTTGCCTCTGGCGATTCTGGCATGTTGTAATTTGCACTCTCAAAAGCGAATGAGTTTGTTATAATGGCATAGATGTTATAAGGTAGACTTACTCCAGACAGTGGAAAATTGGGTTGATGTGTGTAGATCCGGAGCAAATTAATGGAACTTTAGCGACGCTATCCAGTCATAAAAATTCATAATGAACCAATATTTGATATTTTGATGCCGTATTTAATAAAAAAAATAAGCATATTCCTTCTGGTTATTTCGCTTGGCTGGTTCCCAGTTCAGGTTACTTTTGCAACGTCGTTTGTTATGTCAGACAGTAATGCAGCCCGGGTTGCCCGCCAGGTAGAGGCACCTACAACATTGCATGCTGCCCATAAGGCTGAAAAATACAATGCAGATAAATCCATGGCGCATTGTGATATGCACAAGAAAAATGTTAAGGATTGCTGTTCCAGCGATTCGGCATGTGCGCAAGCTGACAAGGACTGCGGCCATTGCCTGAATTTTATTGCCATGACACCTGAACGGCAACAAGCCATCTTTCTCCCTCTTTATGCTGTTCAAAACAGCTACGCTTACGCACTTAGCGGCATAACCAATATATCAGCCTATCGCCCTCCGCGGTAGTACACCAATCCCCGGATTTATTTTTCCACTGTGAGTAAATTTGTAGTTTTTATCACTACAGATTGAAAGCACTACTTATATATAATTAATCAGGAGCAGATTATGCCCTTTGTAGTTAAACAACATGCATGGATATATGTGTTAGCCGTGTCTTTACTAAGTGCGGGCAGTATTGCCGCAGAAGGAGGCTCGGGTACGAACGTATTAACATTGCAGCAGGCCGAGCGTATTGCTATAAAACGTGACGCGGTGCGGCGTGCGATCAAGTCAAAAGAACAGGCCTTTCGCGAACAGGCTGTAGCCGAGAATGCGCTGCCCGACCCTCAGCTTAAGCTGGGGATAATGAATGTTCCGACGGACAGCTATAAGCTCGATCAGGAACCCATGACACAAAGTCAGATTGGGATTGTACAAATGTTTCCGCGTGGCGATACATTGGCAATACGATCCAGTCGCGCCAATCATATAGCCGAGGGCCAGTTATCAAACTGGCATGACAGGGCACTTGTGGTTAAGCGAGATATCCGTTTGATCTGGCTGGAATTACATTACTGGATTGAGGCTGAGCGGGTTATCAATAAAAACCGCAAGTTGTTTGAGCAACTGGTTAATATTACTCAGTCACATTATGCAGCAGGCCGTCAGAAACAGCAGGATGTTACCCGAGCACAACTGGAACTGGGCTTGCTGGTCGACAGAATCATATCAATTAAAAACATGCAGGAAAAACAACGTGCAAAACTTGCACGTTGGCTGGGTGAAGAATATTTGACAGCAGAGGTGAGTAGCGAATTTCCAGAGTTTGAGGCTTTAAAGGATAAAGCTACAATTTTTGCACAACTGGCGTCACATCCAAGTATGAAGGTAGAAGCTGCCCGTGTTGCGGTAAGCGAAGATGGTGTGCAGCTGGCAAAGCAGTCCTATAAACCCAGCTGGATGCTGGATTTAACTTATGGATTTCGTGAGGGTAATAACCCGAATACAACTGAGCGTACTGATTTTCTCTCTGCCATGGTGAAATTCGATTTACCGCTTTTTACAAGCAATGATCAGGATCGCAAAGTAGCTGCAAGCAAGTCTAAATTAATAGCTACACGGGACATGCGTGAAGATAAACTACGCCGTTTACAACGCATGTTGAATGACGAATATGCCAGTTGGGAACGTCTTACTCAGCGAATGGATCAATATTTTAACGTATTAGTTTCCAAGGCAAAGCAAAACACGCGTGCAGCACTTAATGCCTATCAAACGGATAAGGGTGATTTTACAACGCTTATGCGTGCAAGCATTACTGAACTCGATACTCAATTAAAAGCCTTACGAATACATGTGGACCACATAAAAGCAAAAGTAAAAGTGCTTTATCTTTCTGGTCAATCTACAGGAGAATTAAAATGAAGCGGTTATTAGTTATTAGCGTATTTTTATCATTCACAGTTTTACTTAGCTCGTGTAGTGACGATAAAGCAGCAACCTCAGGTGATACTGTGGTGGACAGCAGTACGTCCGATAAAAGCGCAACAGACAAAAAAGAACGTAAAATTTTGTATTGGGTTGCACCGATGGATGCTAACTTCAGGCGTGATAAACCCGGTAAGTCACCAATGGGCATGGATCTGGTTCCGGTTTATGATGATGGTGAAGACGCTACAATCGTTAAAATAAATCCGGCGGTTGTAAACAATCTGGGTGTTCGAACAGCATTGGTTGAAAAAGGCCGACTTGGTCGGCTGATTAATACCGTTGGTTATGTGTCTTATGATGAAGCCAAGCTAAGTCATGTGCATGCCAGAACCGATGGCTGGATCGAAAAACTCTATGTTTATTCTGAAGGTGAGGAAGTTAAAAAAGGTGATATTTTATATAAACTTTATTCACCAACATTAGTAAATGCACAGGAAGAATATCTACAGAGTTTACGCAGTGGCAATAAAATATTGAGAGCTGCATCCTATGAGCGTTTGGAAGCGTTAGGCATTTCAAAATCACAAATTAACCAGCTACGCCATACCCGTAAAGCACGTCAGACCATTGATATTTATGCACCTCAGGATGGTATTGTAGCGCGGCTAAATGTACGCCAGGGTATGTATATTAAGCCTGCAACTGAAATTATGAGCCTGGCCGATTTATCCAGCGTGTGGTTATTAGCCGAGGTATTCGAGAAACAAACGGCCTGGGTTAAAACAGGTAACCCGGCTGATGTACGTCTGTCGTATTTGCCAGGACGTGAATGGGAAGGCATGGTTGAATATATTTATCCTGCACTTGATAGTAAAACACGTACCTTAAAAGTGCGTTTGCATTTTGATAACCCGGGTGAAGTATTAAAACCTAATATGTTTGCGAAAGTGCGCATTTATGGTGGTTTTAAAGATAACCTTATTTACATCCCGCATGAAGCATTGATTCGTACTGGTGATGAAGACCGGGTTATTCTTAGCATGGGTGAGGGGCGTTTTAGTTCACGTGTGGTGGTTGCCGGGATGGAATCGGGCAATTATGTCGAAATAAAAGAAGGCCTGACACCAGGCGAGAAGGTGGTTGTTTCCGGCCAGTTCTTAATTGATTCTGAAGCCAGCACTAAAGCCAGTGTTATGCGCATGGGTGAAGGCGATGCCGAAAAACCAAATGATAAGTCCGGTTCAATGGATAGCGGCAAAGCGGTCATGGGGATGGGTAAAGTGAAGAGCATTATGGCCGGACACGGCATGCTAACACTTGAGCATGAACCGATTGAATCGTTAGGTTGGCCAGCAATGACGATGGATTTCACAACTGTAAAAGGTGTGGATTTATCAAACATTAAGGTCGGCCAGGCCGTGCATTTCGAATTGCAAAAGCAAGACAATGGCGATTATAAAATCACTGCCATTAAGCCAGCTGAGTAAATCTGGTTGAATAATGCAACTTTAAATCTAGGAGTAATAAAATGATTGAATCAATTATTCACTGGTCGCTGCGCAATCGCTTTATGGTGTTATTGATGACGGCAGTACTGGTTATTGCTGGTATTGCATCAATTCGACTAACACCTTTGGATGCTATTCCCGATCTATCCGACGTGCAGGTTATTATCAAAACTAACTTTGCCGGTCAGGCACCTCAGGTAGTTGAAGATCAGGTCACTTATCCATTAACAACGGCCATGTTGTCAGTACCAAAAGCAAAAAATGTCCGGGGCTATTCTTTTTTTGGTGACTCGTATGTGTATGTCATCTTTGAAGATGGCACCGATCCGTATTGGGCGCGTTCTCGGGTGCTGGAATACTTAAGCCAGGTAGCCAGTAAGTTACCGGCAGCCGCACGCCCGGAACTCGGGCCGGATGCAACCGGGGTGGGCTGGGTGTATCAGTATGCACTGGTTGACAGAACCGGTAAAAATGATCTGGCACAGTTACGTAGTTTGCAGGACTGGTTCTTAAAGTATGAATTGCAAACCGTGCCGGGTGTGTCTGAAGTGACAACGGTCGGTGGTATGGTAAAGCAGTACCAGGTTGTATTAGATCCCGATCGTTTACGTGCCTATAACTTACCATTAGCCAAGATTCGCATGGCAATTAAACGTGCTAATCAGGAAGTCGGTGGTTCGGTTATTGAAATGGCCGAAGCAGAATATATGATTCGCGCAACCGGTTATATACAGAGTGAAGAAGATCTGCGGCAGATACCATTAGGAATGAACAAGAACGGTGTCCCCATTCTACTAAAGGATGTTGCAGAAGTGCATATCGGCCCTCAGTTGCGTCGCGGTATTACCGAGCTTAATGGTGAAGGCGAAGTGGTGGGTGGCATTATCGTGATGCGTTTTGGTGAAAATGCCATGAGCACTATTCAAGGTGTTAAAGAAAAACTGGAAGAACTCAAAAAAGGTTTACCCAAAGGTGTGGAAGTTGTTGAAGTTTATAATCGCGCTTCACTTATTCAGCGAGCAGTCGATACCTTAAACCTGAAGCTTGTTGAAGAGTTTATAGTTGTGGCACTGGTTTGTATTGTGTTTTTATTCCATTTCCGTTCAGCACTGGTGGTGATTCTCTCGTTACCGGTTGGTATCCTGGTGGCTTTTATCGTGATGAAAGCACAGGGCATGAATGCAAACATTATGTCATTAGGCGGTATTGCGATTGCAATTGGTGCGATGGTGGATGCGGCCATTGTAATGATTGAAAATGTGCATAAGCATATTGAGAAAGAGAACGTTACTGATAAAAATCGCTGGGAAGTGATTGCCCGAGCCTCAGTCGAAGTAGGGCCACCATTATTTTTCTCATTACTGATTATTACATTGAGTTTCTTGCCTGTTTTCAGTCTCGAAGCGCAGGAAGGCAAATTATTTGCGCCACTTGCTTATACTAAAACATATGCGATGGCCGCAGCAGCCGGTTTATCAATTACACTTGTGCCGGTGTTAATGGGCTATTTTATTCGGGGGAAAATTGTTCCTGAAAAGAAAAACCCGGTTAACCGTGCATTGATTGCTCTATATCGGCCATTTATTGATATGGTTTTAAAATACCCTGGACGTGTTTTGTTAGTGAGCCTGGCGGCGATTGTTTCAGTGATGATACCGCTTTCTCATATTGGTTCGGAATTTATGCCAGATCTGGATGAAGGCGATTTGATGTATATGCCAACGACTTACCCGGCTATTTCAATCGGTAAGGCACAGCAACTGCTGCAACAAACCGATAAGCTGATTAAAACTGTGCCCGAAGTTAAAACAGTGTTTGGTAAAATTGGTCGTGCAGAAACGGCAACCGATCCGGCACCGTTAACCATGATTGAAACAACCATTCAGTTAAAACCAAAGAGCGAATGGCGTGAAGGGATGACAACCGAGAAACTCATGCAGGAGTTCAGGGACTTAATCAAAATACCAGGGCTAACCAATGCCTGGGTTATGCCGATTAAAACCCGGATAGATATGTTGGCAACCGGTATAAAAACCCCGGTGGGTATCAAAGTGGCGGGATCTGATCTCAAGGTAATACAAAAGATTGGTAAACGGCTTGAAGAAATCATTAAACCGATTCCAGGAACCGCTTCAGTTTATTCTGAACGGGTTGCCGGTGGACGTTATGTGGTTGTTGATATTGATCGGGTGGCCGCATCACGTTATGGCTTAAACATTGCCGATGTACAGGATGTGGTTAAAACCGCAGTGGGTGGCATGAATGTTTCGCAATCAGTCGAAGGGCAGGAGCGTTATCCAATTAATGTTCGTTACCAGAGCGATGTGCGTGACTCACAGGACAAGTTGCGTAACTTACCCATTGTTACCCCGATGGGTGCGAATATTCCTTTAGGTGAAGTCGCTGATGTGCGTATTGAATCAGGCCCTGGCCTTATTAAAAGCGAAAACGCACGGCTTAATGGCTGGACACTGGTGGACATTCAGGACAGAGATCTGGGTTCTTATGTTGCCGAAGCACAACGCGTTGTTCAGGAGCAGCTCGATCTTCCTCCCGGTTATTCACTGGCATGGTCAGGGCAGTATGAGTATATGGTACGTGCTAAGGAACGTTTAAGTGTAGTCGTGCCCTTTACGTTGTTTATCATTCTATTGTTACTGTATATCAACTTCCGTAATATGACAGAAGTGTTAATTATTATGGGCACCTTACCGATGGCACTGGTAGGCGGAGTCTGGTTATTGTACTGGCTGGATTACAATATGTCGGTTGCGGTCGGGGTTGGCTTTATTGCCCTTGCTGGTGTGGCGGTCGAAATTGGTGTGGTGATGCTGGTTTATTTAAATCAGGCTTATAAACGCTTACACCATCGTTCTGAACGTGAGCATCGCTTAACGTTGGGTGAATTGCGTGAAGCGGTTATTGAAGGTGCATTAATGCGTGTGCGTCCTATTATTATGACGGTTGCAGCTATCTTTGCCGGTCTATTACCCATTATGTTAGGAAGTGGTACGGGCTCGGAAGTGATGCGCCGTATTGCAGCACCAATGGTCGGTGGGATGATAAGTGCAACAATTTTAACTTTAATCGTAATCCCGGCTGTATTTTTCCTGTGGAAGCAGCGTGAAGTGAGAAAGGACTAATTTCTTTTAATTTATCCCCCACCGATTTCTGTGGGGGATATCGTCAAGATGTTTTTGCTTTACTCATTCAAATTTAGAGAGTTTAAAATGAAAAAACTGTTATTTATGTTTGTTATTAGTTTCGTGCTTGTATCGTGCTCTAAAGAAGAATCTTCTAAAGCCAAACAGCCAGCTATTTCAGAAAACACAGCTGAGCCTGTTAAGCCTGCTACACCCAGCACGGCATCTGTACCGGCTTCACAGGCAGATTTTGATCTTTCAAAGGTTACTTTAGGTGGCAAGTTATTTAAAGAACATTGTGCAACATGTCATGGCGCTAACGCGGAAGGTACGCCTGACTGGCGCAAGCGAAATGCAGATGGTACGTTAAAACCACCACCATTAAATGGCACAGCGCATACATGGCATCATTCGAAGGAATTATTAATGTCGATTATTACTACGGGCACGGCTAATTTGGGTGGCAGCATGCCAGCCTGGGGTGATAAATTATCACAGCAGGAAATAGACGCTATTTTAACCTGGGTTCAATCAAAATGGCCTGAGGAAATTTATCAGAACTGGCTTGAAATTAACCGGCGCTAGCACCATTAAATAGAAGTATCATTTATTTTTGGGATTGAAATTTTAGGAGAAACTCATGTACGGATTTAGCACCACATTTTCAGGCAGCTTTGATGATGCCATTACAAAAGTAACCGATGAACTACAAAAAGAAGGCTTTGGCGTTTTAACGGAGATTAATGTTAAAGCGGTAATGAAGAAGAAGCTGGATATTGATAAACGCCCCTATACTATTTTGGGTGCATGCAACCCCGTACTTGCTAATCAGGCAATTACGGCTGAGCCTGATATTGGTTTGCTCTTGCCTTGTAATGTTCTGGTACGTGAAGAAGAAAATGGTAAGATTACCGTTGCCTTTATGGATCCTTCAGCGGTATTAACCCTGGTTGAAAAAGAGGGCATTGCTGAATTAGCAGCTGAAGTAAAAACACGTTTAGAGCGTGTTCGTGATGCACTCTAAGTCGCTGTTATTTTAATGGGTAAGAAGCCGGTTTACGCTGCCTGTTTAGGGTAAAGCACACTTAATATTGCATGCAGTTTAGACTGCATGTCAGTGTTAACTTCATCTAGATCTTCTTTATTCAGATCGAGCAGTTCAAGTGTTCCAGGGTGAATAATCTGGTTGTCACCCGTAATGGCTGTGGTTTCCTGTATATTTGCAATGACATTGGCAACTTTTAAAATAGCCGTTTCCATTGGAAAATGCAGGGCAGCTTTATTGGTTTGTTGCAGTTGAATGGGCTCAATAAAGGAGTCAGGTAATTGCCATTTTCGAATAAGGGTAGCACCTAAGTCACTTTGGCTAAAACCAAATACATTGATTTGTAAATCATGGTAGGGTTTATTTGAGTCGTGTGATAGTTCCAGAACTTGCCGCGTGATGGCCGGTGCGGCCAGCGCCATAATAAGCAGGCCAATATCGTGTAAGATACCGCAAGTAAATAAACGCTCACTGTTTGAGAGGTTTATTTTTTTTGCGATAAGCTGTGCAGCGGTGGCCGTGGCGATACTGTGAGACCAGAAAATATCTGGATTTAGAATGTCAGAGGGTATGTTATTGTATTTGTTAATGACACAGGTGGCAAAAACAAGATCGCGTAACTGACGAATCCCCATAACCGTAATGGCCATTGGAATCGTTTCGATTGAAGAAGGAAAGCCGTAAAAAGGGCTATTTACTATTTTAAGTAAGCGTATTGTTAACCCGGCGTCTTTACTAATGACTTCACCGATATCTGCGGCACTGCAATTAGGGTCATTAACCATATCATTAAGCTGGAAAACGATTTCGGGCAGTGAGACTAATTCAAGGTTATTGCTTAGGAGTGAATCGGGTGTCAGAGTCATACTTTAATGGTTCCTTCATCCTTAATAAGATTTATATAATAAGAAATAATATCTTATGAGTATAGAACTAAATAGATGGATAAGTATGTATCTGTTAACACAGAAAACCCAAAAATATAAAATTGGGTTTAGATCAGCACTTGTTTTAATATATTTGTAAGTTTTAACCTACATGCAACTGAATAAATGACGAATAGAGGATTAAACATGACAAACACATCACACACTTTTTCAATTGAAGGAATGAAATGCGCAGGTTGTGTCGCGGCGATTGAGACGGCTTTGAAGGAGCTTGGCAATGTCGATGATATTAATGTGAGTCTTGAGCAACATCAGGCAACCATGTCATCTTCCCGGTCGGCCAAAGAGATTGCGCAGGCAATTACCGCAGCAGGATTTCCTGCCACTATTCTATAAACTTCCGAGGTAACCAGGAGAGCCGAATGTCGGTTAAACGTTTTTCAATTGGTGGAATGAGTTGTGCCGGTTGTGTTGCCAGTGTCGAAAAAGCATTACAGACCGTTGCAGGTGTTGAATCTTCTGCGGTTAATTTCGCAGAGCATACGGCAGATATTGAAGGTAATTTTTCAGTCGATGATTTAATCAAAACGGTTCAGGATGCAGGTTATGATGCAGCATTGCTCGAGTCCGAAGAAGATAACACAGAAAAAGAGGCCGCCGAGTTTGAGCATTACCGTTCGCTGGTAAAAAAATACACGCTTGCTGCATTAGTCGGTGTGCCACTTTTTGTTTTGGGTTTGGGTGGTTTATTGCCGGAATTAACAACCAGCAGTGGCCAGGTTATCTGGTTTATCATCGGCATTATCACCGCTTTTGTAATGTGGTATTCCGGCGGCCATTTTTTTACAGGTGCATGGAAATCATTCAGACATCACAGTGCAAATATGGATACGCTGATTGCTTTAGGCACGGGAACAGCCTGGCTATATTCAATGGTCATTGTTTTTTTCCCTGCTATTGTGCCTGCTTTGGCACAACATGCTTACTTTGAAGCGGCTGCTATTATTATTGCACTGATTAACTTTGGTTCAGCACTGGAAATTAAAGCCCGTGGCAAAACATCGGAAGCAATTAAACGTTTAATCGGCTTGCAACCTAAAACTGCCCGAGTAATACGTGACGGTGTTGAGCAGGATATTGAAATAGCCAAAGTAGGGCTCAATGAAACTATCCGGGTACGACCGGGTGAAAAAATCCCGTTAGACGGCGTAGTCATAGACGGCCAATCAAGTGTTGATGAATCCATGCTAACCGGTGAACCCTTACCGGTTAGCAAACAAAGAGGTGATAATGTTATTGGCGGCACATTAAATACACGTGGCTCATTTTTATTCCAGACTAAAAAAATCGGTAAAGATACCGCACTTGCACAAATTATTGAACTGGTACGCAAGGCACAAAATTCAAAACCGGCTATTGGTCGCCTGGTCGATAAAATATCATCCTATTTTGTTCCTACCGTCATGATTTTTGCAGTGCTAACATTTTTAACCTGGTATAACTTTTCGGGTTTATCGATAAGCTACGCCGTTGTTGCGCTGATGACCGTATTAATAATCGCTTGCCCCTGTGCACTGGGGCTGGCAACACCGATCTCGATTATGGTGGGCGTTGGTAAAGCAGCTGAACACGGTATTTTAATTCGTAATGGTGACGCCTTACAGATGGCTGGCAAGATTGATACGATCGTGCTGGATAAAACCGGTACAGTAACGTTGGGTAAGCCTGAACTATTGCAGATATTACCAACAGCTAAACTGGATTCTTCCGAACTCCTGCAGTTAGCGGCAAGTATAGAAGCAGGCTCGGAACATCCGTTGGCGCAGGCTGTATTGGAAAAGGCCGTAGCCAAAGAGCTGAAACTATTAACAGTTGACCATTTTGAGGCAATCGAAGGTTTAGGAATAAAAGCAAACATAAAGGGTGACACGATTTTTCTGGGTAATGAAAGCTTAATGCTCAGAGAAAATATATCGTTGTCAAACTGGCAACAGGAGATTATAGATTTAACAGTACAGGCTCAAACACCTGTTTTTATTGCCCGTGAAAAGGAGTTGCTCGGTTTGTTAGGGATTGCCGATCCGATTAAAGAGGATTCAAAAAGTGCAATTGATCGTTTTCATCAGGCAGGTTTGAAAGTGGTGATGTTAACGGGCGACCACAAGCGGACTGCCGAGGTAATTGCCAAACAAGTGGGAATTGACGAAGTTATCGCCGAAGTTTTACCGGCAGACAAACAGTCAAAAGTAACCGGATTGCAGCAGCAGGGTAAAATAGTTGCAATGGTGGGTGATGGTATTAATGATGCCCCTGCACTGGCACAGGCCGATGTCGGTTTTGCAATTGGAACCGGAACCGATGTGGCAATTGAAAGTGCCGACATTGCATTAATGCGTGGTTCATTAAATAGTGTGATGGATGCGATTCTAATATCAAAAGCAACCATTAAAAATATCTGGCAGAATTTATTTGGAGCCTTTATTTATAATATTATGGGCATTCCGGTTGCTGCCGGTGTATTATTCCCTTTTATTGGTATAATGCTAAATCCAATGATAGCCGGTGCAGCAATGGCAATGTCATCGGTAACCGTGGTCACAAATGCAAACCGCCTGCGTTTTTTTAAAACCAGTGGAGAAGCTTAATGGATATAATCGTTAACATCGGTGGTTTTATATTAATAGTGATGATTGTCTGGTGGTTCTGGTTATCAGACAAGGCTTAAGTGTTAACTGAAATAAGGTATTAATATGTCCTGGTGGGGGAAAATAGTTGGTGGTGGTTTTGGCTTCTTAATGGGTGGGCCATTGGGTGCGGTAATGGGAGCGGCTTTTGGCCACCAGTTTGATAAAGGTTTGAATCAGGACTTTGACGGGCTCGGTTATCAGGCACAGGAACGTACTCAGCTTGCTTTTTTTAGCACCGTCTTTTCTGTTATGGGGCATATTGCCAAGTCAGACGGCCGTGTGACCCCAGATGAAATAGAAGTGGCGCGCACAATGATGCAGCAAATGTCACTGGACGAACAGCAAAAAAAAGTTGCCATCGAATTATTTAACCAGGGTAAGCAAAGTGACTTTGATTTAGACGGTGTGTTACATCAGTTTAAACAGGAATGTCGCCGTCATGCTACGCTGTTGCAAATGTTTATCGAAGTTTTGCTGCATGCGGCCTATGCCGATGGGGTAATGCATGCAAACGAAAAAGAACTGCTTAAACACATCACGATAACACTGGGTTTTTCATCCATTAAGTTTCAACAACTTGATGATATGGTACGGGCACAACGCAGCTTCCACCAGGAAGGTGGTGGGCAGGCATACCAGCGGCCACCAACACGTGACATGCTAAAGGATGCCTATGCCATGCTAAATGTATCCGAGTCGTCAAGCGATGCAGACATTAAAAAATCTTACCGCCGCTTAATGAATCAACATCACCCTGATAAACTGGTTTCTAAAGGAATGCCGGAAGAAATGATAAAAATGGCAACCGAAAAAACACAGGAAATTAAGGCGGCTTATGAGTTGATTAAAAAGTCTCGCAAGTGAAAGGCTGTCATTGCGCGTGTTAGCTACGCAATATTACATATACCGCCCGGCGGCTGCCACGCTAACAACAATTAAACCAAGTACGGTATTTGTACCCACCAACATTCGGATCTGATTTAATCGTTTACCACCTTCAGGCCAGTTTTCACTGGCAACGGCTTGTTTAAGGCGTTTATAAGGCGCAAAGAAAACATGCAGATAAATTAAAATCATCACAATACCGAGCCCATTCATGGTATGGATAAATCGGGGAGCATTTTCAAACCCCTGATAAAAGTTAAACACCATAATATAACCTGTTATCGGTAGCAGGATAACGGAAGCCCATACATACGGGAAAAAACGACTAAACACTCCCGTCCATAATTTAAGGCGCACCGGCGGTTCGAGTTGTGCGGCAGCTGTAGGCCGTAATACAACATAGGCGAAAAACATGCCTCCAACCCAGATAACAGCGGCAAGTACGTGTAGTGTAAGTAAAATATATGATGGCATTTTATTTTCCCAAATAAGTTTAAAAAGAAAGTTTGTTTTTATCACCACGTCATAAAGCGGGTTCTTACCGTGGCTAATTAATGGATGGTGCAGCGCCTTGTGTGCTTGCGGCGGGGTTAGTTATTTCTTTCCCCGGTGCATTTTTTAAAAGCCACAGGCGTATTATTTTAATAAGTTGCTCATTTTTACTTAGATAAAAGTGGTCTGCCCCTTTTATCATGACTTGTTTGTATTTTGGATTGGATTTTTGCCCCGCTTTCAGGCGGTTTTTTGCAAACCGAAGTACTGGATCCAGATCCTGGTTACCATAAATATCAAGTACCGGTATGTTTTTAATCAGGCGAAGTTTTTTTACATTATCAAGCTCTTTGGTTTTTGGGTCACTGGACATACTAATCGCAATATAGGCACGTATTGCAGGGTCAGGCTTTGTTGTCAGGTACTGGTTTGCCATGGTTGCTCCCATGCTATGTGCTGCAATAACAATATTTTGTATATTTTTTGCTTTTAAAAACTGAACCGCCGCATCAAAACGGCTGTTTACCTCTTTGAGTAGTGGAATGTAGTCTTTGCTGGTTTTGTCGTTGGCTAAAATAGGCATTTGAATGCTGAGTGTCGCCCAACCATGATCGGGGAATTCAGCTCGGATGGGCAGAATCACGTCTGGCCAGTTAGGGTGAACACCAATACCATGAACAACAATAATGGCGCCCTCG
>JALTJZ010000018.1:7524-45670 GCA_027076325.1 Chromatiales bacterium | reverse complement strand
TAAAATAGGCATTTGAATGCTGAGTGTCGCCCAACCATGATCGGGGAATTCAGCTCGGATGGGCAGAATCACGTCTGGCCAGTTAGGGTGAACACCAATACCATGAACAACAATAATGGCGCCCTCGGTTTTTGGGGTAGCGCTCTCGGTAAAAAGCCCCAGAAACTTGTTTTTGCCGTCTTCCAGCCAAATAGCGTCTCCGGTCATAATGCTGTCAACTATCTGATCGGCCCAGCGCTTTTCTTTGGCTAAATCGGAGGCCAGCAAGGTTGAGCTAAAAACCAGTAAAAATATTGTATTTATCAGTAAAATCAGATGGTTATACGTCTTTAAGGTAAACATTTTTGCCACAACTCGAGCCCCCGTCATTTTTATACTATATATATGTCCATTCTGCGGTGCAATCGTTCATCTAAAATGAGTCGCTGAAAGGCTGAAATAGTTCGCACAATCAGGTAAAGTGGCGCTTCCAATTTTTTCGTAGCTGGAGCCGTGCTAAAAATCTTCCAACATTCAGGTTTTGGAACGTTCCGGTTAAACACGATGGCTGTTACAGCATCACTATTTAGAGGCGAATATTATGGCAGACTTTAAAATTGCCCCATCCATCTTATCAGCAGACTTTGCGATTCTGGGTCCTGAAGTTGATAACGTTCTTAAATCCGGTGCAGATATCGTGCACTTCGATGTAATGGACAATCACTACGTGCCAAATTTAACCATTGGCCCACTGGTTTGCGATGCGCTACGCAAGCATGGCGTAACAGCAGAAATTGATGTGCATTTAATGGTAAAACCGGTTGATCGTATTATTCCTGATTTTGCCGCAGCAGGTGCCAGCTATATTACTTTCCATCCGGAAGCCTCCGAACATATTGACCGTTCATTGCAAATGATACGTGAACTCGGCTGTAAGTCTGGCCTGGTATTCAACCCGGCTACACCGCTTGATTGTTTAAAGCATGTGCTGGATAAAGTCGACATGGTGTTATTAATGTCGGTTAACCCCGGTTTTGGTGGCCAGAGCTTTATTCCTGAAACGCTTAATAAGTTACGTGAAGCGCGCAAAATAATTGATGACAGTGGTTACGATATTCGTCTGGAAATTGATGGTGGCGTTAAAGTGGATAATATCCGTGAAATCGCTGCAGCCGGTGCCGACACCTTTGTTGCCGGTTCTGCTATTTTCAACGCCAGGAACGACAAAGATGCTAATGGCTATGACACTGTGATTAAACAAATGCGTGATGAATTAGCAAAAGCTTAATTTTTTTACCACGAAGACACGAAGGACGCAAAGAAAAGATATTAATGTAAATTAAGTATAGCCTTGTCATTGCGAGGAACAAAGTGACGCGGCAATCTTGTTTGGATTTATTCGTTGATAAGATTACTTCGCCTATTAATTTAAATAGCGCTCGTAATGGCAAACTAATTTCAATTAGTCTTTTTTTGTGTCCTTCGTGTCTTCGTGGTTAATAATCAAAAATATACAGTATTAAATCATGATTAAAAAACCCGAAATGATGCTTATCGATGTCGATGGCACCCTGGTCGACAGCGTTCCCGATCTTGCCTATTGTGTAGACGAAATGATGAAGCAACTCGATATGCCGCTGCATGGTGAAGCAAAAGTCCGTGAATGGGTGGGTAACGGTGTTGAACGCTTAACGCGCCGTGCTTTAATTGGTCAGTTAAATGGCGAACCGGATGAGGCCTTATTCGAAAAAGCCTATCCCATCTTTATGGATCTTTATGCAGAAAACACCAGCAAGCGCAGTATGCTGTACCCGGGGGTGGCCGAAGGGCTTGCGTATCTGGAAACCTCAGGTATTAAACTTGGTTGTGTGACCAATAAGGCTGCGCAGTTTACCGTTCCGTTATTAAAAGATCTGGGGATTCACGATAAATTTAAAATTGTAATCAGTGGCGATAGCCTGGCAAAGAAAAAACCCGATCCTATGCCTTTATTGCACGGTGCTGAGTTTTTTAATGTCAAACCTGAAAATGCCATGATGCTGGGTGACTCGGTGAGCGATGTTAAGGCTTCCCGTGCGGCAGGCTTTCAGATAGTATGTATGTCGTACGGTTATAATCATGGCGTGGATATTCGCGAGTCGAACCCCGATGCGGTGATTGACAGTATGGCTGAACTGCAAGGTTTACTTGAAGTTAATTAATTTAATTTCAGATAATAAATTAGATTGCTTCGCTATCGCTCGCAATGACAAAAATGAGGTCATTGCGAGTGATAGTGCGGCAATCTTACCCAACATTAAAGTAGATCGTGTTTTCTGGATATAAATAAATGAAGTTGAAGAAAATGAAAAACTATTTACACGAGAATCAATATTGGCGAGGCACACGCTAACGCCCAATATTTTTTTATGTGTAACTATTCTTTTTCAGGATTTCAACATTATGGAACAACAACAAATAACAGAATCCATTTTTGCAGGCCTTGTCCAACAGGGTTTTAATCGTATTCCGCTGGTACGCCAGGTACTTGCCGATTTAGATACCCCCTTAAGCACTTATCTTAAATTAGCCAATGGCGCGTACTCCTATTTATTCGAATCCGTTCAGGGCGGCGAAAAGTTTGGGCGCTATTCTATTATTGGTTTGCCCTGTCGCCAGCAGATCCGAATTTTTGGCAAAACTATCCGCATTTATGAAGATAATAATTGCACGGAAACAATCGAACATGATGACCCGCTAGCATGGATAGAAGCGTTTCACAAAAAATTTAAAGTGGCCGAGTTGCCAGATCTGCCAAGGTTTACTGGCGGTTTGGTGGGTTACTTTGGTTACGATACCATTCGTTATATTGAACCGCGATTAGGTGACTGCCCTAACGACGATCCACTGAATGTGCCGGATATTTTATTAATGGTATCAGACGAAGTGCTGGTGTTTGATAACCTGGCTGGTAAGTTGTTTTTAATTCACTATGCCAATCCTGAAAATAACAATGCTTATAAAGAAGGCTGTATAAGGCTGGAAGAACTTATTTCACAGTTACAAAACAGTGTGCCGCGTATTCCACTGGCGGAACCGTCTGCGGTTAAGGAATCGGATTTTAAATCCGGCTTTACCGAAGAAAAATTTAAACAGGCCGTGCTCAAAGCCAAAGACTATATTGTTGAGGGCGACGTGATGCAAGTGGTGTTGTCACAGCGTATGTCTATTCCGTATTCTGCGCCACCGCTGGATCTGTATCGTTCATTGCGCAGTTTAAACCCGTCACCTTATATGTATTATCTGGATCTGGGCGATTTCCATATCGTCGGCTCCTCACCGGAAATATTGGTGCAGGTCGAAGAGGATATGGTCACGGTGAGGCCAATAGCCGGTACCCGTCCGCGTGGCGAAACCGCAGAGCAAGACAAACAATTTGAGCTGGATTTATTAGCCGACCCGAAAGAAATTGCCGAACATTTAATGTTGATTGATTTAGGCCGTAATGATGTTGGCCGCATTGCACAAACCGGTACGGTGGAAGTGACCGATAAAATGGTTATCGAACGCTATTCGCATGTAATGCATATTGTGTCGAATGTTGCTGGCAAAATAAAACCGGATATGTCGGCAATGGATACCTTACGGGCAACCTTTCCAGCAGGTACTTTGTCGGGTGCACCTAAAATTCGCGCAATGGAAATTATTGATGAGTTAGAGCCGGTTAAGCGAGGTGTGTACGGTGGTGCAGTAGGCTACTTGTCATGGAATGGTAATATGGACACCGCCATTGCGATTCGTACCGCAGTAATAAAAGATGATGTTTTACATATTCAAGCCGGAGCCGGTGTGGTTTATGATTCGGTGCCACAAAGTGAATGGGATGAAACCATGAATAAAGGCCGTGCCGTATTTAAAGCCGTCGAACAGGCTGCGGCTGGCCTGAATGAGCGCATCAATAAGCACGGGGCGCATAAATAATGTTATTAATGATAGACAACTATGACTCGTTTACCTATAACCTGGTGCAATATTTTGGTGAGCTGGGCACCGATGTAGAAGTTGTACGTAACGATCAGATTTCGATTGCAGAGATTGAAAAACTCAATCCAGAACAACTGGTGATTTCCCCTGGCCCCTGCACACCCAATGAAGCAGGTATCTCGGTAGAAGCAATTAAACACTTTACAGGTAAAAAACCGATTCTGGGTGTTTGCCTGGGGCATCAAAGTATTGGTCAGGCATTTGGTGGCAAGATTATTCATGCCAAACAAATTATGCACGGCAAAACATCCATGATCCATCATGCCAACAAAGGGGTGTTTAAGGATTTAAATAATCCGTTTGAAGCAACTCGCTATCACTCGTTAGTCATCGAGCAGTCGAGTTTGCCTGAATGTTTAGAAGTGACTGCCTGGACAGAAAATGCCGATGGTAGTCTGGATGAGATTATGGGCATTCAACATAAAGCGTATCCAATTCAGGGGATTCAGTTTCATCCTGAATCAATATTAACTGAACATGGTCACGATATGTTGAGGAATTTTTTAGAGAATAAATAAATTAAATGCGGTCATTGCGAGCCTTTAGTTGCGAGCAACGTGCGGCAATCTTGTTTATATGAGGGAGTCATCGTTAAGATTGCCGCAGTTACGTTGTTCCCTCGCAATGACATAATTGTAACCACAGGTACAAAAATATGAACATACAGCAAGCTATTCAATGTGTTTTAGAAAACAAAAATCTAAGCGCCGATGAAATGAATCAGGTTATGCGAACTATTATGACCGGTGAAGCAACCCCCGCACAAATAGGTGGCTTCTTAATTGGTTTGCGCATGAAAGGCGAAACAGTCGATGAAATTGCCGCTGCTGCAAGCGTGATGCGTGAACTCGCATCAGGTGTAAAAGTAAGTGGTGATCATATTGTTGATATTGTTGGCACCGGTGGTGATGGTTCCAATACCTTTAATATTTCAACCGCCTGTACTTTTGTGGTGGCGGCAGCGGGCGGTACGGTCGCCAAGCACGGTAACCGTTCGGTGTCGAGCAAATCCGGCAGTGCCGATTTACTCGAAGCTGCCGGTGTTAATTTAAATTTAACATCTGAACAGGTTGCACAGTGTATTGAACAGGTCGGTGTGGGTTTTATGTTTGCACCATTACACCACAGTGCAATGAAACATGCGATTGGTCCACGTAAAGAAATGGCCGTGCGAACAATTTTTAACGTGCTGGGTCCGTTAACTAATCCAGCGGGTGCACCGAATCAGTTACTGGGTGTTTTTTCTGATGAACTGGTTGAACCGCTTGCCGAAGTGTTAAATAAACTGGGCAGTAACCATGTGCTTGTCGTGCATTCAAAAGACGGCATGGATGAAATCAGTATTGGTGCAACAACACGGGTTGCGGAATTAAAAAATGGCAAGATCACTACATACAGTATTACACCAGAACAATTTGGTTTTGAGTCAACCGATATAAGCAACCTTGCTGTTGACAGTGCTGCAGGGTCGTTGGAAATTATCAATCATGTTTTAGATAATGTTGCGGGTGCAGCACGGGATATTGTAGTACTTAATTCAGGTGCGGCTATTTATGCGGCTGACCTGGTTGGTTCACTGGAAGATGGAATCAAAAAAGCTGACGAAGTCATTGCCTCAGGCGCAGCAAAAAACAAATTAGCGGCATTAATTGAATTATCGCAATCGTTTAAATAATTATGAACAAGACTCCCGATATATTAAAAAAAATCATTCAGCGTAAAGAAGAAGAAATTGCCGAACGGTTAGCAGTTGTTTCTTTAGAACAGGTTAAACAGGCAGTACAGAACGCGTCACCCGTACGCGGTTTTGTTAATGCGATTAAAGCGAAGATTGATTCTGGCAAAGCGGCGGTTATATCAGAAATAAAAAAAGCCTCACCCAGTAAAGGGGTGATGCGGGAAAATTTTATTCCGGCAGAAATAGCAGTGTCTTATGAAAAAGGCGGTGCATGTTGCCTGTCGGTGTTAACCGATGTAGATTTTTTTCAGGGCAGTGACGAATATTTAAAACAGGCGCGTGCAGCCTGTAACCTGCCAGTGTTGCGTAAAGAATTTATTATCGACGCTTACCAGGTCTATGAAGCGCGTGCGATGGGAGCAGACTGCATACTCTTGATTGCAGCCTGTTTAAGTGATCAGCAATTACAATCGTTATCGACACTGGCAGCAGAATTAGAACTGGATGTGCTGGTTGAAGTGCACGATGCAGAAGAACTGCAACGTGCCTTAAAACTGAACTTAACCTTAATCGGTATTAATAACCGAAATCTGCGTACCTTTGAAACAAGTCTTGATACAACATTAAGTTTATTAAAGACAATTCCAGACGATAAAATAGTGGTTACCGAAAGTGGCATTCATACAGCGGATGACATTGCGCTAATGCGAAGCTATAACGTCAATGCTTTCCTGGTAGGTGAAGCATTTATGGTTGCCGATGAGCCGGGAGAGAAGTTAGCAGAGCTATTTGGTTTTTAAATAAGGGTATGGCTAAGTCGGCGGCTATTATTCTTGTGTAGGGTGGGGGCAGAGCCCACCATCTGGCTTTATTTAAAGCAAACACCATCTTTATACAGTTATTGATGGGCTGTGCCCATCCTACGATAAGGCTACCACTTCCTTCATCGCAGTGGTTACTTTAATCAAGTCCATATCATCCATAATATAAGCCGGCATAATATAAACCAGATTGCTAAATGGCCTAACCCAAACGTCACGCTTCACAAATGCCTGTGTCATCCATGTCTGGTCAATGGGTTGGTGTGTTTCAATTACACCAATCGCCCCTTTTACTCGCACATCTTTTACCTGTTTTAGTTCAATGCACTCGGCCAGTTCTTCTTTTAATAAAGCCTCAATGCGTAACACATTTTTTTGCCACTCGGACTTTAATAACAGTTCAACACTGGCATTAGCAATGGCGCAGGCTAACGGGTTGGCCATAAAAGTGGGGCCATGCATTAAGAGGCCGGGCTCACCTTGTGAAATCGTTTGGCTAATATTATTTGTCATCAGTGTTGCTGCAAGGCTGAGCATGCCTCCAGTTAAGGCTTTTCCCACACACATAATGTCTGGGCTAATGTTTGCTTGCTCGCAGGCAAACAAAGTGCCGGTGCGACCAAAGCCAGTGGCAATTTCATCGGCTATTAACAACGTGTCGTATTTATCACAAAGTGCACGTATTTGTGTTAAATAGTCCGAGTGGTAAACCCGCATGCCACCGGCACCCTGCACGATGGGCTCCAGAATAATAGCGGCAATATTTTTATGTTGTTGTTCGAGTTGTGCTTTAACTTTCTGTATATCCTGTTCATGGTATTCGTTACCACAATAAGGTGCATCAACAAAGTAATGTTGGGTAAGCGTATTTTTAAAAAGGGTGTGCATGCCATTAACGGGATCACAAACGGCCATCGCACCAAAGGTATCGCCATGATAACCGTGTTTAAGGCTCAGGAGTTTATTCTTTTCAGGCCGGGCTTTTGCCTGCCAGTATTGTAACGCCAGTTTAATGGCTACTTCCACGGCAACCGAACCCGAGTCGGAAAAGAAAATAGTTTGTAATGGCTCGGGTGTTATCGCAATCAATTTTTTAGCTAGCTCAACAGCCGGTTGGTGGGTTAAGCCACCAAACATCACATGTGCCATTGTGTCGGTTTGATCTTTTAACGCCTGGTTAAGAGCCGGGTGGTTATAACCATGAATGGCGCACCACCAGGATGCCATGCCATCAATCAGTTCCCGGCCATCTTCAAGTTTTATTTTTACGCCTTGAGCGGATACAACAGGGTAGGGTGTAAAACTGGCCGGTAACGAAGTATAAGGATGCCAGATATGTTGCTGGTCAAACTTGGTATCTATTTTCTTCTTTGGCACAATGATATTTTCTTCTTCGTTAGTCATTGCGAGCGCAGCGCGACAATCTTGTTGTTAGGCTGGTTATGCAATTTATCAGGTATTTGAAATAGGCGGGTGATAAATCATTTGCACCACATTGCCATCTGGATCGGCACAATAAAAACTACGCGCACCATCGCGGTGGGTTTTAGGTTGGGAATGCATTTTGATTTTATGCCCATTTAAAAATTCAAACCAGGCATCGACATCTTCTGGTTGTTTTAAAATATAACCAATATGATCCAGTCGTTGCGGGCCATCCATTTTCTGTTCTTTGTATTTCACCTCGGCTCGGTGTAAAGCGAGATTATCATTGCCTGAGCATAAATAAACATTATCTGGATCAGGGCGCCATTCTACTTTCATGCCGAGCAACTCAACATAAAAATTTTCGCAGGCATCAAAGTTATCAACATACAGTGCAACGTGGCGTAGGCCTGCGGTAGGTGGTGGTCGGTTCATTTTTAATTGCCTTTATATTTAGAAAGCTTTACTTTAATGAAGTTTCAATAATCTCAAAATCATGGGTAATATCAGCCGTCTTGCTTAACATAATCGAAGCCGAGCAATATTTTTCGGCGGATAAACTCACTGCCCGTTCAACCTGTTTTTCTTTTAAATTTTTACCACTAATAATAAAGTGAACATGAATATGGGTGAAAACTTTGGGTTCATTCTCGGCACGTTCAACATTAATTTCAACCACGCAGTCATCCACAGCCTGACGTGATTTTTTTAAAATCATCAGCACATCGAAGCTGGTACAACCACCGAGACCCAGCAGTAGCATTTCCATTGGGCGGGGGCCCAGATTACGTCCGCCGTGATCCGCCGCCCCATCCATAATGATGGCATGGCCGCTGCTGGTCTCACCCATAAAAGTGACACCCTCAACCCATTTAATTCTTGTTTTCATTTTAGGGAATTCCTATACTGTGGTTACTATTCTGGCCTGCAAGTGGCGTAAAAGTCGTCAATATTATCGTAAAAAGGGCTGGTAGTGACGGTCTTCGCAGTTTATTGAGCTAAAATAGACTATGCTTGCTTAATCAACCAATGAGTATTATAACAAGCAGAGACTAAATAGCCTATGTTGAGCACAGGGAATAGCATGACACAAATTGTTAACTATAAGGCAGAATTGCCTTCGATGGATAAGTTACTGGAACAAAGCCATCGCCGGCACTACCCGGCGAAGAATGTGATTATCTACGCCGGTGATAAGTCGGATGTTTTGTATTATATCGTCGACGGTTCGGTTTCGGTCTTAATCGAAGATGAGGATGGCCGCGAGATTGTTCTTGCCTACCTGAACAAAGGTGATTTCTTTGGTGAAATGGCGTTGTTTGGTGAAGAACCGGATCGCAGTGCCTGGGTGCGCAGCCGTACCGCCTGCGAAGTCGCTGAAATTAGCTTCACAAAGTTTCGCCAGCTCTATCAGGAGCACCCTGAAATACTCTTTGCAATGACAGCACAAATGGCCGCACGTCTTCGCCATACCAGCCGCAAGGTCAATGACCTTGCTTTTATGGATGTTACTGGCCGCGTTTCGCGCACTTTACTGGATTTATGCAAACAACCGGATGCGATGACCCACCCCGATGGGATGCAAATACGTATAACCCGCCAGGAAATTGGCCGGATTGTGGGTTGTTCACGCGAAATGGTAGGGCGTGTTTTAAAGACAATGGAAGAGCAGGAATTGATTTATGTTAAAGGCAAAACCATCGTGGTGTTTGGTACGCGTTAATTTTGTATTTAAACTCTGTTATTAAAAATCGAGCTAATGCTCGATTTTTTTATGTCTGAAGAATCTATAAGGGAATAATATGTAGGATGGGTGCAACCCATCTGATGGGTTACGCTAACGCTTCACCCATCCTACAACCAGAAAGCCGTATTCGTTATCACTTTATGTCTGAAGAATCTATAAGGGAATAATATGTAGGATGGGTGCAACCCATCTGATGGGTTACGCTAACGCTTCACCCATCCTACAACCAGAAAGCTGTTTTCGTCATCACTTTAGAGGTTAACGTCATCAATGATTTAACCGGCGCGGGTAGCGCTGCACCACCGGCTTCTAACGCCACCGTTGCATGGCGACCTTCATCAATCTTCATTTGTTCCAGCACCGCACGCGATTCAAGGTCATTTTCAGAAATGCGGGTTAAATGTTCATCTAAATGTTTTACCACCTGACGCTCGGTTTCGGCAACAAAGCCCAGGCTCCATTTGTCACCAGCCATACCGGCTAATGCGCCAATGGAAACAGATCCAAAATACCACAGTGGATTAAAGTAACTGGTGTGCGAACCAAGTTCTTTAATACGACGTTCGCACCAGGCAAGATGATCATTTTCTTCTTCTGCTGCGCGTTGCATTTTATCGCGGACATCGGGCAGTTTTGCGGTGAGTGCCTGCCCCTGATACAAACCTTGCGCCGCAACTTCACCGGCATGGTTAATGCGCATCAGTCGAGCCGAAAAAGTTTTTTCTGTGGCAGAAAGTGTCTGTTTTAGTTCTGCCGCAACGCTGTCCTGAGGATCGGGGCGTTCGGTCACAAGTGGTTTGCCAAATACGGTGCGTAAACCATTATCGATTTGCATCATTAACTGATCGACCGGGCTGTAGTGACGTTGTGTATTGGACATACTGAAATAATAACGGAACAGGTCGGATAGGCGCAAGCCATCATTTGCCGGTTTTATTGCAAACTCTTTGCAATTAATTCAATCGGGTGAACAACCGGTATCTTACGTTGCAGCCCCGCGCCTAAATGTAGTGCACAACCGATATTACTGCTTACAACAATATCAGCGGCGGTTTGTTGTATCTGTTTTAGTAAAGGCTGGCGGATTTGGTTAGCCAGCGTGGTCTGGCTGAGCATGTTTTTACCCGCTGCACCACAACACGGGGACTGGAGCTCGGTGATTTTAAGTGCGGGTATTTTGCCAAGTAGCGTGATAACAGCATCGGTTTGCTTCAGCGTATTTTGCAAACTACAAGGCTGGTGGATAACAACACTCTGCTTAATCGACGCAAATGAAACAGAATGTTTACGGCTATGTTGCTCAATAAAATCCATCAGACTGGTTACTGGTATCTGATTTTGTTTTAGCGATGTTTTTAATTGTGCGCCACAACCACTGGCAGTAAATAAAATAGCCTGATAAGAACCGTTTAATAAAAATGTTTTGTTGGTTTTGGCGAACGTATCGGCTTGCTGCCGAAAACCACTGTGCTGGTGCAATGCGCCACAACAAACCTGCTCGGGAATATCAACATCATAACCCAGTCGGGTTAATACTTTAATGCTGGCAAGCAGGGCAGATTGTTCAAACTGTTGCCCCATACAACCGGTAAACAATGCAACGGTGCCGAGTGACGCTTGTTTGGCAGGGTAGTGCGGGTTTAATTTTAAGCGGGGCTTAAGTTTGGGGAGCAGTTGTTCCTGCTTGCTTAAGCCGGTTAATTTTAACAAGCCGGAAACCCGAGCCAGTTTCTGTATGCCGCTGAATTGATAAAAACGCAGTAGCGGAAACAAACTGTTTTGTATTGTCGGTTTCACTAAAAATGAAATCAATTTATTCTGAAAAGGCAGTGGCTTTTGTAACACCGTATATTCACGAATAGAATCAATCAATGTTTCATATTGTACTTTAGATGGACAAATTTTTTCACAGCTCAAGCAGCCCAGGCAATGGTCAAGATGCTGGATAACGTTAGGCGATAAATTTAATTCACCATTAACAATCCCCTGCATTAACGCAATACGGCCACGTGGTGATTCATTTTCATTTTTGCTGAGCTGGTAAGTCGGGCAGCCTGGTAAACACATACCGCATTTAACGCACTGATCAGCAAGTTGGTCTATATGTTGTTTTAGTTGCAAAAGTAATCCCGGTGTTTTTAGGTGTTTATATAAACAGGGGTGATATAATGAAGCCCTTAAATAAATAAAGCAATTCACAGAGACATTTTTGATATGAGTTATTATCACCAACATTTATTTTTTTGCGTTAATCAACGTGACGAAGGGGTGAGTTGCTGCGCGAATTTAGGTGCACAAGCCCTGCGCGATTATGCAAAAAGTCGGATTAAAGAACTGGGCTTGTCCGGTGAAGGTAAAGTACGCATTAATATGGCCGGTTGTTTAGGGCGTTGTGATGAAGGCCCGGTATTAGTCGTTTACCCTGAAGAAACCTGGTACACCTATCTGGATAAAGAAGACATTGACGAAATTATCGAGCAGCATATCCAGCAGGGGAAGCCTGTTGAGCGATTGAGGATATAACTATTTTTATTTCAGTATTGAGCCCCTTAAAATAACCTTAAAAATAAAGGAGCAACATGCCCCCCTCATTAATCAATGGCCCGGCCGGTCAGCTTGAAATACTGGCTGAAACCCCCCAAACCGTATCAGACAATGCCCCCATTGCGATTATCTGCCACCCTCACCCCTTATATGGCGGTACCATGCAAAATAAAGTGGTGTATATACTTGCTAAATCCTGTCTGGAATTAGGTATGCCTACTATCCGCTTTAATTTTCGTGGTGTTGGTCAATCAGAAGGACATTTTGAACACGGTCTCGGCGAGCAGCAAGACTGCATTGCTGTGGCAGAATGGGCACGCCAGCGTTACCCGAATCGACCTGTTTGGCTCGCTGGCTTCTCATTTGGCAGCTTTGTTGCCTATCAGAGTTTCACAAAAATAAAAGCAGCGCGTTTATTGCTGGTTGCTCCACCGGTCGGTTTATTTGAGTTCCAACCGATGGATCGTATTGATATTCCGTGGTGCGTTATACAGGGTCAGCAAGACGAAATCACACCACCTGAATCGGTCGTCGATTGGGTAAAAAGTCAGGCGATAGCACCAAAATTCTACTATTTACCTGATGTAAGTCACTTCTTTCATGGAAAATTGAATTTATTGCGTGAGATAACCGTCGAGATCTGGAAAAATTAGCCTGACTTGTTTGTGAAGTCAGGTTTGATAGAGCCATTAAAGCGGGTAAGAATTAAATATTTGTATTATCACAGCATTTATATAAGAGATTACTAATATTAAGTTGACATTATATTATAATCTGCTAATATTATATTGTTGATTTACAAATTTTTGACTCCTCCATCCTCCTTAATGGTGGTATTTTTAAAGCGCGGAAACCCCCCTTTTCTCCGCGCTATTTTTTTGCCTGTATTTTTAAGGGGTCAGAGCCTGAGGGATCCCCACGAAATTTAGCGTTGCCTGTCATTGTGAGGAAACACTGAAAAACACCTGTTTTTCAGTGTTGACGCGGCAATCTCATGGTTAAAACTTATCAACTTGAGATTGCCGCAGTCACTTTGTTCCCTCGCAAAGACGGCGTTTTATTCCAGTATTGACCCCTTAAAAATAGCCCCCCTTAAAATAATTGCTAATTAAGCCCGAAATTGCTTGTATAAATCGCGTATTTTAAGTAATATTCCGCCTCTTTTTTAGAAGCAGCGTGCTTCTGTACAGCATTTTTCTGAACATTTTGGACATACAAGCTTTATGAAAACATTTAGTGCAAAACCTGCAACAGTTAAACGTGACTGGTTTGTTATCGACGCAGAGAACAAGGTTCTAGGCCGTCTGGCAACCGAAGTGGCATTACGCTTACGTGGTAAACACAAGCCTGAATACACGCCTCACGTGGACACAGGGGACTACATCGTTGTGATTAATGCAGACAAAATTGCAGTTACCGGTAATAAAGAGCAAGGCAAAATGTACCATCACCATACCGGTTACCCGGGTGGCCTTAAGTCGATGACATTAGAAAAATTACGTGAAAAAGCACCAGAGCGCATTATCGAAAAAGCGGTAAAAGGCATGTTGCCTAAAAACCCGTTAGGTCGCGCCATGTTTACAAAATTAAAAGTGTTTGCAGGTAGTGAACACGCACATACTGCACAGCAACCTCAACCATTAGAAATTTAATCGGATTTATAAAATGGCAGAACAATATTACAGCACCGGTCGACGCAAAAGTTCCACTGCGCGCGTATACCTTACTAAAGGTACCGGTAACATCATGATCAACAAACGCACATTAGAGCAATTCTTTGGTCGTGAAACATCACGCATGGTGGTACGTCAGCCATTAGAATTAACCGATATGTTAAATAACTTCGATATTAATGTAACCGTCACTGGCGGCGGCAATACTGGCCAGTCGGGTGCGATTCGCCACGGTATTACCCGCGCATTAATGAAATACGACGAAACACTGCGCTCACCACTGCGTAAAGCCGGTTATGTCACCCGCGATTCACGTGAAGTGGAACGTAAGAAAGTCGGCTTACACAAAGCACGTAAGCGTCCACAATACTCAAAACGTTAATATTATTTTATTGTTTTGCAAAAAGCCCCGTCATTATCGAAATGGCGGGGCTTTTTTATTGTCAGGATCAATGGGGTAGAGTCTGAGGTATCCCCCCAAAAGCGATCAAAAACAATCGCTTAAAAATACAGGTATCAATACTGGAATAAAACACGGTCATTGCGAAGCAACAACGTGACGGTGGCAATCTCAAGTTGATAACGTTTAATCATGAAATTGCCGCGTCAACACTGAAAAACAGGTGTTTTTCAGTGTTTCCTCGCAAAGACCGGCAAGGCTAAATTTCGTGAGGATCCCCAGACTCTGCCCCCATTAGCTCCGGTCATTGCGAAGGAACAACGTGACTGCGGCAATCTCAAGTTGATAACCTTTAATGATAAGATTGCCGCGTCAACATTAAAAAACACCTGTTTTTCAGTGTTTCCTCGCAAAGACCGGCAAGGCTAAATTTTGTGGGGATCCCTCAGGGGTAGAGCAATTGATTTACCCATTGATCGATACACAGTCCATTTGTGCAATAACGTGAACAGTGTTGCAAAAATTCAACAAACTTAGGTTCCAGTCCACAAAACCAAAGCTAAATCATTGATTTCTAATTTGCTAAACTATTAATGCTCACCTTAATTTTCAAAGACTTAGGGTGATTTTGTATCTAATTTACAACAAAAAAGCTTGGTTTATGAATAATGTGAAATAAATGTTGCGTGCGCGGTACAAGTTGTTTATAAAGTCATCTGAGTTTACCTAACCTGACTCAATAAATATAAATTAATAAACACTTTTCTAGGAGTTCATAATGAACAATAAATTAATTGCACTTGCTGTTGCGACTGCTTTCTCAGCAGCACCAATGGCTGCTCAAGCCGGCGTTAAAGTATACGGCGCGTTACAAGTTGAAATTGCTAGCGTCGACAATGCTGGTTACGGTGAAAATAACACCGGTGGTGATCGTACCGGTATTGCAACGGGCGAAAAAGGCTTAAAAATGGGCGACAACAAACGTGGTCGTATTGGCTTGAAAATTTCTGACGACCTTGGCGGCGGCATGAAAGGTATTGCCCGATTTGAATGGCAGGTAGATACACCAAATGGTAATATCGCAGATGGCGCTCGTGAAGGCTGGGTTGGTTTAAAAGGCGGTTTCGGTGAAGTTAAAATGGGCCGTATTAAAACACCTTACAAATACACCGGTGGTGTAAAATACGATCCATTCGTGACCACTTACATGGAAGCTCGTAAATCTGGCGGCATGAAAGGCGGTTCTTGGGGTCAAAACAGTTTCTGGAATACCGCTGCATCGTATAAGAATAAATTTGGTGCGGTATCTGTATGGGTAGCTTACGGTATGGATGAAGCTGATGGTTCTGCTGGTTCACCAGGTAACAAGGGTGATTTATCATGGGCTGTTAAATACAAGCAGAAAAACTTTGAAGTATTTGCTTCTGCAAACACGGACGACAGTGCAACGGGTCCAACTGCAAATGACGTAACGAAAGTGGGTGGCCAGTATAAAATGGGCGCACACAAAATTTCAGCTCAGTATGAAACACAGGATGATTCAGCAAACACAGATATCATGTTCCTTGGTTACCAGATGAAAATGGGCAAAAATACATTTGTAGCTCAAATGGGTCAAACGGATGCCGATGGTACTGCTAACGATGTTGATTACCTTGCAGTGGGTATGATTCATAGCTTCAGCAAGAAAACACGTGCATATATCGGTTACCGTGATTCCGATGGTGATGGCACCAACGATTTATCAGCGATAAGCCTTGGTTTGCGTGTAAGCTTCTAATAGCTCAAACTATTAGTTGTTATAAGAACGGGTGCTTCGGCACCCGTTTTTTTATGCCTGTATATTACAGAGGAACTCCCGTTCTTTTTAATTGTCGATATTAATTCATGCAGTCAGTAAGACGGTCTTTTTTAGCCACTTATTTGTTGCTTTCTATTTTTATGGGGAAATATTAATGGTGTCACTATTAAGGTGTTACAAACTTTTTGTTGTTGTAATTAGTGTATTGCTTCTTGCTGCTTGTAGTAGCACTAATGAGCCTATTCGTTTATACGAGGGTGTGAAACAACCCGGCAGTGATGTTGTTAAATTTGTCATTCCCGCCGATCTTGACATATTAAGACTAGATGAAGCCTCATTTAAAGACTCCCCTCACATTTCTGATGGCCAATATCAGCTAGAGTTATTGCCAGGTACGCATCGGTTTAAAATTATATATTCAAGGATATGGGGGAGTGACGCACTGGGCAACCTTGTTGAGTCGGATGCTTTTTATTTTGATGTAAATGCTTTAGCAGGTAGCACATATGTTTTTAAACATAATGGCCCAGTCGACTTATTAGATGCTGACTGGTCTGATGTCAGTGACATTCGAATATGGCTCGAAGAACAAAAAACAGGGCGTAAAATTAAAGCTGTTAGTGTTCGTGCTGACGGCGATATTATTTCACGCTACATTTTAGGTGATGATGAGCCGGTAAAACTTAAGGCTGCCTCAGGCAGCCAGCAGCAGCCCGGGCAAAAAGACAGTACTTCTACAGAGCTGGACAAAGTACAGCAAAAAGCCAGCGAACAACTCAAATTCTGGTGGAAAATTGCAAATGCAGCGCAGCGTAAGCTGTTTCAGGATTGGCTGGTTACCTTAAAAGAAACAACCCTTGCCAATAGTGGCGATGCAATGCAACAAAAAGCACTGGCGCAATTAAAGTTCTGGTGGAAGCTGGCGGATTTAAAACAACGCGAATCCTTTTTGCTCTGGATAAAAAAATAAAATGAGTCGTAGGGTGGGTGCAACCCACCGTTGTTGTCGGTTGATGTACGGCAATAGCGCAGCCCAATAATACCTGGATTTTGTTGGGGGGCCTTACGTCACCCCACCTACGGTACATTAATCCATTACTGTCATTGCGAAGGCACAACGTGACTGCGGCAATCTTGTGATGATTCTGGGGATGATGCATTTTGTAGGATGGGTGGAGCGATAGCGCAACCCATCTTTCTGGGTTTAGCTTTGATGGGTTGCGCTATCGCTCCACCCATCCTACTTATTAAATCCGAATACAAGACCAGCCTTCTTTTTAGCGCTTAACTATCTGATTAATTGCCGAGACAGCAACATTTGTTTCCGGTAAAAGATCGACTGGCTTGCCATAAGTCCGTTGCAGGGCTGGATTTTGTTGGGTTCCTTGCGTCACCCCAACCTACGGTACATAAACTCACTACCGTCATTGCGAAGGAACAAAGTGACTGCGGCAATCTTTGCGGTTAGGACGTATCACAACAAGAGTACTTTCTTGCAAAGACGTGCGCTTTAAAGCCGCATATAAGCCCCGCCTAAATCATATTGATATATTTTAATTTTACAACTATACTTATCATTAGGTGATATACAAGGATTGGTATGAGTAGGGATACAGGACTGGATTATCTTTTAGACCTCAATGGTTTTGAAGTGCGTGAGGATAATGGTTATTGGTACAGATTTGAGGCGCGTAAAGTCGCAGTAACCAAAGGGCGGCCTCACGGGATATGTTATTCACTCACATTACATGATAATCATAACCAACGTATTTTTGGGATGGATAATGCACATGCCTTACCAAAACTAAAGAGTAGCAAGAAAAAATATGCTGCGCGTGTCGTACGATATGATCATGTACATCAAAATCAGAATGATGCAGGTGAGCCTTACCATTTTGAAAGTGCAGAGAAATTAGTAAGGGATTTTATAAGCCGGGTTAATAAAATCTTAAATGCACTGTAATAGAGGTGTTGATATGAAAATAGTAAAAATAGGCATTATGCCAAGAGAGAAAATTCAAAAGCGCATAATTGATATTGCGGCGGGACGGTATAAACCTAAACGTGGCGAGCCAAAAATCTGGTTTAATTCGATTAAATCTGTCGCACAAATTCTTGATGAAAAGAATATGAAATTACTGCAAATAATGGATGAAAAGAAGCCGGAAACAATTCGTCAGTTAGCCAGGTATTCCGGGCGTGAAGAAAGTAATTTATCCAGGACATTAAAAAAGCTTGAGAGCTATGGTGTCGTAAAAATTGAAAGGAATAATAAGCAGGCCAAACCTATTGCTAAGGCAACACAGTTTAATATTTGTCATGGGTTTGTATAAAACGCTTGAACTGCTTTGGGTTTAATCATTCCCCCCAACCTATGGCACATAAACTCACTACCGTCATTGCGAAGGAACAAAGTGACTGCGGCAATCTTGTTCGGTGGTGCAGTTTGTAGGATGGGTTGCGCTATCGCTTCACCCATCCTACTTGTTAAATCCGAATATAAGTCCAGCCTTCTTTTTGTCGTTTAACAATTTGATTTATTGCCGAAACAACAACGCCCGTTTGTGGTAACAGATCGACGGGCTTGCCATTAGCGCGTTGTAAGCGTTGCAGGGTTTTGCCGCAGGCCATCACAACCAGATTCTGGTATTGCTGTTGCAGCTTTTGTAATCGGTGATTATAGCGTTTGTGGCTGTTAGTCACTAAAGCAACGCCGTCGCTATTGGTTAATATTTCCAGCTCAAGCGTTTTGGATTCTGTCGCGTATTCTTTTAGCAGTGCTTCGGCTTCGTCTAATACAATGTTCAATCGTTTCGGGTTTGCGGTGCTGACATGTAACATCAGGCGCCATTTGCTCATATTTGTTGCACTGTTGCTTTGTTTGATTTCGGCAATCTGGTACAGGCTCTTTGTGCCGATAGCTTCGTTTGTGAACCAGCCGGTGAGTGTGCCGACTGCGAGTAGCAATGAGGCGGCAGCAAACCATTTAAATTTACCGGGTTGCAGGGCTTTATGTTTGCTTTGGTGACGCTCGGGCACTTCTATGCTCTGGTAAGAAAGTTGTACAAGATTGTGCAGCTTTTGCAGTTTACAAACGCGCTGGCTCAGTTCGGCATCATGGCGCAAAGCATCCATTAATTCTGCTTTTTCAGTATTGCCGAGTTGGTTGTCGATGAATGCGTTTAAATGCTCGTCAGAGTATGATCTTTTGTCGCTCATGCTATTTTACAATCCTTATATGTGTATCTTGTGTCAGTACATTGTCTTTTTTCAGTTCCAGCAATTGTGCTGACAGTGCAGTTCTTGCCCGATTCAGGCGGCTCATAACGGTACCAATGGGGATATTGATGATCCTGGCCACTTCGGTATAGGAAAAACCTTCCAGATCCACCAGTGTTAAAACCTGGCGCTGACCCTGCGGTAGCGTGGCGATGGCCCGTTGCACAATATCGGTAATATTTTGTCTTTCCTGTGCGAGTTCGGGCGTGTCATCATCGGTAAAAATACATTCATCAATATCGTCCGTTGGCTTTTGTTGCCGCAAATAATCACGCCAGCAGTTGGAAAGAATAGTAAACATCCAACTGTTCATGGCTTTTATGTCGCGCAATGAACTTGCATTACGCATTGCCTTAATAACGGTGTCCTGTACCAGATCATCGGCCAAAGCAGGCGAGTGACACCATGAAAAGGCCATTTTGTATAACCTTGGCCGTATTTCTTCCAACCGTTTTTTAAAGGTTGGGCTTTGGCAAATAAACTGCAGCAGGCTCATTTTTTACAACTCACATTAATTAAATGAGGCACTACTATAACAGACGTAACGAGACAAAAAAATATTCCAAATAAAACAAAAGTTAGTGTTTTATAATATTCTAATTTATTGATTATATTGGTTTTTTTATCTTTTTTTGGAATAAATGGTTAGTGTGTATCGTCTTACTTTAAAGGCTATTTATAACTATAAAATCTGTAGTAATAACCTTCATTATAAAGTGGGCAAACCACTAAATTAAACCATCCTTCAAGGGGAGAAAATAAATGAAAAAACTCGTAAAAGCGTTTGCGCTTTTGGCATTGCTGGTTTCACCGTTTATCGGTAGCCAGGCCATTGCCGCAGAAAGTTCCATGGCGGATGCCAAAATCGTGCTGCAAATCAGCGATCCCAATCCATTTAAGCAAAAACTGGTTTTAAATGTTGCTAATAACCTGATTAAACATTACGGTCAGGATTTGGTGGATATTGAAATTGTTGCATTTGGTCCGGGTTTACGCCTGTTATTTGCTGACAATGCCAATAAAGGCCGCGTTAATAGTCTGGCAGACAGAGGCGTTAAGTTTAGTGCTTGTGCAAATACAACACGCAATATGGGTAAAAAATTGGGTGCGCCACCGGTTTTAAACTCGAAAGCGGTTACGGTAAGCGCGGGTGTTGTTCGTATTGTTGATTTGGTTAAAAAGGGTTATATCCTGATTAAACCTTAAAAAAATAAAAATTCTAATGGGAGTTTTAAGAAATGAAAAATTTTAAAAAGACAGCGGCCGCTGTCGTATGCACGGCCATGCTTGCGGGGGTTGCAACAACTGCAAACGCAGTAAACTGGTTATTATTACAGGGCACAGAAAAACAGGGTACCGCACCGCGTGCTAAAGTCTGGGGTTTTATGCAACCGTCTTATCAGAAAGATTACAGTAATATCACTGGCCCGGAAGCAACACGGATTGGTCCGAATCTGGACAAGCAAAGCCAGTTTCAACTACAGCGGGCTCGTATTGGTGTGCGTGGTCAGGCCTTTCCACTCGATAACAATGTTAATTACTTCTTTCTTGCGGAGTTTGGTCAAAATGCGATAACCGATGGAGGCGTATATGGTGAGCAACAGGCGGTAAAATTAACCGATGCCAGCGCCACGTTTAATCATATCAAAGGTGCGCGCGTGCGGATTGGTTTGTTCAAAACACCGGGGCCAGAAGAAGTGTACCAGGGTATTTTTACCTTTGATTACATCAACTTTACCGATGCAATGAACCAGTTGATGTTGGAGCGTTTTTCGACGGGTGTTAATTCTACAGCTGATGGCAACAATGTTTTAACGAATACGGAAACAGGTTGGAGCTCATTTGGTGCAGCACGTGATATTGGTGTGCAGGTCTTCGACAGCTTTAAAACCAATGGCGGCTGGGATCATAGTTATTCGGTTATGCTGGGTAATGGTAATGGCTTAAGTACCGGCGGTACGGCTGAAGGCGAAGATTTATACCTGTACTGGTCGTCTGAACTGGCATTACCGGGTGGTGTGGGCCCCTGGTCACATGGCTTAAAAATGTTTGCATGGTCTCACTCGGGTCAACGTAAACTGGATATGACTGATGATGGCGCTGATAATGCTGTTATTTATGATCGTAAGCGCTCGGGTGTGGGTGTGAAATACCGTCATAAACAATGGCGCGTCGTGGCGGAATACCTTAAAGGGACAGGTTTGATTTTTCAGGGGCCTGAAAAACCAAACTTTGGTTTTGGCACACCTGCATCTCGACAGGACTTACGAGGTGAGTCAGATGGTTACTATCTTGATTTAGGTTACTATATCCCGGGTACTAAGTGGGAAGTCGACTTGCGTTATGACGCTTATAATCGTTCAAAAACACATCCTAATCTTGCGGCAGAATTTAGAACTATTACGTATGGTATACAATATCATTTCAATCGTAAGACACGATTCACTTTGAATTACTCTGTGAGAGATGCTAAAGCGGTTGGTTCTGACCCATTTGCAAATCTTAAATCAGGTTTAGAAGGCATTGATAATCGTCTTGCACTACAGGCAACTATCGTATTCTAAAAATCCTCCTGGAATATGAAAGTTTGTTTGAGCCTCGGCCTTCTGGTCGGGGCTTTTTTTTGCCCGCCTGTTTTATTTTAAGGGGGCTTGACCTTGATGGAACCCCTAAAAATTAAATACGACCGGTCATTGCGAGGAAGAACTGAAAAACACTTGTTTTTCAGTTCTGACGCGGCAATCTAATTGCTAACTTCCTCTTTATCTATTGGATTGCCGCGTTAGCGCTCGCAATAGCACGCTTTTTTCCCTTAAAATCAACTGAACCTTTCCCAATATATTTGTTCAAATTGTAAATTTGTTATTAATTTTAAGCAATGCTTAAGGGTTAAGTCGTCTATACGGGGTCATAAAATGAAAGTGTTATTAAGCATTGTCATGGTATTTATTGTGGTTATTTCCCCTGCTCCGAATCTGATGGCGTCGGTGAGCCATGGCTTAGTACAAACTGAGGTTGCTCAGCAAAATAATAGTATTGTTGGGCAAGAAGAGCCGTGCGCTGAACACAGTGCTAATCAAACCGAATGCGACAGTGTGCAATGCGTCAGTGCCTTGTCGGTTATCGTTCAAACAGCGGACAAACTTGTTTCGCATGGTACAAGCGCTGCTTTCTTATTAAAAGATGATTCAGCATTTGTTAAAGATAATTTATCGTCCTTATTCCGCCCACCCCGGGGTTAGTCTTTGCTTTAAAACCTTGCCCTTTTTAAACGGCAAGCTAAGCTCTATTCAATACCTGCACTTCATTCTATTCGCATGCGCCAATAATAAATGGGATTGCGTATGCTGATTTAAAACGAGGATCTAAAAATGTCCAATATTATTTTACCCGGTATGGATCTGTTATCAGAGCCCGTATCACCATCACGCCGACGGTTTGTTAAAGGCATTGCCGCAGGCAGTGCTTTAACGGGGTTGGGGTTGAATGCGTTTGCTTCAACTAATAAATCATCGGCATCGGCTTTAGCGGAGCCGGTGGTTTTAAGTGGCACGCATTTTAATTTGACTTACGGTTATTCAAAGGTTAATTTTACCGGCAAGCAACGCACCGCCACGGCAATTAACGGCAGTGTTCCTGCCCCAACCTTACGCTGGAAAGAAGGCGATACGGTTACCCTTAACGTTACGAATAATATGGCCGATGACACTTCGATTCACTGGCACGGTATTATCTTGCCGAGCAGCCAGGACGGTGTGCCCAATATTTCTGACGGTTTTACAGGCATTAAACCAGGCGAAACATTTAAGTACCAGTTTAAAGTCGAGCAAAATGGCACTTACTGGTATCACAGCCATTCAGGTTTTCAGGAGCAAACCGGTGCGTATGGTGCGATTGTTATCGAACCAAAAGAACCTTACCCTTATGCGTTTGACCGTGAATATGTCGTGCAGTTGTCGGACTGGAGTGACGAACACCCCAATGACATTTACCGAAAACTAAAAAAACGCAGTGACTATTATAATTTTAAAGAACGTACCGTAGGCGAAGCATTTGATGAAGTGCGCGAACTCGGCTGGGACAAGTTCTGGCAAAAGCGCGGCATGTGGAACCGAATGCGTATGTCTGACCGGGATATTTCAGATGTGACTGGTTACACTTATACCTTTTTAATGAACGGGCAAACACCGGCAACGGGTTGGACCGGTTTATTTAAAAAAGGTGAAAAAGTATTACTGCGTTTTATTAATGCCGCTGCGATGACCTTTTTTGATGTGCGTATCCCCGGTTTAAAAATGACCGTGGTTGCGGCAGACGGACAGTATATTCAGCCGGTAACCGTCGATGAATTTCGTATTGGCGTGGCCGAAACTTTTGATGTTATTGTTGAGCCAAGCACCGAACAGGCTTACAGTATTTTTTCTCAGGCGATTGATCGCAGTGGGTATGCGCGTGGCACGTTAACACCTAATCTGGCAATGACGAGTGAAGTGCCTGCGATGGATGCCGACCCGCTGTTATCACACCGCGATATGGGCATGGACATGAGCGCAATGGGCGGTGATCATTCTAAAATGAAAATGAATGGTACTACTGATTCGGGCATGCAAGGCATGGATAACACTACGATGAAAGGCATGGACCATTCTAAAATGACCAAACCCAAAATAGGCTCGGGCAAAGCCGGTTTTGGTACCAGCCAGAAAGTAGTGCATGTTGAATCCGAGTTTGGCCCGCATGTTGATATGCGTGCGGCGGCACCACAATATCTTCTTGATGACCCCGGTGTCGGCCTGCGCAACAGTACACGCCGGATATTCACCTATGCTGATTTGCGTAACTTATATAAAACACCCGACCCACGCGAACCGAGCCGGGAAATTAATCTGCACCTGACCGGCAATATGAACCGTTATATGTGGTCGATTAACGGCATTAAATTTGCTGATGCGGAACCGATTCAACTTAAATTTGGTGAACGCATGCGGATGAATTTACTCAACGATACGATGATGAACCATCCTATTCATTTGCATGGTATGTGGAGTGATCTGGAAACAGGCAATGCTGAGTACATTCCACGCAAGCATACGGTTGTTGTGCAACCCGGTGCCAAAATCAGTTTTCTTGTAACGGCGGACGCGATGGGTGGCTGGGCATACCACTGCCATCTTCTTTATCACATGCTTGGCATGTTCCGTAAAGTTGAAGTTGTATAAAGGAGGATGGAAGATGAAAAATAAATTAACGATGATGTTAATGGGTAGCCTGATGACAACCTCCGTTTATGCTGGTGGTGTGGAAGAAAACCCAACCTTAACTACCGTGTTGATCAATCAATTTGAATCACGCAGCGCCACCGGCACGGATCCGCTGGTATTCGAAGCCGATATGTGGATTGGCAAAGACTTGAACAAACTGTGGTTTAAATCCGACCTTGAGCGGGTCAACAGTAAAACCACCGAGTTTGAATTGCAGGCACTGTACAGCCGAGCCATTGCACCGTTCTGGGATATTCAGGCCGGTGTTCGCAAGGACTTTAACCCCAAACCAACACGCGACTGGTTGGTAGTGGGGATTAACGGCCTCGCGCCTTACTTTTTTGAAGTGGATACCGCTGTCTTTATTGGTGAACAGGGACGACTGGGTTTTCGACTGGATGCGGAATACGAAATTCTGTTTACCCAGAAATTAATATTAGCCCCCGATATCAGCATAAATATCCACAGTAAAGATGACCCGCAAACCGGAACAGGCGCTGGCTTGTCTGATATACAAATGGGTTTAAGACTGCGCTATGAAATTGTACGTGAGTTTGCACCTTATATCGGTATTAACTGGAGCAAGAAATACGGGCAAACCGCAGACTATGCGCGTGCTGAAGGGGAGGGTATCAGTGACACGCAGTTTGTTGTGGGTATTCGAGCCTGGTTCTAGTACTTGAAGGTGATTATTTAAAGGGAACAGAGCCTGAGGGATCCCCAAGAACTCCCAGGAAAAAGCAATCAAAAACAATAGCTTAAAAATATAGGTATCAATACTGGAATAAAACGCGGTCATTGCGAAGGAACAAAGTGACTGCGGCAATCTCAAGTTGATAACTTTTAATCATGAGATTGCCGCGTCAACACTGAAAAACAGGTGTTTTTCAGCGTTTCCTTCACAATGACAGGCAATGCTAAATTTCGTGGGGATCCCTCAGGTTCTGAGCCCTTTAAACAGAAAATCCCCGCCAATAAACTGCTATAATTCCGGCTACTTAAATCAACTTTGAACAAAGATAGCCTCAATGCCAAATCGCATTCGCGAAATACCCTATAACTACACTTCGTATTCCGACCGTGAAATTGTTATCCGTTTTCTGGGGGAAGACAGTTGGCAATCACTCAACACGTTACGTGGTGAGCGGGTTACCGGGCGTTCGGCACGGATGTTGTTTGAAGTTCTGGGTGACATGTGGGTGGTAACCCGTAACCCGTTTATTCAGGACGATTTGCTAACTAACCGCAAGCGCCGCCAGCAATTAATTAATGCCCTGTATCACCGTTTAAGCCAGATTGAAGAACGTGCCGACAACAATGAAACTGCCCTTGCATTGGTAAGTAAAGCAAAGCAGGCGGTGGAAACATTTAAAAACTGGTTCCCGGAACAAAATGCGCTGCGGAAAAAAGTAACCGCACATTTAAAACGTGTTACACGCAAAGACAATATTTGCTTTGATGGTTTGTCGCGTGTGTCGCATGTGACGGATGCATCGGACTGGCGGGTTGAGTTTCCACTGGTGGTCGTTACCCCCAACAATGAAGATGAAGTGCAAAAAGTGGTGGCTGCCTGTATTGAACTGGGGTTAAGTATTGTACCGCGCGGGGGAGGCACCGGTTATACCGGCGGTGCGGTGTTATTAAAAACCAACAGCGTGGTAATCAACACCGAAAAACTCGAAACCCTGGCCGCGGTTGAATATAAATATATTAGTGGTGTGGATAAAAAAATTGCAACCATTCGTGCCGAGGCTGGTGTGGTAACGCGGCGTGTTTCTGAACGCGCTGAAGAAAATGGAGCCGTCTTCGCGGTTGACCCAACGTCGCAGGATGCTTCCTGCATTGGTGGCAATGTGGCGATGAACGCTGGCGGCAAGAAGGCCGTGCTATGGGGAACCACACTCGATAATTTAATCTCCTGGCGACTGGTTACGCCGGACGGCCACTGGTTACAAGTGGAACGCTTAAACCATAACCTCGGAAAAATCCACTTACAGGAAACAGTGGAATTTCGACTCACACGTTTTAAAGCAGATCGAACAACCATTATTGGTGAGCCGGAAATATTAACCCTTGAAGGAAAAAGCCTGCGCAAGCAGGGCTTAGGCAAAGATGTGACCGACAAATTTCTTGGCGGTTTACCGGGTATTCAAAAAGAAGGTTGCGATGGGATTATTACCTCGGCCGATTTTATCTTGCACACCATGCCCGAGTTCAAGCGAACCGTTTGTCTGGAGTTTTATAACACCGACATGCGCACCGCAGTACCGGCGATAGTCGAAACCAAAGATTATCTAGATGCACTTGATCAGGTGCAGCTTGCTGGCATGGAACATTTAGACGCGCGTTATGTAAAAGCCGTTAATTATTCCCCTAAAGCCCCACGGCGTGAATTACCACAAATGATTTTACTGATAGACGTGGTGAGTGATGACGAGAAAAAGGTAGCCGAAGCGGCATCCGAAGTAGTGCGGTTAGCCAATCAACGTGGTGCAGAAGGTTTTATTGCAGCGAGTGCCGAGGCGCGTAAACAATTTTGGGCAGACAGAAGTCGTACGGCAGCCATCGCTGCGCATACCAATGCGTTTAAAATAAATGAAGACGTGGTGATTCCCTTGCCACGCTTAGGTGACTACAACGAAGGCATCGAACGCATTAATATTGAGTTGTCGATTAAAAATAAACTGACCATGATCGAGGCGGTTTTGGATTACTTACACAGTGACATGCCTGAACTGCACCCGAGTATTTTAGGGCAGGCACCTGATGATGAAAGTAGTATTGAAGCGACCCGCATTATTGATGCCAAGAAAAATGCAGCAACAAAACACCTGCAAGACATTAAGCAAAGCTGGCAGGTGATATTAAAAAATCTGGACGAAAAAGCCTCGCTGTATCTAGATGCAGTTCGCATAAACAGTACGGGTGAAATTAACGGTGCAGAAACATTATTTATATTATTACAACGTCGGCAAATTCGAATTTCCTACCGGCAACGTATCGAGAAACCCTTAAAAGAAATTTTTTCCGGGCATGATTTTGAACAGGTACGTAAAAAGTTTGATGCCTTGCATGCAAAGCTCCGCACCAGTCGTTTGTTTGTTGCAACCCACATGCATGCTGGTGATGGCAATGTGCATACCAATATTCCGGTTAATTCAAATGACTACGCGATGATGCACTCAGCAGACGAAGTGGTTGATCGTATTATGCATTTAGCCGAAAGCCTCGATGGTGTTATCTCTGGTGAGCATGGGATAGGTATTACCAAGTTACAATATTTAGATAAGCAAGCATTGCAAGCCTTTAAAACCTATAAGCAACAAGTTGACCCACAGAATGTTTTTAATCCAGGTAAATTAATGGCCAATGCCAATCTGGAAGGTGCCTATACCCCGTCATTGCGTTTACTGGAACAGGAAGCATTAATACTGGAAGCCAATGAACTGGATGCACTCAATGCATCCATAAAAGATTGTTTACGTTGTGGTAAATGTAAACCGGTTTGTAACACCCATATTCCGCGAGCTAACCTGCTTTATTCACCAAGAAATAAAATTCTGGCAACCGGTTTAATTCTGGAAGCCTTTTTATATGAAGAACAAACGCGGCGAGGTATTTCAATCCGGCACTTTGACGAAATGAACGATGTCGCTGATCACTGTACAGTTTGTCATAAGTGCTTAAGTCCCTGCCCGGTGAATATTGATTTTGGTGACGTGTCCATTAATATGCGCGCTTTATTGAAAAATCAGGGGAAAAAGCGCTTAAATATAGGCACTTCTGTGTCGTTAATGTTTTTGAATGTGAGCAGTCCTGTTGCGATTAAACTAATGCGCAAGTTAATGATTCAATGGGGCTATCGTGCGCAACGCTTTGCTTACAAATTAGTTCGGCTGAGTGGGCTGGTTAACAGAAAAAGGCAACCCGAGTCAACGACAGGTAAAATGAAAGTGTCTAGTCAGGTGGTTAACTTTATCAAAAAGCCAATGCCGGTTGATTTACCCAATAAAACATTTCGTGCCAGCCTGGCGTTGGAAGATGCCAGAGATGTGGCTATTTTACGTAATCCAGAAACAACATCAACAGAATCTGAAGCAGTATTTTATTTTCCGGGTTGTGGTTCGGAACGATTGTTTAGTCAGATAGGAGCCGCAACACTGGCGGTTTTATATGATCTGAATGTACAAACAGTTTTACCCCCGGGTTATTTATGTTGTGGTTATCCTCAAACATCGAGTGGCGACGAGAAAAAAGGCAAACAGATTTCGGTAGACAATCAGGTACTATTCCATCGTGTTGCCAACACACTCAACTATCTGGATATTAAAACCGTGCTTGTTTCCTGTGGCACCTGTATGGATCAACTGATGAAGTACCAGTTTGAAAAAATATTTCCTGGTTGTCGCTTACTGGATATTCATGAATTCTTACTGGAAAAAGGTTTAACTCTCGAAGGGAGTCAGACAACAGAATATTTATATCATGACCCATGTCATACCCCCATGAAAACCTACAACCCGATTAAAGTCACATCGAGTTTAATGGGCAAGCCGGTTACCTTAACCGACCGCTGTTGCGGCGAAGCCGGTACTTTGGCGATTGCACGGCCGGATATTTCAACACAAATTCGTTGCAGAAAAGAACATGAATTGCAGCAAGGCATAACGTCTTTGACCGGTAAAGAAAAAATAAATAAAGGCGAAGTAAAAATACTGACATCCTGCCCGGCTTGCCAGCAAGGCTTGTCACGTTATGAAGATGAAACGGGTTTAAGTACCGATTATATTGTGGTGGAGTTAGCAAAATATCATTTGGGTGATAAGTGGCAGGCTGAATTTTTAAGTACGGTGCAGCAAGGTGGGATTGAGCGGATTTTATTGTAAGCTGATTGCTATGTAATTAAGAAGATTGCTTCGCTATTGCTCGCAATGATGGTGGTGTCATGGTGAGGCGGGACGACGAAGCCGTCTGGTTTCTATTAAAGTAAATCACCCTAAAGAGCATTCCATTTAATCAGTCAGATTGCTTCGCGATTGCTCGCAATGACGGTGGTGTCATGGTGAGGCGGGACGATGAAGCCGTCTGGTTTTTATTAAAGTAAATCACCCTAAAGAGCATTCCATTTAATCAGCCAGATTGCTTCGCGATTGCTCGCAATGACGGTGGTGTCATGGTGAGGCGGGACGACGAAGCAGTCTGGTTTCTATTAAAGCAAACCATAATACAGATCATCCCATTCACTATTTTCAGCTTCTATCATTGCTATTTTTTTCTTTCTTGAGCCACCTTTGATCTGTTTTTCTCTTTCTATGGCGGATAGCGGGTCGAGAAATATTTCGTAATAGACTAATTTATTGACATTATATCTACAGGTGAAGCCTTTAGTGACTTTATTTTTATGTTCATATACTCTACGAACAAGATTGCTGGTTATGCCAGTATAAAGCACATTATGATTATTACTGGTTAAAATATAAGTATAATATTGCTTTTCCATTTTATACATCCTTGTATTTAATAATCTCCATTTAATCAGCCAGATTGCTTCGCGATTGCTCGCAATGACGGTGGTGTCATTGCGAGGAGGGACGACGAAGCAATCTGGTTTATTAAGCAGAATTTAATCCAGCACCTGTACCCCATTTTCCCCCCCCAACAACACAATATCTGCCGGTTTAATCGCAAACAGCCCATTGGTAACCACGCCGGTAATATTATTAAGTGTTTGCTCTAATTTGGTGGGTTCCATAATTTCCATATTGTGTACATCAAGAATCACATTGCCGTTGTCGGTTGTAAACCCGTCTCGTAAAACCGGTTCGCCACCGAGTTTGACAATTTCGCGGGCGACAAAGCTGCGCGCCATGGGAATAACTTCGATGGGTAACGGGAATTTGCCTAACACGTCGACCAGTTTGGAGTCATCAGCAATACAAACAAATTTCCGGCTGGCTGCGGCAACGATTTTTTCACGGGTTAAGGCTCCGCCACCACCTTTTACCAGGTGCAGGTGGCGGTTGGTTTCATCCGCGCCGTCAATATAAACGGATATTTCACTGACATTGTTTAAATCGAATACGTCAATGCCGTGGCCTTTTAAACGATCGGCGCTGGCAACTGAACTGGCAACGGTGCCATCAATTTTATGTTTGATTTTGGCTAGTTCGTCAATAAAAAAGTTGGCTGTTGAGCCGGTGCCTACACCAATAATGGTGCCTGCTTCGACATAGTCGATGGCGGCTTTTGCAACGGCTTGTTTCATTTCATCCTGGGTCATCTTATTCTTCTCCACATTAATTCTCTATTTGTATCCTAACCCCTATTTGTGTCTAATTTCAGACTGAGCCCTTAAAAATGACGAAAAACATTGTTGATTAGGAAAACCACCATTATAGTAAGCATTGGCACTCATGTCCTGTATTGAAGAAAGAATTTATGCATAAAGAAATAATAAAAATGGTGGAGCGGATTGAGCGGGCTTCGGTTTATGAGGTTGCAATTAAATCGCCATTGGAGCTAGCGGCAAAGTTATCCCGCCGTTTGGATAATCAGGTATTTTTAAAGCGCGAAGATGCACAACAGGTCTTTTCATTCAAGCTGCGCGGTGCGTATAACAAAATCCGGCAATTGAGCGAGGCTGATCGAGAGCGTGGCGTGATTACGGCTTCGGCGGGGAACCATGCGCAGGGCGTGGCACTGGCAGCACAAAAACTGCAAATACCAGCAGTAATCGTAATGCCAAAAACAACGCCAGATATAAAAGTAAGATCCGTGCGTGATCTTGGTAGCGATGTTGTTTTACATGGCAACACGTATGATGATGCCTATCTTAAGGCGCAGGAATTAGCGAGTTGGAATAAGCAGGTTTTTGTGCATCCATACGATGATCTGGATGTAATTGCAGGTCAGGGCACTATTGCAAAGGAGTTAGTTGACCAGTGTGGCTCGATGGATATGGTTTTTGTCCCGGTTGGTGGTGGTGGGTTGATTGCCGGTGTTGCAGCATATTTAAAAGTAAAAAATCCAGCGGTTAGAATTATTGCTGTGGAGCCGGAAGATGCAGCTTGCCTGGATATTGCAATGAAGTCTGGTGAGCGTCAGGTTCTGGATCAAGTCGGTATTTTTGCTGATGGTGTTGCAGTGCGGCAAATTGGTGAGCAAACATTTAATCTCGCAAAACATTGTATTGACGATGTTTTAACGGTAAATACCGATGAAATCTGTGCTGCTATTAAAGATATTTTTGATGATACGCGTACTATTGCAGAGCCCGCAGGCGCGCTCGCCGTTGCAGGGATTAAACAATATCTGGAAAACCACACTTTAGCTGGCAAGAATTTTATCGCGCTAGTGAGTGGGGCAAACATTAATTTTGATCGGCTCAGGCATGTGGCTGAGCGTGCCGAATTTGGTGAGCAACGTGAAGCAATATTGGCGGTGACTATTGCAGAAAAGCCAGGTAGTTTTCGTTCTTTTTGTAAAATTCTTGGTCAACACGGTATTACCGAGTTTAATTATCGCTTCGCAAATACGGATCAGGCACATATTTTTGTGGGTGTGAAGCTGGAGCAGGGGGAAAAAGATAAAATAGCTTTAATATCGTTACTGAAATCAGAAAATTACCCGGTTATCGACATGACGGATAATGAAATGGCGAAGATTCATATTCGGTATATGGTCGGTGGTCATAGTCAGTCATTGAGTAATGAGCGTTTATATCGTTTCCAGTTTCCAGAGCGTCCTGGTGCACTACTGCGCTTTTTAGATCATATGGGTGCAGACTGGAATATAAGTTTGTTCCACTACCGTAATCATGGTGCAGCATACGGCCGAGTTCTGGTCGGGATTCAGGTTCCAGCCGATCAACAAACACAATTTGCTGAATTTCTGGAAAAAATACAGTATCCCTACTGGGATGAGTCAGATAATCCTGCTTTTGAGCTATTTTTGAGCTGAAAACTTCTTTTTGAGTAAAAAAAAAGCCTGTATTGCTACAGGCTTTTTAATTTTAGCTTTAAGACGTTTATTTACGTTACCGTTTATTTACGTTTCTTAGCTGCTTTCTTTTTAGCTTTCTTCTTGGCTACTTTCTTTTTAGCCTTTTTCTTGGCTACTTTCTTTTTGGCCTTTTTCTTGGCTACTTTCTTTTTAGCCTTTTTCTTGGCTTTCTTTTTAGCTTTTTTCTTGGCTTTCTTTTTAGCTTTTTTCTTAGTTACTTTCTTTTTAGCCTTTTTCTTGGCTTTCTTTTTAGCTTTTTTCTTAGTTTTCTTTTTAGTTACTTTTTTCTTTGCTTTCTTTTTGGTTACTTTTTTCTTAGCAACCTTCTTCTTCGCTTTCTTTTTTGCTGCCATCTTTATGATCTCCTAAGTTGAGCACTGATTCGAAACAGAGTATAGCTAACTTATATTAAAATGCTAGTAATGTTTATAGTTTTTCATCGTTAGATGTTGTTATTGCTGGTTTTTGTTGTTTTCACGCACAATTTTATAAAAAATTTATAATTTTTTGCTAAAAATATTTATTTTTGTCTTAAAAACTTTTTTAAACGTAAACTTTTCGTCACTAAATATAAAAAACTTTAATTTTTTTTATATTTTTTTGTTGAATTAAGTTTTTTTTTACCAATAAAGTAAAAATATTTAAGTTTTTGTATAATTTTTTTAGGTTTTGCACAAAAATTCAAGTTAAAAGTAAAAAAAATGCTTTTTTAATGCATAAATTTTTTATTTTTTTTAATATTTTTGTTTTTTTTATTCAAATTAAACAAATTTCCGGCTCAAAATGTCTTTTTAATACAGTGTTTTTTCAAATTTTTATAATTTTGGACATAATTTTATATATTTTAGCGTTTCTTTGTTGAATTTAGGTATTTATAAAGTTGTTGTTGATAAAAAAAAGCTTGTTGAGCTTTGAGTTGGATATTTTTTATCAGAAAAACAGGCTGCTATTTTATTTTTGAGGCAAAAGATTGTTATTTGCTGTTATTTTTTAATATATTTTTTATTTTTTTTTAAAATTGTTACAAAAAAATGCTTTTCTGAATGAATTATTGGAAATTAAAACAAAATATTTATAAAAAATGTTTATTTGGTCTTAATTTTTATAAATTTATACAAAAAATCATGTGAAGTTTTATCAAAATGTTATTAGAGGGGTGTTAGAAGGGCTATAACAAGCGTTAATCATTGTTTTACTACCATGGGGTTTTATGTTTTTACGCTGTGAATAGCCTTATCGGTGCTAATAAAGTGCATTGGTACATCCCAGGCGTTTGTTTTTATACTTTCTATCTGTTGAAAAGCATATCCAACACCTATTAAGCGTGGTTTTAACCAATATTGGCGCGTTTTTAACATATTAAGGGTGCGATCATAGTAGCCTGCACCCATACCAACTCTGTTTCCATTCAAATCAAAAGCAACGAGGGGTAAAAAAATACTATCGAGAGTGATTATTTTTTTACTGCGTTGATTTTTTCTATGGTTGGGTTCAAGTATGCCGTAACGGTTAAGACTAAGTGTTGTTGTTGGTGTAAAGGGCACAAACCACAGTGGGTGATGGTTGCGTGGTTGTAAAACCGGTAAGTAAACATTTTTATTGTATTGCCAGCAGGCCTGGATAAGCGGCATTAAGCTGAGTTCACCCTGTGTTGCAAGATAGCAGGCAATATTCTGGCTGTGTTTGAATATTGGGTGTTTCACCAGTTGCATGGCAAGCTGTTCTGCTGCTATTTGTTGTTGCCTTGAACTTAAGCGTTGCCTCTTGGTGCGCATTTCTTTGCGTATATTTTTATTGGTTGTCATTTTTATTGGTTGGTATTTTATCTGGCTGTTAATTTATAAGCAGGGCTGCTATTGATTATAGACGGATTGTCTATTTTTAAAATAAATAGAAGAGGTTCTTCCCCACTTGTACCGGTTTGATCATTGCCTTGAACCTGGGGTTCAAGTGGGTGTTTCAGTCAGCCATCAGGCTTTCCGCTACAAGGCGGACTTGCACACAAGCTGGCGTCCACACCCGAAGGTTTAAATTACGGCTCAAGAGAACTCGATCAAGTATCGAATACGGCAGGGAAGAACCATGAGGTTATTTTACTATAAAAAAGGCTTTAGCGTGTGGCTTGATCTTTAATAATGGGGTTGATTTTACGGGGAAAGGGGTCGCTGTTTTCAGGGAAAACAGTTTCGTGGCAAACAAAAGCAGCTGTTTTAAAATTCCATTTGCTGGCTTTTAAACAGGGCTTGTTCGATTTTTTCCTGTAAGCCTTTTATACGGGTGCCGATTTGTTCATCAGCGCTGGTTTTTGGGTTATTACCGTCACGATTAAGTAATTCATGTGAAATATTAAGTGCAGCCATAACAGCTATTCGGTCTGCGCCGATAACTTTACCGTTATCGCGGATTTCACGCATTTTTTTGTCCAGAAAGTCGGCGGAGCGCATTAAGTCGTGGCGTTCTTCGTCACTACAGGTGACTAAATAATCTTTATCAAGAATACTAACGGTAACTGCAGGATTTTTAACTTCACTCATTTTCCAGTGCCTTTAATCGGGTAATCATTGATTCAACTCGTGTTTTTGCGAGTTCGGTTTTTTCAATAAGTTGATTCCGTTCTTTTGTTAAGTGTGTTTGGCTGTCACGTAAGGTTTTATTTTCGTGTTGCAGCCGGTCAACGGCTTTGATTAAATCATCAACGCGCGCTTCGAGTTTTTTAAGATCCAGTTCATCCATTGCTATTAAGTCGATACTCTTTATTATTGTCGGATTTGTGCTTAATCAGACTGCTAATATAGAGCGAGAGCTGCAGAGGGTCAACGGAAATAAAGCACATTTTTAGTGATATTTTGCTGTTCAAGCCTGTATCAAGCATTTAGGATCACTTATCTGATTGTTTAATTAAAGAAAAACTACGAAATGAATACTTACCCAGATTATGACCTTGTGAATGATGCATTGCAGCGCAGTGAGTGTGAGCAAGATGCGGCCGAACAGCACGGGCAGCTTTGTGCCGTTTTAAGTTTGCTGGACTCGATAACGCTTGAGCAGTGGCTCGATATTGCGCTGCCCAAAGCTGAAAAAGGTGATGCATTACAGGCTGAAACACGCAGTATATTATCCGACATTTATCAACAAACGGTGCAAACCATTGATGCGGAAGATTTTGATTTTCAGTTATTGTTGCCGGATGATGATGTTGGGCTTTCGCAGCGCTTACAGGCGATAAGCCACTGGTGCCAGGGCTTTTTAATGGGTATTACCCATGCTGGTATTACCGATATTGATAAATTATCGGCCAATTTGCCGGAAATTGTGCGTGATTTCGTCGAAATTTCGCGTGCTGACAGTTTTGAAGTGACGGATTCGGAGGAAGATGAAGCCTCTTTTCTTGAAATTAGCGAATTTGTACGCATGGGCACCCTGTTATTTCGCGTTGAATTCAGGCATTTTATGCAGCAGCAGGCTAAAACAGACCCGAAACAAAAGCACTAACGTGTTTTAAGGAAACAGGAGTACTATATATAAGGTATGAATATTAAAGAATTTGCCCGCCGTCGCAAACGCCTGATGCAAATGATGGACAAAGATTCCGTTGCGATCTTGCCTGCGGTGCCTATTCGTATGCGCAACCGTGATGTTGAGTATCAATATCGCCCGGACAGTGATTTTTTCTACTTAACGGGTTTTTCTGAGCCTGAAGCCGTCATGGTGCTGGTACCGGGACGCAAACACGGCGAATATATTTTGTTTTGCCGTGAAAATGATCCGGTGATGGAAACCTGGAATGGGCCACGCGCCGGGCAAGACGGAGCTATCGAGCAGTATGGCGCGGATGATTCTTTCCCGATTGATGATATTGACGATATTCTTCCCGGTTTACTGGAAAACAAATCGCGCGTTTTTTATACCATGGGTATTCACAAAGAGTTTGATCAGCGCCTGATTGGTTGGGTCAACCGTTTGCGTGAACAATCGCGAGCCGGTATTCATACGCCGGGTGAATTTGTGGCACTTGAACATCATTTGCACGATATGCGCTTGTATAAGAGCCGGTATGAAGTAACGCGGATGCGTAAAGCAGCAAAAATTTCGGCAAAGGCGCATATTCGGGCAATGCAAGCCTGCAAACCAGGTATGTATGAATACCAGATTGAAGCTGAGTTGCATCATCAATTCGCTATTCAGGGTGCTCGTTCGCCTGCGTATTCCTCGATAGTGGGTGGTGGTCGAAATAGCTGTATTCTGCACTATGTCGATAATAATGCGGTATTAAATGATGGTGATGTTTTGTTGATTGATGCCGGTGCGGAGTTTGAATGTTATGCTGCGGATATATCAAGAACCTTTCCAGTCAATGGTGTGTTTAGTAAAGAACAACGTGCATTGTATCAACTTGTACTTAATGCACAGTATGCCGCGATTGAACAGGTTCAGCCGGGTAATCACTGGAATCAGGTACATGAAGCTGCAGTAAAAGTATTAACGAAAGGCCTGATTAAACTGGGCTTGTTAAAAGGCACACCAGCAAAAGCAATTAAAAGCGAAGCCTATAAAAAATTCTATATGCATCGCACTGGCCATTGGCTCGGGATGGACGTGCATGATGTGGGTGACTATAAAATCGATGATGAATGGCGTGTGTTGGAACCCGGCATGGTATTAACCGTTGAGCCAGGTTTATATATTGCACCAATGAAAGGAGTGGCGAAAAAATGGCATAACATTGGTATTCGAATAGAAGATGATGTGCTGGTAACAAAAACCGGCCATGATGTTTTAAGCAAAGATACACCAAAAGAAATTGATGAAATTGAAGCCTTGATGCAAGGCTGAATTAAATAAGCTTAACTACAAAAGGTAGGACGAACACGAAGAAAAGACTTAGGAAAAAGTGATTGTCATTGCGAACAATAGCGAAGCAATCTTATCGCTATGATGCTCTGACCTGGCGGATTGCCACGTCACTTTGTTCCTCGCAATGACCTGATAATACCGTTCTTCGTGGCCTGGTCGGTGCGTTTACAGCAGTGCAGTTAAAAACCGAACCGAAAATAACAGTCGTTGAAAGAGACTGATAAGGTAGAGAACTTGATGCAAGAGTACATTAAATAAGGTAAACCACAAAGAAAAGACTTAGGAAAAAGTGATTGTCATTGCGAGCAATAGCGAAGCAATCTTATCGCTATGATGCTCTGACCTGGCGGATTGCCACGTCACTTTGTTCCTCGCAATGACCTGATAATACCGTTCTTCGTGGCCTGGTCGGTGCGTTTACAGCAGTGCAATTAAAAACCGAACCGAAAATAACAGTCGTTGAAAGAGACTGATAAGGTAGAGAACTTGATGCAAGAGTACATTAAATAAGGTAAACCACAAAGAAAAGACTCAGGAAAAAGTGATTGTCATTGCGAGCAATAGCGAAGCAATCTTATCGCTATGATGCTCTGACCTGGCAGATTGCCACGTCACTTTGTTCCTCGCAATGACCTGATAATACTGTTCTTCGTGGTTTTA
>JALTJZ010000018.1:0-7424 GCA_027076325.1 Chromatiales bacterium | reverse complement strand
AGGAAAAAGTGATTGTCATTGCGAGCAATAGCGAAGCAATCTTATCGCTATGATGCTCTGACCTGGCAGATTGCCACGTCACTTTGTTCCTCGCAATGACCTGATAATACTGTTCTTCGTGGTTTTAGTGGTTAAGCAATTTCAGAGCCGGGTAATAATATGAAACAACAAATAGATTTTGATGTGATTATCGTTGGTGGTGGCCTGGTCGGAGCCAGCCTGGCCTGTGCGCTTGCCTCGGCTCAATTAAAGACCAGATTAAAAATTGCAGTTATTGAAAACTATGAGTTTGATGATACGCAACAACCCAGTTTTGACTCACGTACTGTTGCCCTGTCGTATAGTTCAAAGGAAATTTTTAACAGCCTGGGTTTATGGCAGGCGATTGAAAAATTAGGAGCCTGTGCGATAAAAGAAATTCATATTTCAGATCGTGGGCACTCAGGCCTGTCACACTTGCGTGCTTCAGAGCAAGGTAGCGATGCTTTAGGCTTTGTGGTTGAAAATCAGCATTTAGGTGTGGCTTTACACCAGCGCGTCAAAGAGTTTGATAATATTTATTTATTCTGCCCAGCTGTTGTTGATACTTTTAGCCTCAGCGCAAACAATGCTGAAGTTGAAGTAACGTTTGAGGGTAAGCAGACGACCCTGAATGCAAAATTACTGGTCGCGGCTGATGGCGGACAATCGTTTATCCGTGAACAGGCAGAAGTAAAAGCAACCACGATGGACTATAAACAAACGGCAATTATTACCAATGTTGCCTGTGACAAAGCGCATAACAATGTTGCTTATGAGCGCTTTACGGACAGCGGCCCGCTGGCGTTACTGCCACTTAATAATAGCCCGGATACAAACAACCGCTACTCATTAGTCTGGACATTAAAAAATAATCAGCTTGAACATTATTTAACACTGGATGATGAACAATTCCTGTCAGCCTTACAGCAACGTTTTGGTGACCGCGCAGGTAACTTTATTAAAACCGGAAAACGGCTGAGTTATCCTTTGTCGCTTATGCAGGTAAAAGAAGCGGTAGGTGCGCGCTTAGCGATTATTGGTAATGCGGCACATATGGTTCACCCGGTTGCCGGGCAGGGGTTTAACCTGGGTTTGCGTGACGTGGCCTCGCTTGCACAGATTGTTGTCGATGCACAGCAGCAACAAAATGATATCGGTGATATTTGTTATTTAAAACAGTACGCGGCATGGCGGCAGCGTGATTTAATACAAACAACATTAACAACCGACAGTTTAGTCCGTTTGTTTACTACAAAATTCCCTCCTGTTGTTGTTGCACGAAATATGGCGTTACTGGCACTGGATATGCTGCCGGGTTTGAAAAAACAAATAGGCCGGCAGGCGATGGGCTTTGTTGGCAAGGCGACCCGCCTGGCACGAGGGCTTCCTTTATAATGAGCCAGTTTGATATTGTGATTGTTGGTGGCGGCATGGTGGGTGCAACATTGGCGTGCATGCTTGCTGGTGAAACCGACTTATCCATTGCTGTTATCGATAATGCCGCACCGTTAAAAAAACCTTCTATCAACAGCTTCGATATACGTGTGAGTGCCATTACTCGTGCCAGTGAAAATATTTTTAAAAATATTGGTGTATGGGAAAAGATTAGAACATTAAGGATAAGCCCTTATCGTGATATGCATGTATGGGATGCAAAGGGTAACGGGGTGTTGCATTTTGATAGTGCCGATTTGGCTGAGCCAACATTGGGACATATTATCGAGAATAGGGTAATGCAATATGCCTTGCAGCAGCGTTTAAAATCATTTGAAAATGTAACGGTTATTGCTCCTGCTTCCTGTAAAAAAATGATTGAGAATGATGGGCAGGTTGTTTTATTGCTTGAAAACGATAAAGTGATAACGGCATCGTTATTAGTGGGTGCAGATGGCAGTCGCTCGTGGGTGCGTCAACAAGCGAATATTATGGTACGTGGCTGGGATTATGATCAGGCTGCACTGGTGACTTATGTTAAAACAGAAAAGCCACATCAGGAAACAGCATGGCAACGTTTTATGCCGAACGGGCCATTGGCCTTTTTACCGCTGACTGAAGGTTATAGTTCGATTGTCTGGTCGACCATACCAGAACATGCCGATGAATTAAAAACTATGGATGAGACTGAATTTAAAAAAGCCTTGTGTGTTGCATCTGATAATATATTGGGTGAAATTTTAAGTTGTGCCGAACGAGGTGTTTTCCCCTTGCGATTCTTTGCGGTTGAAAACTATATTAAGCCTAATTTAGCCCTGGTGGGTGATGCGGCGCACACTATTCATCCTTTGGCGGGGCAGGGTGTTAATTTAGGGCTGGCTGATGCGGCGGCCCTGGCGCAAACCCTGGTCGATGCGTCTAACGAGGCGAAAGCCATTAATTCAAAGTCAGTGTTACGCCGTTATGAACGTTGGCGCAAAGCCGACAATCTTGCAATGATGGTTGCAATGGATGGTTTAAAAAATATGTTTGGCAGTGAACTGGGTCTTATTCGAGAATTGCGAAACAGTGGTATGAATATTGTTAATAATTTACCTATAGTTAAAAATACGCTGATAAAACAGGCGATGGGGTTAACGGGGGATTTATCCCGTTTTGCCAGTTTCAATTCTCTTTAATTAAATTCAGACCAGACTAAACTGATAAAATAAAAAATATGGACATGCTGAATACACTTTCAATTCTTATCACCCTCGCTGCATTGTTTAGCTACATTAATTATCGCTATATTAAACTGCCAACAACAATCGGTATTATGTTGATCGCATTGATTATTTCGGCTGGTTTGATCATTGCCGGTAAATTAGGCCTTGAGAGTTTATTTGTTTATGCCGAGAGTATACTGCGAGGTATTGATTTTCATCAAACGTTAATGAACGGGATGTTGAGCTTTTTACTGTTTGCAGGCGCTTTACACGTTAACTTAAAAGATCTTATGCAGCAAAAATGGCTGGTATTGTCTCTGGCAACATTTGGTGTTGTGGTATCGACTTTTCTGGTGGGTGGCTTAACCTGGCTGGTGCTATCTGCCTTTGGTTTACAGATCCCCTATATTTATTGTTTATTATTTGGTGCACTTATTTCACCGACTGATCCTATTGCTGTGATGGGGATTTTAAAACAGGTGGGAGTACCTAAAAGTCTGGAAGTTAAAATTGCCGGTGAGTCATTGTTTAATGATGGTGTCGGTGTTGTGATTTTTGTTGTACTGTTGGGTATTGCTGTTGGTGGAACAGAACCTACGGTTACCAGTGTTGCTTTACTTTTTGCTCAGGAAGTCATAGGCGGCATTGTGTATGGCTTAATCATTGGCTACATTACTTTTAGTATGCTGCGCACGGTTGACAATTATCAGGTAGAAATTATGTTAACCCTTGCTCTCGTAATGGGAGGCTATGCGTTGGCTCACACGTTGAATTTATCCGGGCCTATCGCAATGGTTGTTGCTGGATTATTAATTGGTAGTCTCGGCCGTCAGTATGCAATGAGTGAAGCCACCCAGTTCCGCCTGGATAATTTCTGGGAGTTGGTCGATGAAATACTCAATGCCGTGTTATTTGTGATTATCGGGCTGGAAGTCTTAGTGTTAGCATTTAAAATGGAATATATTTTAATTACTCTGGCGATTATCCCTTTAGTACTGGGTGTGCGATTTGTCAGCGTGGCTTTCCCGGTTAAATTATTAAGCCGGTTACGCAGTTTTAGTCCAAGAGTAATTGAGATCATGACCTGGGGGGGCTTGCGTGGTGGTATTTCCATTGCGCTTGCTTTGTCGTTGCCTTTAGGGCCGGAGCGGGAAGTTATTCTGGCTATCACCTATCTTGTTGTGGCTTTTTCCATTCTGGTGCAAGGGCTTACTGTTAGTCAGGTTGTAAAGGGAAAGTTGTCGATGTCCTGAATACGACTTGTCAGGGCGCAGTAAAGAGGGACTTTTTGCACGTATTTCTGCAAAAAAATGCTTAAATATCCTTATTTTTCTCAAGTGCTTACTTTTTTGGCCGAAAACAACCTTAATGAAATAATGATTGGGGTTAGAAAAATGAGTGAGAAAATTAAGATCGCATTATTGGGTTTAGGGAACGTTGGTGAGGACTTTGCCGAAGCTTTTCTTGAAATGATACAGGAAGGCGGCAAGCCGGTTGAGATTGCGGCTGTTGCGCACCGGCATCTGGATTCAGCCGTTGCTCTGGGCTTTCAGCAAAATGGCGTTCCTGTTTTCGAGAATGCGCTTGGTGTTGTTGAAATGGGAGAAGAAATTGATATTATTTTTGATTTAACCGGTGATAAAAATACTCGTTCTGAATTACGTAAAAGTATGCAGGAAAGTAATAACCAGCATACGGTGATTGCACCGGAGATGATAGCAAAATTACTCTGGATGTTTGTTGACGATACGGTGGGCTTTAAGAACCTTAAGGAAGGTGGATACAGCTAGAATATCAATTTGCTACTAGTAAGTTGCTTTGTGTTTACGGGGTGTTTTAAATAGCGATTAACTATTTTACCTGCTTCTAATAAGACAAATACATTAGCAATACCAAGCGATGCATCCCAGTAAGGTTGCCCACAAACCAGGGCACCTTGTCGTACATAGGCTTTTAATAGTTCTGGTAAAATGGCATCACCGGTATGTGACAGATTATGGATTAAACGGAGTGGAACCAGAGGATGTACGCGCAGGGATTCGGGTGCATAATGGTGTTTCTGAATATGGCTCATAATACTGCTAATGTATTTATCGCCGCCGGATAAAGGAATGCTTGCACAACCTATGAGGTAATCAATTTTCTTACTGATGATCAGATCTACTATTCCTCGCCATAACATGACTAACACGGATCCAGGGTTGTAAGCAGGATGAATACAGGTATGTCCAACTTCTAAAAAGTTAGCATCATTATTAATGATATTGCTTAAATCAAATTCTGTTTCAGAATAAAATATACCGGTATTTTTACGGCCATCATTATCCAGCAAACGGGTCGTAGCAATAATTTCATTAATTCGATTATCATAAACAACCAGTTGGTGGCTATAGTCGTCAAATTTATCTTTATACAGAATGCTTTGTGTACTGGATGTTTCTGTAGCATTTTTTTTTGCAAGAATATCATAACGCAATTTATAGCAAAGCTGTTTGGTACCCTCGTCTTCTGCTATAAAGACAGTGTATTTATCTTTCTTTTGCAACAAGTTAGTGACATCATAAGCCGAGGTTGCCATTTTTTTCTCCATAAATTCAAATTGTTTTACACAATTTATCTATTTCAGATGACAGAGCAATGACGTATTTATTACATTATTATTAATTATCGTCGGGAGAATACTTAGTGGTTATAATACGAAGAACAGTGAGCACTGATATAACAGATATATTCACAATAACATCGAGACTATTGTAGTCGCCATACCATAAACTGATTAACTCACCAATAAGAACAACCAGTGCAGCATCCAGAATAAAGGTTACTTTTACCCGTCCAAGAGTCAGATAGGATTGCAATGTTCTTATAAGTTCAAGCGCGGCCAACATGATGACAACTTCCTTAATCATTTTTTCTGCACCATGAGACCAGTCAGTGAACGCCTGGATGTAGAGGTGTGCCAGTAAATTTACAATGCCACCAATAATCCAGAAATAGATTCCAAGCATTAAAATGCCAACTAAAAAGCCAACAATTTTTGAGTGCCATTCATGGCTTAGAAGTAATGTTGAGTATTGAGTATTTTTCTTTTGGGTATCGTTATTCACCGGTATCGCCTGTTAAATACGGATACGATAATAAGTTTAGATGTTATTTTTATGACAGACTGATTAATTATAAAAGACACTATTAAAAAAGAGCCATTTAAATATTTAAATGGCTCTTCAGGCAGGGTTAGCTAATCAAGGCGGCGTTTATTACGTATAATGACCCATGTACCATCACCATCGGCAGCTTTAGAATGTTGAACGTTGACATAAAGTGTTGCTGGATCATCCGGATTAAAGTAAATGCCAGTACCTTCTGCTTCGGGGTCATAGAGTGAGGCAAATAAACGTACTTTTTTTGAAGCGCCGAATTCATTTGTTGCGGTGCTTGCAAACCAGATATCAGAAGGTTTGTTGTCTTCAATAATAACAAGCTGACCATCGGGTGATGTTGCAAGGTTGTCAAAACTGTCGAGTCCGGTTTGAAAACCGACTTCACCGGGCTGGCCTACTTCCACTGGTGCATTTATGCCTGGTTTAACAAAATCACTAACGACTGTATTTTTCAGATTAATTGAGATTACACGCCCTTCATAATATTCTTTGCCGTATTCGTCTCGGGAGCCTTCTGTAATCGCAACGTACAATTTGTTGGCAATGATTTCAATATCTTCCGGGCGTTGGTAGCTTGCGCCACCGAAGTCGCTACCTGACTTGCGTGCGCGTGATGCATCGATAGGGCCTAACCATTCACCCTGGCCGGTATTATCTCGGTTTGTATTGGTCTTGATACCAAGCACATATAAAGAGCCGGAAGAAAGGTCGCCGTATTTATCGGGTACAAATTTATAAATACCACCCCCACAAGGTATAACACCGTTGCAACCTGTGCTGCGACCACGGTGTTCATCTACAACGTAAACATTGCCTTCAGAATCAATATCGATCCCTTCATGCGCGAGTCGACCAACGGCCGGGTGGTCAATAACTTTAACTGCAGTTGCTGGGTCGTTCGGCTCAAGAATAATTTCAAATAAACGGCCACCGGTTCTTTCTTCCGCGAATAAAAGGCTTCCCCAGGGTGTCCAGCGAATACCATCGACAGCATTCCAGCTAGTATGCTGCGCGAGGATTTTAGTTCTTCCCGTTTTTAAATCAACAACTGAAATTGCGCCGCCTTCGGGGGCGTTTCTAACTTCATGTGTGCGGTATAGATAGCGACCACGGTGAATACCTGTTTCATTAACGGTGTTCATATCGTGCCAGTCATTACGACCGCCGTCATAAATGTTTAAGTTTGCTTCTCCAGATATACGTGTTTGTGTATAGCCTTCGGGTATTTTCCAGGGGGTAGCGGGGTTCCAGTGAATACTGTTGGCAGATTCTTTAATGGGTTTAAAGTTAAAACTGTCTTCAGAGTAGTCCTGTTCTGCAATGATAGCGGTTGTGCAACCCGTTGCGAGTATCATTGAACCGAGGGTGAATACGCTTGATAGCCCGATTAATGTTTTTCTACTTAATTTAAAGTTATAAGCATATTTTCGTTTAAAGAATAGATTGTTCAGATAACTTCTTAAAGACTTTAAGATGACTGACCTGTACCCCGTAAAACGGACATAGATTATGCAGCCATTTCTTCAAACTTAAGCGGCGGTATATTGCCTAAGTGTGAATGCCTGCGTTTACGATTATAAAACCCTTCAATGTATTGAAACAA
>JALTJZ010000017.1 GCA_027076325.1 Chromatiales bacterium | reverse complement strand
ATCTGCCGTAGCTGAAATCACACCCGCCGCAAACAGCATCCTCGCAACCAACGCATCAAACGTTCCAAGCCTCACCCAAACTCTTCCTTCAGCGGTACAAGGAAACATCACAAGTCTTGGAACGATAGCATCCGGAGTATGGCAAGGAACAGCCATTGACCCAACGTACCTTGACCCGTCCGTTATTCTCTCAACGGAGATAGACACGTCATCAGAAATCGCAAACATAGTAACAGATGAGACAGGTTCGGGTTCATTGGTATTCAATACAAACCCGACATTAAGCGGAGCAACGCTCAACAATCTAACAACCATAGCTGACGCAAGAGCAACCGTCCTCAACGCCACCACCACCGTCACAGACACACTTACCATAGGGACAGATTCCATTACAGATATAACAGGTTCAAACCTTTCTGTATCAGGAGGCGTTCTCAATGTAACAGGCCTTGCAAGCGAAGGATCCCCGGGAGCATGGGAAACTCTCGCAACCAACATATTGACTCCTACCAATACATCGGCGGGGATATTTGTAAACGCTTCAAGCACGGTAGCCAACACATTAGCTGTTACTGGAGACTTAAATGTTGCCGACAATACGTTGTTTGTAGACCAATCCACGGGAAGAGTTGGGATTGGGACGAATAGTCCGTCGGCTTCTCTGGAGGTAAACCAAGGCGGTTCCATCAGAATCGGCGACAGTTCATCAAACGCGGCGATATATGACGCAAGCTCTCACACATACCAATATTTCTCAACAGACGCTTCCACAAACTTCAATATATGGTCCAGCGCGCAAAATTCAACGCTCAATATAACAAACTCAGACGGCGGATATGTCGCGAACTTGTCTGTTGAAGGCGTTGGCACGTTTTCAGGAACCGCAACGTCTACATTTGCGGGAGGTCTCACCGTAGACACGACAACCCTCGTGGTCAATGACAATGAAAACCGTGTCGGCATCGGAACTGCCAGCCCTCAGTCGCTTTTGCAGGTTGGCGATCTTTCAACCGGGACCGCAGAGCCGACATATAGAGGTAAAATAATTGTCAGTGGCTCTTCAAACCAAACACTCAATCAGGACATTGGAATAGAATTCAAATCAGCAGCCGCAGGCGCGGGATACGGATGGCGTATCGCAAACCCAGATCTTGGCAGTAGCGACACCCCGCTTGTATTCCAAGCAAGAACAGGATCCGCAACGTGGTCTGAAATACTCAGGTTTGGAAACAATGGGAAAATCGGAATAGCAACCTCCACTCCATGGGCGCAGTTTAGCGTGGAAGGTCAAGGCACATCTCCGTCTCTTGTTGTGTCGGATACTTCCAATAATACCGATTTCATTATTGACGCGTCCGGATCTGTCGGTATCGGAACAAACGCGCCTGCATACACTTTGGATGTTGCCGGAACGGGACGATTTACGGGATTGGTTACGTTTGATTCCGGAATTAGCGTGAATTCCGACACCATTACAGACTTTACCGGCACCGGCCTTCAAATCAACGCTGGTTCTCTTGAAACAACCCTTGGAACATCGGTTGACCTCGCCTCGGAAGTAACCGGAACACTGCCCGTTGCAAACGGAGGAACGGGAGCCACAAGCATTA
>JALTJZ010000016.1 GCA_027076325.1 Chromatiales bacterium | reverse complement strand
CTTGCAAACACAGCCTATTTACTCAACAGGGCATTACGGATTATGTTTACACACGATCCATTGCAACATCATGGCTGGTTTGTTATGACAGAGCGGGATTTACAAAATTATAAAGGAGTGCCTCTTCCTGTCGCAGTTTTCCCACACATGAAATCATTGCTTCCAGATAAGAATTTATTACATATCTCCTTTAAAAAAAATAGTCATGTTTCTCGTGAGTTATTTGACAGTTTATCGGCTTCGATTATACGCAAGCTGCAAACAGGTCAGTATCCCCACAATCTCTATGACCTGAAAAGTTTACTCAGTCAGTTTATGCTCCTGCCAACAGCTTATGTCCAGGCCCGTGACGGCCACGGCATTTTTAAAAGAGAAAGCTTTGCAGAGGCTGCTAAGGATTTTACCCACGAGGAGTGGAAGGTCATGCACGATGTTTCAACTATTCGTAAAAATTGGGACTATACAATGGATAGGTTTTCGAAAGCTTTGTCTGTTAGCACATGTCTTCCACTGCGATCTTATTTACTTCGCTTTTTTACCCGGAATATACCTTCAAGTCTTCGTGTGAGTTGTGGTGAGCAATTATATAGCGAAATGCTTGATTTGACCTTTTTGATGAATGCTAAACTTGCGTCTCAGCTTCACACAAAGAACCAGGTGTAGCAAGATGATGTTTTTTAGTTCGAGTAGACAGGGCTTTGCAAGATCAAAAATATATTTAAAATTTGTCGACTACCCCAGGCCTGTTGCAAAGGAGAGCTACCATAAAGCGATCGATAGGATGCTTGATAGTTTGTCTGAACAGGAAGGCGTCTTATCAGTTTATCAGGTTGGTGGAGTAAGTAGTCCGGGTATTTCAGATATCGACCTTTTCGTGGTTTTTGATAAGGGAATAAGATGTTCCTTGAGTCCACTACAAAATTTATCTGTCGATGACCGATATTTATTTTTGCATCAGCCTTTTGGTACATCGATTTCCTTTCTCGATAATATTGAGAGATTTACCCTGTTCGGGAAATATACCTTGCTTTGGGGAACGGATATTATGCCTGCTTATAGCCATGATGCAGACGAGCAGCGAATTAAACAGCAGATTGCTCTTGAATACTTGCTTAAATTCTATATTAATATGACCATTGAACTTGCCTATAAGATCATAAAAATCAGAATTCTGCTCCTTCATATAAAAGCGCTGGCAATCGATTTTTCATTTTTAGGATTAGATGTAGGCTCTGTATTTTACAGACTGCAGAAGGTCCTCGAGTGGAGAGAGCGTTGGTTTGAAGATACTCCCTCACGTGAAATGATCTCAGAGTGGCTGTTTCCGTTTTATGAAGATTTATATCATATACTGGATCAGCAATTACAAAACAGAGAATTTTATTTGCCATATAGTTCTGATCAAAGAATAGCACGCAATGTTAGACTTGAAAACGGAGAGAATTTAAAAGTGTCTCGCTCTGGTTTTTCCCTTCCAGCTGCATTCGGCGGCCTTGGGAGAAAGTACTTCAATATTCAGCACAGAATTAATTCTTTCGTAGTGCAGGCCCCTTATCGATCGCGTAATATCCCTGAGTGCATTGACCAACGGTTCAAGACTTTATCCATAATGCGCAAGTATAATGAAA
>JALTJZ010000015.1 GCA_027076325.1 Chromatiales bacterium | reverse complement strand
GTCCTTTTGATTTTAAGTGTGTCTATATTTAAGGAATAAAAATGTATCCCTTTATTTTTGTGCCCCGAATTTAACAAATAAAAAAACTGTGCGCTATGCACGCTGTCGCAGTTTTTTAATTTTTATTATCTGGTTGGTTATTTTATAAACAGGTTTTGGTTAGCTTTTTGATTTAGCAATAACAACACAGTTCCGTCCTTTTTGCTTGGCGGCATAAAGTGCTTTGTCTGCTTTTTTAAGAGTATCAAAGGGTGTTTTATGTTGCTCCTGATGTTCGGCCAGGCCAATGCTGACAGTATAGCGTAAGTTTTTTGGAACAGATTTTTTGCGTTTATTACGGGTATTTTTTTTATGCTTTGCTGATCGTTTAGGGCGGTCGTTGGTATTTCGAATGCTAAAGGAATCCTTTTCGATTTGTTTACGTAATTGGTTTGCATATTCTGCTGCTTCTGCTGCTGTTTTCCCATTGTAGACGAGAGTAAATTCCTCGCCTCCATAGCGATAGGCTTTGGCACCACCGGGCGCGGTGCGTAAATGTCCGGCAAGTTTTCTTAGTACCTGGTCACCAACATCATGGCCATAAGTGTCGTTTACTTTTTTAAAATGGTCAACATCAAACATGGCCAGTGTATAGTTGGGTCCCAGTGACATTAAATACTGTTTTAGTGCGCGTCGTGATGCCAGGCCAGTGAGTTCATCATGATAGGCAAGGATGTATGAATTTAAAATAATACTGGTTATTAAAACGCTGCCAACGATAGTGTAAAACAGAATAAAGGCATCGGGGTTATCAATATTAAGAAAGGATAAGAATAAAAATATTAAGCTACCAAAGAAACCACCAAGCCGAATAGAAGGCTGGTGAATAATAAGTGATGCTAGTACCAGCAAGCTAAATTCAAAGCTGATGATACTTATTTGTGGTATGTAGACTGCGCGGTGATTAAGAATGCTAAAATATTCAGCATTGAAGATAGTTGAAATAAAATCAACAGGAAAACGCAATAGCAAGGCTACAATAATTATTTGTGAAAAAACAATAGCCAATTGTTTTTGACCATAGCGACTGAGTATGCCGCGTTCTTTGGTAAATGAAAATATCACAAAGTTAAGCGGCAGCAAAAAAGTAACATAGTTTGTTAATTGTTCACGTTGTGCAATATTAAGCAGTGGGTTTGATTTAAGCATAAGTTGGCTAACAACCCAGTAGGACAGGCACAATAGAACTAAAATCATAAATTCCCGGTTATTATTAAAAATAAAGGCAAGCACTAATGCTGCAACAAAAATAACATAGGGGAGAAAGGGTAAAGCAAAAAAAATGGGTTGAGTAATATGGGTTATTTCAGTAATAAAGCTGACGATAATAATGGTAATAAGTGTCGGCGTACTGAGCAAATAAATGGAACGGCGTAAATCCAAAGTATTTTACCTTTGTAAAATGACTGGCGTTTTCCGAAACCAAGGTTGCTTAAGAGTAAAACTTAAAGTGTCTTATAGTGTTTTGGAAAAATCAATCATACGTTTAACAGATTGATAAGCCCTGACACGAATTTGTTCATTAATGTTGACTTCATTGCAACCTTGTTCAAGGGTTGCTGCAATGTTCTCCAGACCATTCATTGCCATCCAGCCACAGTGGGCACAACTACTACAGCTTGCGCCGATACCACCAGTGGGTGCTTCGATGAGTTTTTTATTGGGAGCAACCTGACGCATTTTATAAAAAATACCGTTGTCGGTTGCGACAATAAATTCATTGGCCGGTGAGTTATCCACCGCATTAATTAATGCGGTAGTCGAGCCGACAACATCAGCTTGCGCAATCACTTCATCCGGTGATTCTGGATGAACTAACACGGCCGCCTGCGGGTGTTTTTGTCGCAACTTCTCAAGTTCTCTGGATTTAAACTCATCATGCACAATACAAAAGCCTTGCCATATCAACATATCTGCGCCGGTGACTTTCTGGATATAGTTTCCCAGATATTTATCGGGAGCCCAGAGAATTTTTTCACCACGTTCGTGTAGGTGCTTAACTATTTTAGTACCTATACTGGATGTAACGACCCAATCTGCGCGGGCTTTAACTTCGGCACTGGTATTTGCGTAGACCACCACAGTTCTATCGGGATGTTCGTCACAAAATGGCACAAAGGTGTCGGCTGGGCAGGATAAGTCAAGGGAGCACTCGGCTTCCAGTGTTGGCATCAGAACACGTTTTTCGGGGTTGAGGATTTTGGCCGTTTCGCCCATAAAGCGAACCCCTGCGACAAGCAGTGTGGAAGCGGGATGCTCATTGCCAAATTTCGCCATATCGAGTGAGTCTGAGACATAGCCACCGGTTGCTTCAGCGAGTTCCTGTAAGTCATCATGGGTGTAATAATGAGCAACCAGTACGGCATCTTGCTGGTTGAGTAATTTTTTGATGTGCGCTATCAGTTCACGCTTTCGCTGTCTGGAAATGGGTTTGGCGGCCTGGGCACCGTGATTGAGGCCTCGAATGTAGTTTTCATCGACGCAAGGAAAATCTTCAATGGCTGTTGTTTGCTTAATCATCTGCTCTACATTTGACGGCATCAATTTAAAGATAGTAATTAGAGTGCCATACAAAAAGGGTGATATCTATATTATATAAGGAATAGGTGGGGCTATTTTGTCCTGATTACAATGAATTGGTCAATATTTAGTCATTTTAGGTGCTTCAGCCAGCATTTTAATACTATTACAGTGTTTTTCTTTTCAAATTAATGAGTTATGCTATATATGTACTAATTTACTTTAATATAATAATGACGCTATATAAAATTATAGATAAAATCTGTAAATGCTTCCGCCTGGCTGAGTCGGCTAATCCGAATGAAGCGGCCGCTGCGCTGCGTCAGGCTGTTGGCTTAATGCAAAAGTATGACATTAGTGAAGAGCAGGTTGACTCGCATGAACTTAGCATAAACCAGCTAAATGAGAGCAGTGTAAGCAGTTGCAGCACTGTGAAACCTGCTTACTGGATTCTGGCTCTCTCAAATCTGGTGGCCGAGGCGTTTGATTGCCGAGTTTATATTGCCCGTAAGCATCAAAGCAAACCAGAATTTATATTTATTGGTACAGATAATCGCCCGGAAGTTGCTGGTTACCTCTATACTATTTTATATCGGAGCTTAGGGCGTGCTCGTGCTAATTTTATGCGTGGGCTTGATTTGCAGGCAGAATTAAAGAATATAGCGAAGGAGCGCCGCCGTCGAGCCAATATTTTTGCGCAGGGATGGTTGTTTCGTGTTTCAATTAAAGTAAATATGTTTAAAGATAATAAAAAAATAAATAATAATTTTAATCAGCCGGTTGATGACTATGTTTATCAAAAGTACGGGCACACGGCAGATTATGTGCGTGAACCGGTTAAAACAAAAATGCCGGATTACGATGATATTATTATTGGTATGCAGGCGGCTGAAGATGTTTATTTATTGCGCCCGTTAAAAAGCACTAGCAAGCTGTTATTAACCGTATCTGCAGTTTAAACAGGTTTTTACAGGGTAGTAGGGATAATGTTTTTACATTGTAAGCTTAATAAAAATAATATGACTGATTTTATCTTTTAGGGTTGATAAGAAATGTCGGCGACACTACGTTATTTTCATACAGATCGATTAAAGGGTGTAACCTGTAAAACCGTTACCACGATTGGTCGTGATGTGCATAACGATATTCCCATTGATGATCTTACCGTTTCCCGGAACCATGCTATGGTTCGGCGGATTGGGCATGATGATTATTATTTAATCGATAGTGGCAGCGCGAATGGCAGTTTTTTAAATGGCAACCGTATTTCAATGCCAAGTTTGCTTAAAAATAGTGATCAGATAAAAATAGGTGGCCTGAATATCAGTTTTATCCAGGAGAAAAAAAGTATTTCCGGGAATGATACCCAGTCAATGCTGGAAACGGTGATTTCCGAAACGCCTGAAATTAACGAGATAACGATTCTGGTTGCCGATATCCGCGGTTTTACTACCTTATCCGAGCGTATTGACATTCGTACTTTAACAAAAATGATGAACGCCTGGTTTGGCCAGGTGAGCGACATTATTGTAAAAAATGGCGGACTGGTAGATAAATTTATTGGTGATTGTGTTTTTGCGCGTTGGCAAGCAGGCGCAGAAGACAAGCAGACGATTTATCGTATTTTAAATGCAGCGGTTGCTATTAATAAAGTAACGGCAAGTATCAGTCAGGATTTTCCGGCAGTGACTGAAAATATAAAAATAGGGGTGGGGATTAATACCGGGGCTGCTTCTATATCGGCCGGGCAGGATAATTCAGCAATTGGTGATGCCGTTAATCTTGCCTTCAGGCTGGAAAGTGCCACCAAGGTTATCGGTAAAGATCTGGTAATGAGTGAATGTGCTTATAAAGATCTGCCAAAAAAATACTGGAGTACTTCTGAACTGCATATCAGGGTAAAAGGAAAGCGCGACCCAATTCGAATTGTGGCGCTTGATTTTAGTGAAGTTGAAAATATTATTAATGATATCTAATTCTTAAAAGATGTTTTTTTACTTAAAAATAACTGGATTTCTTCCAGATTATTTTCCATTCGCAGTTTTATTTTACTGGTTATAAAACCTGCTTGTTCAATATCTGCTGCGTCAGGCGGTGCCTGTGTTGAGTCCTTTAATATGCCCAATGCATGCTGGACGGTTAATATCTCATCATCAGGTACAAATTGGCCTAAAAACATATAAGCATTGGTTAAACTGTCTTTAATTTCCTGATTATCGTCTTCAAGTATGTTGAGTACGCAATATATAGAATCTTTGATTTCAGTAATGGTAAATGGAAGTTTTGATAGTGGCAGGCCATAAAAAGAAGGCTCCATTGTCGCCAGTAGCTGGCCATATGCGCTAATGACTTTTTCAGCGGACTCTAATTGTTGTTGTGAAACCTGCATTGCGTTACCATACTTAAGTTATATACAAATATCATAATAACGCATTCTTTAATGATATTCACTTGGCATACTATATTTATTTCTTTTGTGGAGAAGGCTCAGTATGGGGTTGTTTGAGCAAATTTCGGTTAGTACCATTGTTAGCAAACCAATGAACATAACGATTCTTGTTGCTACTGTTTTGCTATTCGCTTTTCTGATTAGCTTAAGGCCGGTATTTAAAAAATATTTAAAAGAAAGAAAGGTTAATAAATCAATTCAGCAGCTTGGTAGCCAATATTTAAAGCAGGTGATATTGCCAGATGGTATGGGTGGCAGTGTTTTTCTTGACTATTTAATTCTGTCTCAGAATTCCATTATTCTTATTATATTAAAGAATTTTAAAGGTAGTATTTTTTGTGCAGAAAATATTGAACAATGGACGCAGTTAATAGGTAATAAAAGTTATAAATTCCCAAATATTTTACGTCAACTGGATTCAGACATTTTGTCGATAAGTTCACAGGTGAAGGGTGTTGAGGTGACTGGTCTGGTGGTTTTTCCAAGTGACTGTGAGTTTCCAAAGGGTAAGCCGGAACAAGTTAAAAGTATTACGGAGTTAACAAGAAAGGAAGTTGATATTCAACTTCATTCAGAAAAATTATTAAACGCATGGTATACCTTAAAAGAAATGGCCAGTAGTCATTTGTCTACTCAGTCTTTCGCTGAAGATTATTTTAAGGACAAGGACGCGCCAATGAATTATACGTTGCCAGTTATTTTATTTTTAAGCTTAATTGCGTGGTTAGTGTGGCGAATAAATTTTGCAACTTAAGCAGATTAAGCTAGGCTTAGGGGTATGATATTTTTATTAAGAACACCCCTGGCTGTAGTATTTGCGTTGCTATTTCTTAGTGGCCAGTTTGTGCATGCTGGGCAGGAATCGCGAGTTGCTCGTGCGATATTTACAACACAAATTATCGAGCGAGAACCTGTTGACCAGATATTAATATTAAGTAACAAAGCACAGAGCGTGTTTTTTTTTACGGATTTACGCCATTTTGAAGGCCAGACGATTGTTCATAAATGGATTTATAATGATAAAGTCAGGTCGGTTATAAAATTTAAAGTAAAAGGGCCGCGCTGGCGAGTTTTTTCGCGTAAAGATATTAATCCGTTACAATTAGGTAAATGGACAGTTATTGTTCAAGATGAGTCTGGACGTGCTGTGAAAGCCAGTGTATTTCGCTTGATCGAAAATGCAGAGCAGCAGGTTATTTTGCCTGTTTCAGGTCAGGTTTTATTCTTGAGAAACCGGGGCTAAGTTAACAGTTTCTATATCTTTTTTAGCCACTTCGGTTTGCTCGATTTTCTTCTGTTGAGAATTCTTCCATTTTGAAAGTAATTTTTCAAACTCATGCTCAGCATCATTAATTACTTTTTTGTCGATTTCCATATTATTTGTGGCCAGTCCTGAAACCCGTGTGGCATTAAATGAATTGTTATCTTGCTGAGCCAAACTGGTTGAATCAGTTTGTTCCGAGTTGACACCAAGAAAAGTTATACCAATACCAATGGCAACAAACAGGCTTGCAGCAATTGCAACAATACGTTGCGCCGGTCGTTTTGAACTAGAATGATGTGGATGAATATCAGATGGCTGGTGCAATTCAAAATCTGTAAATCCTGAAATAGCATCATCAATGGCTTTTTGGCTGTTAAGATGGCTAGGAAGTTCATCTACAAGGTCAAAGTCGGGTTCTTCGATTATAAATTCAGGCTGCTCAGTATTTTCTACAGGCTTGTTATCTGGCAGTGGTGCTAGATGACGGGGTTTTTCTGTGGCGGCGTCATCAATGGATGCTTCAAGTTTGGATAGTTCATCTTTTGACAGCGTTTTCGGCTCTTTAAATATGAAGATATCCTCTTCACCTTCTAAAACAATTCTGCCATCAGAGCGGCGTTTAAGGCTTGCTGAAGAGAGGCTTAAACCAGTATTGTGGTTCGTTTCAACTTGGTCTTTAAGACGGTTGCTTTCTGCTTTTTCCAACTTATAGACAATTTCCTGGGCAAGTGATTTTGCATCGGACTCAGCCATGGATGCACTGCTTCCCGGGATGGCAATGTCACTGTAACTCTTGCTTGATGAAGTCTGCCTGGCTTTGCTTTGAATATCTTCAGTCATAATTTCTTCGGCTTGATTTGTAGCTGACTGTAATGCCTCATTGCGTATTTGGCTGGCTTCTTTTTCTGCCTGTAAGCGTATTTCTTCTGCTTGCTTAAGGTTGAACTCCATTGTTGAGCGTTGTTTCTTTAGGTCTTCCGCTTGTTGTAAAGTTTTCTGGCGGACGCGCTCAACTTTTTCAAGTGCCTGCTGTTTTGCTGCTTTTTCCGCCTGTATGCGAATTTTCATTGCTTCCTGTCTTGCAAGTTCAAGCGTTTGTTCTTTTGCGCGGGCTGCTTCGGATTTTATCAGTGAAACTTCTTCTTCAATTCGCTGGCGTTGTAAATCCAGTTGCTGAGCTTCTTCAGCCGTTTTTCTTACGATGTTCAGGGCTTCTTCTTTTGCTGCATGCAAGGTTGCATGGCGCTCTGCTTCTGTTTGCAGGCGGATTTGCTCAGTTTGGCTTTCCAGCTCCTGGCGCTGTGTATTAATGTATTCGGCTTCTTTGCTGGTACGGCGCACAATATCCTGTGCTTGCTGCCGTGCCAGTTCAAGTGTTTCTGCACGATCACGTTCAGCATCCAGACGTATGCGTTCTGCTTCTGCCTCAAGCTGTTGCTTTTTAAGTTCAATTTCCTGTTGCAGCTTTTGAGCTTCGTTTAATGCTTGTTGACGAATTTTTTCAGCATCGGCTGCTGCTTGCAGGCGTGCTTTTTCTATTGAACTTTTAATGGCTTCATTTGCATGCTGTTGGCGGCTTTTAATTTCCTGTTCGGCTCTTTGTTTCTCTTTTTCTTTTAAGGTTTTAACGCGTTGCTCGACAGAACTTCTTGTTTTTTGCAGTTCTTCACGAAGCATGGACAGCTCTTCCTCGGCTTGTTGGCGGATTTTTTCAGTTTCCAGCTTGATTTTTCTCTTTGATTCTTCTGTTAACTGTTGCTGTTTCTTGAGTTGCGCGTCTAGATATTCTTTTTGTTCATGCAATGCACGTTCTGCAGCCAGTTTTTCGGCTTCGGCCTTTTCTTTGAGAGCCTGCGCTTCACGTTCAGCCTGTTGTTTTTCTTTAAGTGCTTGTTGGTGTTTTTTCGCTTCGGCAGCCTGCGCCTGTAATTTACGTTCTATGGCCAGCTTTTCAGCTTCAGCTTTTTCTTTGAGAGCCCGCGCTTCACGTTCAGCCTGTTGTCTTGCTTCATTAACGGCTTGCTTATGCTTTTTGGCTTCGTTTTCTAATTTTTGTAACTCACGTTCTGCTGCCAGTTTTTCGGCTTTTGCTTTTTCACGTAAAACTTTAGCTTCTTGTTGTAGCCGTTGCTTTTCAGCTTCAATTTTCTGTTTTTCTGCAATCGTTTTTTTGTTTACGAGATTTGGCTGACTGTGGCTCTTGTTTAAGACCTGGTTAGCTTTGGGGTGGGGCGTTACTTTTGCTTTTTCTTTATTTGTGACCGCATCTAGATCTGCGATGATATTAGACATACTTGTATTTGATGCTTTTACTTTTTCTTTAGTGGTTGCAGCATCCTTAAGGCCATTTTTTAGAATACTGCAGCTTAGCCCGTGCTGAATAAGTAAGAATGCAGCAGCAGTACTGCGACTGGCATCATCACAGTAAACAATGGTATTTCGCTCGGTGTTAAAAGTATTAAGTTTAAGCCGAATCATCGATAATGGAATATTAACGGCACCATCTAAGTGCCCATCCATAAAATCTTTATGTGGGCGGACATCAATAAGCAGGTCACCGGTATTCGCTCGTGATTTGAGTTCTTCCAGATGAATGTAGTCTAAAAGAGGGCTGACTAAAAGAGAAATAAAGTCATCCTTTGTTAAGCGCATTAATGAACCATCACCGATCATGCGAACGGTTGCATTTCTAACACCATTGGTAATAAGCGCTTCTTCACCAAAACCATCACCTGTGGCCAGAATTGCAATTTGTACATCTTCTGCTTGAGGGCTTGGGCGTCGGCTTACACTGCATTTACCTGTTTTAACAATGTAGTAGTAATCATTACTTTCACCCTGGCTAACAATGGTTTGACCTTTTTTGACAACAATCTCTTCCATTGACATGAGAATTTTCTGGATATTCTCAGTGGGAATTTGCAGGAAAGCACGTGACTGTAAAAACCTTAACATCCAGCCATTTTCATCATCACTGCTAATTTCAGTTACCTCGTAGTTACCTGATGGATTGTCGTTTGATTCAAGAAGCATTTCGAGCAAGTCAGAATCAATAGTGATAACTTCGGAATTTACTTTTGTTTTAGCCGTGCATGGACGAGGAATTTGCTGGGCAATCGGGTATTTTGTCTCAGGTGTTTTTGCCTTGATAGTCTGTGTTTTTTTTGTTCCGTTGGTATGCAGTTCAATTTGTCCCGAAACGAGGTAGTAACTGCGTTTGTCCTTTTCACTTTGGCGGAATAGTGTGCGCCCTGCCGGAATAACTTCAACACTGGATTTATTGGCAAGTTCAGATAATTTATCAACACTTAGTTTGCTAAGCGGCTCTAATGTTTTCAAAAACTTATTGTTTAAATATTTATCTAATATAGCCATGACATTACAAATTTCTGTGTGTTTAAAATTAACTTTGGAGCTCAGCCTGTTAAATTCCCATTTTGGGTTAAGTCGTCACTTTCCCCCGTAATTATGGCTTTATTTTAACCATTTTATTCTTATTTTAAGCATTTGCATGCCAGTGAGACAGAGCCTTGAGTAAACTTTACACCATTTTTAGGCCAGTAGGTGTGATTTACTTCTCATTTAGTCATGAAAGTAGCTATATTAGCCTGATTTACCGTGAAATTGTGATGCAATCCCAGTGTTGGCACTGTTTGGTTTAATTTGAGGTTTTAGTCACACTTGCTGTACTTCTGATAAGTATAAATCTGGCTCAATCGGGCTAATTTGTCAAATTACCGGTATTTTCGCAGAGTTTTAATCTCTTTATTTATCAAATAGTTGCAGGTTAATCTTTGATGCTGAAGTGCAAAATGTTTAACTTGTGACCACGTTCAATCTTTATGTATATATCGTCACTATTAATAAGGTTATTAGTGATTTTAGCAAAAAGCTCAGATTGGCCGACAGCTATGCCATTAATCGACTTTATGATGTCGCCTTGTTGCAAGCCAATAGCGCTATTAAGAGGAATATTTTGTATCGACTCAACGAGATAGCCGCTGATACGGCCATCTGTCACCTCTAACCTGAGTGAAATGGCACTTAACCACTGTTGTATATTGTGGCGAATATGATTTAGCAGTTGTCGTTTTATGTGGATATTGACAGGTAAGTCAGGGGGCTGTTCTGACGATGAACCTGAGGGCGAAGTAGGTAATGGAACCAGTGCGGTTTTTTGTTGTAAATGGAGTATGTAGAACTGCTTGTTGTGTGACAGGCTGATTTTATTATGCTCAATGGCCGTGATAGTAAAGTTACCAATTTTATCGGTCAGTTTATAAAAATGTAATTCTTTATTAGCAAGTTCGAGTAGGGCGAGAGGCTGAGTGCCTGTAATGGTACCAACAAGTGTAAAGGGCAGAGCCTGCATATTTTTTTTGCTGGTGGCGTAAGCAGGCGAGATTAAAAAAAAATAAAGGCTAACCATAAAAGAGAGCGCAGCAATAAAGACAGCCAACCCCCTTTTGTATTGCCGTAAAGGTGTTAGAGCGTAAATGGCGACAGAAGATCGCATTAGCGTGTACCGTTACGAAGGTAAAAAATCGATAGGATAGGTTACCGTTACGGTTGCAACATCTTTTTTCTTAAAGCGGAATGTCTTCACTTTAAGAACAAGCCTTCGCTCAAAACGCCTGGCATTTAACTCACTGGAAATAATTCGGCATTTTGATACTTTACCACTTGGCAAAATAGTTAGCTCAAGAACGACCTTCCCCTGTAAGGATGGGTCTTTACGTAAAGCGCGATTATATAGAGCAAAGATACCACCTTTGTTGCGCTGAAATACGCGTTCAATTTCTTCCTGACTGCGACCAGCCTTACCGCCTGTAGTTCGACGTGTTCCTGTGGCGCTTCCAATGTTGCTGGATACGCCGCTAACATTTCTCCCTGATAATGTTCCGCCACCGGTTTTATTGCTCAAACCACGGGTGCTGATACCACCACTGCCTTGCCCGGCTTTAGCCGTTAATATATTACTGGCAGTACGTTTACTTTTTGTTTTACCTGACTTTGACAAGTTTGTTGAACGAACCGAAGCAACATTAAAGCTGTCTCGCAGATCAGCCAGTTCATCCGTTAGAGCCATCAGGCCACTGGATGCGGCTTTTTTTATCGCTTTTTTCTTTGCTGCCGGTTTTTTGGACTTTTTCTTTGTCTTCTTTGCCGGTTTCTTCTTTTCTAGCGCTTTCTTTTTTGCAGCAGGTTTTGGTGCAGCTACTTTCTCTTGTTTCTTTTGAATTAATAGTTTGGCTAAACGTGGTGCAACCTGCTTAAGTTCTTTTTGCTCAACTTCAGGTACCGGCAGAAAAGGAAAAAGAATAGTTAGTAACAGAAAAAATAATAAACTACGCTTGAGTATTTTATTAAAGCGTACATCATTCTCTGTTTTAGACCAGGGTAAGATGGGCTCATTATAAAAGGAAGCATATCCCACTTTATTTTCCCCCCTGAGTATTATCTGTCACGGCTGACTTTTTGATAACAGCTAAAGATATATTATTAAAGTCACTCTGGGCACTGGTTAGCATAATTTTTTTAAGTAATTTATAAGGGATTTTCTGATCACCCATAATTGTGACAGGGCGTCTTTTCTTTTTATCATTACCCTTTCTTCGAGCATTTTCTCGCTTTATATATTTTTCAAGCATGACAGATAAAGGGCGAATAGTTGTGGAACGATCACGTAGCGCCTGTTTTACACTAATCACAAACTCACCGTTAACACGAATATCCTTATTATTGACCATGATTACAATGGTTTGTTTTGGCATTTTCTCCGCAGTGGATTCAGGTAGTTTTATTGCTTTCGGTGTTGGTAAGGCTTCGGATTCGGAGGATGTCACCAGTAAAAAGAAAACCAGAATAGTAAAAATATCCATTAGCGAAACCATATTCAATGACGCAATGGTTTTTTTTCGTTTATGGTGGCGAGCCATTCTTTTTGTACGACGGGATTCAGACATAATGTTAATCTTTATTTAAGGTGCATCCCCGATGGAAATATCAGGAAAAAGTTCGGCATTAATTATTTCACCATCATCAACCGCACGATAGCTGCGCACAGCATCCATTACATTGACCAGTGTTTCATAGCTGATATTAGGTGAAGATAAAATGGAAGCATTTGTTTTATCAGGGAAGCGCGATTTAATTTGTTTTAGTGTTTTAGTAAGATAAGCATAGTTATAGCCTTTTTTGTTATTTTTTATACGCTTAATCAAACCACCACGGCTGTCAGCCAGTACAATTAAATTTTTTCGAATAATGACCTGCAACTCAAAATCAGGTTTTTTATTTTTACTTGCCGCACCAGAACTTGGCAAGTTTAACTCGAGAACAGTCAAATGGCTGAAAACAGCAGTAATTAACAGGAACGGCACAAGGATAACCATTAAATTCATAAAGGCCGTAATATTCAGATCCGGTGTTTCTTTATGCCGAAGCTGTCTGCGACGTATTCTGCTCATAGTAGTTGCTATGCCTTGTTTTTGCGTTGCATAATAAGGTTTACAAATTTAACCGTTGCCATTTCAAGACTATCAACAATCTCTGTCGTTTTGGTTTGAATAACGGTGTAAACGAGTAATAACGGAATGGCAACCATTAAACCAAATGCAGTGGTGTTCATTGCAACCGAAATACTGGTCGAAAGAATTTCACCTTTTAATGCCGGGTCAACCTGGGCTACCGCGGTAAAGGCTTTAATTAAACCAATAATGGTGCCGAGCAATCCAAGCAAAGTTGCAATATTGGCATACATGGCCAGATAGTGTGTGCGTTTTTCAAGGCGAGGAATAATTTCCAGCATGCTTTCTTCCATCGCAGCTTCAATGTCATCCCGATCCTGTGCAGATTTATATTTTGACAAACCAGAGTTTAAAATCCTGGCAATAGGTTGTTTTGATTTATTTGAAGTATTATAAGCCTGCTTGAAATCACCGCTTTGCATTAGCGGCATAATTTTTTTAAGCAACATTCGGTTACGTGCCCTTGACTGGGTCAGATAAATATAGCGTTCCAGGGCAATAGCGGTTCCGATGGCTAATACAATAGCAATGGGTATCATAAATGAACCACCTTCCTGAAAGAATGTAACAATACTGGTATACATAATTTTTCTCCTAATAAAACCTAAACTTATTTTTTGCTTGATTCCGGCTTATCATGCAATGCATGGTAATAATTTACCTGACGACGGAATACTTCACGATCAATGGGTTGAAGTGCTTCATCAATCAAGCTTTCCAATGGTGGCTGATTCATGTCGGGCACCTCAGATTTTTTCCATGGCACAATGTAAAGTACCTTGGGTAATTCCTGGTTACCAATAATTGCGGTGCCGTCGAGATTTAGCCTGTCTTCAGCATGGGCAATTGTGGTGATAAGGGAAAGTATAATAAATAAATGATGGTATGGTGTTTTCATCCGTGGTTCCCCCTTTGTGTCTGTTGACTTGTTGTTTGGGTGGTTTTTGCACGTCGTTTCAGATCCAGTATCCATTTTGCTACTTTAGCATCGGCATGTGCTGAAAATTTTTGATATTGTTCATAGTGATGTAGCGCACGTTTCAGGTCATCCATATATAAATCATACAAAATTCCCAGATTGAGGTGTGCGTTTGCATATTTTGAATTTTTTGAAAGTGCTTTTTCATAGGCTTCTTTCGCTTCAATAAATTTGCCACTACGTCGGTAAACCACACCCAGCAAGTTATGACCAACGGCATTATCACGGTTAATATGAATAGCTTGCTTAAATGCAGCCTCCGCTTTTTTTAAGCGGTTTTTTTGCAGGTGCATCAGGCCAATGTTTAGTTGTGGTCCGGCAAACCTGGGGTATTTTTTGCTAATAGAGTTAAATAAACGAAATGCACGTTTGGTTTGTCCTGTTTTCATTGCAATAACAGCACGTTGATAAGTAGCTTGAGCTTGTGGTGCAACAGGTGCATCATTGCGTTTTTCCGCAGTAGTTGCCAGACAAGCGCTTAGTAACACAGCGCTGAGTATTGCAAATAAAATATTACGTAGCGATGTTATATAATTACTGGATAGTGTCAACATAGCGTTCTACCTTTTCAGTTTTAGCGTAGCGTACTGGCTGTAATCTAGAAAGCTGCCTGAGGCTTTTCTTTATCCAGTTGTTGTAAATACCAGTATTTACATTTTTTACGTTAGCAACATGGATATCAATCGCCTTTTCCTCAAATGGAAAGGCCTGTTCTTCAAGTAAAATATCATACTGTTCTTTTTCATCTGCCGATAAGCCTTTTGGGCGTTGTGACTTCATTAATGCGCGCGCAAAGTCATTATATATTTCTGCGATCTGATATGTTGCAGAGGTTGATACATCGGCAATTTTATAATTGAGTGCTTGCTGGTAAGCTTTAATGGTTTTTTGCATTAAACGTTTTTTCTTTTTCAGGCTCTTCTTTAACGGAATTTTTAATTTGACTCTATTATATTGAGTGCGCAGCGGTTTCGCCAAGACCAGTGTCGCATTCCCGGCAAGATATTTCGTACGATCTGTACGCTGGCGGCCACCTTTTGCATCGGCTTTAATGATTTCTTTTAACCAGTAACCCCATTTTTTAAGTTGGCGTGTTTTTTTGTAATGTTCAGCCAGGGTATTTCTGGCTTCCATCGCTTCTGCCAGTGGTAGTGGGTATTTTTTAATGTATTCTTTGTACAGCCGTATTCCATTGTTTTTATTACCACCTTTGAGATAAAGGCTTGCTGCCTGCAATGTCATATCACGCTTAAAGTTAGTATTACCCCTGGTTTTAAGGAGTTTTTCAATCTCACGTGCGGCTTTTGTATACTGCTTTGTTTCTGTGTAGATAAACGCAAGCTTTTCTGTCACGCCCTGCTGTAGTTTTTTCTTCCTGGGGTAGTTTTTTCGGAATTTTTCCAGAATGCGTGAAGCCCGTTTTAATTTTTTTTCTTTTATAAGCAGCGTTGCCGCATCGTATTCGGCCGCTGCTAGCAGCGGCGAGCCAGGCGTTGCTTTTTTTAGACGAAGAAAATGAGATACAGCTAGCTGGTTATTATTAGCTGCTTTAGCTAACTCGCCTTGCTTGTAAATACTAGCAGCTAAGCGTGTTTGCATGGGTTTATAGAGTTTGCTTTTTTTGGCAGTACGGCGGAGCACCTGTTTATATGCTTTTTCAGATTCAGCATAGTTTGCCAGCGCAAATTCAGAGTGGCCGATGATGATCCATGCAGTACGCTTGTCACGTGGTGTAGAGTATTTTGATTTTCTGGTAAGCAGCAAACGTGCTGTCTGGTTGGCACGTTGATAATTTTTATGTGCATAAAGGGTTTCACTGGTTTTTGCTAGCACGGATGAAACTCGTTTATCTTGTGGGAATTTCTCACTAAACAGTAATGCGCTGGCAATGGCTTTTTGTTGCCAAAGGGTGACAAGCTTTTTAGTGTCTTTATTTTTCTTTTTTTGAACTACTTTTTGAAGTTTAGGGTATATTAAAATCGCTGCATAAGCGGCTTCTGCACTTTTCTTATGTCTGGCATATCCGTAGGCTGTTTTTTCAAATTCCAGAATGGCTTTTTGATACTGGCCTGACTCGTTCAGTGATTCGGCCAGTAAGAAATTCATATTCGCGCTGGTTTTGTCATTAGGGAACATGGTAATAAATTCTGCATACCATTTTGCTGCCTGTTGATAGTCACTGCGCTTACGTGATTTTCTTCCGGTTGCATGAAAGTGTGTTGCAAGATCTTTAATATGTATCGCGAGTAATGGTTTAATAAAATTACGTTTTTCATTACTTTGTGTTCGCCAGTAATAGCTTTTTGTATTATAGCGTTCGATAAACTCGGCTTTTGATTTAATAACTAACGTTGCCAATCCGCCTTTTTTATATGCTGTAATCGCATCTTGATGGAATACAGGGGCATCCGGGTCATTAGGTGCACGTTTCACATAAGCCATATAAGTGTCAGCAGCATCGATAATGCGTTCTTTGTTCTGGTATTGCTTGCCTAGTGCCCGATAAAGAAGCGGCTCATACGGTTTTTTACCCGAGGCTTTCAGGTAACGAGTCAGGGTACGTGCACCTTGTTGATATGATAGGGTCAGGCTGGTAACACGTAAGGTATCAGTGAGTAATTCTTTTTCACTGCGGCTAATGCCGGGCGATAATGTTACTCTCGCTAATTTACCCTGTGAGTTTTTTATATCCAGTAAATTAATAAATTGTTCCAGTGCTTGTGGATATTTATTTCTTTTAAAGAGTGTCCAGCCATATTTATACATCGCTTTTTCAAAGAACAATGAATTTTTATGATTAACAACAATGTTGTTATACGCTTTTCCGGCTAGTTGGTATTTGTTTAGTACAAAGTAGGTCTCACCGATTCTAAAATTAACCTCATCGTTGTATTTTGATTGCGGGAATTCCCGCTTTAGCCTGTTGAGAGTATTTTGTTCTTTTTCAGGTTTACCAAGTAGTGAATAGGCTTTTGCCAGTTGATATAAGACCAGCTCATTTTCTTTTGAGTTCTTATGTGTTCGTAAGTAACGGGTATATTGTTTGATAGCAGAACGAAGCTGTTGTCTACCCGCCGGAGACATCGGATCGTCATCGGATGCGCTTTTGTCCTCGCCTGCCATTAATTCCAGATCGGCAAGACGACGTTGTGCATCACTGTAAATATCTTCAACAGGGACGCTGCGGAGAAATTCTTTATATTTTGCGACAACACTTTTTCTTTCAATAGGTTGTACTTTAATGTTTTCAATAACCAGTTCTTTATCTTCAATACTGGCAATAGTGGGCGCATTTCGCCCGGTTGCACAACCAGCCAGAATTGCAGATACAGAAAATCCGATTAAAATATTTCTTATCATGGTTTATCACCTTGTTGTTTTGAAGATGATAAGGCAATTTTGTCGTATAAACGTGCCACCGAGAAACGTGCTCGTGCATGATAATTCTTTAATGCTCGTTGTTTATTATTTAATTCACGCATGGCCATTAGAACAAGAAACCGTTGTTGTTGAGCAAGTAAATGTTTAAGTTTTTCTTTTAAGCGGATAATGCGTGTTTTTTTCTCAAGGATTTTTTCATTGAAACCTGCAAAACGTGTGGGGGCTGAGTTCCATACCTGTTTAATGGAGTTGGTTGCATTTTCTGTCTCACTCAGAGCAGATTCAGTGAGCTTGAGTTGCTTTTCAGCTTTCCATAAACGTGGTACGTATTCTCGGGACAATTTCCAGATCATCATTCCTTTTAATATCTGGAACTTGTGCTTTTGTTTATCGAACTCTCCATTGCTATTTATTTTTTTGAGAATACGTTCGATACGTTCAAGTTTCTGTAGCGTCTTTGTTTCTTTTTCTGTGGCAAGAGCGAATATATCTTTTTGTGCCTTTATGCGTGTGAGTTCTTTGCTGAACTTGTCCTTTTCATGTGTGAGAACAACAATTCGATTGATTCGGGCATCATTTTTAATTTCGGGTAATTTACTCTGGTAACGTAACTGACGTTCTTCAAGCATAAGTTCGTAAGCAGGAAACTGGTTTGTCCAGCGGTCGAGTACTTTTTGCAGGAAAAGTAAATCACGTAAATTCAGGTAAGCTTGCTGAAATTCATGTTTTGCAATCAGTTTTTCGATATAGGGTGTTGCGATTGAAATGGGTGGCGTGGTTAGTCTAAAGTCATTATCTTCTTTTTCTGCCTTGAGAACCTTGCTTAAGGATGCGATAAGCTCACCACCTTCCACAACGTTGATAACAGAGCTAAGGGACTTAAGCTCCTGGTCATAAAGAGCTACCGCATTTTTATAATGCACTAATGCATTAGTATTGGCGTTTAATTGCTCCAGCGTATATGGAATAGCAAGCATGGATTCCTGTACTGCAGTATCAACGGAGTCTCTTGTTTGTAGTGCCATCCATGGACGCAGGGCTTTTTTGTGTTGATCGCGGGAACTGTATGCCCAGCCAATTCCGAGCAGGGCTTTATTTGAAAGCGGTCCTTTGAGTCGTACCTGACGCAGGGACACAGGGGCTTGATCAGGCTGGTTGTTACGGATGTATGCAAATCCAATGGCTAGATTGGCTTTATCAACCAGGGCGTTGATTTCTGTGGTGTTGGCGTTGATAGTGCTTATTTGCTGTAAGTGCTCGATGCCTTCTTCATACTTTCCTTCCCGCATGAGGGCAACACCTATATTATAAAGGGCATAATAAGCCCACTCACTGTCACTGGAAAACTTATCAAGTAACTGTACTGCTTTGTCGAACTGTTTATTGCGTAAGTAAATGTTAGATAGCAGGTGCAGCTTTTCGTCATTAAAGTAAGCAGGCAGGGTTGTTGTTATATTGGTGAGCGCTGAAACAGCGCGATTATAGTAGGATTTTTTATAAAACAGTTTTCCCAGATAATAAAAAGCACGATCGCGGGTATGAATGGGTAAGTTTGTTGCAGTTAGTTTACTGAAAACATCATGCGCCTGATTGTGTAAACCATAGGCCAGAAACAAGCCACCTTTTAGTAGTTCAGGGTCATTACCCTGCCTGGTAATAGGCTGTTGTTTATCGGCCACCATTAGATTGGTTAATGATGAAAAATATTTACTTTGGTAAAAATTATATAATGCTTCGCCATAGCGTAAGTCTTTGACAGTTTGTTCTGGATATTTTTCATTGTATTCATCAGCGTTCACTGTCAGCAATGCACTGCCAATTATCAGCGTAGAGGCTGAGAGTAGTTGTCGAGTGTAATGGCGAGATGAAAACATGATGGAGATTATTCCCAGACTTTAACTTCAAATTGGGGTTGTTGTTTTACAGTGTTATCACTTATCTTTAGCTCTACAAACTGGGCTGCACTGGTTTTTTCGATAATGGTTGTAGATCCCTGTTTATATGGGCGATTATTCGGGCCAATACCGGTGTAATAGGCAACAATTTCATGTTTTCCTGATGGCAGATTGCCAGTGTAGATACGCTGCACACCGCCGCGTTTTAGTGCTTCAACTTCACGTTTGGTATATAAATGGTTGGCTACAACTTTATCATTAAGCCTGATTTGAACTGAATCCAGTTGAAACAGGTTGCCGATATCTATCGATAAAAATACAGATATTTGAGTGTTAGACGGAAACAGTAGTTCTTCCTCTAACATAAACAGGTCACGATTCAGATCCAGTACTTCTTTTTTAAGGTTTTGTATTCGGCTGTCTAATGAGCGTAATTCATCGGACGGGGCGCCGGCATTTACTGTTTCTTCAGCCAATATTGTGGCGCTGTTTAGAAATAAGAAACCAGTAATAATTAATAAAGCGGTTTTTTTAATCATAAGATGTTACCTGTTTTAATACCATAATGATAATAATACCTGTGCTACCCAGGCGGTATAAGAATAGGGTTGTCCGGTTCTGAAGTCACTGAAATCATCATATGCAAATTCAATGTAGCCGAGTGATGTTGTGAAGGTACCTTTGTTAAAAAAGCCACGGTCTTTTTCAAACATATGGTAAGTGTATCTGGCTTTTAATGTTGTGTCTGAAAAGGTGCTAAGTTCTTTATCCCTGGCCATGTAAATCATTTCAGCAGAAAAGTTATCGCTGTAGAAGCTGGCTTTATTTTGGGAGTACAGCCGATAAGAGACTTCAAAAATATTCTTGTTGCCAAGGTATTTACTAAAGCCAATTTCAATGGTGTCACTCTCTATCCCCCATGTGTCAGTATAAAATCGATAGCCAAAGTGAATAGATCCACGCCAGTCAAAATAAGTTAAAGAACGAAAGGAAAAAGCCTGACTTGTTCGTGTAGAAGGATAAACTTCAGGTACATATGCACCTAAAACACGGGCTGAACGATAAGGGTTGTTCAGAAAACCTTTTTCTGCAATGGCTTCGTAGTTAAAGCTGGTTATCCAGTTTTTGGTTAGTATTTGTGAAAGCCCTAAACGATAACGGTAGCGATTGAGTTCTTCGTTAAAGTCATTATCAACACGTTTTACAATATCATCTGAAGTGGAATAGCCCATGCTAAAAGTTGTCATACCACCAAAAAATTCCTGAGACATATCAAGGTTAATCGAATCAGATATATAGTCACTTTCTTCACTGTTGTTAAAGGAAACAGTCGCAATGGTGTCGTTGTATAAGTAGTCTATCCCCAGTGCAACTTCATCTCGTTTCTCAGTGTATTTGCTGGCCTGAGCTTCGACATCAATGGATGCACTGGTGACATTATCGACGTAGTAACTGGCAAAGGCTGAATATGATTTATCATTACCCTTGCGAACTAAAAGTGCAGGTCCGTCTGCGGTGACACCGCCACCAGAATAGTAGTGGGTCATAATGTCTGCACGATCGTCGGCTAACACAGCCGCATGTGATAATCGCATGGTTAGCAATAATGTAAACAGAGTGAAGTTGATATAAGTAAGTAGTTTCATTTGTGTTTCAGCCTAGTTACAACCACAGCCTCCGCCTATACCGCTACCTGCACCATGTGAGCCTTCGCGTACTTCGTACACATGTGCAAAGTGATTTTCAACAGCAGGTTCCCTTGCAAAACTCATAATAGGGTCAGCCAGGATTTCTCGTTCATAAGGTTGCACCCAGGGTTCCAAAGAAGAGCAACCGGTTATTAACAGTATTAAAGTGGCTGGTATGGTTGTTTTTATTATTTGTTTAAACAGGACAAACATAGTGTTTATTCCCTTAATAATTTTCGTATAGCATCAGAATATTTTTTTTCATAGCCGGGTTTATAGCCGTAAAATATTTCTCGGATTCTGCCATCACGATCAATAAGCAAGGTAAACGGCATTGCTTTTATAGAATATAATTTGCTTACCGTTTGTGTGTTGTCAAACAGGATTGGGAATTTTGCGCCAAGGTTGCGTGCCATTCTGGTTGCTTTTGTTTTATTGTTGTCGATGTTAACACCAATGACGGTAAAGCCTATATTTTTGTATTGATTGTAAAGATCCTGCAAATGTGGAATTTCAACTCGGCAGGGATTGCACCAGGTTGCCCAGAAGTTAAGCATTATAACCTGTCCTCGTAGTTCGGCTAAACGGACATTCTGTTTTGCTGACGAGGGCAGGGTAAAGTCGGGTGCCATCTGGTTAACACTTAAAGCATAAGTGTGGCTGCTGCTAATAAAGAGTAAAGCAATTAATATTTTTTGAGTTAGTTTTATCATTGTACTGTTCTGCTTAAAGGTTTAATTAAAAATAAATTGAAAGTCCCAGTGTTATTTCGAGATTATTGATTACTTTTGTTGTACCGGTAATGCTGGATTCAAAAGAGTGTCTTCTTGCATCCATATGGATTGCCATCCAGTCTTTTGGCAATATTCTAAAGCCACCTCCCAGAATAGCGGTGCTGTGATCCTGGTTTACAAATGTTGTGTTGCCTGCACCGGCAACAACATAAAATGAACTCGTCCAGGCAACCCCTTCCCATGGAAAAAATTCACCAGGAAACAGGTTGTAGCCAACAATGACATAATTGTATTCAAGTGGCTCTATTTCATTTGGAAATAAACCGCCAGGTAATATGCTGCGAAAGGTTGTATCTGAAATTTCGGTACTGCCGAAAGCACCTTCAATAAAAGCACGTTCTGTTATGTGGTAGGTGACTCTAAAGCCGGTAACGGTATTTGCACCAAAATCTTCCATATTGTACTGGCCGGTATAGGCACCGATTTCAAAATTTTCGGTATCAATTTTCGGAATAACAATGTCGCGGCGTTCTATTTCGGGCTTGATAACCTGTTCATTTTGAGTTTGAAGCTCTCGCTCAGGTTCGGCAGCATTTGCAAGGCTGCTAATACTAAGGATAAGTAGACTTAAAATAGTTTTCATAATTTTTATCATTTATTAAATTAAAAGAAGAAGGAGAATCCGGCACTTAAATGTGAGTATTCATCGCTTCTATTATCTCCAACAAGCACAACATAAGTGCTGGCTTCAGCACGAAAATAAAACTGATCCGATAAATAAAATTTTATACCTAACCCAGCATTACCCATATCGAGTGTGCTTGTTTTTCCTGCCAGTAAAGAAGTTGCCGGGACATTTTCGAATTTTCCATAGCCTATAAATAAAAAAGGGCTAAGGCGTGATTCAGGGTAAAGTTGCAGGTTGAAATTTCCCTGATATAGCGTTGAGCTTGAGAACTGCCCCGCAATTTTTGTGTAAGCCAGTTCAAATATGATATTGGGTGTTATTTTATAGCCTGCGCGTAGCGTAAAACTTTGCTCGCTTTCAAATAAGCCACCGGCAATACCAAACTCAAGGCGGCTTTTTATGTAGTCGTCCAGTAAAATATCTTTAAAGGTTTTTTTTATACCTGCTTCAGTGAGTGTTTTTTCGAGTTGCTCTCGTGAGACCCAGCCTGTTTTATTTGAATCTGTTTGTACCTGAAACCAGTCCGTTTTGCGTTTTAATATTCTAATTTTGTTACCGCGCTGATCAACAAAAAAAACCGGGAAGCCACTTCCCGGGCCAGTGTGTAATTCAATGTACGCTTCGACTATTTTTACTTTCTGATATTCGTCCTGATCGTTTGCTTCTTTCGCTTGTGTGGGAAATGAAACAACAAAGACTAGCAGCAAGAGTATGTTGAATGATTTTAGCTGGATATTCATTATGGCGTAACCGGGCTATTAATCCAGTTAAAGATAATGGTGTAATTACCATCGCCAAGCGTGAAAATATCACCACCGGCGTGGCTGCCAACACTGGAAAAAATACCCGTGAGTGGTTCCAGTAATAGTTTACTTTGAGATGGGTCAACCAGATTGGCAAAAGATTTTGCCGAGATAAAGTTTGCAGTGAGTTCGCTGGTTGTTGTTGCATTAGCGTAAATCTTGAATGAGCCACCCGAGCCACCATTAATATTATGGCAGCCACTGGCAGAACAGGTTCTACCACCAATATTGGCATCAAATACGGCATTCACCGAGCCAGTAAAGGTTGTAAAGTTTAGAGTTTGAACACCTGTGTTTTCTCTGTTTTCAACTTGTCTACAGCTTGTTAATAGCAACAAGCTGTAGACAGTAAAACATAAAACAGCGATGCGTGGTATAGCTTGATACGGCATAAGCTTTCACTTTCTTTATTATTTTATTTTTAAGGGGCTGTAATCCAGTTTGCAATGGTTGTGTAATCTGCATCTGATATTGACATAACAGCCTGGGTTCCGCCATTAATTTGTGGGTGAACAGCAACATCAGTTGATGTTGGTTTACTTAACAAAATATTATTTGCAGCGGTGGTTGTGTCTGACACCATGGTGGTGGTGATATTAAAGTCGCCTTCAGGATTGCCTGTGAGCACAAACCGGTTGCGCGAGAACTCTGTATTTGCCTCTCCGGTTGCGCCATTGCCACCAAAGGCCTGATGGCACTGTGCACAACGTGCTATTAATATAGGCTGTATGGTTGCATCAAAGACGGAGCGGCTTAAACCGGAGGGTGGCGTGCGTAATTCAGCCTGAGTGAATCTTGTTCCTCCATCACTGCTAGCATCACCTGCACCTGCAATAAAGGCTGTGTTGTAGTATTGCCCACCCAGATCAATCCATTCATTGATAACACGGCGCTCAGATGCATTGGTCATTGATGAGTGGTCGATAGTCATAGCTGAAATCGGAACGTCGACATCATTTATGCGTCGATCCGGTGCTCTTAAGGCCTCGTTATACAGTACTGCCATTAAGATACTACCTCGTGCACTGGTAACGGATACAGCGGGGCTTTCTCGCGCTATTCTAATCTGGCCATCGGGCTGAATTGTAATTGAGGGTAAACCTGTTGTTGCATCAATAATGGGGTCGCCAATCATTAATTCGCTATAGGAGGTAACATAGCCGCCGCCACTTACAGTGTTGCGTAAGTCCAGGCCAGCAGAACGCTGGAAATTAACGTCTGAACTGTTATCGGCTACATTGGCATTATGGCAAGTTGTACAGTTATACGTTGCACCATCAGCAATGGTGACATCTCCGGCTGTAATGGCTGAACCTGTACTATTGGTGCGGTCTGCTTCCCATATGGGTGCCACATGCTCAGGGTAGTTAATAACACCATTAACAGGAACGGCCGTGGTTAAACCCGAATAATCAATGGTAATGTCAGCGGTTCTTTGAGTTGGATCGGCCGCCCAAACATCGGTGTGAACCATATCTGCTTTTACGATAGGGTAATTTGCCGGGTCGGCATTAAAACGTGTTTCTGCCATTGTTTCATCACCGCTACCCGGCATCAGTGTATTGGGGTGGTTGCCAGCAATGGGGCTAATATTAATTGCACCGCCACGGCGAGGTGAATGACAACCATTGCAGGTGCGTGTTTCACCCGGGCGTGCCTGGATCCAGTTAGTGTGGTGCTGGAAGGCGCGGCCTTCTGAATCTACCGTGGTAATGGTTAAAGGTGTATCGGCAGGGGCTTCAATTTTAAACGAGCCATCGGGTTCAACTTCGGCATACCCCACAATTTGTTGCATTTCAAAGTCGGTTTCTCCCATATCATCCTGTCCCATACCAGAAGGGGTTGGAACGGCTTTCGTGATACGGATAAAGCGTGCTGGGCGCGTTTTGTAATTGTTATCGGCTGGATTTTTCATTGCCGCAATATCGGCAACACCATTTATTTGTGGAATGCTTTCCTTGCCTGATATCAATACGGCATCACCCATGCGACCCAGATCGTCAGTGTCATAAACACTTTTCACATTCAGGATAGCGGCTCCGGCACCCCCGTTTTTTGCGGCGAGTGTTGGATCAAGGGTTTTATCATCAATACCGTTGGGTTTAGCGCGTGCAATTAAGGCAACCGGGCTGCGTAATACTCTGCCAGGGGTACCAAGATCAATGATATCCAGATCTTTGGTATCCAGATTAAGCATATAGATACCGTATTGCGGCGTACCTTCGGTTGCTTCCATTTCATTGGTTGCCAGATTAAGTGTGGTTGGGCAGTTATCGACACTGATAGCAGCGCAGGAGGCTGCCCAGCTAACCAGCATACGGTTGGTGCCATCAAATAAGGGGTAAGGGTCGGTTGCACGGCCGTTTACAGATAAGCCCCTGCCAAAATTTAATGGTTTTTCTGTTGCATGTGATTGTCCACCACCGGATACGCTGCTGTCACAATCATTGTTTTCTGAACAATCAGCGGCTTTAATCAGCATCAGTGCACCACCTTCATTGGTGCGAGATAAAGGCATTAAGCTACTGACCAGTGTTTTGCCATCGGGCATTTCGCGTGGGTGAAGGAAGCTGTTTCCCGGGCTATGCGCGCCATAGAAAACGAACATATTGGTACCATCCGGATTAGTGGTAAAAATACTAAACTGGTTACGCCCACCCACATGATCCCAGCGTGAGTAGAGTATTTCACCTGTCGCTAATACGGTTGGGTTGCGGTCATGACTCTGGTTAAATGAAATCTGGCGAATGCCGGTGCCATTGGCATTCATTGTATGTAGCATAACGACACGTTCACGTTCGTATTCGTCACGGCTGGTATAGGGCTCGATATTGTTAAGATCCATGATTTCTTTGGAACGGGTTTGGCGGTTAGATGTGAATACAATTAAGTCACCACTGTCGCGAGGTACGTAGGCCGGGTCAAGATCGTCACCTGCACCTGCAATAGCATCATCGGTAATAATTCGATATGGGTTAGAGGTGCTCAGTGGTTTAGTGGTGTCATATTCATAAATATCCCAGGTGCCTGAGCCACAATTTAGTTTCATTGAAAACAGGATTTTGGTGCCATCGTATGAGACTTCCAGGTCAGATACGTCACCACTGCCACCGGTTAAATGTGAAGTGACATCGGTTTTGCTGGAACTGGGGGAGGAGAGCTTGCGCACATAAAGTTTACCGCCGGCTGCACACATTGCTGCATCGGTTGGGTTGCCGGTGGTGCTGGCAGCGCGATCAACATAGGCAATGGGTTTATCACCCTCAATAACGACATTGTTGTTTGCTCCCGCATTGTCACCCCCACCCCCGCAGGCGCTTAATAAAGTCGTTATGATTGCTGTAAAAATAGGCAGGATTAGTTTCTTATTAAATCCAGACATATTTGTTTCCCCTTAGTTTAGGCACCTATTAATAAATAAAGCCGCGAGCTTACACACTAAAGTGCCTTATTGTTAAGCGTGAACGACATTGACCCTGATTGTTAGTGCACTCTGCTGTGCTTGTAATGGGTCTAAATTTAGATGTTTGTAACAATTTTCGCTGTTAGCCCGGTCACATAATTGAATTCCCCTTATTATTTAAAGGCTTATTCTGTGAAGTCCATTGCTATTTGGCTAATTTATAAGCAGATTAATCAATATTATTATGCGTTCTTTGTTGTTTTAACCCTGACGAGTAGTGTAACACACCCTGATTATCAATAATGATCGCGTCGTATTGGGGCAGTGAATTTACTAACCTGAGCGCTGTTTGGGTGGGCAATATAAAGAGGGTGGTTGAAAGTGCATCCGTTGTGGTGGTCTCGGGGCCTAGTACAGTGACACTTTGGTTGTTGCGGGCTGATTTACCTGTTTTTGGCTGGATAATATGGTGGTAGCGAATGTCGTCTTCGATAAAGAAACGTTCATAATCGCCCGAAGTTGAAATGGCGGTATTTTCCAGTGGCAGGATAACCACGTATTTTCCTTTTTGGCGGGGATGGCGAATACCGGTAATCCAGGGTTTCCCCTTTTTATCACCTAACAGGCGGCTGTCGCCACCGGCCATCACCATGGCGTTGCGTATCCCAAATGTAGCAAGTTTCTGGATGCTACGATCAACCGCATGGCCTTTGGCGATACCGCCCAGATCGATGCGCATGCCTTTTTGCTTAAAATAAATTTCAGATGTTTTTGGCCGTAATTGAATTTGCCTGTAATTTACTTTAGTCAGGTTGTTTTGAATGACTTTGTCTGCTGGTCGCTGGTGTGCCCGATAGTTGTACAAATAGCCAATGCTGGCAAAGGTAATATCAAACACCCCGTTTGATTTTTTAGAAAGGGTTTGTGCTTTAAGGATAAGTTTAAACAGTTCCCGACTGATTTTTACCGGATGTTCAGCCGCTTCGCGATTAATAAGTGAAACCTCGCTACTTGCTATAAACGGGCTCATGGTTTTATCAATGCGCTGCATTTCTGCCTGTACAGCATTGATTGCTTTTTTTGCGGTGTGCTTATCCATATGCCAAAGTTCAACACCCACGCGGGTGCCCATTATATCCCAGTACTGTTTGTACCAGTCAGCAAGCAATGGCTGTGAATAGCCGTAAGAGACAATGAATATAAAGAATAAACGAAATAACATCTTGTTAGTTTAATAAACTTTGGTGGGCGTTAATATCAATTAATTTGGTAATAGAAGAAAGTTTATTTGTTTTTTATAGCCGCAGTTACTTTATCTCACTTTAAGCAAACATTTCATCAGCCGGTTCGGGAGTGGTTTTAACACGCGTGTGATAACGGGCGATTAATTCATCGGCCGTTTTTTGCATTGCGGGTTCAAGGAAGGTGGCCTTGTTTAATGCATCGAGTCCGGTTGGGTCGTTATACGACAATAAAATACGGCCAATCGCAAACATGGCTTTGGCATGCATGGGGTTACGTTCCAGAATTTTCTTATATATAGGAATAGCGGCATGGTAGCCGGTGATTTTTTCTGTCAGCACGGCAAATTCCCAGGTTTCGTCAGCGGATAAAGGTTGTTGCTGTATTTTGCTGGCTAAAAGATGCAGTCGCTGTTCATTGCTGTTAAGTTGAGTGCTTGTTTCACGTTGATTTTGTAAGCGTTGTAACCACAGTTTATCGAATATTCGGGTTACTTTAGGCAGTGCACTGTCTAAATAAATTTGTGCTGCTGTTGTGCTAAAAGGTTCGGGCAGCTTGTAGTTTTCGTAGCCCATTTCGTATAAGCGTGTTCTTAACAGGGGAGCTGAACAGTGAAAGTCATTTAATTTTTGAAATTGCTCTGCAATTAATTTCTGTGACCGTTCGGTTTTAATACTTTGCGCAAAAGAGAGGGCCATATTGGCATGTGGAAAAATCATTTTATTGGGGTATTGCCGTTGCAGTTTATACATGGATACCCAGAAAGTATTTTTTAAATAATGACTGGCGATAATAGTCTGTGACAGGGTTTGTGAAAAGTCATTACCGTCTGCTATATCCAGAGCATATTGATCTGCAGTAAGTTCTTCCATTCGTATTGCGTAAAAAGCAATAGCAGTAAAAATTTTCTGGTAGCTGCGAATAAGGTAAAAAAAAGGCTTTAATGACCAGTGTGTAGTGTGCTGGCAGGTATTTAAGTATTGCTGCAATTGATCCTGAAACAGACTAATTCTACCTGTCACTTTATTATTTGTGAGAGATAACTGGCCAATACGTCGCGCAAGCAGTATTTTAAATTGTGTGGCTGAAACAGTTTGCATCAGGGGTAAGCCAATTTGCAGGCTGGTTTGCCCCAGCTGTGGAATACCGTATTGAGGTGTATTGTGTATGCTGATATCAAACTGGTCGGTTATGAGTATGGAGTCAATATGGCGGATATTAAAATGCTGTTCTAATTCTTCTATTAAAGCGATAAGTTTTGGGGTTTTCTTTTTGTTGATGGTAATGTAAATATTAGATGCTTTTGGTATGTTTAATTCAATAGTAATGAATCTATAAAATAAATAAGCGGATAACGCCGCCAGTGGCAGTTGATATAACAGAGGAGCAAGGTCGCCAAAAGAAGTCATTGTAAACAATGAAGTGATGGCAGACGCAAGCAGCAACAGGCTCAAAATTGGAAAAAATAAAATAAGCGAAATACCCAACAGTGCGAAGGCAACAACCAGTGCAAGATAAAGCTTCGCCGAGCGATGCTGAAAACTGTTTAAACTTTCAATCAGTTCTAACATAAAGCAGTCCAGATGGTTGTGTCGACTGAAAAATAGTGGGGTTTGTGTTTAATTGCTATTATTTCATAAATACCATAGCGCAACTATAAAGTATAGATGTGATTGTTATCACAAATTCATCGTTTAGTCTGAATAAAAGAGTGGCTATATTAGGGGTGGCTGATTTTCTATTTCGGACAGGAGTGTTTCATCTGCAAGTGAATCAGGTGATGTTTAAAAATCTTCCAAAATTTTATTAAGTGAGTTTTTATGTTGTTGTTCTGAAAAGTTCACGGCAACAAATTTTTGTCCTTGTGTGGCCATTTTTTTTCGTGAATCGGGGTTATCGTAATAATATTCTATTGTACGGGTTAATGACTCCACATCACCGGGTTCAAATAACAAGCCAGTGAGCTGATCATTAATAATTTCAGGTACCCCGCCAGCATTACTGCCAATGACAGCAACCCCTGCTTGCATGGCTTCAATCAGTACCAGGCCAAAAGTTTCAGTATGTGTTGTTAAAGCAATAACATCAAAACAGGACATATATGCTGAAGCAGACTCAATAAATGGATGGAAATGAAATTGTGTATTTAAGTTATATTTACGAATGGATGTTTCCAGATTCTGGTAATAGACCTGATCCATAACATGACCAATGACGGTAACATGTATTTCCTTATTTCTATCTTTAAGCGCGCGCGCAGCCTCAACTAACAAATGTTGCCCCTTTCCTTCTTCAATTCGGCTAAAAATAGCAATATGCAAATAATTGCCGGGCGTATGGGTGAGTTTGAACTTATCGCAATTTGGTGCTTTTAAATTGGGTTTGTTTATACCATGATGAAGCAGTTTGATTTTAGATTCCGGTAGTGGCAAAAACTGACAGGCTTCCTTCATTAGCTGTTTTGTTATGACAATAAATCGGTCAACATGGCGGTATAAGAACTTATGGTAAAAATCGTTTTTGTAGCGCGTGATGGCCATATGGCGTGTATAAATTAATTTTACATGACGAGAACTGAATAATTTGGCAAACACAGCAAGATTAAAATCCTTGCTCCAGTGAATATGGATAACATCAATATTATTCGTGTCAATGATACGTGCTAACTTAAGAGCGGCATAAAGAGGTAACAGGTGAAACGAGGTTTTTAGCGAGAAGATTCGTTTTTTGTCAGGCTCGTTATTTGCTTTAAAGACTGTGGAATTTGGGTTGCTTACGGTTATGCATTGGTGTCCCAGCTCTTCGATTATTTTAGTAGAACGACGAGCATATAATTCCAGGCCACCCTTTCCAGGTGATAAACATAGCACTAAAATATTCACTGTGGTGTCACTCGCAATGGCCTTTATTGTTTTTATATTGATACGACCATAAATCAGCATATTTAACAAAGGTTGAATGCGCAGATAACAGTGCTAATAAAAAGCCTTGTTTACCATCGAGAAAACCGGCTCGTATAATGTACATTTTAATAAAACAACCGGTGCCATGCAGTACGGCTGTTGTTAAATTTGTTGTTTTACCTTTGCTGTGTTTGTCTTTTGCCCAAATTGCTGCATAGTTTGCTGACTTAACCAAATAATGATTCATGTCTTTGTAGGTGTAATGCAACAAATCAGAGCTTAATTCTTCAACTTGCATGGTGTCAGGTATTTGTAATTTTTCATGTACCATTGCGTTGTTATACCGGGTCTTGTCTTTAGGGTATAAGCGGTGAACAAAGTCCGGGTACCAGCCACTATGACGAATAAAACGGCCAAAGCAATACGATAGACGGGGTACAGCATAGATAACGGAAGTATTATTCAGTTTTAATTTTTTCTGAATTTCAAGTTTAAGTGCATCGGTAATAACCTCATCTGCATCTAACATAAACACCCAGTCACTGTTTGCATGTTTCTGGGCTTTTATTCGCTGTGGGCCATAGCCTTCCCAGAGCGGATCAGTGATGACAGTGGCACCGAGCTCGGTTGCTGTTTTTGCTGTGTTGTCAGTGCTATTACTGTCATAGACGATAACTTCATCCGCCCAGCTTGCAGATTTTATACAGTTGCCAATATTTTCCTGCTCATTTTTCGTTAGAATGATGACTGATATTGAACTCATACCCCCTCCAGACGGTATTCTCTATTTTATATAACACTACTACTGCTCTGTGTACAGGTGGCATATCAACGCTGTTGAATAACTCAGGCAATGTTTAGCCGTTCAGATTTTGCAATGCTTCACTGGTTTCCATCCATTCGATTTCTACATGTTCTAATTCGGTATTAATTTTTGCCTGCTCTGCCAGTAGGCTATCGAGTGTGTCTTTATTTTCAGCCGTGTAATTTAGGTCATCTGCCAGCGCTGATTCGATACTGGTTTTTTTAGTGGTTAATTGTTCGAGCTGCTTATCCAGTTTTTTAAGCTTGTTCTGTAAGGGCTTTTGCTGTGCACGTTTAGCAGTATTATGACGGGTAGAAGAATTGGCTGAATCAGGGTTGGTTTCTTTATCACTATTTTGTTTTTGACGTTTGTTTTCGTTATTAACCCATTGCTTGTAGTCATCCAGATCACCCTCAAAGAGTTCGGCTGTTCCTTTTGAAACTAAAAACAGTGTGTCTGTTACGGTTCTTAATAAGTGCCGGTCATGTGAGACAATAATCATTGCACCTTCAAAGGACTGCATGGCAATGGTTAAGGCATGGCGCATTTCCAGATCAAGGTGGTTGGTGGGTTCGTCGAGTAATAATAAGTTGGGTTTCTGGTATACCAGCAGAGCTAAAACCAGCCGAGCTTTTTCGCCACCGGATAAAGGCGCAACGGGATCCAGCGCCATGTCTTTATTAAAAGCAAAACCACCCAGATACTTACGTAGTTCACTTTCTGTGGCGCGTTTGTCTATTCGTTGTAAGTGCAACAGGGGGCTGGCTTCCGGATCCAGTTGTTCGAGTTGGTGTTGTGCGAAATACCCCGTTTTAAGTTCTTTTGCAAAATGTATTTCCCCATGCTGAGCTTGTATTTCCCCTGCCAGTAATTTTATCAGTGTGGATTTGCCTGCACCATTGTGGCCTAGTAAGCCGATACGATCACCCGGGCGAATTGAAAACTTGATTTGGCTTAATATGGTTTTATCTGCATATCCGGCATCCACTTTATCCAGGTTAATCAGAATATTTGGTATTTTTTCTGCGGTTTGAAATTGAAACTTGAACGGTGAATCTACGTGGGCAGGTGCAATTATTTCCATGCGTTCCAGTGCTTTTACCCGACTTTGCGCCTGACGTGCCTTGGTGGCTTTAGCTTTAAAGCGTTCAACAAATTTGTGCATATGTTGAATTTCGCGCTGTTGTTTTTCAAATGCCGATTGCTGGCTGGCGAGTTGCTCGGCGCGGCGAAGTTCAAAGGCCGAATAGTTGCCAGTGTAATAGTTGATTTGTGCATGTTCGATGTGTGCAATATGGGTGGCCACGTTATCCAGAAAATCTCGGTCATGTGAAATAAGCAGCAGGGTACCTTTGTACTGGCGTAGCCAGTTTTCCAGCCAGATAACGGCATCGAGATCCAGGTGGTTAGTGGGTTCGTCAAGCAGCAACATGTCGGAACGACGTATTAAAGCTTGTGCTAAATTCAGGCGCATTCGCCAGCCGCCGGAAAAACTTTTAACCGACTGCCGTTCTTGCGCTGAAGTAAACCCCAGACCGTGCAGCAATGTTGCGGCATGGCTGTTGGCACTATAGCCACCAATGGATTCCATTTCGCTGTAATAGTGGGCGAGCGCTTCGCCGTCATCTTTTTGTTCGGCAATTCTAATTTTATTTTCAAGTTGGCGTAATTCAATATCACCATCAAGAACATAGTCAATAGCGGTTTGATCAAGCGCCGGTGTTTCCTGGGCAACATGGGCTATTTTTATGTTTTTGGGGAAGCTGACCTCGCCCGTATCGGCGTGCAGTCGACCCTGAATTAAGGCAAATAAACTGGATTTACCCACACCATTGCCACCGGTGATGCCTACTTTTTGTCCGGCATGCACGGTCAGGTTAACGTCGCGGAATAATTCTTTTGTGCCACGGCGTAAAGCGAGTTCAGTAAATTTAAGCATGGGTGCGTTTAGTTTTTATGTCATGTTATAAACAATGGCATTACATTTCAGGGTTGGTAGCGATTATGTTTTTCTATAAAACTGGTGTGAACCGGGAAGTGGTTGTTTTTTCGATCTTCAAAATAGCGTTTTAAGGTAAAGTCGATCGTACGAAAAGCCAGTTTATTCCACGGAATTTGCTGTTCAGTAAAAAGCTGAACATCGAGGCTTTCGATACCGGCTGAAAAATTCAGGTCAACCAGTTTGGCGAGGTAGAGCATATAAATCTGGTCAATATTCGGCAGGCTGATGACCGTATACAGGCTGGTTATTTCCAGATTTGCATTGGCTTCTTCAACGGATTCACGGGTTGCGGCCTGTTCCAGTGTTTCGTTATTTTCCATAAAGCCAGCGGGTAACGTCCAGTAACCATGGCGCGGTTCAATAGCGCGTTTGCAAAGCAGCACTTTGTCTTCCCACACCGGCAAACAGCCGGCAACAATTTTCGGGTTCTTATAGTGGATAATATTGCAGTGCTGGCAAACATGCCGTTGCCGATTATCACCATCCGGTATTTTCAGTTCAACCGTTTTTCCGCATTCACTGCAATAATTCATGGTTTGGGCTGCTGTGCGGTGGTTGTTATTTCTTCCCACCGGGTGGCTGAAACCCGTCAGGTAGCTGCCCCTGTCCGCCTTCGTTAAACAAAAAGCCGAGCATATGTTGTTCTATGATCTGGATAGCTGCCGGATCGGCGGTATTAAGCTGATTTTCATTAATGATGCTGGTTAGGCGTTCGAGCCACTTTGTCCAACCCTCATTCGAAATATTTTCATAAATACGCTGGCCCAGTTCACCGGGCATAGGAACAGATTCGAGCCCTTCGGCTTCTTTATTTAAGTGCTGACAAAAAACCATACGTGACATAGTGCTTACCTCAAAATTGGAGAGCTTATTTTAAACAACTACACTAATTTAAGATATATTTTATTAAAAACTCTTTGTTTTTTTTCCGATTAGCCTGGAAATAGTTATCGTGGCCAATTTTTGTTGAATAATCAGCAGATCATGTTCTAAAACATGAACCGGGTACGGTTTTTGCGGGCTGGCGGTCATTGACAATCATTATCAGGCACAGGACGCTAGACGAGTACGTTTCTTTCCGAAACCAACAAGGAGAATACATATGAGTTTAGCAGCAGAATATAAATTGAATTGCTTTGGTCCTTTTCAACAACTTACCCCACGTTATGATCCGGATTTGCAGTGCCTATGGTACGACATGCATGCTTCACCGCGTCCCTGTTTTACACCTACCCTGCTGGCGGAAATTGCCGACTTTCAGGAACAGGTCGGGTTTGCTGTTAGACGTAAGGAGCTGGCTGTTTCCTACCTGGTACTGTCGTCAGATGTGCCGGGTGTCTTTAATCTGGGGGGGGACTTAAACCTGTTCAGGCAGCATATTGAAAATCATGACCGGCAAGGCCTGTTGGCCTATGCCAAAGCTTGTATTGATGTGCTGTATTTGAATTCGGCACATCTGCATCTACCACTGACAACGATTTCGCTGGTTCAGGGGAGCGCGTTGGGCGGTGGTTTTGAGGCGGCTCTGTCAAGTTCGGTACTGGTTGCAGAAAAGGGTATCGAGCTGGGTTTACCCGAAATTTTGTTTAACCTGTTTCCTGGCATGGGGGCTTATAGTTTGTTGTCGCGTAAGCTTGATTTCCAACGAGCCGAGGAATTGATTACGGCGGGTCGGCTGTTCAGTGCTGAAGAATTGCATGAATTGGGGGTGGTCGATGCACTGGCTGAACCCGGAGAAGGTGTGCAGGCAGTACATAATTATATCCGGCGTCACCGTCGCGCCAGCAACGGGTTGCAGGCAATTCGGCGGGTGCGAGAATACCTTAATCCGCTCACTTACGATGAATTAATGGATGTGGCCGAGATTTGGGTCGACGCTGCCCTGAACCTGACATCACGGGATTTGCGGATGATGGGTAAACTGGTGGGTGCTCAGAATCGGTTAAAACCCGCCAAGGACAGCCCGGCGCTGGCATTAGTTTAGTTTTAGCGCAAAAGGTATAGCTGCAGGTTTGTCGCTATACCTTTGATTTCCTGCCTCTTCTTTAAGGCTATAACCCTGATTTTAAAAGGGAAATAAGCTGCTTGCGCGCAAAAAAATAGAGTTGATTTTCAATATTATGGTATTATCTATACTATTATATAGCCACTTGAATAGAATATTTTGGAGAATAGAAATGAATGCAGCCGTTGCCGAATTTAATACAAGCATTGCCGATGAAGAGCTAAAAGTGTCTGCGACTGCGGGTGAACAACTCGCGGGTTTAATGGCTGCTTCAGATGACCCGGTTGAAGGTATTCGAGTCTTTGTTTCCGGTGGTGGCTGTAGTGGCATGAGCTATGGCATGACCTACGCTGATACTATTCACCCGCATGATAAAGTGCTGGAAGGTGATAACTTTAAAGTCGTCGTAGATGCAGTGGCACTGTCTTATTTAAAAGGTTGCGATATTGATTACACCAATGACGGTTTAAATGCCTCATTTGTTTTTAACAATGTTTTTAAAGCCGTTGGTGGTTCAGGTGGCTGCGGTGGTTGTGGTAGTGCTGGCGGCGGCGGTGGCTGTGCATAGGAATTAATTTTAATTATTCACCAAGACTCCGTTATTGATGTCTGTTGTTATTCATGAAAGGCATCACCCTATACCGACACAACGGTTCCAGCATATTGTATTAATTGCACCGCATGGTAGTTATCGCACCATGCGGTATCTTCAAGCTGCCTCCCGGCTGGGTCTGGATGTTATTATTGCTTCTGAAGGCAAACATTCGATTGTGTCGACATATGCACAAGGCTTACATGTACCATTCGAACAACCGGAAGAAGCACTAAAAATAATACTGGATGGTATTAAAGATATAAATGTACTTGCCGTTATTGGAACCGACGACTCAGTGATTGAACTGGCTGCTAATGTGGCTCAGCATTCAGGCCTGGTGCATAACAATCTCAATACAGCACGGCTTGCCCGACGAAAAGATTTAGCACGAAAAGCATTACAGGCTAAAAATATCCCGATACCGCAGTATCAGTGTATTGCATTAGAGGCCATATTAAATAAAGCAGATATAAAGATTGAATTCCCTGTTGTGATAAAGCCATTAGCTTTATCGGCAAGTCGGGGTGTTATCCGGGTAAATAGCAAAGACGAATTAACTGCTGCTGCAAAGCGTATTCAGGCTCTATTAGCTAAACAGACTGATTTAGAATTAGTTGAACAAAAACAGGTTCTGTTGGAAGAATATATTCACGGTGATGAAATAGCCGTTGAAGGTATTGTAGATAAAGGCGTGTTTAAGCTGCTCACTATTTTTGACAAGCCGGATGCATTGCATGGTCCTTTTTTTGAAGAAACGTATTATATTACACCAACAAGATTACCGGCCGAGCAAGTTAATAAAGTATCGGCTATTGTTCAACAAGCCTGTGAAGCCTATGGGGTTAGAACGGGGCCGGTGCATGCCGAGTGCCGTTTGCGTGGTAGCGAAATCTATTTAATTGAAATGGCGGCACGTACCATTGGTGGTTTATGCAGTGATATTTTAGAGTATGGCTTAGGCTGTTCTTTAGAAGAGATTGTTTTAAGTTATGCAATGGGTAATCCCGTTGAAAAATCATTTTCTAATACAGCAGCAGGGGTCATGATGATTCCAGTACCGAAACAAGGCATACTTAAACGTATCGAAGGCTTGTTGGCAGCCAGTAAAATTAAATTTATTGAAGATATTAATATTCAATTACGTGATGGTTACGAGCTTACACCGTTGCCTGAAGGGAATAGCTACTTAGGCTTTATTTTTGCCAAAGCACCTGAGTTTGAACAAGTGGAAAAGGCATTGCGAGATGCTTATGCATGTTTGAATATTATTGTTGCACCGTTATGGAAGATAGCTGACGTTGAAAATCAAACAGTGAGAAATAGTAATGAGTAGTTTAGAAGCACGACCAGCGCATTATCAATTAGTGGAAACCATGCTGCAAGACAGGCAGGCTGATGGTACAACACGTTGTAATTTATGTTTATGGCGTTGCCGCCTCAGTCATGGTCAACGTGGCTTTTGTCAGGCGCATGTCAATCGTAATGGCATTTTATACAATCTTTCGTACGGTATTATCTCAGCGCTGGATGTCGACAATATTGAAGATAAACCAGTTAAACATTTCAGGCCAGGAACCAAAGTATTATCGGTTGGTAGTTATGGCTGCAGTTTCCGTTGTGATGGCTGTCATAATCTGGATATATCATGGGGGGTTACCGCGCTAGATGAACTCGCACGAGGTGAATCTACGGCAGCCTATGTAACAGCTGAACAACTGGTTGAAACAGCCTTGCGTTTTAAAGTGCAAGGCATTGCCTTTACCTATTCCGAACCGGCTGTCTGGCTGGAATACATTGTTGATGTAGCCAAAATAGCAAAACAAAAAGGCTTGTATATTCTTTATGTCTCCAATAGTTATGTAACGGATGAAGCACTGGAAGCGGTTGCACCTTATATTGATGTACTTTGTTCCGATATTAAAAGCCTCGATGATGATTTTTATAAAAATATTTGCCAAAAATCATCCGTGGCTGAAGTATTACATTCAATTAAAAAAGCCCATGAGCTGGGTATTCACGTAGAAACACGCACCAATATTATTCCAACTAAAAATGACAATCCGGAAATGTTAACTAACATAGCACGCTGGATTAAAGATAATCTGGGTGATGATGCGCCGTGGCATATTACCAAATTTTTCCCGGCGTACAAGTTGAGCCATCTTGAACAAACACCCTCATTTATTATGCAGCAAACTTTAGAGGCTGCTAAAGAGGTTGGCTTAAAGCATGTTTATAAATATGATGACAAGGGCTGCGACTGCGCCACTGATAATTTACCAATCAGTGCATTTTTACAGGGTGATGCGGCGTCTATTCATGCTGTTAAAAAATGTGCTGCATCATGTTGTGGTGAAGAAGGCGTACTACTTAAAAAATATGAATAGAGTTTTTTTTTGTTATTAGCTTTTTAACATGACACAACTTGTTTTAAAACGGCTTCAGGCCAATATCAGACAATGCCATCTTTGTGAAAAGATGCAAAGCCAGCCGGTATTGGGTAATCCGGTGATGTCAAAAATACTATTAGTTGGGCAGGCGCCAGGAATAAAAGAAAAAGATATCCATAAACCGTTTGCATGGACGGCCGGTAAAACATTGTTTAAATGGTTTTCTTCAATCAATGTTAATGAAGAAGAGTTTCGCGATAAAGTGTATATGACAGCAGTTTGTCGATGCTTTCCGGGAAAAAAACTAGTGGATAATAAACCGAAAGGGGGAGACCGTGTTCCCGACAAAACAGAAATAAAAAATTGTGCCCACTGGCTGCAAAAAGAAGTCGCAACTTTAAAACCACAGCTTATTATTCCGGTAGGGAAGTTGGCAATTAGCCAGATAATGGCAGTCAACAAACTGGATCAAATTATTGGGCAAACTTTTAGACTTGAATTTTACAGGCATATCGCGGATATTATACCCTTACCACACCCATCGGGTGCTTCAACATGGCATCAACGCGATCCGGGCAAAAGTTTATTAACTCAAGCGTTAAAAACAATACAACAACATAGTGCATGGCATAACACATTTAACTGAGAAAAAAGATTATGAGTTCAGGGTTACAATTAACACTTGAGCAACGGATTCTTACGGAGTGCGCTAAAGGTAATCTTGAGCTACCAAGTTTGCCTGACATTGCTTTAAAAGTAAGAACAGCAGTGAATGATCCGGCTAAGGGGATGAATCAGATTGCAAAACTTCTGGAAATGGATCCCAATATTGCTGCCAGAGTTATTAAAATTGCAAATTCATCAATCTTTTCGGGGTATCGTTTAACTTCTACCTGCATGGAAGCGGTGGCAAGGTTAGGTTTACATGTGATACAAAACATCGTGATATGTGTTGCGGTTAATAATTTATTTGCTGCCCCGAACTCCTTATTACAATACCAGTTAAAAAAAGTATTAGATCATAGTCGGCGTCTTGGCGCGATAAGTTATGTGCTGGGTTCGATGGTTAAAGGCAAGCAGGCCGAGAAAGCCATGCTTGCAGGTCTTGTTTCTCAAATTGGCGCATTGCCAATTATCAGTTACTTAAGCCGTATTCCTGAACTAAAAGATAACCCGCGGTTTGCCGATCGTATCGTTAATAAGCTCTCTGGCCAGGTAGGAAGAATGATTCTAGAACAATGGAATTTTGATGAAGAACTGGTTTGTGTACCGGAGAACATGGGTAACTGGTTTAGAGATGAAGCCCCCGAGGCAGATTATGCAGACATTATTATTGTTGCGAATATTCATAGTATGTATGGTTACGGGAAGCCGGACATTAATATTCCCCCTCTTGTTGAAATACCGGCCTTTCAAAAATTAGGTCTTAGTGAGCTTGGCCCGCAGGCTAGCATGGAGATACTAAACGAAGCTCAGGAAGATATTCGGCAGGCTGCAAAAATGCTGGTTTTATAAATAAACGCTGTCATTGTGTTAATTTTATTCAAGCCATTCCATGACATAGTAAATATACTGGCCTTCTGACGATTTTGACGGACCTAATACTTGAGCTGCGTAGCGTTTAGCTTGTGGACTGGATTGTTCCAGCGCTTCTTCTTTATGCTGCTTTATTTCCACACAACTTTGCGGTATACGATGTCTGTTTGCTTTTCTGCGAGGCGCATAAACAATGGCGTAATGTATATTGGATACATCGGTTTGAGGATCGGGTGGAACAAAGCCGCGCATAAAATTCTCTTTTTATTTTTTGTATACTTGTGTTAGCCATACAGTGGTTTGAGCCTGGTTTATTTTCTTATAACCCTGTTCTGTAATCCATTTTTCAATTTGATCCGGATCATGAACATAAGGCCTAAAATCAGAACCGACTAATTTCATAAGCAGTGCCAGTATTTGCATTCCCAAACGGGTATACCAGGTTTTGCGTGGGTATGTCAGTGCATAAGTTGATAGGCACTTTTCTAACGAGCGATGTATCAGTGAGTCCGCATCAGGATAGCAACATACTACTTTATCCATAATCACAATATCTGCAGGTTCAATAGTGTTGGCAATAAAAATAAAGTCGCCTTCAATGTAATTCGTTTTTTCAGTCAAGCCACGTTGTTTGGCCCAATCTCGTGCTTCATCCAGCATTTTAGCAGCAAGTTCTATTCCTGTTGCAGATTTTGCACCCTGCTCGATAAGTGTTTGGTGCAAGTGCCCGACACCACAACCAATTTCAAGTAGTATTTTATCTTTATAGCTGGCCTGTGTGATCCCTTCTATTAATTGCTGTTGTGATACTTCAAAGCCCTTATTTGAAAAACGCCGTCGGTATGATTTAGCAAAAAAAGAAAAAAACTTACCGGCCGATTGGCTATGAGGGCAGCAGCAGGGCATGACCGTTATTTCCTGAAACAATATAGAAAACAAAGTTTAGATGATTCGCTATAAGATTAAAACAATAAACCCTTTATTCCTGATAGATAAGCAATAAAATATCACCAGGATTGCTCTGGTTTTTGAGGCGATTTTTCAGAAAATGTAAATATTCCGCACTTTTGAATATTATCATGATGGGTTAACCCATTCGGGTTAACATGCCACTGTTGCAAATAATGTAACATATTGTTTTTATAGGATAAAATAGTTTGTACTTGTATGGCTTGCTGGCGGCTTAATTGACGTATATAGCCAACTTTGTTCTAATATACCATTATAGAAAAGAGTTACAGATGAATTTAGCAATACGGGCAAATCTAAGCACACAGCAAATAGATGGCGAATTGGTTATTTTAGACAAGGACAATGGCCAGATACACCAGCTAAATTCGGTTGCGAGCTTAATCTGGCAGCAAATTGAAGCGGGTTTAGAGCCTGGTGCTATCGTTAAAAAGCTAACAAAGCTTTATGACATTGATGCGACACTAGCAAAAACTGATTTGGATAAAGTGTTGTCGCAGTTTAAAGATTTAAAACTATTAGTTAATTAATATTAAACGGAGATTACAATGAGCGAAGAAAATAAAACTGAATTAAATGAACAGAAAACCGAAGCCCGTCGTGACTTCATTAAAAAAGCAGCCTATGTTGCACCTGTTATAATGACAATGAATGCAATGCCTTCCCTGGCTCAAGCTGGTTCTAATTCTGGTACAGTAATTCGTTAGAACACTGTATTTGTTGTAGTAATTGCAAAAGACGCAACCAGGTATCTGGTTGCGTCTTTTTTTATATGCCATAAACATAATTCAAGGTGCTACTATAAGCGTGTATGCAAAGTTGTAAATTAATAATATTCAATAAAATAGTGCGTATTGATAGCCAGAATACTTTTATTCACGAGATAGTATTAAAAAATTACGGGGCTTTTAATGATAATGACCGTATTAATGGCACTGAGTCAACGTTTTCAGATTTGCACTATGAACTAAAACAGGGAAAAGACAAGTTAACCTATACGATTGTTCGTAATAAAAACAAGATTATTCATTGTGAAGACTTAGGAATGTTTGTTTATTGTCTGGAAAAAGACATGACGATTGAGCTGGAAAAGCTGTGCTCCTCTTTGTTCTTCTTGCACGGTGCAGCATTGGAAAAAAACGGTGAAGTGCTTTTATTAACAGGACGTTCAGGGGCAGGAAAATCAACCACAACCTGGGGTTTGCTGAATAATGGTTTTAACTATTTAAGCGATGAACTGGCACCTGTTAATCTGGAATTGATGCATGTTACCCCTTATCCCCATGCTGTGTGCCTAAAAAAGCCGCCTCCCCTGTATCCCTTACCGAATGATATATTAAAAACCAATCGAACAATGCATGTGCCGACAGCGCTATTGCCGGGGGATACGCATTTAAAAGCTTTTCCTTTAACGAAGATTATTATTGTCGAATTTTCTGCTGATAATCAGAAGCCTGTGTTAACAAAACTAAGTCAGGCATCCGCCTGTATGAATATTTATAGCAATGGTCTGAATCAGTTAGCGCATGAAAATGACGGTTTAACTGCTGCGTCCAGAATTGCAGAAAATTGCGAGTGTTACTCGCTCGCCGCCGCCAGTCTGGATGATACCTGCGAGTTAATCCGTACTTTATTCTAGGTGAAAAATCTCAGGCAACAAAAAGCCGGTTAAAGAACCGGCTTTTTTTATAATACAAGTTATGTTTTAAGACATTGCTTTAATGCGCGCATTCAAGCGAGCCTTTTGATTCGCTGCTTTATTCTTATGGATAAGGCCTTTGTTCGCCGTTTTATCAATAATAGACGTTACTTTAGTGTAGGCTTCCTGTGCTTTTGCTTTATCACCGGACTCAATGGTCGCTAATAAATTTTTAACAAAAGTACGGAACATGGAACGGTAGCCGGCGTTGTGCTGACGACGTTTTTCACCCTGACGGGCACGTTTACGTGATTGCGCTGAATTAGCCAAAGTGGCTCTCCTAAATAAACTGTCTAACCAAGAAAGCCGCGTATAATGGGGCTTTTGGGCTGATTTGTCAATAAATTTAAGCCGTTTTGTTAGTGTATATAGTCAATATATTATAAGGTATGATGGCATCCGAAAAACCTGTTTATTTGCAATAACTTACGTGTATTATGGCCTTAAACAAAATAACCTAATATTATCAATAATTTATAAACTATATGAGCCTGTTTAAATCAACCCTTGTGGTCAGTGCTTTCACCCTGTTATCGCGGATTTCCGGTCTGGCGCGAGATATCGTGATGGCACATTACTTTGGTGCAGGTAAAGCAACCGATGCTTTTTTTATCGCATTTAAACTCCCTAATTTTTTGCGCCGATTATTTGGTGAAGGTGCCTTTTCACAGGCTTTTGTGCCGGTATTAACCGAATATAAGGTTCAGCGGGACAAATCAGACGTGGCGGATCTGGTGCAGCACACGGCAGGCACGCTGGGGGGCATTTTACTACTTTTATCCATTGTTTGTCTGATAGCCGCGCCGATTGTGGTAATGGCCATTGCCTGGGGCTATATTGATCAGCCCGATAAAGTTGCGCTGACCACCGACATGTTTCGGCTAACCTTTCCCTATATTATTTTTATTTCCTTAACCGCCCTTTCATCCGGCGTTTTAAATAGTTATGGTAAATTTGCGGTGCCGGCGTTTACCCCAATTTTGTTAAATTTAAGTCTGATTGGTGCCGCAATCTGGTTGGCTCCTTATCTTGATGTGCCGGTAAAAGCGTTGGCCTGGGGGGTATTTTTTGCTGGTATTTTACAACTAGGTTTTCAGTTGCCGTTTTTGTATAAGCTGGGGTTTTTACGCTGGCCGCGCTGGGGCTGGCGGCATTCCGGGGTGCGGCGGGTAATGAAATTAATGACACCGGGCATTATTGGCTCGTCTGCCATGCAAATTAACCTGCTATTTGATATTTTCGTGGCCTCTTTTCTGGTTACGGGCAGCATCACCTGGCTGTATTACGCCGACCGAATGCTGGAATTTCCCTTAGGTGTGTTTGGTATTGCCCTGGCAACGGTAATTTTGCCGAGCTTATCCGGAAAACACGCAGCCAAAGATCCCGAAGGTTTTTCGCATATGCTGGACTTTGCAATGCGTTGGGTATTTATAGTTGGCCTGCCTGCTGCGGTCGCACTTTTTATTCTGGCCAAACCTTTATTGGCGACCTTTTTGCAGCATGGCGCGTATTCGATTGAGTCGATTGATATGTCGGTTTTTGCATTGCAGGCGTATTCTTTTGGTTTACTGGCACACATGCTGGTGAAGGTACTTGCTCCGGGGTATTTTGCCCGTCAGGACACAAAAACACCGATGAAAATTGGTTTGATTGCGATGGCCAGTAATATGGTGTTAAACGTTGTTTTTGTGGTGGGTTTATACCTGCTGGCCGTCGATGGTTTGCATGCCGGTTTGGCGATGGCAACGGCGGTTTCGGGGGTAATTAATGCCGGGTTATTATGGCGAGGTTTGCGGCGTAAGAAAGTCCACCAGCCCAATAAAGGCTGGTTACGGTTTGGTGTACAGTTGAGTCTGGCTTGCCTGGTTATGGTGGGTGTCTTGCTGACGTATTTGGGCAATATTGCACCGTGGTATGAATTGAATTTGAGCCGCCAGATTTTTAATTTGTCGTTGCTGGTGCTCACCGGTGCAGCTAGCTATTTTGTGGTGTTATTTATTTTAGGCATTCGAGTAAAAGATTTGCGCCGACCTGCTGAAAATTCAGGTGATAGCTTGATATAATATGGAGCAGAGCATAATACAGAGCAGATTAAGCAGTAGGACGTAAATGTGGAATTGATCCGTGGACTTCATAATTTACGCCCGCAGCATCATGGCTGTGTCGCAACCATTGGTAACTTTGACGGTGTGCATCTGGGGCATCGTCATGTACTGGAACAACTGGCAGACAAAGCCAAACAGTTTGCTTGCCCGAGTACGGTTATCACCTTTGAGCCTCAGCCTCTGGAATATTTTGCCGGTGATGCCGCACCAGCACGATTGATGCGGTTACGAGATAAAGTGTCCGCTTTACAACGTAACAAAGTGGAGCGAATTTTATCGTTACGCTTTAACAAGGCACTGGCCAATATGCCCTACCAGGAATTTATTGAGCGGGTATTAGTAAAGGGGCTGGGCGTGCGTTACCTTGTTGTTGGGGATGACTTTCATTTTGGCAAAGGTCGTGAAGGCACTTTTGCACGCCTGGTTGAAGCAGGTAAGCAACACCGCTTTGAAGTCGTTAATATGCCAACCTTTGATGTTGACACCGCTTCGGGTTCGGGACGGGTAAGCAGCACCCGAGTTCGGGCAGCACTGGAAGCCGGGCAGTTTAAAGAGGCAGAGAAATTACTCGGTCATCATTACAAAATGACCGGCCGTGTGGCGCACGGTGAAAAGCTGGGGCGGGAACTTGGGTTCCCTACAGCGAATATTCATATTCATCGGAAGGTAACACCTTTGCATGGCATTTATGTTGTTACCGTTGCTGGCTTAAAAGAGCAGCCCGTTGAAGGTGTTGCCAGCATTGGCACTCGGCCGGCTGTTAATGGTAAAAAAGTTATTTTAGAAGTATTTTTATTTGATTTTAATGAGTCTATTTATGGCGAACAGCTTGAAGTGAACTTTTTAAAAAAATTAAGGGATGAATTGCCCTTTGATTCGTTAGATGCATTGAAAGAACAAATAGCACTGGATGTTGAACAGGCGAAACAGTTTTTCAGGCATAAATAAAATTTAATAACAGATTGTCATTGCGAGCGATAGCGCGGCAATCTGCAAGAAAATTGGTATAACCTTACAAGGTTGCCGCGCTATCGCTCGCAACGACAACCACTTTCTAATTTAGAATGTTGGCCGTTAACTGGATATAAATTTTACAAGGTAAACAAACACCGTGGCAGACTATAAAGATACATTAAACTTACCCAAAACAGATTTCCCTATGCGGGGAAATCTGGCAAACCGTGAGCCGGCTTTTTTAAAGCAATGGTACGACATGGATTTGTATGCACAGTTACGTAAATTGTCGGAGCAGCAAGACCGCCCTAAATTTTATTTGCATGACGGCCCACCTTATGCCAACGGTAATATTCATATCGGCCATGCAGTTAATAAAGTGTTAAAAGACATTATTATTAAATCAAAAACACTCAATGGTTTTGACGCACCCTATACACCGGGCTGGGATTGTCATGGCTTGCCCATTGAATTAATGGTCGAGAAAAAAGTCGGCAAGGCCGGTGTTAAGGTCACACCAGCAGAATTCCGTAAAGCCTGTCGTGAATATGCACTTAAGCAGGTGGATGGCCAACGTGAAGATTTTAAGCGTTTAGGTGTGTTAGGCGACTGGGATAATCCTTACCTGACAATGAACTTTAAAACCGAAGCCGATATTGTCAGGAGCTTAGGCAAAATCATTGAAGCAGGGCATTTGCATAAAGGCTCCAAGCCAGTGCACTGGTGTGTGGATTGTGGTTCCGCCTTAGCTGAAGCAGAGGTGGAATATGAAGATAAAAAATCCCCGGCAATAGATGTACGTTTTGAAGTGCTGGATGATGAAGCATTAAAAATTCGTTGCACGGATTTAGATAAGGATTTACTAAAAGGTAAGCTCACTTCGGTTGTTATCTGGACAACGACGCCGTGGACGCTGCCTGCCAATCAGGCCGTTGCAGTCAACCCGAATTATGAATATAGCATTGTGATGGTAGATAGCATTACCGACCATGTGCCGGAGTGTTTACTGTTAGCTTCCGACATGGTTGAAGATATTATGCAGCGCTATGGTGTGAGCAATTATAAAGTAGTCGGTAAATGTAACGGTGAAGATTTAGAAGGCTTAAAACTGGCGCATCCTTTTTATGATCGTGAAGTGCCGATTATTCTTGGTGACCATGTTACCTTAGAAGCCGGTACCGGTTGCGTGCACACCGCACCAGGGCATGGCCAGGATGATTATGTGGTTGGCCAGCGCTACCATTTAAAAACGGATAATCCAGTGGGTGCTGATGGTACGTTTGTAAAAGGGACACCGTTATTTGAAGGCCAACATGTTTTTAAAGCCAATTCGAGTGTGATTGAAACCTTAAAAACAAATAGCAAACTGGTACATGACGAAGCTTTACAACACAGCTATCCGCATTGCTGGCGACATAAAACGCCGATCATTTTCCGTGCCACACCCCAATGGTTTATTAGCATGGATAAAAATGGTTTACGTGACAAAGCCATGGCTGCCATCAAAGAAACCAAATGGATGCCGGGCTGGGGGCAAGCACGAATTGAAAAAATGGTTGAGAGCCGACCAGACTGGTGCGTGTCACGTCAGCGTACCTGGGGTGTGCCGATCACATTATTTATTCATAAAGAAACATCAAAGTTACACCCAAATAGTGTTGAACTGGTAGAGCAGGTTGCACAAAAAATTGAACAGCAGGGGATTGATGCCTGGTTTGATTTAGAACCTGAAGATTTACTGGTAGATGATGCCAGTGATTATCTTAAAGTAACTGATACACTCGATGTCTGGTTTGATTCTGGTGTAACACATTATTCTGTGATGAATCAAATGGTTGGTGTTAAAGACTACCCGGTTGCCGATCTTTATCTGGAAGGTTCCGATCAACATCGTGGCTGGTTCCAGTCGTCTTTATTAACGTCGGTGGCAATGCAGGGGGTTGCACCTTATAAGTCGGTCTTAACGCACGGTTTTGCAGTGGATGCAAAAGGCCAGAAAATGTCAAAGTCCAAAGGCAATGTGGTTGCACCGCAGAAGGTAATTAAAAATCTTGGTGCAGATATTATACGTCTGTGGATCGCGGCAACCGATTACACAGCAGAAATGACGGTTTCAGATGAAATTCTAAAACGTTCATCGGATGCTTATCGACGTATTCGGAACACAGCACGCTATTTGTTATCTAATATCAATGATTTTGATCCAGCTAAAGATTGCGTAGCAGTTGATAACTTGCTTGAACTGGATAAGTGGGCAATAGAAAAAACTGCACGTTTACAACAACGTATTCAAACAGCATATGAAGAATATGATTTTCATAGTATTTATCAAATGATTCATAACTTTTGTGCGATTGAGCTAGGCAGTTTTTATCTGGATATTACCAAAGACCGTCAATACACCATGCCAGCGAATAGTGTAGGGCGGCGCTCATCACAAACGGCAATGTATTACATTAGTGAAGCTTTGGTATTGTGGATAGCACCCATTTTAAGTTTTACCGCAGAAGATGTCTGGCAAGCCTTGCCATCCGGTAAAACAGACAGTGAAGGGAATAGCACTAAACGGGAAGCCTCGGTTTTTTTAAATACATGGTACAACCTGATAGAATGTTACGCTGATAAAAAAACAGCCGATAGTGCATTAACACAATGGGAAAAAATATCAGAAGTACGTGATGCAGTTTATAAAGAACTGGAGCGTTTACGTGCAGATAGTGTGATTGGTTCAGGGCTGGAATCAAAAGTAACTATTTATTGCGGCCGTGAGATTTATGATGTACTGACAACATTAAACGATGAACTGCGTTTTGTCCTTATTACCTCTTATGCTTCGATTGAACTTGTGGTTGGTAAGCCACCTGCGACAGCTGTTCATTCAACCCTGTCAAGCAATGATGATATATGGGTTGTGGTAACGAAAGCAGAACATGGTAAATGTACTCGTTGCTGGCATTTGCGTGAGGATGTGGGTAGTAACAGCTCACATCCTGAGTTATGTGGCCGCTGTATTGAAAATGTAGATGGAACAGGTGAGGAGCGAAGTTTTGCGTAAATGGATGACTATTGCAGCGGTTATTGTTATCGCTGATCAAATTACCAAGTATGTTGCGAGTGCAGAATTAAAAATGTATGAAGCGATTGCTGTTATGCCAATGTTTAATTTCACCTTAATGCATAATGAAGGCGCGGCTTTCAGTTTTTTAAGCGATGTGGGTGGTTGGCAGCGTTGGTTTTTTACGGCTATTTCTTTAATTGTAAGTATTGTACTGGTTTTCTGGATTAGAAGTTTAAAACCCGAAGAAAAATTTCAGGCATTGGCGTTTTCATTTATCCTGGGCGGTGCAATCGGGAATTTAATTGATCGTGTTCGTTTAGGGTATGTTGTCGATTTTATTGATATTTATTATAACGCGTATCACTGGCCCGCTTTTAATATTGCAGACTCTGCGATTACAGTTGGTGTAGTGATATTAATTGTGGATACAATTTTCCCGAACTTGTTTAAAAAAAATAAAGGCAATAGGTAGCTATTGCGAGCGATAGTGTGGCAATCTTGTGGTGTAACGGCGATAAAAAACTTAACAGGATTGCCGCGTGTTACTCGCGGTTAAAGGCTCGCAATGACATGAATGATTATATGAAAGAGTATTAAAATGACAGAAATAAGCACCATTACTATTTGCCCCGGCAGCGAAGTAACCATGAACTTTACTTTAAGCCTGCCAGACGGCACGGTAGCTGATTGTACCGATGAAAATGCACCGATGACCTTCACAATGGGCGACGGTACCTTAATCGAAGGTCTGGAAATGATGCTTTATGGTTTAAAAGAGGGTGACAAACAGTGTTTGTCTCTTGAGCCAGTCGATGCGTTTGGTTTTCCTGATGAAGACAATATCCATATGATGCCGCGTGAAGAATTTGATTCGTCCTTTAAACTGGAAGAGGGTGTTATCATTGAGTTTGAAACACCATCTGGTGATACCGTGCCGGGCACCATAAAAGAAATTACAGAAAAAGAAGTAAAAGTAGACTTTAATCACCCCTGCGCCGGTTTTGTGGTGACGTTTGAAGTCGAAATTCTAAAAATCAAAGCCAGTCAGGCACAGTTGGAAGCAATTAAAAATGGTGATTTTATTCAGGCTGATATAGGTGAAAAGACTCCAAACAAAGACGAGCAACATTAATGCAGGTTTTATTAGCTAATCCACGTGGTTTTTGTGCCGGCGTTGACCGTGCCATTGAAATTGTTGAACGTGCACTGGATTTATTCGGCGCACCTATCTATGTACGTCATGAAGTAGTGCATAACAAATATGTGGTTGACTGTTTACGTGATAATGGCGCAATTTTTATTGAAGACCTGAGTGATGTCCCTGAAGGGGCAACACTTATTTTTAGTGCGCATGGCGTGTCACAGGCGGTGCGCCAGGAAGCAAAGCAGCGTGGCTTTAAAGTATTTGATGCCACTTGCCCTCTGGTTACCAAGGTACATATGGAAGTGTCTCGCTTTAGTGAAACGGGACAGGAATGTATTTTAATTGGGCACCACGGGCACCCCGAAGTGGAAGGAACGATGGGGCAGTTTGATGAGCGTCAGGGTGGAAAAATATATTTAATTGAAACAGTGAATGATGTTGAACAACTCGATATAAAGAATCCCGATAAACTGGCTTATTTTACACAAACAACCTTGTCGATGGATGATACTGCTGACGTTATTAATGCATTAAAGCAGCGTTTCCCGAAAATTCAGGGCCCAAAGAAAGATGATATTTGTTATGCAACACAAAACAGGCAGGATGCAGTAAAAGAACTGGTTGCTGCCTGTGATATTTTATTGGTGGTTGGTTCACCCAATAGTTCCAATTCAAATCGGTTGCGCGAAGTGGCCGACCGTTTAAACATCCCTGCCTATTTAATTGATAATGAAATGGAAATAGATAAAAGCTGGTTACAGGACAAGGAAAAAATAGGACTAACCGCAGGTGCCTCTGCACCTGAAGTATTGGTTGAAAAAGTGCTGCAACGTTTGAAACAGTGGGGCGTTGCGGATGCTGATATTATCCAGAATCAGGGCGTGAAAGAAACGGTTGTTTTTTCTTTGCCCAAAGAGTTGAAGTAATTCAGTCAGCTATAGCGCTTAACTCACATCAGGTTTGCATAAGGTGCTTAAGCTATAATGCTCCTGCAGTTTAACAAGATTGCTGTGCTAACCTGTCACGTTTTATTCGCAGCTAAAGCTAAAAGGGCATGTTTTTAAAAAAATCAATCGCTGGCTGATAGCCTTTTTTCGCTGCACTTTCTAGATATGCATAGCCCTTTTCAGAATTCGTTTTTACACCTTGCCCGGCTATATACATAAGCCCTAAATAATATTCAGCGCAGGTATTATTATACGTAGCGTGGGTTTTTGCCAGTTTAAAGGCGCGTTCATATTTTCCGCTCTCATATACTGCTTTTATTAAGCTGCAACTGTTGGCGTAACTTAATTGCGGCAGGCTAAAAGCAAAGAGTAGAAACAGGGCAGTAAAAAGTTTTTTCATACAATTTCTCCGTACAGGTTTAGTATTGTGCAAAGGCCTGACCATTAACTGCTACCCCAGCAGCGTCTGGTTGAATGATTCTCGCCTTCGGAGGTTGGATCCGGTTGCAAAACAAGTGGGTCGCTTGCTTCGGGAGCCCGGTCGGGGTGGGCGATGGCGATATGGCCTTTTACACCGTTGCTCGTAAGGGTAAACGAGTTACATTCCAGATCCAGGCGTTGCGGGCGATCGCCAATGGCTGTGGTTGTTATTGTAAAAGCAATACCACGGGCAGGATCATCCGGATCCGGGGTAATGGCAACGGCAATAGAATAAAGCCCACGACAGGATTCATAGCGATTATTTGCAGCCACCCAGCGAAAGCCGCGGCGTTGGGTGCATCTAACATCATCAGCGCCCCCATCACTGGCAGGGCCTACCGCGACCAGAGGAAGGTAACGGTTATGTGCATTGGCTGCTGTGACGGCACCGGGTGGTTCGTCCCAGACAAAACCATTTACATTGTCTAGTTCAAATTGTGTTAAAGCCAGGGCAACAGCATTGGTTGCGATTATTGCATCGGTACGGTTATTAGCCCGACTTTGCTCAGCGTACATTGGCCAACCGACACCAACAATGATCGCGATTATTGCTAGCACGATCATGAGTTCAATTAAGCTAAAGCCTGATTGTTGCTTCATTCCGCTTATAACCTCTTGTGTTATTAATTGGCTCGGATTTCTTGCCATGATAAGCGTCCTAAACCACCTGACGGGGTGTTCTCACCTTGAGGTTGAACTTTTCGTTTAAAGATACTCTTATCACTGCTTTGAGTGTATTGATAGTCACTGATAAAGCTGGAATCCGCAGGAAGCCCTTCCATTCTTTGCCCTACATTTATACCACCGATATTATCTTCAGCATCAACAATACCATTTTGTGTAACATCAAAAACTGTGGTTGTCGTTGAGCCACCGGTGTAGATATCGATAGACATAAGCCAGCCTGCGCCACCAAAGCCACATACCTGTGCATTTGGTATGATGGTATTAAAAAATAACACATCTCCTCGAATGGTCGGGTTACCTACCGCGCGTTCTTCTGCTTCATTTACGGCTGTATTTTGGGGTGCCAGATCGACATACCATCCGTATTGGGTTGTCCAGTCAATGGTATTGGATGTAATTTGTCTAAGCTCACCATAGGCCGTTGTGGTTGTCGTTAAAGTTTGCCCAACTAATGTTGTGCCGGTACGGTCATCGGTTAACTCACCTGTGCCAGCATCCCAGATACCATAAAATGAATTAATGCTGCTGGTGCCATTATTGTCACCGATTGCATGGTACTGGCCTGTACCAAACAGCACCAGAACATTAGGCTGGTTTGATGGGGTTGTATCCACACGTGCATTTATAGTCAGAATCGGTTTTCCCATAATAGGTTGCGGGTTTCCTGAAGGATCCTGTGTTGTAAATAATGGTCTTGGTATTGCGCCTTGCGTATAGGCAACATCAAAGTCATTGGTGCCACAGCTTGGACCACTGCAAGTTAAGTCAAAGACCCACATATTGCCTTGAACATCGCCAGCGTAAACACGGTCTAAAATTCTGTCGCCATCCAGATCAGCTAAAGCTGGTGTCGATAAACCATTGCAGTCCCCAGCGGCTGTTGTTCCAACCTGGGTATCAATTTTCATATAATCAGCGGTGTCGGGGTCGGTGCCGAGTGTCCAGGTACCATCAAGGCCACCATCAAGAAATACAATAAATAATTGTGCTGTACAACTGGTTCCACCAGTGACTGCACTACTGTCATTTTGGTAACCGTTACCAAAAATAGCTGCCCAACGGTTTAAGCCATCGCTATCAACGGCATTGGTTAATGCGATAGTGGGTTGACTGTAGGTGTAGCCCAGGTCGACATCATCATTTTCGGTAAATTCCCATAGCACCATATTTGCAGCATTGGACTCAGTGATAAGTGCAGGGTCGGTGACATCCAATGCAAAAATACCTTTATTGATTCCGCCGCGCGAGCCACCAAGGAGAACCGTACGCCAATCGGCGGTGAGAGAAGTAAAGTCTGGTTGGCTTGCATCTTTTCCTTTGGTAAATACATCTGTGAAAGTTGGCGTTAAATCCAGGTAGTATTTGTGGACATAGTTGGGATTAGCCAGGTAGTGGTAGCCTTCGGCTGCATTACTTGAAAAAAGGAATGATGGCATATAGGCAAATAACTCATCGCCTGCCAGTTCCCGAATGGCTGAACCGACGGTTTCGGTTCTAAACGCATGTAGCATGCCATCGTTTGCAGATGAATACAGCGCCTTTGTTCGATTTGCTCTTAGGGTTTTAAAATCAGAGTAGCGGTTACCGGTAACACCAAATTTATTTGATGGATCTTCTGCCGTATTCCAGCCAAAATCAGGCGGGCCAATAAACACGGGCGCACCATTAATAATATCGCCTAATACGGTTTGGCGGGTACGAAACACAGGTGTTGTGCTTATATCCTCAAAGGTGCGATCGCCGCGAATATAATCAACCATACGATCAATAAATTCCTGGCTGTCGTCTTTAGCCGAGGTGGTTGCACTGGTGCAGGCAACGCTGCTAACAAGAGGGGCATCGGGGCCGGCACACAGGTCATTGATCATGGCGGTTGTTATTTCGTTGCTTGTTGGAGCAGTAAAATCAACCGGTGTTGTAAATGCGATTCCTTTATAGTCGGTAACAACATCGGGGTTGGGTGCGGTATTAACGGCTTTTCTTAAAGTGATAATTTGGCGGTTATCGACAAAAAGATTGGTAGTGCTGTTATATGCGAGATTATCAATATGTGTTGATGCACTCCAGCAATTTGGAACGGCATCCGGGATACAGCTAAAATCGACACTGCCATTTAAAAGAGGATCACTCGTATTAATAATGATAGGGAAGGCATTTATTTCACCACTCCAGCGAGAGGTGCTAAATAAGGACTGGTATACAGCCGTGTCACTACCGAGTGAGTTGGTATTAAAGGTAACTGCTGCAGCAGATGAGGTGGTTGCAAGAATTTTATTGGTGACTTCGGTAAACTTTTTAATAAGATCCTGTCCATCGGCAGCACTAATGGCTTCACCACCGCCTTGTGTTCCAGTATCTGCTATCAATTGATTGCTTAAAGCATCCTGGTCGGCAAAAGCGATAGTGTAAGTGATAATATTATTTTTAACCGGGTCACCATTAAAGTCATTAATATCGGGGCGTAGATCAATTTCATAAAGTGCCTGTGCAACATCGTCAAAGTAGTCACTTGGGCTTTGATTGTTGGGTAGGTAAATATAACTAGAAGAGTTACCTTTCATATCAAAATGAGGTGTTGTTGAAGGGGCTCCCGTTGTAGTGTTAGCGCAGGCGGGGCTTACGCCGTCGCAATCGCTATCATAATCCTGTAAATAGCTTGAAATATTATTTCTGTCTACCGAGGGCAAACCATCGGTCATAACAACTGCAAAGTTGTTCTGGCACCAGTACTGGATTGGGGATTCCCTGTTTGGGCTTGAATAGTCATAACTTGGGGGGTAGCCAAGTAAGTCATCATCATCGACTTCTGCTCGTGGTGGGCTTGCTGTTGCATCGGGATGAATCGTTACATTGCCGTCCCACGAGCCGTTGGTGTCATTGGGGCCGAGAAGCGTGGCACTATTAAGGCTGCCATTCATGGGGCCGGCTGTGCCTGTTTCTCCCATAAAGTAGCGCCCGATTTGGGATAAACTGGTGCCAAGCGGTGTGCCGTAACCATCCCCTAGATTAGATGTATTGGAGCCGGGAACGGGGATAGCCAAATTGTTTAGCATACTGTTGAGTTGAGTGCTGTCAAGCAGTCTTATTTCATTAAATATTTGCACACCAATGTTACCTGAACTGGGATTAAAGCTAGCCAGCCCCACACGCAGATCGACATCTGACGCTTCAAGTGCGGTTAACAAGGTGGTCATACTGCTACTGGCAATGGTTTTTCGTGTTTGTGTTCCTGGTTTTATTTCCTGCCCGGAATTCCAGGCCGGTGTGGTGTTATTGAATTTAAAATACCAGTTCAGGTAGTTGCCAGAGTAAAGCGCTACATTATTAGTATAGCGTGGGCTTGTGCCGCTGGCATTATTAGCATTAAGCCCCGCTCTGTAATTTGTGGTTGAGTCAAAACAAATATTAGTGGCAGATTCAGCAAGTGCATAATCTGCGGTATAGACAGTACCAGCGTTATCGAAGCGGACACGGGGTTGATTTGAGTCAATAAAAATATGAACAGTCTGGCCACTTGCAACAGGGGAGTTACACGTTGGCTTATAAATTATAGCGCTATTGTATTTATTGGAATCAGTTGGGTCTGATTCTTCTGCAATCATATTCATTGATAAGGAATTATCAACAAGAAACATAATATTGGCAGCGGCTGTTGCATTTATAAATAAAGGGCTATCAGTAAGTGTGCCCGGTCCGGCAAATGCAGGTGTTATTAATAAAGTTAAAGCTGTGCTAACGACCGTTTTTTTTAATAGGCTTGAATGTTTCATAATAAATATACCTGCTTATCTGTAATAATTTGTAAGTAATACTTCTTACTAGCGTTTTCCATAATGTGTCTGGAGGACAACAACAGCATTATCAGTTGCACCTGTTCCGCGGGCAGTAATTCGGTATGAATTAATGGGAGATTGTGCATTACCGCCACCACCGCCACTGCCGCCACCCAAAATATTTATATTGGTTGGTGCCGTTTGGGTTGAGCTTCCCAGAAATTCAATAACATATTGTGGTTGGGTTCTTATACCTTGTTGAGTATCGTTGTAAGACACGGTGTTATTATTGTTCCACCAGTCTGGGTCAACCGCCTGTGTGCTGCTTGGGCCATTGCCTAATGTGTACAAGCCACCTATGCCGGTATCAGTAAATTGCGCGTTGGGTGTAATGATGGCAGTTTCAATAAATTTTTCTGCATCACGCAAGGCAGATTCAGCAGACTGAAAAGCCAGTTGCCGGTTACGTGTGTTCCCCGACATTTTTTCTTCCATGGTTGTAGTGCTAATTGAGCTTACACCGATCAGGGTGAGAACAAATAGCATAAGCAATGCCATAACAAGTACAGCACCACATTGCTTTATAAATTGAGCCGGAATATTTTTATTAGCTAGATTTTTCATAGTCTTTAATTTGCAAGGTTAAAGGATTTATTTCGTACTTGTATCGTTAGATTGTAAACTTTACGCATACGCCTATCGGTTGCAACAGCATCTGCCGCTGCGATTGGGTCAATCATAATCGATGCGCCCGGTGCAGGGCTCACCAGAGCATAAACCAGCCCTGCATAATCTGCGGCGGTTCGATTAATGCCGGGTAAGTCCTGTGGCGTGCGAGCCAGCAAACTTAGTTTTACACTAACAACACCGTCAAAAACGGTATTGGGTTCACCGTCGACATCAGGAATATCATTTGCAGAAAAGTAACGATTAGCGATGCCATCACCGGATGTATCAACGCCATAAAGTATCTGCATGTTTTCGATACCTTCAACGAGAGGGACAGGCGTGCCGTCATTCTCCCGAACGTAGAGAGACGGTTCTGTAATCGTCCCTGCGGGTGGTGGGTTAACACCAATAAAATAGGTTCGGGTAACAAGTTTTATTATTTCAGAATCAGGGCCATAGCCATTGTCACCTTGCTGGGTAGTCCATGCTACTGGTGCCGCGTTACCAGGGTTACCGGCGGCAGCGTGCGTTATATTGAAGCACGGGGTACCGCCACAGACGCCGGGGCCGCCGCCGGGTGCAACGCCGGTCGCCTGAAATATGCGCGACTTGCTGCAATCGGAAACCAGCAAAATATCCCCCTGACAAATGCCGCTAATGCTGTCCGTGTTCGGGCCAGCAGATTGCGGGCAGGCATCGGCGACTGTGCCGAGGTCTTCGACAAACAAGGTGGCTGAATTGTTGTTTTGTGTTACCCGCACACCGGTGCCATCGGTAGTACGTAAGACAAGAATATCGGAGCCCTCAACCGCGAGATCGGCAACAGCCTGATCGGGGTTAACCGAAATGGGAGTGCCATTCGATGTCATGCCGGCGGCAGTTACCCAGTCAGTTGTATCGCCACTCGCAACTTCCGGGGTAATTGTGACGGGCGAACCAACGGTTGCTTCGTCATAATCTGTTCCGACTGCTTCGAACCCCATTATGCCGGTTTCAAAGTTCCAGGCAGTCTCTTCGCTGTTGTTCAGTCCATTTGTTATAACGCCCGGGGTGCCCAAACCCTGTCCCGCTGAGCAACCAAAAAAACCAGCGTTACGAATGTTGGAGGATAGCGTTTCCATGCTATAGCGGCCGTTTTCCTGAATACGTGCAAATTCATCATGCACAACGTACGACTTTTTAGTGGATAAATAGATATTGCTAATGCCAAGTATAATGACGGAGCTTACGGCCATGGCAACCATTAATTCAAGCAAGGTAACCCCTGTTTGTTTGCGGGTTGTTCTGCTTTGTTTCGCTTTGTGGTTAGCTTTAATCATTTTTATAACTCGACACGAAGGGTATAAAATTTATATTCGGTTGTGGGATTATAGGTTGAAGGTACAGCGAGACAGTCGGGTTCGGCGACCGGGTCAGGAATTTTTAATTCATTCCACATAACACAAATAACGAACTGATTTCCATCAGCAGTAACTGAACCACGGCCTTGTGGTAGTTGTGCTGCATTATTTGTATTCCATTCAAAGTGGTCAAAGTTTGCCAACTCTGCAGGGGTGCAGGTGCTAGTGACACAATTTGTTCCAAGTGCCGGGATAGCCGTGTTCAGTGCACTGTATGCGCCATTATTAACGGCAGTAATATTATTACGCATACGATCAGTCATATTATAGGCTTGTTGTATGGCAACGGTTCTAAAGTAGGCCGTCTGGTTATTCTGCATTCCCAGTGATTGCAAACCAGCGAGGCCAAGCAAGCCAACAGAAAAAACAACCATAGCCACCATCACTTCCACTAACGTAAAGGCCTGTTGATTCTTATAGTTAAATTTTAAATTCATTGTTATGCTCTATTTACTTTATGGGCAAGCCGGGGCGGCCGGGACACAGGCATATTGTGAATTAAGGCTGATTCGGCCAGTGACTGCCACTGTTATTTGTTTTTCACGGTTAGGGGTGTCAATGCAAGCACTGCATTGTTCGATAGACGCGGCAACGTTAGTATTTGCTAAAGCGCCATCGGCTCCAAAACACAGTGCAATGCTGCCACTAGCCGAAGCCAGGGTTTCTCCCGGGACCGCAATGGTGGTTGATGTTCTAAGGACTGTTGCATCGGCAACATCCGTTACTCTCCAGCCGCCATCCCAGGTAGCGGTACCGGAGGTGGATCGAATGCAGAAACTTTCTCCACGATTGACCGCCTCACTTTTTGCATAGGTCATATCACGCACTAATTTATTAATTTGTTCAGCTTTGCGGTTTGCATTGGTAAAATTTTGCATTGCCGGTATGGTAATCGCTAAACCAATGCCTATTACCACCATTGCGACCATCAGATCGATTAAGGTAAACCCGTTTGTCTGTCTTTTTATTTTCATACCTTACTTTATAGATGATTCGGGGGCTGATTTCATACTCTAAACGACTAATTGGGGTGTTTTCCTGACAAGTGGTTAAACTTTTGTTGAATGGCTGTTTAAGCTGTGAACTGCGTCAAGCTTTGATATGCTAGTGTTTTTTTAAGTCATTGGATTTTTATTGATGGATTGCATCATTATTGGTGGCGGTATCATGGGCTTATTAACGGCACGTGAACTTGCTCAGGCGGGGATGAAAGTGTGCGTGCTGGATCAAGCGGCAGTGGGGCGGGAATCGTCCTGGGCGGGGGGCGGTATTTTGTCACCGTTGTACCCGTGGCGCTATGCCGAGCCGGTGCAACTATTAGCGAAGTGGGGGCAGCAGCGTTATCCCGGTTTGGTTGATGAGTTATTGAATGACACCGGAATTGACCCGCAACGTCAGGTCTCGGGCTTGTTGGTACTGGACACGGCTGAGCACCCAGCGGCTCAGAACTGGGCGGCCAATTACCCAACCCGACTGGCATTACTTGATAAAGCGCAATTGAGCTCGCTTGCGCCAGAATTAGGTGTATTGCCTGAACAGGCGATGTGGTTTCCTGAACTCGCTCAGGTGCGTAACCCCTGTTTGCTTAAATCACTGACTAAAGATTTATTGCAGCGGGGAGTCGAAATTCGGGAACAGACACAGGTTGAGTCACTCCTTATATATAAGGGAGAAATAACCGGGGTGCAAACGTCAGCGGGTAAAATCGACGCACAAAAGGTGGTGGCCTGTAGCGGCGCATGGACACAGAATTTATTGCAAGATACTGATTTAAAAGTAGAAGTTCAGCCAGTGAAGGGGCAGATGTTAATGTATAAAGCCGTTCCCGAGCTACTGTCACAAATTATATTGCACGAAGACCGTTATGTTATTCCGCGCAAAGATGGCCGAATTTTAATTGGCAGCACACTGGAACATACCGGCTTTGACAAATCGACCAGCCAATCAGCAAATGATGACTTGCGGCAGGTTGCCACGCGCTTTATTCCTGCGTTGGCAAATTACCCTGTTGAACGTCATTGGGCAGGCTTACGACCCGGTACGGCAGACGGTATACCTTATATATATGCCGATGAAAATATTACCGGCTTATATGTGAACAGTGGCCATTTCCGAAACGGAGTGGTGCTCGGGCCGGCATCGGCTCGGCTAACGGCTGATTTAGTGCTTGAACGGGAGCCGATTATTGATCCGGCTTTGTATCGGGCGAGTAACGTTTAAATAGTGTGAGATGTCGATATATCGGTTTGTTGCTAATTAAGAAATAGCTCGAAAAAGTGGCTGCCCCTCAGAAAATATTTCTGAGGGGGAGCGTTTCCTGCTATCAGGTGACGGTGATTCGCGTTTGCGCAGTGCCAATAACTTCATCCGTTACCCAGTCGAGGTACTCAATCGTTACCGTGTAAACACCGGTATTTTGCGGCTTGATGATGCAGTCGTAGCGTTCTGCCGAGACCGATTGTATTTCAGTGACCGTTTCGGGTTGTGGCAAGGCGCGCCCATCCGACATATGGATTTCAACCTCCAGACCACCAAAATCGATGCGCTGTGCTAAATACCCTGCATTAATGTAACGTACCAGCAAAGTTTGTTGTTGCGACATGGTAACGGCAACCGCTGGATTGGTTGCTGCCGATTGCGCACCGTCCACACCGGTAATAAGAAAATAGTCAGGGTCTAATTTATTCAGACCAACATCGGCACCACAGGTACCGGCATCCCAGGGCAGGTTATGCCATGACGAATCAAATTCATCGCACGCCCAGATAGCTTCAACATCGTAATCGGGCCCACCGGAAAACAGCGTGCCGGCTCCTTCAGGCGGGTCGATGATGAGTGCACCGTACATGCCCATTTCTGCATGTAAAACGGTATTGGTGTGGCAGTGATAAAAATAAGTGCCTGCATGAGCCGCTTTCCACTGGTAGGTGTAAGTGCCATCCACATCAAAAGAGTAATGGCCGACACCGTCGTTTTCGGTGCTGGGTTCAATACCATGATGATGAATGGTATGCAGCCACATCATGCCATTGACCGTTAGGTTGGTATGTACAATTTGCCCTTCGGTAACACGAATAGCCGGCGAGGGGAACTGGCCACCCATGCCGCCCATACCACCGCCGCCATCAGTAAAGCCCCAAACACGCACGCTGTTACCATCGTCCATTTGAACGGAGCCATTCATATAAATACCGCGGTTGAAAGAAACATCGGGTGTGACTCTACCAATGGTTGCCGGTGCATCGGGGTAGGTATAGCATGCGCCGCCACCCATACCACCGCCAGAGCTTGTTGTGCCACCGCCGCCGCGGTTTCTCATTTGTACTAATTCTTTTAATTTAAACATGTTGATTTCCTTATTTGAATTCAATGGTTGTTGCGAGGCCGAACTGGTAGAAACCACCGCCGGCTGTTTGGGTCATTTCGTCATGGAAATGCATTGGGAAATGCCCTGTGCTAACAGGTGGCCAGGCATCGGGTGGCGCTTCAAAGGGATAAATCACATCCAGACTGCCTTTGTTGTTTGGCAGGTTCAGTGTGTCCTTTTTCCAGACTTGTGGACGAGGTGAACCATTAACAGCCAGCCATTCAACATGGTTGGCATGGAAGTGCACCGAGTGGCGGCACAAGCCTACATTTTGAATGCGTATTAATGTGCGGTCACCAACTGAGCCTACCAGTCGTGTATCCGTCGCGTAGCCGGAATCTCTGTCTGTATTCGTGTATTCCGGGTGCCCTGGCACACGCATATTGCGACCATTGATAGTGAAATAACGTGGTGTAAAAGGGGTGGATGGTGTATTGCCAACCCGTATTGCCTCATGCCAGACAGGATCGACATCATTGGTTACCCAGAAGTATTGCTGCACAAACGTGGCGCTGCCGCTATACAGTTCATTACTGCTGCCGGATGGCATCACCGCAAAACCACCATGTAAACCGGACAGTCGGTTATACGGTGCATTGAGTTTGTCATAAAACAAATAGGAACCGGCATTGTTAACAGTAAAACTGACTGTTTTGCTTGCACCGCCTGCGATGCTGCCGCTATCCACAATACCATCGATAACAAAGCTATGGGTTGTACCCAGTGTATTGATAATCGTAATGTTTAGTGTATCGCCTTGTTGCGCAATAATGGGTTCAGCCGGCATATTCAGTGTGCCCGAGCTGTTACTAAAGCCGCGAAAATAAACATCTTGTCCATCAACCTGGGCAACGAAACCGTCGGTAATGTAATATGTTTTGTTGATTGTAATTGCATGTGCACGTGGCACCCAGGTTAATAACCCCAGGCTGCCCAACATTGAACTTGCTACCCCCGCTGTACCAAATTTTAAAAACTCTCTTCTTTTCATTATAAAAATATCCTTAAGCTATTTTAATATTTAAATCTTTAATGTAATTGGCAAACATCCTGAATCTGGAACCAATGATTTAACTAAACTGTAATCAAACAGTGAAGTGGGGGGAATTTAACCATGTAAAATAATTTAGTTATGTGCTCAATGACACATAATATTTATATTACAAAATAACCACTTTCTGAATTTTATAAAATGGGATAAGGGTCACTGAACATCTTGTGCAATGGCGCAGTGGTAACAAAGCGGCGTTAAATAAATTACGGCTGCTTTATAATCGCTTAAATCAATGGGGTCAGAGTAATTGATTTTAGGATTTAACGGATGGGTCGATCAATCTAAGTCCAATATCAATTGCTCTGCCCCTGAGGTATCTCCACAAAAAAGGGATCAAAAACAATAGTTTAAAAATACAGGTACCCATACTGGAATAAAACGCGGTCATTGCGAAGGAACAAGGTGACTGCGGCAATCTTAAGTTAATAACCTTTCAATGATAAGTTTGCTGCGTCAACACTGAAAAACAGGTGTTTTTCAGTGTTTCCTCGCAAAGACAGGCAAGGCTAAATTTCGTGGGGATCCCTCAGAGTCTGAGATTTGAACCATTATATGTTGGTCTACCTAACGATAAACTTAATAATTCTGTTTTTTCCCCAAAGAGCGAGTTCAAATCGTTTAGGATAACGGAACTTAAAAGCCCCTAGCCTTTTCTTAGATAAACTCTATTTTTTTGATTCAAGTAAGGCAGCCTTGTCAATAAGAGTTGTTTTTCTAAGGTCACTATATCGATTTTCGGCATTACTATGTGTTGATAACATTCAAATCCTCCATAATTAGAAAATGTAATGGTTAGTTATACGCTTAACAGTCGGCATTTAACGGTATAATGCCTCCACTTTTTGCTTTAATCCCATGAGAATTATAAGGATTTAGAGAAACTAGACTCAAACCAAGCCATTGCTCTATACTAAAGTGCATGGACAGACAGACAACAAGCCAAATAGCAGAACGCCTGAAAGACTGTGATATTACGCCAACGCAACAACGGCTGGATATTGCGGCGATTCTGTTTGCTAAACCACAGCACTTATCGGCTGATCAGGTGCTGGAGCTTGTGAATAAGGGAGCTATAACGGTTTCGAAGGCCACGGTGTATAACACGTTGGGTTTATTTGCACGAAAAGGCCTGATAAATGAAGTCATTGTTGATCCAACCAAAATTTTTTACGATTCGAATACCCATGCCCATTATCATTTTTACCATGTCGATACCGGTAAATTAGAAGACATTCCTGTTTCCGCTGTTGCGCTTGACCAGTTACCTGAATTGCCGCCCGGCACGCATCAGGAACGGGTTGATATTATTATTCGGGTTAACAAAAGTTAGTCCCCAACCATTCATTAAGCTCGCTTATATTCGCGTTTAGCCCTTATTTTTAGTAGAATGCGCGCCTCTTTTTACTGACCAGATTTAGCATTTCGCTAATATATCCGAGGATAACGTATGTTCCAGCTAGGCTGTGCTAACCGCGCCTGTTACCAAAATGAAATTTTATCGGGCTTAACCGTTGCGCTTGCATTAGTGCCTGAAGCGGTGGCGTTTGCCTTTGTTGCAGGTGTGGAACCACTGGTTGGATTGTATGCCGCTTTTATGGTGGGCTTGCTGGCCGCTATTTTTGGCGGTCGCCCAGGGATGATTTCAGGGGCAACCGGTGCGATGGCAGTGGTAATGGTCGCCCTGGTGGCCGACCACGGTGTGCAATATTTATTTGCGGCGGTGGTGCTTACCGGGCTTTTGCAGATTACTGCCGGGGTTTTACGGTTGGGTAAATATATTCGGATGGTGCCTTATCCGGTGATGCTGGGATTTGTGAATGGACTGGCGATTGTTATCTTTCTGGCACAATTGCAGAGCTTTTATATTACCTCGCCCGAAGGCACCACTGAATTAATGAGTGGTTCAACACTGGGGATTTTTATTGGCTTAATTGTTGTCACCATGGCGATTATCCATTTTCTGCCCAAATTAACCGGTGCTTTTCCGGCATCACTTGCGGCTATTTTGTTTGTTTCTGCGGTGAGTATTGGCTTTGCTCTGGACACCAAAACAGTGGGCGACCTTGCATCCATTGAAGGTGGTTTTCCCCAGTTTAACATTCCGTCTGTTCCGTTTAACTGGGAAACTTTGCGGATTATTTTCCCTTACGCGATTATTCTGGCGGCCATTGGTCTCATTGAGTCCTTGCTAACCTTAAGCCTGATTGATGATGTCACCAATACCCGTGGCCGTGGTAACCGCGAGTGTGTGGGGCAGGGTATTGCCAATACAGTAACCGGCTTTTTCGGTGGCATGGGAGGGTGTGCGATGATTGGCCAGAGCATGATTAACGTGAACTCCGGTGGTCGCCAGCGCTTATCCGGTATTTCGGCAGCACTGTTTTTACTTATTTTTATTCTATTTGCATCGAGCTTAATCGAAGCCATTCCTATGGCGGCGCTGGTTGGTGTCATGTTTATGGTGGTCATGGGCACTTTTGAATGGTCAAGTCTGCGAATCATACGAAAAATTCCTCGAACCGATGCATTTGTACTGATTCTGGTTTCTGGGGTAACAGTGGCAACCGATCTGGCAATAGCCGTTGTTGTTGGCGTGATTGTTTCTGCACTGGCGTTTGCCTGGGAGCATGCCAAACATATCAACGTTAAAGGTTATGACAATGAATACGGGATTCGGGTTTATGAACTCAATGGCCCGCTGTTTTTTGGCTCGGTAAAGCGCTTTTTAGAATTGTTTGACCCGGAAAATGATCCTCAGGAGGTGATTATTGAGTTCCAGAACTCGCGAGTAGCCGACCATTCGGCCATTGAGGCCATTGATAATCTGGCAGAAAAATACATTAAAGCCGGAAAAACCCTGCATTTACGCCATTTAAGCCCTGAATGTACCTTGTTGCTTGAAAAAGCCGGTGATTTGGTCGAGGTGAATTTAATGGAAGACCCCAAATACCATGTCGCAGACGACAAATTAGCCTAAATTCAGTTTTTTGTATCTTCAAATACAGTTTTAGCCCTCAAGGTAAGTTAGTCTATACTTGCTTTATGCTGTTACGGCCCTAAATTCATGAGTTACATCATATTCTGATCGTAAATCATTGATATTTTAAACAAAAACGATAAAATGGCCGTATTCTGATTAGAATGGATTTTAGAACAAATTCTCAGTGAAAATACGATGAAGCTATTTGGGGCAAAAAAATCACAGGATGCGGTACTGGCAGGTAAGCACAAGAATGTTATTTTTGCCGAGTTTGCCAATCTGCCCAGCCCTTATAAGCACGCCGATAAAAATCGCCCTAAAGTGGATGAATACGTTGCGCGTATTGCTGACATGCGCCGTAACCCGGTGCGCATGTTGCAGGAAGCGGCACAAACCCTTATTTCGCATAATAGCCTTGTTCTAAAATCAGAGGTACGTCTTGAGTTAGCCGACAAGCTCTTAGGCCAGCTTTACCCGGTTTTTGTTTTGTACGTGCGGGAGCTGACAAAAAGTAACAGCAGTTTGCCCGAATCAAAAGAACGTGCTGCCGAGCTGGTTGCCTGCATCGATGTGATTGAACAACTTACCATGTGTTACAAGCATGTTTTCAAGCAGGACTTTTCGGTGAAGCCCGGCCAGTATAAAAAGAATCGGCAGCGGCTTTATACCTGTGGCTTTCGTGTGCTGGAACTAATTCGTATTAGTCAGCGTTTTCGTGCCTGGCGTTATCAAAAATTACCACACAGCGAATGGCAGGACTGTAACCAGATATTTTTCTCCCTGGTGCTGCATAACGACGTCACCGAACAACATCAACTACTGGGGAATATCGGTGCTTATGTGCGCCCGGTGCATGCTGACACCGCGCACACCCGCCGGAGTTCGGTGCAGAAACTGTATTTATCAATACAGTTTAACGGTATTCTGGATTTAACCGCCTGGCCATTAAGGCTGTTTAATATGTCAACAGCTTATCTGGAAACCTATTCCCACGACATTAAAATAGAAGCAGATGATCATCAGCCATTAAAACCCGGTTGGTTGATTACCTTTATCAGTAATTCAATGCCACCTCTGTTTCAGCGCTATGAAAAAATGCCCTTGCCAGCAATTAGAATTAACTATGTTGAACTATTTAAGCGTTTAATGCATGACCACGAAGAGCTCGCAAAAATGCGTTTCCTTGATAGTGATGACGACAGCAAATTAAGCAAGCCACTGGCTGAACTGGCTGATGCCGATCGGCAACCGTTTATTGAGCTTATGTTATTAGCACTACAAAAACGCGAACGCAAGGAAAAACGTCATGCTGTTTTTGAGCAGGAACATATTCGAGTTTACTTTGGTTTTAATAATGTGCAACGGCTGTTACGTGATTATTTTTATGCAAACTCAAATAAAAAGAAGCAGGTAACATCACGAAAACTGGAGGATGCACTCGCGGGTTCTTCTTCGGTACTTGCTTCTGATTTTACAAATTCGCAATCATCGGCATGGAAAACAGAAAATTTTAGTTCAGGTGGTATGTTATTAACAACCGAGTCTACCAACTTTACTCAACCCATTCAGGTTGGGCAGCTTGTTGCAATTGTTGTGGAATCAGAAGCGGATGTAAGTACAAAGAAAAAAAGACGTTCCCGGCGTATTGAAGAGAAAAAAGAAACCGCATTACCGATTATTGGTTATGTTTGCAGGCTTGGGCATCAAAGCGAAAAATTAATTGAAGTTGCAACTGTACGTTTAACTAATTTTGTTGAACATGCCACTATTAAAGCAGATAACAGCGAACTGTTCGAAGATGTTAAAGTTATTTTACACACAGATTTTGATAATAAATGGAAAGTGATTGTGCCTTCAGACATTGAACTGGTTTCAGGCTTTCCCTGTCATCTAACTCGGGCTAATGGTGACGATATAAGATTACGCTTAGGTGATTTGTGGCTAAATAAAAGTGAGTTTAGTGTGTTTACGGCCAGTTCGCCTGATTTGATGGTGATTGAATAATACTGAGGTTTATTCGTTATCTTAAAGGTGGCGTTTATTCAGTGTGGTAAAAATGTAATATAAATTTTTAACCAGAATCTATTTGTTTCCTTGACGCACCCAAAACAGACTTATATTCATAGGTAAGCAAAGCAACACATAGTGTTACGTATTTCACGTAAAAAAGGCCGTTCCCCTACTGGTAATATTAGCCAGCAGATCCAGCGGATAGGTAATCTGCCCAAACTGGCTGCCGGAGGTGGTATCGTCTTAGCTGGGTTGAATTTAAACCTGCTGTTTTTGTTATTGGTTCCTTCAGTATGATTGAAGCTGAATTATTTTACGACAGGCCACGCTATTGTTTAGGCAAACCTAACGTCTGATGTTGAGGGATCCCCACGAAATTTAGCCTTGCCTGTCTTTGCGAGGAAACACTGAAAAACAGGTGTTTTTCAGTGTTGACGTGGCAATCTTAAGTTTATAACCTTTAATAATAAGATTGCCGCAGTCACTTTATTCCTTCGCAATGACCGCGTTTTATTGCAGTATGGATGCCTGTATTTTTAAACTATTGTTTTTGATCACTTTTTGTGGGGATACCTTAGCGTCTGATGTTACGTGCTACACACAAAAAAGGCCGCGCACCCACCAGTAATATTATCCGACGAATAAGACGTATGAAAAAAACTATTCAATCGGGTTATTAGTAGAAGATTTGTGTTTATCCTCTAAACCGCAAAGAAAAATCCACAGCGTTTAAATGTTTGGTAAGGCTGCCAATCGAAATATAATCCACACCTGTTTCGGCGATTGCCTGTATTGTTTCCAACGACACATTCCCCGATGCCTCTAATGTTGCTGCATCAGTCTGGTTGTCTTCGCTGTATTGCCGGTTTATTGTTACGGCCAGCGTCAGCGTGTCAGTGCTCATATTATCCAGCAATATACGTTGCGCGCCCGCTTCGAGTGCTTGTTGCAATTCTTTTAATGTTTCTACTTCAATTTCAACGGGCAGATCTTTTTGTAAGGCTGTCTTCAATGCGGCTTCAATCGAACCGGCAGCTTCAATATGATTTTCCTTGATTAATATCATATCGTATAAACCGATACGGTGATTAACACCTCCGCCACAACTAACGGCATATTTTTGTGCAAGACGTAAACCGGGAATGGTTTTTCTTGTGTCAAGAATATTTGTGTTACTATCTTTAATGGTATGAACATAGTGTTGGGTTGTTGTTGCTGTGCCGGACAGTGTTTGTAAAAAATTAATGGCGGTACGCTCCCCTGTTAGAATTGAACGTGCCGAGCCGCTAATGGTACAAATAATCTGATCTGGTTTTAATTCATCTGCATCATTGGCCTGCCAGTGGACTTTTACTTCAGGGTCAAGTTGTTTAAATGTTTCTGTGAGCCAGTCTTTACCGCATAGCACTGCCTTTTCTCGGCAAAATAAATCTGCCGTTATTTCTTTGTCAGCAGGGATAAGAGAGGCGGTAACATCGCCCGATTGAATGTCTTCATCTAAAGCCTGCCGAACTTGTGCAGCAAGTTGTTCATCATTGATTAGTTCGTTACGTAACATGTTCAAATATTCCGCTTTAAAGGTTTGGCTGGCGTTGGTAGTAGTCGTCGGTTAATTTTTTTACTAACCCAGCTAGTAAAATTAAACTAATTAAATTAGGCACAGCCATCAACATATTGGCAATGTCGGCAAAGTTCCAGACCAGCTCGAGTGGCACACTAGCTCCGACAACGATGAGTACGACAAAAACAATTCGATAAGGCAAAATAGCTTTTTTACCGAATAAAAATTCTGCACTGCGATCACCATAGTAAGACCAGGCTATCATGGTGGAATAAGCAAAAAAAGCTAAACCAAAACCGACGACGCTATGGCCTATTACTTCGCCCCAGCTCCCTGCAAACGCTAAGGCCTGTCCAAATGAGAGCACAGTTAAGTTGGCACCGGTTACATTGTCCGGGCGCGCCTCGCCCCAGTTGCCGGTAATAACAATCACCAGTGCAGTCATTGAACAAATAATTATAGTATCAATAAAAGGCCCCAGCATGGCAACCATACCTTCGCGGGCAGGTTCATTGGTGCGTGCACTTGCATGGGCAATGGGTGCTGAACCAAGCCCTGCTTCATTGGAGAAAACACCGCGTGCAATACCGTATTGCATTGCCGCACCCACGGCTGCACCACCGGCTGCCATTGGGTTAAGCGCAAGGTTGATAATGGTACCAAAAGCAGCTGGAATTTGTTCGTAGTTTGCGCCAAGAATAATAAGCGCAATGCCGCAGTAAGCAACGGCCATAAAGGGAACCACAATAGAAGCAACTTTTGCAATACGCTTAATGCCACCAATAATAACCAGCCCGACGAGTATGGCCATAATAAAGCCAATGACTGTTTTATCTGGAGCAACATTAGGCAAGGCGCGCGCCAAACCATCAACGACTGAGTTGGCCTGCACCATATTACCAATGCCAAAGGAAGCTATCAGCGTAAATATAGCAAACATTGCTGCCAGTTTTGGCATTTTCAGGCCATTAAGTAAGGTGTACATAGGGCCACCCGAAACACTGCCATCAGTATGGATATGGCGAAACTTTACCGCTAAAGAGCAAGATGCATATTTCGTTGCCATGCCGACCAGAGCCGTTATCCACATCCAGAAGACAGCGCCGGGGCCGCCGAGCGCAATGGCGGTTGCCACACCCGCAATATTACCGGTGCCAACGGTGGCAGAAAGAGCTGTGCTTAAAGCCTGGAAGTGGCTAACTTCGCCGGGATCCTCTTTTTTGTCAAACTTGCCACTGACAAGCTCGGTGGCATGCTTAAACCCGCGAAATTGAATAAAGCGAAGTTTAATCGTGAGGTATAGACCGGTACCAACTAATAAAACAATAGAAGGAATACCCCAGAAATAGCCTGCAATAATACCAAGTGTTTGGGTTAAATTATCTAAAAAAGGCATGCTGACGGCGTTCCTGTTATTTTTATTTTGTCGAGTTTAATCGTTTCCGAAAATAGATGATAGACTCTATTAATAATTACTTTATACTCAAAATTTACCCCACTTGTTTACCTTATAAAATGGTTAATGTCTTGGTTAGTGATTATCTGAAACAATTATTTATCTTGTTATTTGGTGGCTTCAAGGACTTGTTGCCAATTATTATCGTGGTGGCCTTTTTTCAGTTTGCGGTGTTGCAACAACCGATCCCGGATTTAACCCGTATTCTAATGGGTTTATTTATGGTGTCGTTCGGTTTAACGCTGTTTATTAAAGGTTTGGAAATTGGTTTATTCCCGGTGGGTGAAAATCTTGCTTATGCTTTTGCAAAAAAAGGCAGTGTGTTCTGGCTTATTATTTTTTCCTTTGCACTTGGCTTCGGTACAACCATTGCAGAACCTGCGTTAATCGCCATTGCAGATAAAGCCGCATTTTTAGCCGCAAAAGACAATGTCATCAATGCAACCGCAGCGGCACAACAAGCGTATGCTAGTGGTTTACGTGTAACGGTAGCTGTGGCTGTTGGTATTGCAATTGTAATTGGTGTTATCCGAATTATTCGTGGCTGGCCTATTCAATACCTTATTATTGGTGGTTATCTTGGTGTGGTGACGATAACTTTCTTTGCACCACAGGAAATTATTGGTATTGCCTATGACTCTGGTGGTGTCACAACATCAACCATTACTGTTCCACTGGTAACGGCACTTGGGGTGGGGTTGGCATCCAGCATTCGTGGTCGTAACCCGATGCTTGATGGTTTTGGCCTGATCGCACTGGCTTCTTTAACACCCATGATGTTTGTTATGTTGTATGGCATGGTGATTTAAACAATGGATATAATAAATAACTTTATCGAAGTTTTTATTTCAACTATTGGTGATGTCTTGCCGATTGTACTGATTATTTTTGTTACACAATATTTTATTATTCGTCGTCCAATGGGTAATTTGAAACGGGTTGTTTCTGGTTTTGTATTGGTGGTTTTCGGGATGGCTTTTTTTCTGGTTGGTCTGGAAGAAGCTTTATTTCCTTTGGGTGAAGTTATGGCAAAGCAATTAACCGCAGCGGATTTTCTGGGGGTTGATAGTTATGCTGAACATATCCATTGGGATAGTTACATATGGGTCTATGTGTTTGCTGCTGCCATTGGCTTTTCAACTACGTTGGCCGAGCCTGCGTTGTTAGCGGTTGCGATTAAGGCTCAGGATGTTTCCGGCGGTACGGTGAGTATCTGGGGTTTGCGAACGGCTGTTGCGATTGGCGTTGGCTTTGGGATTTCTTTAGGTGCTTTTCGTATCGTAACGGGTACGCCGTTACATTATTATATTATTGCAGGTTATATCATTGTGCTGGTGCAAACTATTTTTGCGCCTAAAAGTATTATTGCGTTGGCTTATGATTCCGGCGGCGTAACAACATCAACGGTGACTGTGCCGCTGGTTGCCGCGTTAGGGATTGGTCTGGCTGGCACGGTTCCAGGTCGTAGTGAGTTAATTGATGGTTTTGGTTTAATCGCATTTGCAAGTTTATTTCCAATTATAACTGTAATGGGTTACGCGCAGATTGGGTATTGGCGAGCAAAAAAATGTTTGAGAAAGAAACAATTAACAGGAGAGTAGCACATGCATTTTAAATTAATTATAGCATTACTTGAAACAAGCAAGGTTGATGATGTAATGAATGCAACCAGAGAGGTAGGTGCAACTGGTGCAACGGTTATTAGCCATGCACGTGGTGAAGGTTTAAATAAAAATAAAACTTTTTTTGGTTTGTCTCTTGAAACGCAACGTGATGTAGTGTTGTTTCTGGTTGAAGAACATTTAAGCCGGATGATTCTGGAGAAAATTTCAGAAGTTGGTGAATTTGAAGGTGAAGGTGGTGGTATCGCCTTTCAGATAGATGTAGAAGATGCTGTTGGTGTTGCAAATCAAGTGAAAAGTTTAACTGGTGTTGTGGAGGAAAAAATATGAATGACAAAGAAGTAGTTCGTGTCAGGGATGTGATGAAGCCAAAGTTTGATCTTGTCGATGGCATGTTAACGGTGAGTGATGCTTTAAGAACCATGAAAAATGTTGAAACTAAATGTCTGGTTGTTGATAAACGTAGTGACAATGATGAATATGGTCTGGTGTTGATTTCAGATATTGCCAAGCAGGTGCTTGCAAAAGATCGCTCACCTGAACGTGTAAATATCTATGAAATTATGTCAAAGCCGGTGATTATTGTTGATCCGCAAATGGATATTCGTTACTGCGCAAGATTATTTGAGCGGTTTAACCTTTCTCGCTCACTGGTTGTCGAAAACGGGGTTGTTATTGGTATTGTCAGTTTTACTGATATGGTATTAAAAGGTTTAGTGAATTAGAATAGTGACGAATGTTTTCTATAGACAAAAAATCGGGTCGTTTAAATGAAGCGATACAGCTGGAATCGCCCAACTGTGATGCACGGTCTGTTGATGAGCTTAGTTTAATTGTTATACATGGTATCAGTTTGCCACCGGCTGAATTTGGCGGGCAGTATATTGATGATTTCTTTACCAATAACCTGAATCCGGCTCTCCATCCGTATTTTGAAAAAATAAAAAATTTAAGGGTTTCTTCACATCTATTAATTGAGCGCAGTGGTACGGTGAAGCAGTTTGTTCCTTTTACCCACCGTGCATGGCATGCGGGGGAATCGGTGTTCAATAACCGTCATTGCTGCAATGACTTTTCAATTGGCATTGAGCTGGAAGGGACAGACGACATTGCTTATACAGATATTCAGTATGATATTCTGCAACAGTTGTGCAAATGCTTACAAAAAGCCTATCCAGCCATTTTGAAACAAAATATTGTTGGCCATTGCGACATTGCACCGGGAAGAAAGACTGATCCGGGTGAGTCTTTTGACTGGCAACGCTTTAAAGCTAAATTGGCATAAGCTACAATAAGCCCGAGTCTCGACAGTTTTGACAAATTAACCGCACAGCCAGGAATAAACACTTAAGTTATGGAATTTATTACAATTTTAATTGCTATAGCGGTTGAACAGTATTACAAAGACGTTGACCGTTATCGCCAGTTTGACTGGTTTGCACGCTATTGTGACTGGATGCAGCAAAAATCCACGGCACTGATCCCGGCGGGGGCATCGGCCAGTGGCCCTATGCAGCTGCTAGTTCTATTGGCGCCGGTTATTATTGTGATTGCGCTTGTCGACAGCCTTTTTTCCAGTATGGGTAGCTTCTTCAGTTTTATCTTTAGCATTGCCATACTTATATATAGTATTGGACCAAAAGATCTAACAACCCAGGTTGAAAAATACCTGGCATCCTTATCTTCGGGGGACACTGAGGGTGCATTGCTTAATGCAAATATATTTTTTGCCGGGCATTGTTATAAACCCGAAATTTCCGGGTCACCTGCTACGATTACCGAAATAATGAAACGCGGTATTTTACTTGCGTTTAACAACCGGATTTTGGCCGTCTTATTCTGGTTTATTATTTTAGGGCCGTTGGGTGCATTACTCTATCGTTTAACCACCTTATTGCTAGAACGCTTTGCCGGGGGGTATTTTGGCACGGGTGATGTTGCGCAGTCTAACGTTGAAGGGGAAGCCGAATCCGAATTTAAATCAGCTATCCAACGCCTTTATATGATTTTGGGCTGGGTGCCTGCGCGATTATGTGTTATCACCTTTGCGTTGGCAGGCAGTTTTACCGATACCTTGCTGTGCTGGACCTGTGCAACTGACTTTTTTAATAAAAATAATGATGAACTTATCGTAACCAGCGGTTTGCATGCATTAAAAATGGACGTTGAGCCAGCCAATGAAAATGAAGGTGATAACGAAGAGCACATAAATGCTGTCGAGCAGGTATTTGCATTAGTGAAATGGTCTTTGATTATTGTTATTACCGTTATCGCGTTAATGACCATTGTTGGCTGGATCTACTAAATAAAAAAATGCCTGAGTTCAATTTATGATCGAACTTGTACTAGGGGGCGCACGTTCCGGAAAAAGTGGCTATGCACAACAATGTGCATTAGACAAAAATAAACCGGTTCTTCTTATTGCTACCGCAACAGCCGATGATAATGAAATGGCGCAGCGGATTAATCTGCATAAGCAACAGCGGCCAAATAATATTAACGTTATTGAAGAGCCTCTAGAACTTGCCACTGTTTTAGTCAACCCGGCCAATACAAATAAAACTATTTTGATAGATTGTTTAACCTTATGGGTTTCTAATTTACTTTTAAAATATAAAGAAAAAATAGAAGACTCAAAAGAGCTTAATGCATTTATTGATTGTTTAGATACAATGAATGCTGATGTTTATATTGTAAGTAATGAAGTGGGTATGGGGGTTATCCCATTAGGTCGTTTAAACCGAATTTATTGTGATACGGTTGGTCGATTACATCAGGCCATCGCTGCAAAAGCACAACGGGTTACCTTAATGGTTGCTGGCCTTCCTCATTCAATTAAAAGTGAAACAAAGTTATGACATGGTATACTGCTTCCGCTGCCGATTTGAATATTGGTTTTCAAAAACAGGCAGCACAACATCAATCTGTTTTAACCAAACCTGCCGGTTCATTAGGGCAGCTTGAAGATATTGCCATTCAGTTTGCAGCGATGCAGTCCACTAGCACACCTAAGCTGGATAATGTCTATATTGCCGTATTTGCAGCAGACCATGGCGTGATGGATGAAAATGTATCTGCCTTTCCGCAGGCCGTAACAGCCGAAATGGTACGTAATTTTTCGCGAGGCGGTGCGGCTATTAGTGTGTTAGCCAAACAATTAAATGCAACACTGGCTGTTGTAGATATGGGTACAGTCAATGAACTGGAAGCTTTGCCGGGTGTTATATCAAAACGTATTGCTATGGCAACCAATAACTTTTGTACCCAGGCTGCCATGTCAGAAGAACAATGTTATCAGGCGTTGGAAGCAGGTAAGGCTATTGCGGAAAAAGCACAGCAGAGCAGTGCCGATATTTTTATTGGCGGCGAAATGGGTATTGGTAATACAACTACCTCGGCTGCGTTAGCCAGTGCATTATTACAAAAACCAGTTGCCAACATTGTTGGGCCAGGCACCGGGCTGGATGATAAAGGAGTTCAACACAAAATAGAAGTTATTGAAAAAGCACTGGCTTACCATAAAAGCGCCAACACAGAACCACTCAGAATATTAGAGAATTTGGGTGGCTTTGAAATTGCAGCGCTAGTGGGTGCTTATATTCGAGCAGCACAAATGGGTTTACCTTGTGTTATTGACGGTTTTATTAGTTCAGTTGCCGCCTTGTTTGCAACTCGCTTATCAAAAGGTGCGGAGAACTGGTTTATCTATTCGCATCAATCTGCTGAACCCGGTCACCGTATTGTTTTGCAGGCATTAAATGCAACTCCGTTATTAAACATCGGTATGCGGCTAGGTGAGGGCAGTGCAGCTGCCAGTATCGTGTGTTTATTAAAGAATGCGCTGGCTCTACATAATAACATGGCCACCTTTGAGCAAGCCGGTGTTAGCGACAAGGCATAAATATTTATTGTATGCAATGGACGAGTTAAACAAAACAAGCTTTATTTTTTTACGGCACGGCGAGCCTGTTGGAGGTAAGAAATTTCGTGGTAGCACGGATGATCCTTTAACGGAAAAAGGCTGGCAACAAATGCAGGCTGCGATAAAAGATTTATCATACGATGAGGTAATAAGCTCACCCCTTAAACGTTGTGCTGCGTTCTCAGAAAAAATACATTTACAGACAGGTGTTCCTTATCGTCAACATAAAGACTTGCAGGAAATGCATTTAGGTGAATGGGAAGGCTTGCTTCCTGCACAGGTTGAGGCACTGGATAAAAAATCCCTCTATGCCTTCTGGGACGATCCGGTAAAAAACACACCACCTGGGGGTGAATGCTTTTCAGATTTTGAAAGCCGTGTTATGACCGTATGGGATAAACTGAAAAAAGATTGTATATCTAAAGAACAGAGCAAAGTTATTTTAGTTGTTTGCCATGCTGGTGTGATGATGGTGCTATTAAAGACCTTGCTAAAAATCCCAATGAAAAATATTTTAATGCTAAAACTAAATTTTGCCAGTAAAGTGCGCATTGAAGTATTTGATGAAAGTTATCAGCTTCAGCCACAAATATACATTGATCATGGGTATACATTTTAAATGCGTACAGTTTTAATTCCATTCCTAATGGCTGTGCAATTTCTAACGCGATTACCAGTTTCATTTTTACTTAAGCCGAGCAACTTGCAGAATGGCATTTACACGGCCAACAATCAGTCCCGCTCACTAAAATATTACCCACTGGTTGGCTTTATTATTGGTTTACTATTGCTTGGGTTTATACTTGTTTTACAATACATCGCTGCAAATCATACTCTCTATATTGCTGCTTTAACTGTTTTTCTATGGGTTGTTCTTAGTGGTGGGCTGCACCTGGATGGTGTTGCAGATATGGCAGATGCATGGGTAGGTGGACTGGGTGATAAAGACAAAACACTGCGAATAATGAAAGATCCAACTTGCGGCCCTTTCGGTGTTATTGCGATTGTCTTCGCTCTTTTTTTGAAATTTGTTTTTGTTTATGAACTGATAGCCATTAATCCGTATTTAATATTGTTGCCGCCATTATTGTCCCGCTCGACTGTAGTTGCCTTGCTTATGCACATTCCTTATGCTCGTGTACAGGGCATGGGTTATGATTTAAATGCGGCTGTCGATAAAAATAAAAATACAGTGAGTGTTATTATTTCTATTGCTGTTTCTATTTTTTTATTAATTAAATTTTCAAATGTAATTATGCTTTTAGGCTTGTTGCTGATATGTACTTTATTCTATTATGCATTTACTTCTAATGTCGTTAAAAGAATTGGTGGGATAACCGGTGATATTGCTGGCGCTTTTATTGAATATATGGAACTGGTTGTTTTATTTAGTATAGTTACCTTAATCTTTGTTATTCAGTTGCTATGATAAAAATGAGATTGATAGTTGGCTTTACCGTGTTATTTATGCTGCATGCAGGCTCCATAAGTGCGGCCGTTACTGTTATAGATGCACAGGGAAACAGTCTGATCTTTAAAAAACCGGCTAAACGCATTATTAGTTTAGCACCGCATATTACCGAATTGCTTTTTTCAGCCGGTGCAGGGAAATATATTGTAGGTGCTGTAAATTACAGTGACTACCCGGAAGCTGCAAAAAAAATAGCAAGAGTTGGTTCTTATAACCAAATTAATATTGAAACCATTATTGCATTAAATCCCGATTTAATTGTTGCATGGGAAAGTGGTAATTCGATGCATATTATAGAAAAGTTAAAAAAACTGGGCTTTGCTGTGTTTGTCAACGAACCACGAAATTTAATGGATCTTCCAGATGTGGTTAAACGCCTAAGCCTTATGGCGGGTACGAATGCAGAAAAATCCATTACAGTATATTTAAAAAAATACAATGCATTAAAAAAAGAATATTCACAAAAAAAACCGGTGTCTTTGTTTTATCAATACTGGAATAATCCATTAATGACGATTAACGGTAAACATATTATTTCAGACGTGATGCGTTTGTGTGGTGCAAAAAATATTTTCAATAATTTAAAGGTGCTTGCCCCTGCTGTTACGGTTGAAGCGGTGGTTGCATCAAAGGTTGAAGTCATTATTGTGGGTGGCTTACAGCAACAGCATCGCCAATGGCTAAACGACTGGCGTAAATGGCAGAACTTACCTGCCGTTAAAAATAACCACCTTTATAATATTAACCCCGACATACTGCAACGCCATACCATGCGGCTTATTGATGGCGCAAAAGCGTTATGTGAGAAAGTGGATTTAGCGCGCTAGATAGCTTTTGGGCAGACCCTGCCTGTTATTTGAAGTGAACTATAAGTTGCTTAAAATTCAAGCAAAAATAAGCTGGGTTTTGAAATATTAACCAAAATGCGGTTCAAAAACCTTATACCAGATATGTTAACCTGAATGTCTTCGATCCCAATATATGCTTCTAAAGGCATACAGGGTATTTGGGTGTTTTCATCATTTGGTATGACGGGGTTGCTTGATGGACAAATTTGATCGTATTTATGCATTACATACTTTGCTGGCCTCCGCACGTGTGCCAGTAAAAAAGTCAATTATTGAAGAAAGGCTTGAATGTGCCCATGCCACGGTCGAGCGTATTATTAAAGAGATGCGCCTGTATCTGGGGGCACCCATTAAATTCAATAGAGAGGCAAAAGGCTATTTCTATGATAAAACGGGGAATGCAAACTATGAGTTGCCGGGCTTATGGTTTAACTCATCCGAGTTACATGGTTTGTTTGCTTCGTACCAGTTATTATCTGAGGTAGAACCAGGTCTGCTTAAGTCACATATTGAGCCAATAAAAGATAAACTCGAATCCCTAATGCAGTCGCAATCAATGCAAAAGGGAAATATTGAACAACGTGTGCGAATATTAAAAATGGCGGCAAGAAAGCCAAATCCAAAACATTTCAGTGCGGTCGCCAGTGCATTATTAATGCGCAAACAATTAAAAATAAAATACGAGGGGCGAGATAGGAATCAATTAACAGAGCGGACGCTTTCACCTCAGCGTTTAGTACATTACCGGGATAATTGGTATATCGATGCATGGTGCCATCTGCGGCAGCAGTTACGAACCTTTTCTATTGACCGGATTAAATACAGTATCCAGATAGGTGTAGCCGCACTGGATATTGATGATGTAACCCTAAAAGAACACTTTACCACTGCTTACGGTATTTTTAGTGGCAAACCAAACAAGATAGCTGTACTGATATTTAACATGGCAGTTTCAAAATGGGTGGCAGAAGAACAATGGCACCCTGAACAAAAGGGACAGTTTGATATTGATGGTTGTTATGAACTTGAAATACCTTATCGTGATGAAAGGGAGCTTATAATGGATATTTTAAAATATGGTGCAGATGTAGAAGTACTAAAACCAGCATCATTGCGGCAGCAGATTGCAAAGCAATCGCTACAGCTATACGCAATGTACAAATAACAGGGTGCTTAGACAAAATCTAATTGTTAAGCATAACGTTATAAATATTAAATAGTTATTATTTAATAATTTTGTTGTGGAGGCTCAAAATTATTTTATAAAACCTCGTGTTTTGAGGCTAAGAACATGGATAATAATAAAATCTAAAAATACCTGTTAGGGGGGTGTATGCAACGCCGGTCATTTATTCAAGCACTGCTTGGTTTAGTCGCAACACCCGCAGCGGTAAATGCCCGTATTATTAAGCCGCAAACAAGCAAAAACATACTGCTGCAAACGTCACCCCTTGCAGGCTTTCAATATTATCAAGGTGAAACTATCTGGTCATTATTAAAGCTAAATGCAGCGCTAATATTAAAACGTGAAGCAAAAAATCAATACGATAAACACGCAACAGCACTGTATTGGGGTAGGCATAAATTGGGTTATATACCCCGCCGGGAAAATGTTGCCATCGCCCAAATGCTGGATCGCAACCAGCCATTGCGTGCACAGATAAAAACACTGAAT
>JALTJZ010000014.1 GCA_027076325.1 Chromatiales bacterium | reverse complement strand
AACCGTGGTATTTTGGGTCAGTTCAACGGTGCTAATATCCGATGCGCGGTTAAAACACGGCAAGGCTAACTGGTTTTTAACGCCTTCTTTGTCCCATTGACCGTTTTTGTAGTATTTTGATTGTACGTGCTTGAATCCATCTTCATCCAGCCAGTAGGCAGAACTTTTTATATTCTTTTCACGCCCTTTTGTATTAAATCCGTAGAGTTTATCACCTTCTTCAAGTTTTTTAATTTTAAAGTTATTGCCGGAGTTTAATACTTGCTCAACTTTATCATCATCCCAGCCTTGGTCTAATAACGCTTCTTTTGCTAACTCTTCATCCTCACTCAAATTATCCATATCCACTTGCTTAACGGTTTTAAAGGAATCCTCTTTAACGTCGACATTGTCCCATTGCTGGTTATGCAAACCGTCAAAAGGTTGGCCGTCATGGGGGCCTAATGTGGCCGGGCGGTTGCCGGGGCCAATGGCGGGCAGGACTTCTTCGGGGATGTTGTTGCGACGGGCGCCCGGGCTGCCTGCGCTATTTTGCCCATTCAGTGTGTCTTTGCTGGCCGTGTTGGATGCCGCGGCTTTTTTGTCGTCGGCATGCAGGGTACTAAAGGCATGAAAGGGATAGGCGTTATCACGGTATTTTTTGGGTAAGGGGTAAACCTGGATTGCTTCGTGATAGAGTAAACGACTAAGCCGCTCGACTAAATAATGGTGTTGATGGGTTTGTTCGGGTGGGTAGCCTATTTCATATAACAAGCGTAAGAGTTCTTCCCTTTCCAGTTGGAGTTCTCTGGCAAAGCGATCAGTGGCAACACGGTCATGGTGAAAATCAATACGATCTTTTTCTATTGCCTCGGGCGGTGGTGCAGTTACGCCACGAACCCAAAGGTAGTAAACAGAAAAAATAGCGCCCTTAACAATCAGTTCCATTGATGTGCCTTTTTAAACGGTTTGTGTTAAGAAATGAATCCTTTTATTTTATGCCCCGAATTTAACAAATAAAAAAACTGTGCGCTATGCATACTGTCACAGTTTTCAGGTGGCAGCAGAATAGTTGCTTATTTTATGAGCGTATATAATTATTGAACACAGAATTTGACATGAATGTAGGCCAGGCTTCATCATTACTTATCGTAATCAGGCACTGAGGGATCCCCCTCAAAATTTAGCATTGCCTGTTAACGCGGTAATCTTGGGATTAAAAGTTATCAACTTGAAATTGCCGGCGTTACTTTGTTGCTTCACAATGATGATACTTTATTACGGTATTGCTACCTATATTTTTGACTACTTTTTCCTGAAAGTTCGTGGAGACACATACCTTAGAATCAGGCCAGTATATTTGGAATATTATTAGCCTACTGTTTCTTCTTCTTTCTCGGTTAACCACATTCGCATGCGTAGATGCGCCTGGCTTAGTAGCTGGCTCACGCGTGATTCGCTCACATTCAACACGCAACCAATTTCACGTAAGTTCATTTCTTCGTCATAATACAGACTGATGACCAGCGCCTCACGATCAGGCAGGTTACGGATGGCGTCAACCAGTTGTGCTTTAAACTCCTGCGATTGCATTCCATCCAGGGGGGTGGCTGTTTTGGATGCATGGTTGGTTGCACAGTCATCATCGACACCCAGGTCAACAAAATTCAGAATACGGCAACTATTTGTTTCCTGCAAAATCTGATGATACTCGGCAAGTGTTAAATTCATTTCTTTTGCCACTTCACTGTTACGTGCATCACGGCCTGTTCTATTCTCAATTTTTTGAATGGCCGCCATTACATCACGTGCCTTCTTGTGCACTGATTTTGGTGCCCAGTCATTACGTCTTAACTCATCCAGCATTGCCCCACGTATACGGATAGTGGCATAGGTCTGGAAAGAGGCACCCTGTGAGGCATCATAATGCTCAGCGGCATCTAATAAGCCCAATAAACCGGACTGGATTAAGTCATCCGCAATCACACTTGCTGGAAGGCGGGTGATAAGGTGGTAGGCAATACGCCGAACCAGATCTGAATATTCTTCTATCAGGCTTTGTGCTTTTGCCTGTTCCTGTATTTTTATCGGCTGCATGCCTTGTGCTCTTCTCTTCGTACCTGCATTGAATTGAACAACAGTTGCTGTTGCGTTTAAATTTGCGAAATAGCGCATTTACGTACTAAAACGCATTACTTCGATAAATACAAAGCAAAATCCGTACCGTGTTCAACACCACATATAGCAATAAAATTAGTGGGGATAACAGTCGACGGGCAGGAAAATTAACCAACTAACTTCATAATATTAGTTGCAATCTGATTTAAAGGACACTCACTGTCCGCCGCGCCTAGCTTTGCAGCAGAACCCGGCATTCCCCATACAACACTGGTTTTTTCATCCTGCACCATGGTTTTAGCTCCGGTTTCTTTCATTTCCAGCAAGCCTTTGGCGCCATCGTCCCCCATTCCGGTGAGTATTACGCCAATGGCATTGGGTCCAACATTCTGCGCCACCGACCGAAACATCACATCCACGCTGGGTTTATGACGGTTAACCCGCTCACCGTCATTTAAACGACAGATATACTGGGCACCGTTTCTCTCCACGAGTAGATGATGACTACCCGGCGCAATATACACATGCCCCGGCAAAATTTGCTGGCCATCTTTTGCCTCACAAACCGTCATTGCCGACACCCCATTCATACGTTCGGCAAAGGGACCGCTAAACGCTTCGGGGATGTGCTGGCTAATCACCATGCCCGGGGAGTCCGGTGGCATTTGTACCAGCACTTCTTTAATGGCTTCGGTGCCACCGGTCGATGCCCCCAGGGCAATAATTTGATCGGTTGTTTTAAAGCGCTTTTTACCCGTTTGCTTTTGTATAACACTATCGGCCGAAAGTTTTTTCTCAACCGGTTTAGTGGTTGCGCTACTACCTGAAACGATACCAACTTTAACTTTAGACGCAGCTTTTACTTTTTCGACAATTTCTTCGGTATATTCCTGTAAACCATCTTTAACATCAATTTTAGGCTTAGCAACAAAGTCAATGGCACCGGCTTCGAGTGCATCGAAGGTAATATCTGCACCTTTTTCTGTGAGTGATGAAATCATTACAACAGGCAACGGATGTAAACGCATTAAATTGCGTAAGAATGTAACACCATCCATTCGTGGCATTTCCACATCAAGGGTAATAACATCCGGTTTAAGTTGTTTAATTTTGTCGCGTGCAATAAGCGGATCCAGAGCCGTACCCACAACCTCAATTTCTTTATCTGAGTTTAATATTTCAGTTAATATTTTCCGCACAAGGGCAGAATCATCAACAATAAGGACTTTAATTTTACTCATACTAATTTAAATCCATCTTTAAAATAACTCAATATCGCCTGAATCAATTCGCTCTTGACGAAGTTGTTCCTGATACCTTTGTTCACGTTTTTCTAATGTTTCATTATGTACTTTGCGGAGTTTTTTCATAAGCACACGGCCAGTCTGAGGAAAGTACAACACCTTGCGGGGGTAAATATCACCCAAATCTTCTGTTGCAACCATTAATTTTTCCATTTCAACATAATGACGAATAAAATCGATATTCTGCTGACCGACATCTATCTTTGACATGGAAGCAAGTACGCGCCCACCACCGAATAATTTAACTTCCAGATTTTTTTTTAAACCACCGGCTTTTAAAATAGCATTAATTAGCATTTCCATTGCATGGTTACCATAACGGGCTGACTCACTATTGGTGTCTAAACTGGCTCCTTTTTCTGCAGGCAGCATAAAATGGTTCATACCCCCAACACCCAGCTTCGTGTCACGAATGCAGGCCGACACACAGGAACCTAATACTGTCGAAACAAGCTCATGTTCCCTTGTTACATAAAATTCACCGGGGAGGATTTTAGCCGCATCCACTTCATGCACTTTATCCCAATAACGGTTGATATGCTCAAAACCGGGTAAACAACGGCTTCTTGTTTCACGTTGTTTTTTCAGCAACCCGACCATAAAAGCTATTTCACCTTCTGATAAATGGTTTGGCCTATTAAATTAAATCGCTGGCATACTTTATGAAGTGACTCTGAATGCCCAATAAATAAATAACCCTGATCGTCAACCAAATCGGCATAACGGTCAAACAATTCTCTTTGTGTTTCTTTATTAAAATAAATAACCACGTTCCGACAAAACATAAAGTCAAATGGGCCACGAATCGGCCAGTCATCCATTAAATTAAGTTGCTTAAAGGTAATCATGTCACGTAATTCTTTCGACATTCGGATTTGGCCTTCATGTTCACCTTTACCACGCTTAACCCATTTTTTTGAATGTGCTTTATCCAGCCCGGCAACACGTTCTTCCGTATATATACCATCACTGGCACGTTGTACCATATTGGTATCCAGATCGGTTGCCAGTATTTTAATGTCCCAGCCATCCAAAGTAGGAAACACATCACGGATAGTCATGGCAATAGAATACGGCTCTTCACCGGATGAACAACCAGCGGACCAAACACGAATACGACGATCCATTTTTGTTTTTTTCAATTCGGGTAATACTTTATTCCGTAGATATTCGAAATGGTGTTTTTCTCGAAAAAACGAAGTTAAATTGGTCGTGATGGCATTGGTAAATTCCAGAATTTCATTTTCATCACCGGATTTTATTAAACTAAGGTATTGCGAAAACTCTGTTAACTTGAGTTGACGTAAACGCCGTGCAAGCCGACTATAAACCATATCATGTTTTGCATCCGACAGAACTATCCCTGTTCTGTCAGCTATCACATCACTAATATACTTAAAGTCTTTAGCAGAAAATTCGAATTCACGATTATTTAATAATTGTGCACTTTTTCTAGCTGCCTGCATTTAGAACTCTTCCCATTCGTCTGACTCATCCACTACTTTTCGACGCTTAGGTGCGGTTCTGGCTGCAGCAGGCCTTGCTGCCACGCTGCGTGCAGGTGCTGCGGCGGCTGGGGAAACCGCTTGCTCGTCTTCTTCACCTACCTCAAAGAAGTCCATTAACTCATTCATTGATTTAGCCTGATCATTCATCGCTTCACCGGCTGCTGCGGCTTCCTCTACTAATGCCGCATTTTGCTGGGTCATTTCATCCATGCTGCTAATCGCTTTATTCACTTCCTCAATACCGGATGACTGTTCATCACTGGCGGCTGAGATTTCAGAAATAATATCACTTACCTTTTTAACCGCATTTACAATTTCGTCCAGCGTTGAACCCGACTCATCCACTAAACGTGAACCTTCTTCAACCTTCTCGACAGAATCTTTAATCAAACCTTTAATTTCTTTTGCAGCACCGGCTGAACGTTGCGCCAGGTTACGCACTTCACCCGCGACAACAGCAAAACCTCGGCCTTGCTCGCCCGCACGTGCTGCTTCCACTGCAGCATTGAGCGCCAATAAATTAGTCTGGAATGCAATTTCGTCAATTACGCCAATAATATCGGCGATTTGTTTGCTACTGTCATTAATCGCTGACATGGCACTTACTGCATTACTAACAACTGCCCCGCCTTTTTCAGCCTGCTCTCTTGCAGCGGCAGCCAACTGGTTTGCCTGACGTGCATTGTCTGCATTTTGTTTCACCGTCGATGTCATTTCTTCCATGCTCGATGCGGTTTCTTCCAGGCTAGATGCCTGTTCTTCCGTACGCTGACTTAAATCGGCATTGCCTTGTGCAATTTCACCAGAAGAAGATTGAATACTGTCTGCTGAACTGCGGATTTCATTAACCATATTTAAAAGGTTACTAATAGATGAATTCGTTGCATCACGTAATTGTGCAAATTCACCTGAGAACTCGCCATCCATTGTCTGACTTAAATCACCCTCCGCTAAACCAGCCATCACTCGCTGTACTTCTCGTGTTGGTGTCACTACCGTTTCCATTAACTCGTTCACACCTTCACCAAGCGTTTTCATAAAACCAGTGAGTGTGGATGTATCAATACGTGCATCTAACTGGCCTTGTACTGCATTATCAATTAAATTCTGAATTTGTCGTTCAGCATCTTTTTGCTCGGTAATATCACGCCATTCCACCATATTACCCATCAGGTTACCGTTGTGGTCAGTAATCGCAGTGGCATTGACACTGAACTCTAACTCCCCCACTTTAATTTCTGCATTGGCAGGTAAACTGGCTGTATTACCCAGTAAAGAACGTTGATGCGCAGGATTTTTATGGAACTGATCAATATTTTGTCCAACCAGATTATTTGCATCAAAACCGGGAAAGATTTGGCGTAATTCAGCTTCACGATTTAACAACATCCCAACCACTGCAGGGTTGGCATAGGTAATATTTAAGTCTGTATCGCAAATCATCAAATTCGCGTCGGCACCATCAACAGCCGACTGTAACCGTGCAACCTCAATTTCTTTTGCGCGTTCTTCAGTGACATCTCGCCACTCCAACGTGTTACCAATATATTCGCCTTTGTCATTCATGATTGCTGAAACATTTAAGGCAAATTTTAAATCACCAACAGAAATATCGGTTTGATAGGGCAAGTTAGCCGGATTAGATAAAAGCTGGCGCTGATGTGCCGGGTTCTTATGAAAAACATCGATATTGCTACCCACAATTGCACTGACTTTAAAACCTGGAAAAACACTGGCTAAAGTCGCTTCATGTTTTGTGAGTAAATTAATTGTCGACTGATTGGCATAAGTGACATTGAAATCTCTGTCTATCATCATCATGGCCTGCATTGCACCATTCACTGATGAGCGCATACGAATCAGTTCCAGTCGTTCATCTTCATTTAATGTGTTGTTACTCATAGTTGTTGGCCTCTCATCTTCATATCCGGATAGCATCACTTCTGCAATTGTATTTAAAGCATGTTCCCATGCTGATTGAATTTGACTGTTCCACAAATCACCCGCCATTTCTTTCATAACACCAATAAGCGTAGTGGCAACAGCCTGATAATGCTCAGGTGCAGCACCATAACCTTGATGCTTACTGCCTAGCCCTTTTAAGGCATCCCCCAGAACGTCCGGCTTTCTTAAGTTGGCAATCACCAGTTTTAATGCAGCAAGTAATTTTTTTTGCTGCTCATCTGGATTGGTGTTTTTAAACATTGGAACAACAGCAGGATGTTGCTTAAACAATTCTGTATAAAAATTCTTAACCAGTTCTTCTGCGCGTGGAGCCAACAGGTTAAAACTGTCTTCCAATATTTTTACATCCAGACCGAGTGGTGAAACATAGTCGTTCTGAAATGATTCATTTGTAGCGTTCATTTTTTCAATCACCTTGCTGCTAATTTTTTCATGCAAACTTATAAATTAAGCTCTGCTTAAAGTAATATCGTCAAATCAGGTAATTTCTTTACCTGTATTTACAGTATTTCCCATAAAACATTAAGCCTGCAGACCAATATGTTCTGTTAACCCCAGTAATTCGGCTGATTTTTTTAAAGTATCAGATGATGCCTGCCAACTCACTTTGGAACCGTATTTTCCAGCTTGTTTAAAAGCACAGGTTAAAAGTTGTAACGATGCGGCATCTATTCTTTCAACTGCACCACCATCAAAAATAATATCGGCATTATTCATTAAATTTTCTATTTGCTGCTGCAATTCAGCAACTTGTGAAATATCCTGCACATCGTTTAGTTTAATTACTGAGCCCATTACAGGATTCTCCTCTATTTCACTTGTTTCAGTTTCCATAACCTGTTGTTCAACCACTGGAGTAACCGCTACCTGCTCTGCTTCCTTAATATTCACAGGTTTTTTATGTGGTATTTTTTCAGGGGGGGTATTTTTAACAGCCGTTGTTAATGCAACTTTATTTTTAGCCACCTTTTTCTTTGTCACTTTCTTTTTGGCTACTTTCTTTTTGGCCACCTTCTTTTTGGCCACCTTCTTTTTGGCCACTTTCTTTTTGGTCTTTTTCTTTGCTGCTTTCTTTTTAGGTTGGGCATCACTCTTATCGGGCGATAACCAGGCAAGCGGATCCAGACCTATCATTGTTTTGCTCATTGTAATGTTCGTCCGTTAGTAAAATCCAGTGCCAGCTTTTTATAGTCTTCTGCACCATTACTACTATTTCGATATTCAAATACCGTCATACCAAAACCAGGGCCTTCTGCAAGTGCTGATGTTTCTCTTATGGATGTTTTTAGCACCTGACCGGGAAAATGTGATACCAGGTTATCAAGCACATCTCTGGATAATTTACGACGAGGGTGATAGCGTGTGATTGCAATCCACGTTTTATGTTTTAATTTTAATGACTTTTCAAACTGTGTAAGTGTTCCAATCAGGTGGGACATACCATGCAGAGCAAGATAATCACCTGCAACCGGAATAATAATTTCATTGGTTGCATACAAAGCACTCACGACTAAAAAGCCGGATGATGGAGGACAATCAAGTAATACAAAATCCTGATTTTTCATTTTTCGTAAAATTTTTTTCAACCGGTTCGCAATTTCCGAACTGCCCTGATGCATTTGTTCCAGTTCAGCCAGCCTTGGTCCGCAAGAAACCAGTTTCATATTCTTGCGAACTTCATGGGTCACATCCTTTAGTGAGAGGTCATCAAGAAGTACTTCACCGATACCGGGTAAAGTTTTATCGGCCTGCCCAAGGCTTATTGTTAGACTGCCTTGTGGGTCCAGATCAATAGTAGTCACTTTATTACCTTGCATAGCAAGCATATGCCCAAGATTAGCAACCGTGGTGGTTTTACCAACACCACCTTTCTGATTTACCACTGATACCAAGCGCACCAACGTATTCTCCAATTTTCCGGCAAACTCTTTACCGGTTTTACATTAACCTAACCAGGCCAGACCCGACATTAACTCTTTTAGGTAATGCCATTTAGAAACTGTTTTATGCCGATAGTGTGACACTTTGCGTAAAAACGGACATACTCCAGGAGTCAGTTCCAGTTTGTTTGCTTTTGCTGCTATGCAATGTATCTTTTGAACTAACATGATGACTACCTGCTTTAATCTACTTTAAAATACAGCTATAAATTAATCGTTACTTAACGAGTCAACCGTTGAAAGTTCATTGGAATTCAACATATGATCAATGTTTAGAATTACAACCATTTTTTCTTCAACCGTTGCCATACCTCTTACAAATTCCGTATCTACTGCCGTGCCAAAATCCGGTGATTTTTTTACATTTTCTGTTTTCACCTGGTACACATCTGATACACCATCGACAACTATACCCATGGTTCTATCGGCATGTCCCCTGGACTGAACCCGCAAGACAATGACAACGGTTGTTGGGCCATACTCCAGTATTTTCAGGCCAAAACGGCGACGTAAATCAATAATAGGTACAATGGTACCTCGCAAATTGATAACACCTCGAATATAATCCGGCATATTTGGTAATGATGTCACATCGTCCCAGCCTTTAATTTCCAGCACACGTAAAATATCAACACCGTATTCTTCACCTGCTAGCATAAAGGTAAGAAACTCATTCATATCTTCTTCGCTGTCATTTACTTCAATTTGTTCTGTTGATTGTTGTGCGGCTTCGGCCATGTCCTGCTCCTTACGCAGCTATAATTTTTGGCTGTCCGGTAACAGCCGATGTTTTTCCTGAATATTGGTAAAGCTGCATTACACCGCTAATATCGAGTATCAGGGCAACAGTACCATTGCCAAGAATCGTTGCGCCGGATAGGCCATCAATTTGTTTCAGGTTCGTTTCTAAACTTTTAATTACAACTTGTTGCTGACCTAGTAATTCATCTACACAGATTGCTATTTTCTTGCCTTCATTCTCAACCACAACAAGTAAACTTTCTGATATATCGGTTGTGTCGGCTTCTATTCCAAAAATGTCATACAACCGAACAATCGGGATATAATCATCACGTAATTTATAAACATCTGCTGCGCCCGTTACACTGCTAATCATTTCAGGGTTCACTTGCAGAGATTCTATAATGGAAATTAGTGGTACAATATAGGTTTCCTTACCCACCCGAATAAGCTGACCATCAAGTATGGCGAGTGTAAGCGGTAAACGGATGGTAAAGACGCTGCCGACACCGGCTTCAGATTTCACATCAACCGTGCCACCGAGTGCACGAATATTTCTTCGCACCACATCCATACCAACACCACGGCCGGAGACATCACTAACCACTTCTGCGGTTGAAAAGCCGGGGGCAAAGATAAGATCATTGATTTGATCATGTGTTAATTTATCTTCCGTCGTAATAATGCCGTTTTCGATACCCTTGGCCAAAATTCGTTCGTGGTTAAGACCGGCTCCGTCGTCTTTAATTTCGATAACAATATTGCCACCTTGGTGAAAGGCATTAAGCTCAATAGTACCTGTTTCACTCTTGCCATTTTCAAGTCGTACTTGTGGTGTTTCGATTCCATGGTCCAATGAATTACGCACCAGATGAACCAGCGGATCACCAATTTTTTCCATTACAGTTTTATCCAGCTCGGTTGATTCGCCGGTTAATACCAGTTCAATTTTCTTGTCTAACTGGCTGCTTAAATCATGAACTAAACGTGGAAAACGCTGGAAGGCAAAACTGATAGGCATCATCCGAATACGCATCACGCTTTCCTGTAGCTCACGGGTATGTTGTTCAAGTTGAGTTAAGCCATCATTGAGTCTTTCTAATGCTGCATTGTCAAACTCTTCACTGTCGCCAATCTGGCTTAGCATGGACTGGGTGATAACCAGCTCACCCACCATATTGATTAGGTCATCGACTTTATCGATATTGACGCGGATGGAACTGGACTCTGCCGATTTTTTACTGGTAGATTTTGCCGAAGTACGGCGATCACCCTTACGGCGATCACCTTCGCGGCGCTCATCTGCAGCGGGAACCGATACGGGTGCCGCTACATCCGATTTAGCAATGCTAGTTGACTCTACTTTATCCGCTGTGATAGAAAGTTCGCATTCATCTTCAACCCACTCAAAACATTCCCTGATATCACCTTCCTCAACATCACCAGATACTTTGATAGTCCAGCTTAAGTAACTGAGCTCGGGGTCTATTAATTCAAGTTCAGGTAATTGATCTGTATTCACCTCAACCGAAATATCTCCAAGTGAATCCAGTTCGCGTATAATACGCACAGGGTCGTTGCCTGTTTGTAGCATATCCGCATTCGGCTTAAAGGTAATTGTCCAGCCAGATGTTTTTTCCTGCGGTGCTGTTCTGGTTTCTGCATTGTCCGACACAGTTGGTTTTGATGAATTATTTTCACCTCTTAGAAGTATTTTTAGTTCTTCATGTGTTTTAGTAATTGTGTCATGATTCAGTTCTTCGTTGTCTTTTAATGAAAGCAACATTGAACGTAGAACATCAACTGAACGTAATAAAACATCTACTGCATTTTGTGTTACTTCACGCTGCCCGGAACGCATTTCATCTAACAGTGTTTCCATTACATGGGTATAATCTGCAACGGCATTCAATCCAAATGTACCACTGCCCCCTTTTATAGAATGTGCAGCACGAAAAATGGTATTAATCACTTCTTCATCAGCTTCACCCACATCCAGGTTGAGTAATTCTGATTCCATAATATCCAGACCTTCAAAGCTTTCTTCATAAAAAGTGTCTAGAAATTGTGATATATCAATTGACATGTGCTTATCCTTCTATCGAATTATCCCAATACTTTATTAACTGTTTTTAGTAATTGATCCGGATTAAACGGTTTAACAATCCAGCCCGTTGCACCAGCAGCTTTACCTTCTTTTTTCTTTTCCATCGAGCTTTCTGTTGTTAGTAACAAGATGGGGATAAATTTAAAATCGCCGAGTTTCCTTAGCTCACCTACTAGCGTGAGCCCATCCATGTTTGGCATATTCACATCAGAGATAACAAGATCAAATTTATCTCCTTTCGCTTTACCTAAAGCATCGACGCCATCTGATGCCTCAACCACATCAAACCCTGCTCCTTTTAAGGTAAAGGACACCATTTGTCGCATTGATGCTGAGTCATCCACTGCAAGAATTTTTGCCATTAGTTTTTCTCCTTCTAAATAGCTAAAATGAGCATAGTCAGGCTATGTTCAAGCTATGTATCGTCATATAGTGGCAAAGCTTTAGATTTAATTTAAAGGAAACTGATCCGGTTTGAATGGATAGTCAAAATAGAGTGCTATGCAAAAGTGTCGAGTAAATGGGCTGAATTTCCAGTTGATAAATCAGTTACGGCTAATATAGTTTCTTCATCTGACTGGTTTGCTCCATTTAAGCGCATGGTCGGTGAGGAGTCGTTTGCATCATTATTGTCATATTCTGCAAAAGCCGACTGCTGTTGTTGAAAGCTTTGCTGCGAAACATCAACGTTCGCCAAGTCCAATCCTTGTTGTTCAAGCATTTCGCGCAGGCGTGGAATAGCAGATTCAATCGCCTCTTTGGCAGTGGTGTTATTCACATAAAACAGAACCGATGCCTGATTGTCTTTTGCAATGTTCAAACGAATATCCAGCGAACCCAGTTCAGGTGGGTCAAGACGAATTTCTGCACGCTGCATCTGGCCATTAATCATCCAGTTAATTCGCTCTCCAACCTGTTGATTCCATTGTGCATTATCTGGCGAGACAGTCATTGCTGGCAGCATCGATCCTGCCGGTTTTAATGCAAAGCTCTGATTAAGCATAAAGGAGGAGTGTGGCGAAGTGAGTAAATCCTGATCAAGAACGGGCTCTGCCTTAATTAAGGCCTGGCTCATCATCTGGGCATTCAGCTGCTTTAAGTTAGCCGTGTTTCCCTCCATAAGATTAGCCGTTAATTGTGCAGTGAACAAACCGTCATCTGCTGATAAATGACTATTCATCGCAAATTGACTGCTAAGTACTGGATTGGTTTCAGCAAGATGGCTTCTTGTAATGCCAGCGTTAAGTCCACTATTCAAAAAGTTGGCTGCAACGAGTGCGTCATCTGTTTTTGTTAGTAAGCCATTTGCCTGCTGCTGGGCTGGCAATAAATTGCCGGGGATGGCCGTTGCATTTAAACCGGCAAAGTGCGGATTCGCTAATACCGATGAGTTAAGTAATGCATTTAAGTTAACGAAATCCAGTGGTAATTCGGCAAATTTAGCGCTTTCCAGGACAGCATTCTGTGTTTGTTCTACGTTGTTGTGCTGAAGGTTTTTTTTCTGGCTTTTACTTAAAATTTCTTTAAATTCAGAGCCTTGTGAATCTGAAACAGAATTTTTATCGGCAGATGAGGCAGCCATTGCCTTCTGGTCGGCACTCGTTTCTAAAGCAATTTGCGATGAAATAGCAGTATCAGACACTTTATGTTCTCTAAATGCGCAATAAAAATTAATTTCTTAATTAGCAATAGAGCAAACTCTGTGCCAGTTACAAATTGGTAAGAAGACTTGCTTAAATATATTAGCCTGAAAACACCAAATTAATGGTCAATATCAATTTTATGCGAGTAGGGGCGATCGTCCATTTCTTTTTGTTCTCGTCGTTCTTCATGGTAATGTTCTTGTTGCTCAAACCGACTAACCGTCGTATCCATAATTCGTGTTTTAGTGTGTACCTGTTCCCATATTTTTTTTGATGCCCGACACTGTTGTTCAGCTTCGGCTATTTTCACCTGCTGATCCAGAATTGCCTGATCCAGATCGTTGATAAATCCTTTATATGTTTGCATTGCGACAACACCCATACCCTGCTGACCATTTTCTGCAAAGCGCTTTAAATATTCTTCACGGTAAGTTTTTAGTGCTTTCAGTTTTTCAATATTCTCGGAATAGATTCGATTTGATGTGCCTAACGCAATGGCTGCAGCCTGCTCTTTGCTCTTCGCCAAATCAGCCAGGATTGAAAAGCGTTGCGATTTTTTCATTTAAATACACTCTTTAAAACTATTTCCTATAATGAATAGTAGCAAATTTTACGCCACTATTAACTACAATAAGATAATTTGCGGCTTCTCATTAGAGTACTCGCTCGCTATGCAACACGTTGTGATTGTTATGGCTTATTGTGGTAATGCTTCTGTATCCGGCATGGGGGCAAACGGATCAACAGTTTGCAAGGCCTGTTCTGTTTCCTGTAACTGTTCAAATAAATTTTCTAGTTCCTGCAAACTTTGTTTGTAGGTGGCCGGTTCGTCCATATCCTGTTTTAGAAATGCCATAAAATGCGGCTGTAATACTATCGACTGATCTACACGTACGTCAGAACCCTGTGTATAAGCACCAATCGTTATCAAATCTTCATTTTTTCTATAGGTTGAATAAATATGTTTAAATTTCTGCACTGTTTGTAAATGGTCTTTGTCAATGATGTCAACCATCACCCGGCTTATAGAGGCTTCGACATCTACCGCAGGGAAATGGCCTGACTCGGCAAGTGAACGAGACAGTACAATATGGCCATCAAGAATAGCACGACTTGCATCTGCGATGGGATCCATCTGGTCATCACCTTCAGTTAACACTGTATAAAAAGCAGTAATTGAACCATTCCCTTCCGTCGCATTGCCTGCCCGTTCAACCAGTTGTGGCAACTTGCCAAAAACAGAAGGTGGATAACCTTTGGTTGCTGGTGGCTCACCAATTGCTAGCGCAATTTCTCGCTGAGCCTGTGCAAAACGGGTTAGCGAATCCATTAACAGTAAAACATTCTTTCCCTGGTCACGAAAATATTCGGCAATACTGGTTGCCATAAAAGCACCGTGCAAGCGCATAACCGGAGTTTGATCAGCAGGTACCGCAACCACCACCGCACGCGCCATACCTTCATCGCCTAAAATATTATTGATAAAGTCTTTTACTTCCCGACCCCGTTCACCAATTAACCCCACGACAATCACATCGGCGGTTGTATAACGCGTCATCATGCCAAGCAAAACACTTTTACCTACGCCACTACCGGCAAATAACCCCAGCCGTTGTCCTCTCCCAACACTGAGCAGTGCATTGATTGCCCGTACTCCCACATCCAGTGGTTCCGTTATCGGTGCCCGATCTAAAGGGTTAATCGGTTTTCCATTTAACGCAATGGTTTCGGTGGTATTAAGCGGGCCTTTACCATCCAATGGCCGACCGGTTCCATCAAGTACACGACCTAATAAATTAGCACCCACGGGTACTTCATAAATATTATTTGATGGAATAACGCGTGCATTCGGTTGAATACCCTGAATACTACCAGTTGGCATTAAGTAAAGACGATCGCCATTAAAACCCACCACTTCCGCTTCAATCGATTCACCGTTCTGATTTTCAACTTCACAACGCACGCCAACGGCAGCCTGACAACCAAGGGCTTCCAGTGTCATACCCACCATACGGGTAACCTTTCCTTCCACCAGCATTGAAGATGCATCTGGCATTCTGGCCTGATATTCCAGTAATTTACCTAGCCAGTTTTTCTGATGTGCTGCTACAATATCGTTAGATGATTTTAAGCTAGTCATTATTTAAATCTTTGTCTGCATCACATGCCTTATCAATTCTGGACTCGATACCATCGAATGGATCTTCTTTATTGTCCAGACTCGGAGTATCAACAACATCGTCTTCCGCAAGAGTTTCACTATTCGTATCACTGTCCAGAGATGTATCAGCATAAATATTTAAATCAGAATTTCTTTCACCCCCAAGCAGGGTTGCAATAATACGATTAAGACGTTTTTCTACACTGGCATCAATATAGGATTGACCGGCCTGTAATCGACAACCACCGCGAGACAAAAGCGGATCTTCGATGATTCGCCAGGGCTGAGATTCACTGTCGTGCTGCAGTGAAAGCGTGTCACGAACAATATTGGCGTCTTCTGGGTGTAAATAAATATTTACTTTACGTTCGGCAATTGGTAGCGCAGCCATTGCTTCACGTACCACCGCAACAATCTGCCCGGGATCGGTGTGTAACTCCCGGCGAATAAGCTGGCCAGTTACCGTCATAGCTAATTGAAATAGCTGTTCGGTTACTTTTTCGTCCAGATCATCCAGAGGACGATGTAGAAAATTCAGGATATTGTCCAGATTTATGCAACGCTGCGTGATTTCCTGTTGTGATTCAGCTAGCCCCTTTTTTAAACCATCTTCATAACCCGACTTTAATCCTTCATTATAAGCGGCTGTTTCAATCTGTTCTATTTCCTGTGCAGTCGGCAATTGTAACGAAGAATCGGAAACATTAGGGAGCTCCCATTTAGCATAACCATCGCCAGCTTCCTGAGTAATAACTTTCGATGTAATTGTTTTAGACAAACTCATCTCCGCCACTGCCACCTAATGATATTTCACCGGCGTCAGACATACGCCGTGCGATGGCTAGAATTTCTTTTTGCGCAGCTTCAACGTCACTCAACCGCACAGGCCCCTTCGATTCCAGGTCATCGCGTAGCATTTCACCGGCACGTTTTGACATGTTTTTAAATATTTTCTCTTTAATTTCTTCGTCTGCACCTTTTAATGCAACAATTAAATTCTCTGATGAAATTTCACGTAATAGTGACTGAATACCACGATCATCCACATCAACCAGATTATCAAACACAAACATCAGTTCCTGTATGCCATCACCCATTTCTGCATCGTTTTCACGAACGCCTTCCATAATTTCACTTTCTATTGAACTATCCATAAAGTTGAGGATATTTGCGGCTGTTTTTAATCCCCCTACCCCTGAAGATTTAATGCTGTCCGCATTGCCAGAGAACTGGTGCTCAAGCACTTCATCGAGCTCATTCATAGCTTTTGGCTGGATACCATCTAATAATGCAATGCGCATTAATGCATCGACTCGCATATTTTCCGGGATAGCAGACAGAATTTCGGCTGCCTGATCTGGTTCCAGATAAGATAAAACAATGGCAATAATTTGCGGGTGTTCGAGTCGAATAATGTCTGCAATTGCTCGTGGTTCCATCCATTTCAGGCTTTCAATGCCTTTGGATTTACGCCCCAGTAAAATCCTATCGAGAATACTGCCTGCATTGTCTTTACCCAGAGCAGATTCCAGAACATTACGTAAATAATCTTCATTGCCAACACCTAAAGCAGTATGTGCATCTACTTTGTCTACAAAGTTAGCCAGTACATCACTGACTGTGTTTTTATCAATGCCATCAATTGATGCCATTGCCTCGCCTATCTTTTGCACCTCTTTGGGTGACATATGTTTTAATACTTCAGCAGCATCCTCTTCTCCCAGAGTAAGAAGAAAAACCGCTGCGCGTTCAACACCATTTATTTTTTTTGCTTCAGCCATTTATTTATAACTTGTTTTTATAATAGTAATATTATTCATCTGATATCCAGTCTTTAACAACCTGGGCAACACGTTTAGGTTCCTGTGATGCAAGTGTTTTCGCTGCCACTAGATCATTTTCGTAAACAGGAAGTTCATCTAGCAAAGCGGCTCCTTCAGGCCCTGTTAATGTAAGCTGATCTTCGGCTAACTCATCTTCTTCAGACTCGGTAACAGGATGGTAGTTTGCCAAACTACGAATAGTTGGTTTAAGTACGCCGAAAATAAGAAATAATACTGCTAAACCGGCAAGGCTTTGCTTTACTATGCTCCAGAACCAGCTTTGTTCCCAAATTGGAATCTCAGGTAGTGCTTCCAGTGTCGACTTATCAATGAATCTGGTATTAATTACGTTTACACTATCACCTCGTAAGCTGTTAAAACCAACCGCTTCCCGAACCAGTTGTGCGATTTGAGTCAATTCATCTTCGGTGTATTTTGTTCGTACTGTTTCACCTTCTTTATCAACAGACACCTTGTCATCAATAACAACAGCAACTGAAATTCGACGTAATGTTGTTGGTGATTTTTTGGTGTGATTAATGGTGCGATCAAGTTCATAATTCAATGTTGAACGTCGTTGATTTTTACTTGGCGGTTGATTTTTTGCCTGTGCATTTTGTTGCTGTACTTGCTCAGGAGCTGTTCCAGCTGCAGGTGGTTCATTGGATAATGCGCCAGGAATACCTGCATTTGCATTACTACCAACAGATTGTTCCTCAAAACGCTGCTCACTCCGTACCGCAGCCGGATCGGGTATAAAAGATTCGGATGTGCTCTCTGAACGGGTAAAGTCAATATCTGCAACAACCTGTGCCCGTACTTTATTTTTACCGACAACGGGTACTAAAATATTTTCAATACGCTGTATATAATACTGTTCCAGTTTTTGAGTATATGCAAACTGTGTTTCAGTAATATTAAGTTCATCCAACTCGCTATTATTTGTTAGCAGGTTACCACTTGAATCAACGACTGTTACATCATCAACGGATAAGTTAGATATACTGGAAGCAACTAAATGTGTAATAGCAACAATATGGCGTTTAGGTAAGGTATGTCCGGATGCTAATTCCAGCATAACAGATGCACGGGCTTTCTTCTGGTCTCTAATAAAAACCGTATCTTTTGGTAATGCTAAATGCACCCGACTATTTTTAACCGCAGCAATGGTATTTATTGTACGCGAAAGCTCTTCCTCCTTTGCCCGATGGTATCTTGCATTTTGCAAAAAAGTACTTGTACCAATGCTTTCATCTTTTTGTAATAACTCAAAACCAATTCCAGACGATTTTGGATAACCTTCTGCTGCAAGTTCTATCCGTGCCTGTTGGACACTTTCATTATCAACCAGTATAGAACCACTGGATAAATCAAGTTTATATTTAACCCCAATGCGCTGAAGTACCTGAACAACTTCATTACTGTCTTTTGCCGAAATATTAGAAAACAATACGCTATAGGATGGAGCCTGAGCCCAAAATACAATTGCGATGCCAATAGCAATGCTGGCAGCAAGCCCCAACAGTAAGCCAATTTGTCGCACAACTGGCAACTCAGACATACCGACAAAGGAATTGTTTAAATTATCTGTTTTAGTTAAATCCATCTTATCTCTCTATAGAAATCGGGTTAAACAGGCATATTCATAATATCCTGATAGGCCTTCACTATCTTGTTTCTTACCTGCAGCATCGCCTGAAATGAAACGCTCGACTTTTGCATTGCCATCATTACCTCTGCAATTGGCACATCGGGGTCACCTTTCTGAAAAGCCTCTTGCAACTTATTGGTTTGCGCCTGCGTCTCATTGACCTTATTAATTGAATTTTTCAATAAAGTTGAAAATGAATTTTGTGTGTCTGTTTTACTATCTGCTGAAACAGTATTAATATCGGGTGTTTTAAAAGTATTTTGTAATCCTTTAGCCTGTTCAGACATTGCCCGCATTTGGGCTAGCAAATCATTGACACCGATTGTATTGTTACTCATCTCTCTTTCTCTTTATATGACTGTTTATTAATAGTAAATATGATTAACCGCTAAGCTAAACTCCGTGCACCTGGAACATCAACACCTTCTTTGCGCATGCGTGCCAACTTATAACGTAATGTGCGCTGGCTAATGCCCAACTTTTCTGCTGTGTCCTTACGGCTGCCTTTTGTATCTTTAATGGCCTGCAGGATCAAATCCCATTCATGATGACGTAAGCCGCCATTTAATGAGTCTTTATTTTGTTCTGAGCCACCTGCATTAGAAGCAATAGAAAATTCTTCAGCTGCATCGGCTTTGCCTGTTATTTTATATTCTTCAATAGATGTTTTTTCTGCTTCATCTTCTCTTTCTTTATCTGTATTCATTAAATTTGCATTCAAGCTAGCACTCGAAAAAGCAGGACTATCTGCATCCAGTGGAAAGTAAATATCCTCTTCTGTTATCTTTTCATTTTTGTGTAATATCATTGCACGTTGTATTACATTATCCAGCTCTCTTACATTACCCGGCCACGGATAGGCTTCTAACTTATTGCACGCTGTTAATGTTAGTTTTGGTATTGCTATACCCATTGAGCGTGCATTTTTAGTCATAATATGTTCGGCTAAAGGTACAATATCCTTACGTCGGTTATGTAACGAATGAATCTGCAAAGGAAAAACATTTAACCGGTAAAATAAATCTTCTCGGAAATTTCCTTTTTTAACTTCTTCCAGCATGTTTCTGTTTGATGTTGCCAAAACCCGCACATCCAGATCAATAATTTTATTGCCACCCAGCCGTTCAACTTCACGTTCCTGTAATACACGCAGTAATTTTGCCTGTAAACCCAGATCCATTTCAGATATTTCGTCAAGTAATAATGTGCCTCCCTGTGCCTGTTCAAACTTACCAGGGCTGGATTTATAGGCACCTGTATAGGCACCTTTTTCATAACCAAACAGGGTTGCTTCCAACATATTCTCTGGAATTGCAGCACAGTTAATAGCAACAAACGGATTAGCTGAACGGTTAGAGTGTTTGTGAATATACTGGGCAACCACTTCTTTACCTGTTCCACTGTCACCGGTTATCATCACGGTTGCATCGCTTGGTGCAACACGCTTTGCTATTTCAAACACACTTTTACTGTTTTCATCAACCGCAATAATGTCATCTTCATTTAAATCTGCATAACCAACATAGCGTTCGACCATATTCACCAGCACTTCAGCTTCAAAGGGTTTCACCAGGTAATCCACTGCACCATTTCGAATAGTTAAAACCGCTTGTTCAATTGTTCCGTATGCAGTCATTAACATAACAGGTAAATCTGGTTTAGAATTTTTAATTTTTTCCAGTAAATTAGTGCCTTCCATGTTAGGCATATGAATATCACTGATAACCAGATCAACATCGTGCTTATCCAGATAACGTAAAGCTTCTCGACCATCATTAACCGACCCCACTTTGTATCCTGCACATTCAAGAGTATCGGTGAGTGCTTCATTTAATGAAATATCATCTTCTACGACTAATACAGTTGCTCTATTCATTACTTATTACCTTTAACCTTAATTTTTTATGCGCTCTGTTGTATCTGTATTTCTTTATCTTCTTCAAATAAAGGCACTTCAATATTAAAAACAGTTCCCTGTGGCTTAACCTGTGCTACAGATATTTTGCCATTGTGTGCATGTATAACAGCACGCACAACAGCTAAACCTAATCCGGTACCATCCGTTCTTGTTGTAAAGAAGGGTTCAAATACACTATTTATATTTTCATCCTTAATACCTATACCATTGTCCTGGATTTGTATAATTAAATTGTTTTTATTTAAACGTGTTTTGAGTAGCAACCTCCCTTTTTCTCCCATCGCCTGAATGGCATTAACAAACAAATTAATCAATGAACTGATTAACATCTGACGGTTTCCTTTAAGGTATGCATCACTGTTAACTCTGTTTTCCCATTCAAAATGCGTATGTGATGCTTCGATATGTGGTTCAATGGTTTGTAATAATTCAGTAACCAGATCCGAAAGTGAAAAAACCGTATTTGATACATTTGTACCTCGCGCATACATCAGCATGTCATTGACCAGGTGTTCCAAATGACGCAGTCGGGCTATTAATTTTTCGCTAAGAGCCGTACGATCATTGTTTGTCAGATTTTGGCGTTTTAAGTTTGAAGAATAAAGGATAGCCGAAGAAAGTGGCGTACGGATTTGATGTGCGAGCGATGCAGCGGTTTGTCCCATTGTTACCAGACGTTGCTGCTGGTTTAAGTTATTCTGTAATGTCTTTTGCTCGGTTACATCATTGAGCAAAATAATTTGCCCCGGCTCTGTCCCTAGCGGGCAGGTTGATAATGTTACCCAACGACCATTTTTTAATGCGATTTCATGTTGCGAGTTTTTAACATCAAAAACACGTTGGGAAACACTATTCCATGACTGCTGTTCTAATGGCTCCCCCAGAAGTTCTAAGGCAATCACATTATAGCTTGTTATAATCCCTTCACCATCGAGAACAACCACACCCGCAGGCAACGCATGTAAGATGGATTCCAGGCGCTTGGCCAGTTGTTCTTTTTCCTGAAGTTCTTTAATACGCTCAGATTTTGTCGCGATAAGCTCTTCGGTTAATGTTGCAACCTGCTCTTCTAAAGCAAAATACGATGATGATAACTGGCTCGATAAATCGTTAAATGCCTTAAAGGCATCTTGCAATTCATGCGGGTTATTAATTTGTAAAGACTCTGCCTTCACGATGGGCTCCAACAACTCGTAATAATGTAGAGTTGTTAGAGCAAAAACTGTGCCTGAATTTCAACACCTGATAAATCAATGACTTATAATTTCAAAATTTTGATGTGTCAGAATTATGTCGTTTTCCGTTTGTTTTCAACCTCACCGATTGAAAGTACACCCTTTAGCCGCAAGCGCAATAAACAGGTACGCTATCATTGATATAAAATTTAGTTTTCCAGCAAAATCCGCAACACACGGCGTAAAGGTTCGGCAGCACCCCACAGTAACTGGTCACCGACGGTAAAAGCTGACAAATAGTCATTGCCCATTGAGAGTTTGCGCATACGGCCAACCGGTACAGTCAATGTGCCAGTGATGGCAGCGGGTGTCAGCTCTTTTATTGTTACCGCCGGTTCATTGCTTACCACTTTAACCCAATCATTATGCTGTGCAAGCATGTCGTTGATTTCATCGAGCGGGACATCCTGCTTCATCTTGATAGTTAAGGCCTGTGAATGACAGCGCATGGCTCCAATGCGCACGCACAAGCCATCAATAGGTACCGGATTATCGGAACGGCCTAATATTTTGTTGGTTTCAACCTGTGCTTTCCATTCTTCTTTGGTCTGGCCGCTTTCGAGTGGCACATCAATCCATGGGATTAAGCTTGCCGCTAACGGTGCAGGCCATTGCTCGGTTGGGTAGGCATCACTACGTATAAAGTCGGTCACATTCTTGTCAATTTCCAGAATGGCGGATGCAGGATCCTCATTGAGCGCTTTGACATTATCGTTAATTGCACCCATCTGACGAATGAGCTCACGCATATTGCGAGCGCCCGCACCGGAAGCGGCCTGATAAGTCATCGGCGTAATCCATTCAACCAGATCTTTTTCGAATAATCCACCCACGGCCATTAACATTAAACTGACCGTGCAGTTGCCACCCACGTAAGTTTTAATACCCGATTGAATACCTTCAGTAATTACATTTTTATTAACCGGATCCAGAACGATAATACTTTCATCCTCCATACGCAAAGACGATGCAGCATCAATCCAGTAACCATCCCAACCCGATTTGCGTAATGAAGCATAAACATCTTTGGTATAGTCTCCCCCCTGACACGTGACGATGATATCCATGACACTGAGCTCATTGATGTCTTTGGCATTTTTTAAGCTGACAACGTCTTTACCCACATCAGGACCAGGCTGGCCGGTTTGTGATGTTGTAAAAAAAACCGGTTCAATATCGCTAAAGTCATTTTCATCCTGCATCCGTTGCATAAGAACAGAGCCCACCATACCGCGCCAACCGACAAAACCTACACGTTTCATTATTTTATTCCTTTATTACTTTAATTTTTAAATTACCACAAAGAGTACGAAGAAAAGGTAAATCCATGCGTTTTTATACCCTAAATTATTCCTGTTCCGCTAACTTTTAAATATCACAGCCTTGCTCATTGCAAGACAGGATTACCGCGCTATCGCTCGCAATGACAAACTAATACCCATCTCATACCATAAAATAATAAGCCAGCTTTTATTGCTTAAATGCAATTATAACCCGGCTAAAACCGCATCACCCATTTCAGACGTGCTCACCTTTTTCATGCCATCGCTATAAATATCCTGCGTACGCAAACCATCATCCAGTACTTTATTCACTGCAGTTTCGATACGGTCGGCATTTTCAGCGTCATTTAAGGAATAGCGCAGCATCATTGCAACTGACAGGATAGTGGCAAGTGGATTGGCTATATTCTTGCCAGCAATATCCGGTGCTGAACCATGAATGGGTTCATACATGCCTTTACTATTGATATCCAGTGATGCCGATGGCAGCATACCGATAGAACCGGTCAGCATAGCAGCACAATCGGATAGGATGTCACCAAACATATTGGTTGTGACCATCACATCAAATTGTTTTGGTTCACGCACCAGTTGCATTGCTGCGTTATCCACATACATATGACTCAGTTCAATATTACTGAAACGCTGTGCTTCTTTGTTAACAACCTCACGCCACAGTTCGGTGCATTCCAGTACATTGGCTTTATCGACCGAGCAAACACGGTTATCACGTTTCGCTGCAATATCAAACGCAACTTTAGCAATTCGGCTGATCTCTGACTCACGGTAAACCAGCGTGTTATAACCTTCGCGTTCACCATTATCGAGGGTACGAATACCGCGTGGTTGTCCAAAATAAATGCCACCAGTTAACTCACGCACAATCATAATATCCAGACCAGATACCACTTCGGGTTTTAAGGTAGAAGCATCGGCAAGCTGTGGGTATAAAATTGCTGGGCGTAAGTTAGCAAACAATTCAAGTTCGGCTCGCAAACCTAATAAACCTTTTTCCGGTCGCACGGCAATATCCAGCGACTCCCATTTATAACCACCAACTGCACCAAGCAGAATTGAATCAGACTCTCTTGCTAATTGAAGTGTTTCTTCCGGTAACGGTGAGCCTGTTTTATCGTAGGCTGAACCACCGACCAGTCCCTGTTCGAGTTCAACATCCAGGCCATAGGCTTGTTTTAATCGATCGATTACTTTTACTGCTTCGGCAACGATTTCCTGACCAATACCATCACCGGGGAGTACTGCTATTTTCTTTGTCATCATTTATATCCTGTTAACATCTACAGTTTAATCTGTATTTTTCCAATGTGGCTTCTATACTTAGCAAGATTGCTTCGCTATCGCTCGCAATGACAAAAATTAGGCCATTGCGAGCGATAGCGAAGCAATCTTTTTTTGTGCTAATAACAATTAACTAAACAACCACGGCGCTTGCTTCGCACGCTGTTGCTCGTATGCTTTAATATCGTCAATATGCTCTAATGTCATGCCAATATCATCTAATCCGTTTATTAAACAGTGCTTGCGAAATTCATCCACTTCAAAATGAAGTACATCACCACCTGGTTTGGTGATTGTTTGCGCGCTTAAATCCACTTTTAACTGGTAACCTTCAGTTGCGGCTATTTCAGAAAAAATACTATCCACTTCATTTTCGGACAGAACAATCGGTAAAATACCATTCTTAAAACAATTATTGAAAAAGATATCAGCATAACTCGGAGCAATCACAACTCTAAAGCCATAATCCAGTAATGCCCAGGGTGCATGTTCACGGCTGGAACCACAACCAAAGTTTTCCCGCGCAATCAGAATATTAGCACCGGCATAGCGTGGCTGGTTCAGAACAAAATCAGGATTTAATGGCCGTCCACTGTTGTCCATACCCGGCTCACCGTGATCGAGATAACGCCATTCATCAAATAAATTTGGCCCAAAACCGCTACGCTTAATTGATTTTAAAAACTGCTTGGGAATAATCGCATCGGTGTCGACATTAGGCCGATCCATTGGAGCAACAATACCTTCTACTGTGTTTAATTTTTCCATATTCTGCTCCTGCTCTTATAACTTGCGTACATCAACAAAGTGTCCTTTAACCGCAGCGGCAGCAGCCATTGCCGGACTGACTAAATGGGTTCGCCCACCTTGCCCCTGTCGCCCTTCAAAATTTCGGTTTGAAGTAGACGCACAGCGTTCACCTGCTTCCAGTTTATCGGCATTCATGGCCAGGCACATTGAGCAACCCGGTTCACGCCATTCAAAACCGGCTTCAATAAAGATTTTATCCAACCCTTCACGCTCAGCTTGTTGTTTAACCAAACCTGAACCCGGCACCACCATGGCGAGTTTAATGTTAGCCGCGACCTTTCGCCCTTTAGCAACTGCCGCAGCAGCACGCAAATCTTCAATTCGTGAATTAGTGCAGGAACCAATAAATACCTTATCCAGATAAATATCGCTAATAGCGGTGTTTTCTTCCAGTCCCATATAATTTAATGCCGCGTTCACGCCTTCCTGCTTTACTGTATCGGTAAAACTTTTTACAGCCGGTACACTGCCGCTAATACTTGTTACCATTTCCGGCGACGTTCCCCATGTCACCATGGGTTGCATTTGTTCAACATCCAGTTCAATCACTTTATCAAAAATGGCATCACTATCCGAAACCAAATTTTTCCAGTCGGCAACGGCCTGTTCCCACATTGCCGCCGAGGGTGCATAAGGACGCCCCTTCACATACTCAATTGTTTTATCATCGACCGCAACCATGCCTGCTCGCGCACCGGCTTCTATTGCCATGTTGCATAAGGTCATCCGCCCTTCTATCGACAAATCACGAATGGCCTTACCAGCAAATTCAATAGCATAACCAGTGCCACCGGCCGTGCCGATTTTTTCAATAATGGCCAGAATAATATCTTTACCCGTGACCGCATCCGGTGTTTCACCTTCAACTTTCACCAGCATGGATTTTGATTTCTTTTGCACCAGACATTGCGTGGCTAAGACATGCTCCACTTCGGATGTCCCGATACCAAAGGCTAACGCGCCCAGAGCACCGTGCGTTGAAGTATGTGAATCGCCACAAACTAAGGTCATTCCGGGTAAGGTCGCACCCTGTTCCGGGCTGATCACATGGACGATACCCTGACGAATATCATCCATGGTAAATTCAGTGATATTAAAATCACGGCAATTTGTTTCCAGCGTTTCAACCTGTAAGCGTGCAACTGGATCACTAATACCCTGCGCACGATCAGTCGTGGGCACGTTGTGATCAGGGGTCGCCAGATTGGCATCAACCCGCCATGGTTTGCGCCCCGCTAAACGTAAACCCTCAAAAGCTTGTGGTGATGTCACTTCATGCACCAGGTGACGATCAATATATAACAGGCAAGTGCCATCCCCGTTGTCGCGAACAACATGCGATTCCCACAACTTATCGTATAACGTCTTTGCCACTGTCCGTGCCCTCAATCTTTACTTTGCAAATCAACTGGACAAATTATAGCGCTCAGACTATTATTACTCAAATTCATTATTTTCATTTTAACTATAACTTAATGTTATATATAAAACATACAAAATAGCATGGACATTGCCAACCTAAAAGCCTTTGTAAGCATCGCTAAAACCGGCTCATTCTCATTATCGTCAGCCGAATTATTTATTACCCAACCGGCCATCAGTAAACGCATTGCGGCACTTGAAGCGGAACTGGATATGCCATTATTTGACCGTATTGGCAGAAAGGTGCGCTTAACCGACGCTGGCAAAACACTGCAACAACATGCTCAAGTCATTTTAAAAGAAATTGATAATGCCCGACAAAGCATTGCCAATTTATCCACAGCCACACAGGGTAAACTTAAAATTGCAACCAGCCACCACATTGGTTTACATCGGTTGCCCTCGGTTCTAACCCATTATGTTGCAAGCTACCCGGATGTTGATCTGGCGATTGATTTTATGGACTCAGAAGATGCCTGCAAGTTAGTTGAACAGGGTGAAATTGAACTGGCGATTGTCACTTTACCTTTAACGAAAATAGCTAATTTAAAACAGGAATTAATATGGGATGATCCACTATCTTTTGTTGTTAATAAAAAGCATGAACTAGGTAAACAGAAAACCAATCTTAAAAAATTAACACGTTACCCTGCGGTATTACCTTCACATGGCACGTTTACACGTGAAGTTATCCAGAATTTATTTGCACAGAAAGATCTTGAATTAAATATAAAAATGTCAACGAACTATTTAGAAACCATAAAAATGTTAATTCAGGTTGGGCTTGGCTGGGGCGTATTACCTACATCAATGGTCGATTCGAAATTACAGGTTTTAAAGGCGCCGGCAACAACACTGAATCGAAAGCTGGGCATTGTCTGGCACGCGAAACATAGCTTATCCAATCCAGCACAGGCTTTAATTAACTATTTATTAACGCAGAAACAATAAAACTTAAGGAAGATTTTTAACTATCGGCGGGCCAATTATTTTAGTTAACCAAACTGGCAATTTCTGCCAGATGCCAATCACTAATTTATACTTTGGGTTATCTGGGTTCAGTTTAGGTACATCCTCACCATCAGCAAGCCAGTAATGCCAGTAGCATTGCCGTGGTTTTGCCCCCCACTGTTTTTTAAACCGATAGGTTCCCGCATTCATTGTCGAGCGACCAAAATCAAACTGTGCATAGCCTTGCTCTATCGAATACTTTAATACCTCCCAATACAGCAGCATGTTCACACTAATACGATTAAATTCTCGTAACGCCGATGCCCATGGGATTTCCATGCGGTTTTTATAGCCGAGCAAAAAACCTGCCGCTGCCGGTTTGCTATTATGATAAACACAAACAATATGCGCATTATCAGGAAAGGTTTCTAAAATGGATTTAAAAAATGATTTGGAGTAAACAGGCGTACCCAGGTCACGCATGTTTTTCGCAAAGACCTGGTAAAAGTCGCCAAGTAAATCCAGGCCGCCATGCTTCACGCTCACCGGTTCACGTTGTGGGCGTTTAATTTGCGCGCGTACTTTGGTACCAATATCTTTCCATAATGTTTCGGATTCAGCAGGCAAGTCTAATAACATCACGACTTTGTCTTCACGTAAACCCCAGTTGCCCTCATATGCTTGCATATCACGGAACTCAATATGGCTTGCATTGTTTTGCTGCGCAATATTTCCCGCTTCGGCCATTAAGCCAATTGCAAGTTGAGAAGTATCTGCCAGTGCACCACCATAATTAAAGTAAGGTACAGACACCATATAATTACCAAATAGATGGCTTTTTAACTGCACAACAGGAAGCGCTGCATTTATTTTTTGATTGTCATCAAGTGAGTAAAGATAATGGCTGTTGTGCCCGAATTGTCTGGAGATGATAGATTGCCATGCCGTTAAGTGATAAATGCTACCAGCAGGATGAGAATAAACATACTCATCCCATTGCTTTATTTTTACACTATCATCCTGAGTATGACCGAAGTCAATGAGTCCATAATTCATTAAATATAACCATTACTGCAAAAGATTCAGATCCGCTAATACGGTTTTCATTGTTGTAAAATTAAAGTCATCCATTAAATTGTTTAATCGCGACTCACACTTTTCGAGATTATTATAGTGGCGGAATTTTGAAAACCAGCTTGCTTCAATACGGGGCTGCTCAGGATCTACTTCCCACGGATGCAGATAAAAAACAAACTGCTCATCCTGCTTTTTATTAACTGCCTTCAAAAAATATCGCGTTAAAAAGTAAGGATATAAACGGAAATAACCGCCACCTGCAACCGGTATATTTAAATTACCTATGCGACGCGTTGTTAATGGAAACTCGATCAGTTCAGCACCATTTGGTGTCATCAGTTTATGCGGGATTGTTTTTGCATCTGCAATACCATAACGATCATGCCGTATAGGAAAAATACTGGAATCATATGTAAAGCCGGCTTCAGCCAGAATATCCAGAGCCCATAAATTGCGCTTGGTAATAGAATAACTCGCAGCACGGTAACCCAGTACTTCTTCACCAATTAAATCCTCCAGTAACTGTTTGGATTTAATCGTTTCAGATTTAAAAATATCAGGTGTCTGATTATAAATAAGTTGGTGACTGTAACCATGGCTGGCTATTTCATGCCCCTGGCTGTGTATATCTTTAACAAGTTGTGGTTCGCGATCGGCTACCCAGCCTAAAACAAAAAAAGTTGCTTTAACCTTTTTTTCTGCGAACAAATCAAGTAACCGCTGAGTATTAGCAACTACTCGCGACTCGTGCTGTTCCCATTCGGTGGTTGCAACTGATTTGGCAAAGGCGGAAACCTGGTAATAGTCCTCCACATCAACACTCATAACGTTATTATTATTCATACAGCTTTTTATCGAGTCTTTTTAGACTTGGTGTTTGTTAAAGTGTCTAATAGTGTATCCAGTTTAGCTTCAATCTTATCTAATCGGCTGTTTATATCACTACCGTCAAGGACAACATCAAGCTCTTGCTCTGCGGATGGAGTGGGTACGGTATGCAAAAATTCATTTGTTTTTTCACCACCTAATTCCTTATTCATATCTGCAACAACCAGCATAATATCGCGCTTGGTTAACCTGGATTTTTCTTCCAGGTAACCGTAGACAAACAACCGGTCACATAGCAAATTAATACGTCGGGGAATACCATTCGACCAACGATAAAGTTCATTGTAAACTTCTTTTGATAAACTTGGTGTTTTTTTCCAACCAACAGACTCTAGACGAAATTTAATATAGTCGATAGTTTCCGATTCAGTCAGTGCGTCTAAATGATACGATGCTATAATGCGCTGTCTTAAATGCTCAAATTCTTTCGATAGTATTGTTGTCCGTAACTCCGCCTGCCCAACAAGAAAAACCTGCATTACGGCGCGACCTTCTTTTTCAAGGTTAGACAAAATACGTAATTCTTCCAATGCGTCAGCATTAAGTGTTTGTGCTTCATCAACGACCAGAAGTATATTCTGTCCTTGTTCACGGTACTCAAGAAAATGGTTTTCGATAGTTTTTAATAGTGCAACTTTACTCATATTTTCATGAGGTAGCTTAAAAACTGAAGCAATCATTTCCAGTACACCAACCGCATCAAGGTTAGCGGCGACCATTGTTGCTACAACAACATTTTTATCTTTTAGTTCAGCAAGTAATGCCTGAATAAGTGTGGTTTTACCTGCACCAATCTCGCCAGTAACAGTAACAAAACCCTCACCTTGTTCCAGTCCATAATTAAAATAGGATAGAGCCTGTAAATGACCACGACTTGCAAACAGGCAGTTTGCATCCGGTATTAACTGAAAAGGCTTTCCTGTAAAGTTGTAATATTCTTGATACATAATTAATTAAACGTTTTGGTTATACCGAAAGATAAAATATTTTCATCATAGTCCGTCACGGGATTTGTTGAATTTTGCAAACTAACATTAAATGCAAGAACAGCTTGCAACAAAGGAGTTACCTGGCGCTGAATTGCAAAATTAATATTAGTAAAAGATGTCTTCAGGTCGGTAATAGAATTATAACGCCTACTCCAGTTAGTGCCTAATCGATATGTCCAAACAGGTGATGATCGCAATTGAACTGATGCGCTTGCAAATTGAATACGCGTCATATCACCTGTATCCTGAAATTTACGACGCTCATTTGAGTAGCTCATGACCAAATTTGTTTTAGATAGCGCATAGGTTAACGTTGCTGTTCCAATTGTTCTAACAAAAACCTGTGACGTTATCGAGGTGCCCAGGCTAATAGCCTGATTTTGTACCCCAGTAGTATCTGCCTGTTGTTGATCCAGCAATGTTAGCGCAGAAGTTGAGAGTTCTTCCTGATAATCGATACTGAATACCAGACGCCGAGCATTATGCCGCCAGCCAAATCGCCCGGTTTTCCCAAAGAAGCGTTCACCAAATTCAATGTTAATAGAATCTTGCGCACCAGGTTGCCACCCAGCACCTATATTCCAGAAGGATTGGTCAATGTTCTGATTGTTGTTCACAGCAAAGCTGTTGTCTTCTTTACCGCTTGTTGCATATATATTTGTTCGAGTCGTAAATCGATATCCCAACTGCAAACTTCCACGGCCAAATATAAACTCATTCCCTGTTCCAAAATCACTCTTTAGTTTTGAATAATTTACACCCCAGCTAAATCCTGTCGTGCGCTGGGGACTGGTTAGCTGAAGGTCAATGCCTGATTGTTTAGAGTCGAGCAATTCATCACGGCGAAAATCAACTTGTGAATAAGAATATCGTACTGTTGCATCCATAACACCACGAAATGAGTGCCGAAAATAAGGTGACAGGTTATAACTGGTAACGCTAATCCGATTGCTGGTAACTGAGATATTATTATTGGTTACAGGCTCATCTGCATTAACAATCTGCTGCGTGTGATTTGCATTAGCATCGAAGAAAAAATAATCATCTACTAGCTCCGCATTACTGCTTGCAGCTAGCTGGTTATATACCTGGTTTCTATTGCTTTCTTTTAAGTAGTAAAGGTTCTGCAATGTATAGTTAACAGTTGATCTGAAACGTGACCCTGTTGTTTGCAAGTTGAATCCTGGTGAAATTTCCGTAACAAATTCACTTTGCTCCTGTCCCTTAGGTGCTAATAAAATATTATCGCTATAAGATTCCTTTAACGCTACGTAAGGTGTAAACCGTATTTCCCCATACGAGGCTTTAGCAAATAAAAAATTAAATAAAAGAAACCATGCAAGGAAGCAGAGCTTAATGAAACGAGATTCAATATGCTCCATATGCGGAATCACCATAATAGTCTGAACCTGAATTCGTTTGAGTTTTATTTAAAACAAGGCCAATCGGTTTTGAACTATCCAGCATTTCTACTGCATCTTCAACGTCATGTTTTAAAGTCCGATCAGCTTCAACAACTAAAACAATCTGCCCTGCAAGACCCGCTAATACCTGTGCTTCAGATGTAATAAGCAACGGGGGAGTATCGAAAATAATAATGCGATCCTGGTAACGACTTGCAAGTTCCGTAATTAAATTATGCATTTTGTTACTGGCCAGTAATTCAGTTCCATGATGGTGCTTTGTGCCCGCAGGAAGGATTTTAAAGTCTGGGAAATCAGTGCTAACAATAACATCGGCCAACTCGTTTTCACCCACTAATACATCTGTTAAACCAGCTTCGTCCTCTAAGCCAAATAAACTGGTCGTATTGCGCCGAGGCAAATCGGCATCAACCAGTAATACCGTCTTATCAAGTTCAATCGCAATACTCATTGATAGATTAATGGCATTAAATGTTTTACCCTCACCCGGCAATGAACTGCAAATCATTACAATATTACCATTTTCAACAAGTGCAGATTCTTTACCAAAAGCATTTGCCAGTATCGGACGTTTAATCCGACGAAAAGCATTGTCGACTGTTAAACTTCCGTCATCAGCCGATATACTCAGCCCTGCGCTTATTAATTGTTTCCTGTCTATATGTAACTTGCATTCATTACGGGAGTGACGTTTAGCTTTTTCTTTATATTTTGTCGTCTTGATTTTTGGTGTAATACGTTTAGCAACTGAATCACCTTTATTGTCTTGCAATTTCTTCATTGCTTTATCAATAATACTCATGACAAACCACCAGAATGACCCGACATTACTTCCTGCAAATAATAGCTCCCAGTATCCTTAAATATTAATGCGACGCCAAAGATAATAATTAAGCAAAATGCAGCCGCCATAAACTTGGTTAACTCAAATTTTAATTTTTCTTTTTGTGCATCTGACCAGCGAATTTTAACTGCCCCCAGCACAGGTAACCCAAGTGTTGCATTTAATTCCTGTGTTGTAATAAAAACCGGTCTTAATATATAAAGGACAAACATAAGGGCCAAACCCCCACCAATACCAGCAAGTAAAGCTGCAAACATTAACAACATTCGGTTGGGACTGGCCGGCTTAAGGGGAACAAAGGGGGGATCAATAATTTTAAATTTGATATTATCTTGACCTTTGTCTGCTTCTGCTGATAGCTTTGCTGATTCCAGACGACTCAGCAAAGCCTCATATTGGGTTTTAATCACAGCATAATCACGGTTCAACCGAGCTAACTGCGCTTCAACTTCTGGAATGGTATCGACCAGTTCTTCATACTTCTTGATTTTAATATTTTGCTCGTTTAGTCTTGACTGAATCGTTTTAACTTCAACAGCTGCCGCACTCAAGGCTATTTTGGTATCCTGATAAACAGGATTTAAAGATAAATCACTTTGCTGTGTATTCAGGCTCGTTGTTTCATCTGCCCTTTCAGTTAATTCTCTGGCTTTTTTCTTTCTTAATTGCGCAATTATTTCACGTTTTGCAATAACATCGGGATATTGTTCTGTATATTTAAGAAGTAGTTCTTCAAGTGCTGCCGTATGTTCACGTATTTTCTTGTCGGTATCACTGTCGCCCGCAAAAGCAGGTGCTTCACCTTTTAATTGTTTATCTAGCAACTCATACTTGTTTTTTGCAATACGCAAATCACTTCGAAGTTTATCTCTTTCTTCATAAGATATTTGCAAGCGATCATAATAACCCTGGCCATCGCTTGGCATCATGCCCACATTTTTCTTCTTAAACTGAGCCAGCTTTTCTTCAGCCACGGTAAGTCTTATTTCTTGCTGGTTAAGCTGATCAATAATAAAATTTTGAGCACTTTTCTTGTCAGTTAAACTATCTAAAATAGCGCCATCAACCAGCGTTTTTAAAAGATTTTCAATAACCTGTTTAGCAATATAGGCTTCCGTATGACTATATTTAAACGTATAGATAGCATCACCACGCCCTCGAGGCAAACCAATTTTAATATTCTGCCTTAAGCTAATAATAAGCCTCTGCTTTTCTGCCGGTGTCGTGGCATAATTTTTAAGATCAGTATTATCAATAATACGTTCCAGGTTTTCCCGTCCCATGAGTACACGGGTCATTAGCGCCACTTTTGATACAATGTTTGTATCAACCGCTAAACCTCTTAATAACGGTTCTAAAGCTGACTGTTGTTCAATCTGAACTCGTGTTGAAGCTTCATACTTATCAGGAATTGCATAAATAACCACCCAGCCAATAATAGAAATACACCAGGTCAAAATCAGGCCATACCAACGATAACGCCACATACCTCGCGCATAAGTTAAAAGTTGTAAAAGCTGATCACGCATCGAACTAAATACTGCTACTAGTGAATTTATACATTTTGAGGATTAAAACCAGGACTCAGGAATAATTAAAATATCACCTGGATGCATAACACGGTTGGCACTAATATCGCCGGATTTAATTAAGTCATTTAAACGTGCAGGAATCTCGGTATTTGCGCCATTGATTTTACGGATAATTTTTGCATTGTTTCCAGATGCAAATTCCGTTAAACCACCCACCTGAATCATCACATCAAGCAAGGTTAGTTGCTTTCGGTAAGGTAAGGATTGTGGACGTGTTGCCTGTCCTATCACACGGATTTGTTGCCTTAACGAACCTACAAAATTGGTCACAATAACGGTCACTTGTGGATTACGGATATATTTTGAAATACGTTTTTCAATATCACGTGCCAGTCGTGTAGGCGTTTTACCAACAGCAATCATATCTTCGACTAACGGTGTTGAAATCCGGCCATCCGGGCGCACAGGAACGGTGATTGAAATTTCCGAGTTGCGCCAGACAAACACATTTAACTGGTCTCCCGCACCAATCAAATACTCGGATACACGGCTTGATACAGGTGCATCGAGAGCCTCTGACGTTGAACTTGGCGTACTACTGCAAGCACTCAATAGCGCTATCAAGCCAATCCCCATTAATCTCATCACCACTTTATAACTATGCATCTCTCAACCCTCTACTTAAATTCATAAAAATTAATATGCAGCAACCACCAAAAATATATAAGCCATTGATTTTTATAGTTTAATTATATTCTAGTACTTCTAAAATTCGTTCGAACTGGTAAACCGGTACTATAAACCACTGATAATTATATATAAATGTTTTTTTAAGATCATAAGCTATTTATTCTCTGTTTTATGTGAATTTTTACCCTTGTAAGACAGCTTTAAATGGCTTAAACACACATTAACTTAGTTGCCCTGTTAATATAGCCAGGTTGTCCGTGATAAAAGATTTCATAACTTTGCGTGCCTGCTGCTTATCTGGAGAAAACTGTTTAAGCAGGACAATATTGGAAATTGCAGGCTTATCCTTAACAATGGCCAGTATGTTATTCAATCGTGCATCCATTGCCTTACTCAAGGAACGTCCATTGGTAAAGTACCACTGCCAGGCAAGGTATTTTTCCCCCGACTTTAACACAATGACGGATTCATTTACTTCAAGCCCGCCCCCATCAGGCAGGCGCACAAAATGAGGCTTTTCAGCAACAAGTTTATCTTTCCCCGTCACCAAACCGTTTAGATCATTAATGGCTTCACGCCCCTGTTCCTGGTTAACAAAATAATTAATGTACAAGGTAACACTCTGGCCAAACAGATTTTCCAGTTTATGCAGGTAGATCCTGTCACCTTCCACAAAAGCAGGTGTGAATTTAAATGTAGAAGAACGAGTAACTTCCTTCCAGTAAAGTTTATCCCCAAGCTGTTCAAGATCAACTAGCGAGTTATTCTTTATCGAAGGATAAACAATACTTAATACAGGCCACAGCACTAGTAGAAAAGCCAGTAATATTAGTTTACCTGAATGCTTTTTATATAGAGTAGTAGTATCAATGGCCAGAACAGGAACAGCGACTACGGAGCGGGCTGGTTTAAGTCGTCGATCAGCAATAAAAAATAAAAGAAAAACACCAACCCCGTATATAAGCCAGGCCAGACTTTCATGATCATGCAATAAAGCGCCTTTCATATGCGTTATCTGGCCAACAACCACAATAATATAGATTCGAAATGTGTTAAATAATATTGCAAGCAGGAGTAAAAGAAGGACAAACTTACATCCTGCGACAAAATTTAGTTTCCGAGTATAAGAATACAATACAGCCAAAGGAACAGAAACAATAAACTGATTAAAGCCACTACAGGAATTTTCAACGAGAAAAGTGCCTGCAGGGATATAAATCAGGAAGCCATCACGGACAGCTTCAATTGATGTCACATTTAAAGCAAACACAACCATGGGTGTTTCTATTGTGCGTAAAATTTCTGACAAAAAATCCCATAATGGTAATGCAAACACTATTAATAACAAAGGCCATAAATGAGCTGCATTTTTCAGCTTGTCTGCCGTTAAAAACAGATTGAAAAGCACCAGAATTAGCCAAAATGCAAAAAACTCAGCAACCTGAATATTCAACAAATCAGCAGAAAACCAGAAAAAACCTAAACCAGCTACCCCAGAAAGCCCCAGGAAATTGATAAAAGACAGACTTAACTTCGGTGTTTTGTACAGTTCATAAAAATAAAGACCCAATAAAACAGGAAACAAAAGTAGCCCATGTGAATAACCGTATGAGTTTAACCAGAAATCAAATAACTGCAGGACAGTATTTGCATAAAATATAAACAAAAGCAGGTTCATTACTCCAACAAAAATCAGAACCTGCTTTGCTGTTGCTGTTGTATTGATTACACGACTCATTCGTTTTGTTTTCTCTCCAGACATCATTTACCAGTATATACTTACCTGGCTATGGTAAAACAGGTTAACCCATATTTCATGTTAAGGCACGGTATTCATGGTAATTATTAATAAATTCAATAAATTATAGTATGCCTTTCTATTCACGTCATTGCACAGTAACTTATGTTAGCCTTTGCCTTTATATGCGACAATGTTAGACTCAGTTTCAAACAAACAGGACGAACACAAAGAAATCATTATGGGACGAATCGCTTTTAAAGATCTTTTTTTACGCCCCGGGAAAAGTAAAGATAAACGCGAAAAGCCGCGTGAAACTGTTTCTGATCGCACCGTCCTTATCGTTGATGATTCCCGTACCGTTGTGCATGCACTCAAAACCATTCTGGAACAGGCTGGTTATTCCACCCTTGCTGCTTCCGATGGCAAGCGTGGTATCGAACTTGCAATTGAGTACAAGCCGGATCTTATTTTAATGGATATCGTTATGCCCGGTATTAATGGCTTTAAAGCAACACGCTTGCTACGCAAAGAGCCCCTTACTGAAGGCATTCCTATTATTATAATGAGTGGAAACGAACAGGCAACAGAAAAATTCTGGGGAATGCGGCTGGGTGCAAATGAATTTCTTTCCAAACCTATTCAACGTGGTTTACTGTTTAAAATGCTCGATGATTTTATCCTGAAAAACAAAACACTGAAAAAAGAACCTGCTGACAAAACAACAGAATATGACTTGCTTTATGACTAAACCTTAATTTTTATTGTTCCACTCATATGTACGTTATTTACACTTTAATCACCTGTTAATTACCCCTTACAGCTATTTTTTAACCTGAATATGTTTAACCAAATAAATTTTAACTACTCAATATTTACATTCTCTAAAAGTAATAACGTTAACCCCATTATTTATAAAAAATTTTCAAACCTGGCTGATTGTAAAGGTATTAAACGTACTCACTTGTTTAATGGCCGCTATGAAAACATCTATATTGACAAAGAATTAATTCCCGAATTAACACCCGTACTTGAATTTGCAAATCTGTGTGCTAAAAAAACACTTAACCTGTCCAAAAACCTTGATATTGGTTTCTGGTTTAATAACATGCCTCCAGAAAGTGTAACAACGGCCCATACACATGATGATTATGATGAAATGTTATCGGGTGTCTATTATGTAACGGTACCAGAAAATTCTGGAAATTTGATTTTATATAACAATGGAGATAAAAAAACGATTATTCCCCAACATGGCCAGCTTATTCTGTTTAAAGCGGATTGCTTACATGAGGTATCCATGAATAACAGTAAACAAAATCGTCTGTCTATTGGAATGAATTTTGGAATCAAATCAAAGAAAGATTAAACTAATTAGCGTTTAAACATTTCGTTAAATTCCTGCTCTTTAAAATGGCACTTTAAGTAGTCCGTTATTATTACAAGATCACCGTATGCATTGCCCAGACAACTTGTTGCTCCCGGTGATGGAGTCATATTGAAGATAAGACCTTGTCCGCTGTTAATCTTCGCTTCCCCTAAATGTAATTTACGATTAACCTTGTCAATCATAACTGGACGGATCCCACCAATTTTTTTTGCAAAACTTAAATCACTGAGTTGCATCTCGGGGATAATTTTTCGAGCATCCTTTAAAAATAAACGCGTACGAATACCAGGAATTTCAAATAACATGTTTTTAAAAATATAATTGCGAATATCAGAAACTTTTAGTAAATCCCAGAAGACTTTTAAAACATCACGATCCAGTTTTATTACCTGTAAAAAGTCCAGAATTGTTTTCATATTATAGCGTTCCAGCATAGGTAGCACTAATGCGGTTGGACCAAAACGGGTTTTGTCCGGCACTAAAACATCGGGGTCTCCATGAATTGCAGCAAACGGTAACTTATCGTTTTGCACCGTATACACTTTGCCGTTCAGTATATTGGGGGTGTAATAAAAACTCCCCGCCATAGGTAAACAGGAATATTCCAGACAAAACCCCATCCGATGTGCAAACAGCAGGCTATGGCCTCCAGCTGAAACGACAACAAATTTTGCTTTTAACTCACCTTTTGATGTTTTTACAATATATCCCGAGTCCTCTTTAACAATATCAGCTACCTGTGTTTCCATCAGTAAGTCGATGGTTTTATCAGTAGCGAGCCGAGCCTGGTCAACAAATGAATGGGCTAACGCACCATAATTAACGGCGGTGTATTCATCGAGCATACCGAGTGCAACGATTTCATCTTTTCTGCCATCAACAACCGTCGGTTCAATTTCTGCAATATCGGCACTTTCCATAATTTGCATATTTGGAAAATGTGCGCCAAACTCTTTAAAGCGTTCACGCAAAAAGTTACATTCATCTCGCCCGACACCCAATACCATTTTAGGATATTTGTAAATTAACCGATCCCGATTATTCTGTTTTTCTGCATAACGCAGTACCATTGAAGCTGTTTCTTTTACCTGAACAGCTTTATCGAGCGTGTAATTTGTTTCGATGTCACCGCAATGCAGCGTTTGACTGTTATTGCGACCATGAGAATTAACATCAGCGAGACGATCGTATTTTTCAACCAGTCCAATACGCGAAAGGTCGGTAAAAGTTGCAAGTTCGTACAAAAGTGCAGTACCCGATATACCCCCACCAATGATGAGTACGTCGTATTGCCCATTGTCCATGAAAAATCCACTCCGTTGCCTGTAGTGTACCAAATCTACTGTATATATCGGTTCCAGTAAATATATCTGAAGCTATTTATTCCGTCGCTTATCAACAACTTAAGCTCATCCAGGTTAATATTCCAGGATGGGTATTTATATAATAGGTTATTGAGTATTTTTCGCATGGATCCAGCGTAAAACAACAAAGAAAGCAATCAATCCCATCAGTGCTGACAACCAGAAACTGCTCTCAGGACTAACATCCTCCCACAGAACACCACTCAGGTAGGTGCCAAAAGCGCCACCCGCACCAAAACTAATGCTACTATAAATTGCTTGCCCTTTTCCGGCATGTTGTCCTGAAAAATGCTGGTGAAATAGCTGGATAGCCACCGCATGGAAAATACCAAAACTTGCTGCATGCAGGGTTTGAGCAAACAACATTATCGTTAAGGAGTCCGCATAGGCTGCGATCAATAACCAACGTAAAGTGGTGAGCACAAACGTGGCCAGAAATAATGTTCGTAATCCAAAATATGGCACTAAACGGTGCATCACTAAAAATACCAGCACCTCAACCACCACACCTAACGCCCATAGCTGTCCAATGATACTACGGCTATAACCATAGCCTTCCATATATAAGGTATAAAAAGTATAGTACGCACCATGACTTGCCTGAGATAAAAAACACACCACAATTAAGGCAAGTACTTCAGGACGAAAAAGAATTTGTTTTAATTTAACCGGTGCCAGAGGTAAATGGCCTGCTGCCCTTTCAGGCACAAAAAAACTCATTACTAAAATACCCAGCATAAAACTGAAAATAGTAATGGGTAAAAAAACAATGGAATACGAGTCAAGAACAAAGCCCAGGCTCGCCACCGCTAAAATAAAACCAATGGAACCCCATAATCGAATTGAACTATAACGATGCGGCTGATCTTCCAGATGCTGCAAGGTTGTTACTTCAAACTGAGGCAAGGCTGCGTTCCAGAAAAAACTGAAAGCCAGCATCACCAAGGCAACCGACCAGAAATTATCACTAAAAAATATACCGGCAAAAATAAATGCCGCTAAAAAACTGCTAATACGAATGATTAACATCCGTTTACCTGTATGATCGGCAATCCAGCCCCAAATATTGGGAGCAATAATTTTGGTAACAAGAATGAGCGCCATTAATTCGCCAATTTCACGAATACTAAAACCCATATCTTTCAGATATAAGCTCCAGTACGGGATCAAGGCACCCAGGCTGGCAAAATAAAAGAAATAAAACCCAGACAGGCGCCAATACAGGAAAGAGGCCTTCTCTGATTTCATATGTATTGCACGTACAGGTTAGCTAAACCGGCTTTTCAGTGCTGGCAGGGATGATCGGTGTGTCACACTTAACATCAGCATTCTGACCACGGTGGCGTAAGTAATGATCGAGTAGCGTGATAGCCATCATACCTTCAGCAATAGGTGTTGCGCGGATACCAACGCAAGGGTCATGGCGACCGGTTGTAACAACCTCACTGGCATGGCCTGTTGCATCCACACTTTGTCCTGGAAGGCGCAAGCTTGAAGTGGGTTTTAAAGCAATGCTGGCAACAATATCCTGGCCACTTGAAATACCACCCAAAATACCACCCGCATTGTTGCTTAAAAAACCTTGCTCGGTTATTTCATCTCGGTGCTCGGTGCCTTTTTGTTCAATACAACCAAAACCTGCACCAATCTCGACGCCTTTAACCGCATTAATGCACATTAAGGAATGGGCTAACTCCGCATCGAGCCGATCAAAAACGGGCTCACCCAAACCAGGCGGCATACCACTGGCGACAACATTTATGCGTGCACCAATCGAATTGCCCTCTTTGCGCAGGGCATCCATATAGGCTTCAAGTTCGTCAATCATCGATGCATCGGGAAAGAAAAACGGGTTTTGTTCTACAACATCCCAGTCAAATGTTTTGGGTTTTATCGGACCAAGTTGTGCCATATAGCCACGGATAACAATCCCCACTTTTTCGGCCAGGTATTTTTTTGCAATGGCGCCCGCAGCCACCCGCATGGCAGTTTCACGCGCAGAAGAACGCCCCCCTCCCCGGTAATCACGGATGCCATATTTTTGCAAATATGTGTAATCCGCATGCCCGGGACGGAACTGATCTTTAATATTGCCATAGTCTTTCGACCGCTGATCGGTATTTCGAATTAACAAACCAATCGGTGTACCGGTGGTTTTACCTTCAAAAACACCGGATAAAATCTCGACTTCATCTGCTTCGCGGCGTTGTGTGGTATGGCGTGTTTTTCCCGGACGGCGACGCTCCAAATCTTTCTGAATATCGGCTTCGCATAACTCAAGGCCGGGGGGGCAACCATCAACAATACAGCCAATAGCGGCACCATGACTTTCACCAAAACTGGTGACTGTGAATAATTTACCGATTGTGTTTCCAGACATATTAAACCATTAATTTTTAAAAATTGAGAACAATAAAACATTTCGTATGAGGCGCGGCGCTTTTTGCCGTCGCCTCAATGCGTTTGTTAACGGAAATTCATATTTTACCATGAACTTTCAAGATAAATTGTTTAACTGCTTGTGATGGCTTTGGAGTAAAGCCCATCAAAGTAGTTTTAATAACTATTTCCAAAGACTTTAATTTACTTATGATGTCGTTCAGATTTTCCTCATAAGAAAATGGCACAAATTTTTCAGTGGCTCTTGATGTTTTTCTAATCTTCGCATTAGGCGGTACCAAAGAAGAACCTGACAGGTATATTTTTTCGACACCAAGCGCATCAGCAATCCTAAATAGGCTGCCAATGTTCATTGGTACATCACTGTCGTGCGCCAAAAAACTAACTGGGGATTTTATATTTTTGGCATGATGATGACTGTGGCTTAATTGTATGTTTTCCATTGTCAAACTCCCAGCTCATATTACCCCTAACAACGTGTTTAATCATAATTTACTACGAAGTGATTGATTCTACATCAATTCTTCGAGTATCTATAGACTAAATCAGGCTCAAATAGCATGTGTCAACAAAATTTCAGGCTATACTTAATAGATATTCGTCGCCCGCTATATTCAGGATATTATCAACTCACTAAATATCTCATATTTCAACAAAAGTGATGTTTTTGTACAAAATGGGTAAAATTGGCCATCTTACAGCGGAATACCACCTAAGCGAAATAGCGCTCGGTCTGGTGCAACGGTAAACAATAGTTTAGGTAGTCTTTTGTTCAATTTACTGAAAAACAATAAACAAACCAAACGCTCGCCTCAAATTATTATTTGGGGTTATGTTGTTATTATAATGCTTTTTAGCCTTATTCTGGTTACCAGTATTGTCCAAAATAAACGCACCAATGATCATGTCAGTGAAATTGTACAGCAATACGGTATGAAGTCTGAACTCATCACTCGCATGTATAATGCAGCACGTGAGCGCAGTATCAGCCTGTTCACTATGGTTTCGATTAAAGATCCCTTTGTTCGTGATGAAAACTTTCTAAAATTTAACTCTTATGCCGCGCAATTTGCAAATGCACGAATAAAGCTACTTAAAACAGAACTATCAGATAATGAATATGCTCTTCTGAAAAAACAGGGCAGTCTCACACAAATTACGGCTCCACTACAAAACAAGATTGCCGAATTAGTGCAACGCGACAAAATTACAGAAGCCAATAAATTATTGATTACAAAATCAATCCCCTTACAGGAAAAAATCCTTGGCTTACTAAAACAACTACAAACAATTCAATACCAGTCTTCACGAAAAATTGCACAAAAGGCACAACAGGAACAACGTGATACATGGAAGATTCTTTTAGTTCTGTCAATTGTGGTCTTATTTTCAGGTATGGTGATCACCTATATCATTGTTTACATCACAAAATCTTTGCAAGCAAAACTTTACATGGAAAAGGAACTTGCCGAAATCACATTACATTCCATTGGTGATGCCATTATTACAACCGATATAAATGGCAAAATAACACAAATTAATCCTGTCGCAGAAGAGCTAACAGGCTATTCGCGGCGACAGGCAATTGGGCAGGATTTTTATAATGTCTTTAATATTGAACTGGATTATGAAGCAGACCCCAAAACACTAACAGAACTTGAAAAGGTTATTACAAATTTAGAAGTTGTGATGAGCGCTGAAAGCCCTAAAACGCTGGTTAATAAAAACTTAAGCGAATATGCAATTGAATATACTTTGGCACCGATTGTAACTGAAAACAGAAAAACATCGGGTGCAGTTGTTATTTTCAGAGATGTTACTGAAATAAGAGCTTTGTCGTCACAGTTAAAATATTATGCAAGCCATGACAGTTTAACTGGCCTGATTAATCGCAGGCAATTTGAACATCATCTGGAAAATACGCTGCGGTCTGCACAGGCATCTAATACACAACAGCATGTTGTCTGTTTTATGGATCTCGATAATTTTAAAATTATAAATGATACGGCTGGACATGAAGCCGGTGATGAATTTCTGAAACAACTATCATTACTGCTACAGTCACTATTACGTCGCAGTGATATTCTAGCAAGACTTGGCGGTGATGAATTTGGTATTTTACTGGAAGATTGTAATATTGAAAATGCATTATCCATTACCGAAAAAATCAGAAAAGAAATCAAGTCTTTCCGATTTATCTGGGCAAACAACTCATTTGAGGTAAGTGCCAGCATTGGTTTAACCAAAATTGATCATACAACGGCAAGCTTAACTGAAATAATGCGCAACGCCGATACGGCATGTTATATATCAAAAGAAGAAGGTCGCAACCGGATTCATTTATTCGATCCCAATGACGAGGATATACAGAAACGTCAGGGTGAATTGCAATGGATACAACATATTAAAGATGCACTGGAAAATAATGACTTTGTTTTGCACTGCCAGTCAATAATGAATATAGCTGGCACGGGGGCGAAACATTGTGAAATACTGTTGCGGTTAAAGAATCGTGCTGGTGAAATTGTACCACCCATGTCTTTTATACCGGCTGCTGAACGCTATGAAATTATGCCTGACATTGATAAATGGGTCATTACTAATACAGTTAAATTTCTCTCGGATAATAGAAAAAATATAAAAAACCATATTTTTACTATTAATTTATCCGGCCAATCGTTAGGTAAAAAAGGGTTTGACGAGTTTGTAATAAACACACTGGTAACTAATAAAATTGATCCGAAAATTATTTGCTTTGAAATAACCGAAACAGCGGCAATAAGTAATTTATCACGTGCAATCGCCTTTATGAAAACACTCAAGGCCATTGGCTGTCACTTTGCGCTCGATGATTTTGGTAGTGGCCTAAGTTCTTTTAGTTACCTCAAGAATATGCCTGTAGACTACATTAAAATAGATGGGCACTTTATCGTCGATATTTGTGACGATAAAACAGATCTGGCTTTTGTTGAAGCCATTAACCGAATAGGCCATATTATGGGAATAGAAACCATTGCCGAGTTTGTTGAAAACAAGGATACCTTTGATACACTTAAAAATATCGGTGTGAATTTTGCGCAAGGCTATTACATAGACAAACCAAAAGCACTATCACTTTATAAGCTGGAAAATAATAAAATATAAGTTATGTCTTTTCCTGCCCCGTTTCCAGGCCAAGTGTATGTGTGTTATTAATTTGCCTTAATAAGTGCTTAAAAGGCAATAACATATCACTAACACTATTAACTAGCGACATAAAAGGCAAATCTTCTTTTGAAAAAGCATAACTTTCATCTTTTAGTGATTTGAGTAATATATTTAATTCATTTTCCAGTTCAGTAACAAAGCCGGCAACACCTTCCATAAACTCACTATCATATTCAATCGAGGCACGTAAATCTGCGGTTTCAAAAACAGCCTGATCGACCAGCTCAATATACTCTTCCATCGTCTGCGGACGCTTAATATTCATTGTTCACCTACTATTTACTTTTAAATTGCTTTCAGGAATTGCGCATGATATTGCCTTATTTGCGCGGCATCAAGTACAAAAACACCGTCGCCACCCATTTCAAACTCTAACCATGTGAATGGAATTTCCGGGAAAAGAGCTTGCAAAGCTTGTGCACTATTACCAACTTCAACCACAACAATGCCATTATCGGCTAAATAATAAAATGCCTGCTGTAAAATAATTATTGCAAACTGCAAGCCATTATTTGCTGCATAAAGCCCTAACTCAGGCTCTGAATGATATTCATCGGGTAAACTATCAATTTCACTCTGGGTAACATAAGGTGGGTTGCTGACAATAATATCGTATTTTTTCTGTGGCAAGTCTGTAAACATATCAGACTGCACCACCTTAACCCGGTTAGCTAAATGATGTTTGTTTATATTTATGTTTGCAACCTTAAGTGCCTGTTCTGAAATATCCACCGCATCCACTTCTGCATTTTCAAAAACTGTTGCACACGCAATGGCTATACAGCCACTGCCGCTACACATGTCCAGAATACTTAAAGCTCTGTTTTTATTGTTATTTAGCCACCCAGTATAATCAAACCACGGGGAAAATTGCTCGCCAACCAACTCGGCAATGGGCGAACGAGGAATAAGTACATTTTGGTTAACGTTAAATTCAAGGCCAAAAAAGTATGCCTTACCCGTTATATATGCAACGGGCACTTTATTTGTAATACGCTGGTAAAGTACTTCTTCTACTTTTTTTCGCTGGCTGGCTGTTAATACATCGAGTAAATCGTCATCAGTAAAATCAACTGGCTTTTCTGCACAATATGAAATCAGATAAGCGGCTTCATCTAATGCGTTATCGGTTCCATGCCCAAAATAAAGATTATTTTTTTTAAATAATGCTTCAGCCCACAGGATAACCTCACGTAAAGAAGTGACCTGTGGAGGAATACAATATGAACTCATTTTATATTTGGGCTAAAGCTAGCTGTTGTGTTTTGTTTTATTTCAAGTTCCGGGCCTTCAAGTAAACGAATACACACGGGGACTGCAGGGAAAACGGCACCTAAACAATCAGCAATAGCAGGTGGATTACCCGGTAAATTAATAATAAGTGAAGAACCGCGAATAACCGCTGTTTGCCGTGACAAGATTGCCGTGGGTACAACTTTTAAGGAAACACTTCGCATTAATTCACCAAAACCATCCATCACCTTGTCAGCGATAGCCAGTGTTGCTTCTGGTGTAACATCCCGTTTAGCCGGCCCGGTTCCCCCTGTGGTAACAATCAAACAGCATCCTTGTGTATCTGCCAGGTCAATCAGTGCCGCCTCAATCTGTTCTTGCTCATCGGACACCAGGTGTCTTATGGGTTCATACTCTGATTCCAAAGTAGAATTTAACCAGGCTTCAATCGCTGGCCCACCACGATCAGTGTACTCACCCCGACTAGCACGATCCGACACAGTAACAATACCAATTTTTGCAATAGCCATATTTATTAACAAGCCTCAAATTAGTTATAAACACACATCATAACGGTTAGTGTATTGAAATTCTAATTATTGCTGTCATTTATTTACATTGACTAATGGAATCTGCTTTGCATTGGCGACCATCAATCCAGATTGCATGGCTTAGATCAGCCTGGTTAAAAATAGTATCGACAATGCTTGCACCTCTAAAATCAGCATAACTCAGATTCGCGTTCGAGAAATCAGCCCGTCGTAAATCCGATTTTTTAAAACTGGCACCTTTTAAGTTGGCCTGCTTAAAAATTGTAAAACTTAAATTACTGCTACTTAAATCACTATAGTCCATGCGAGTTTTTGTAAAATTACTGGCAAACAAATTAGAGTCACGAAGAATAACCGAGTGTAAATTTGATTCACTGATATCGGCACGTATTGCAACCAGACCTAACTTATTACAATTACGCCAGTTCACTCCTTTTGCCGGTTGTGCCAAACAGTCTGGCTCATCCACAATATTGAGCGGTGAATAATTAAAAGAACCCCAAAGTATCGCCAGCACAATACCTGTGAAAAGTAATAACTTTGCAATGGCCATTTTAGGACGTTCACGAAACTTTTTATAAATAGATTCCCGGTGTTGACGATATTCAACTTCCTGTTTTGGTTCATGATGCCGACGCCCATCTGTTCTTCGACTCGGTGTTTTGGCATTATCTTCACGTCGCTCTTCACGCCGCTCATCCGCCCAACGCCGTGCTGCAGCAAGTCGTTCCGACTGCTTACCCGTGTCTGCCTCGTTCAACACATCAGGAATAAGTGCAGGTACCGACTGAATAGTAAACCACTCATCCTTGTCATGACTCACCTCATCGTCAAGGCTGAGTCGACCAACAATCAGCAATTGTGATATTTGCCCGACAGGAAACGGCCCGCTCACTTTGCCATTCTTTCGTAGATACCAGACATGATGATTTGGGGCAGATGATACCGCTTTCTCTTCTATTTCTGCTTTGGTTTTTTCAGAATCGTTCGCCATTGAGTCGATTTCTCGTATTTATTCTCTATTTATAGTCGGCCAATCCTATAATTTCTTGACTTTTGGACGCTAATTATCAGTAATAAAACCTGGATTGATACATTTTAAACATTTCTGGTGTGCAGTAATGGATATAAAAAAGCCAAACTCCCCGTTATTCACTGGTGGCACTCCGTCCATTAGCAAACAGGCGAGCGCCTCCCAGAACCAGACAAATTCACAATTTAATAGCGGAAATTTAAAATTAGACAGCGGTGGGCAAATTAAAATTGGCCAGCAGATTGAACTTCAAGTTCTCAAAATAACAGCATCGGAAGCCCTTCTGCAGATAATCGGCAGCAAACTACGCATTCATACAACCGATAAAGACTTACTGCAAATTGGCCAGCAATTAAAAGCCCAGGTAACGTCAACAGAACCCGTGCTGCAACTAAAAGTACTCTCTCAAGCTGCGGCATCACAATCCATTATTAATTCGACTCTACGCCAAACCATGCCGATGCAGCAGTCATTAAAAGGCTTACTGGAAAGTATACAGTTACTCACAAAAACCAACACAGTAGCAGACTCTCAACCGGCATTGACTCAGGCCGCCAATCGTTTTGTGCAATCACTGCCACCCATCGAAGCCTATAAAGAAGCCAATGTATTACCCGAAATACTCAAAAAGTCGGGGCTTTTTACCGAACACCTGCTTGCTCACCAGATAAAAAAGACAAACCAGCCATTTGTTGTTCCCAACAATGACTTGAAAATTGCACTATTGCGTCTGGCCACTCAAATAAGAAATTTACAAACTGAAACACGGGCAACCGATAAGCCTACGCTAACAAGCCCAACGCCAAATGAGCGCGTAGGTATAGAGACAGGCAATCTACCTGTCACGGGTGGGAAACAACAGGCTCAGCAAGGCTCAGTAATAAAGCCAAACACAACCCACCAACAACCGATGCTTATTCATAATGAACAATTTACTGACAAATTATTACATCAGGTAGAAGGCGTACTCGCACGTTTACAAACATTACAGCTTCAACACGCACAGACTCATGAGCAGGACAGACCTGCATGGTCTTTTGAACTCCCTGTTCGAACTAATAATTCACTTGAGCATATTAAAATTTATATTGAGCAGGATGACGAGACTAAAAATAAAAACTATCTCACACCGTGGAAAGTTATTCTAAAATTTAATATCGAAGAACTTGGTGCCATACAGGCGCATGTTACATTACAGGGCAATAAAGTGTCCGTTAACTTCTGGGCCGAGAACGCGCAAACATCTGCCCTGTTCACCGAGCATTTTAATTTGCTGTGCAAACAATTTGATAAGGCCGGATTAAAAACAGGGCAACTAAACTGCCGGTGCGACCCACCACCCAAACAAACCATTCGTACGCACACACCACTCATTGATGAAACAACATGAATAATGACTCAACATCAAGCTCTATCGCCGTTGCATTACATTATGATGGTGAATCGGCACCGCAAATAACAGCCAAGGGGGCAGGTGAACTGGCAGAAAAAATTATTGCGATTGCAAAACAGCATGATGTGCCCTTACAGGAAAATAACGAGCTGGTACAACTTCTGTCACAACTGGAGCTGGGTGACCAGATACCACAGGAACTTTATCTGGCCGTTGCAGAAATTATTGCTTTTACTTATATGTTAAAGGGTAAGCGCCCGAAAGGATTTGAGACTAACAATACTTAATATAGCGAACAGGCAGGCATTAACCGGCTTTATCCAGGCGATTCATTAAAAAGATAAGTTCTGCTTCAGAATGACTTAAGCCACACTGTTGCATTATAGATTCAATATTTTTCCCTTGTCGCGCCATATACGCAGCGTCATCATACGATTGATTGACCGGTTCAGCATAGCTTACTGTTTTTTCAGTTTGTATATTTTCAACTGCACGCCGTTGTTGATGTTCAAGCTGGAGTACTTTTTTCCCCATCCCAATCGCAGCGATGGAGAAGGCTTTAAGATCATCACGCATGGTTTTGACCTGAGAATACTCACGTCTTAATTTTTGCGTCATCCGGTGCAATAAAATGGCGGTTACCAGCAAGAACACCACATTGCCCATAAAAACAAAAAGGGGTAAAGTACTTTTATCCAGATTATTTATGATTAATTGAACATTTTCCATTATGCATACTCATCTATATGTGAATTTATACCACTATCAGGTGGCTTCTTTTTAGAATTGTGTTTTATCCCATTTTTTTGTTGATTATTTTTTTTCTGCTCCCGCTTTTTTGACTGCCTCGCATCAGATGCAGGATGAACGGCAGTAGACACAGGGATCCATGTTTTAATCGACGTACTTGTTCCTATTTCAGCCATCTTCTTAAGTAAAGTAATTTGGTTACAAAGCTTCTACTTCGTCCCATTCATCATCGGTTAATAATTTATTCACGTCCACCAAAATTAACAGTTCTTTATCTTTGCTGGAAACACCCTGAATATATTTGGAGCTGTCATCATTGCCAACATTGGGTGCTGCATCAATTTCAGATGTTTGTAAATCCACCACTTCGGCAACACTGTCAACCAAAATGCCCACCACATGTTTATCTGCTTCAATAATAACGATACGTGTTGAGTCATCAACATCAGCTTCAGCTAAACCAAACCGCTTTCTGGAGTCAATAACAGTCACGACGTTACCACGCAAATTGATAATACCCAGCACATAATCCGGCGCACCCGGTACCGGTGCAATTTCGGTCATCCGCAGCACTTCCTGTACCTGCATTACCCGAATACCGTATTTTTCATCATCCAGCCGAAAGGTGACCCACTGGATAATTTCATCATTGTTCTTTTCTGCAGCCTGACTCATTGTTGTTGTCCTCTGTTATCCTGAAAACCGTCAAAATATTGCCTGCATCGACGATTTTAGTTAAATAAAGCATAATTTATGCCAAATACTATAAATTACATTTAATATCAATACGTTACATAAATATTATTTCCGCTTATGCGAGCCATCGGTTAACATTTCAGCAAAACCCGCCGCATCGATAAGCGCGCACATATGTTCAATCACCGTACCGGCCATCCATTTACGTTTACTTCTGTCCCCACGCCATTTAACGGCTTCGCTGGCCAGTTCAATCACTTCGTCAATCTCGTCACAGGCAAGCCCCCATTGACTGTCATCAATCAGTACTATCCGTTTTACCCGCTCATAAGGTTTATCGGCAGAAAGGGCTACAAGTTTATCGGCAGGGAAAACTAATTTTGCAGTATCAATAACAGGGATGCTTTTCCCCAAATATTGCAACAAACCAAGATAAAAATCAGAGTGCCCCGGCATTTCGGTGATTTTGCTTTCATCCCACTCAACAACACCATTTAACTCAATTAAACGTACCGCAAGGCTTAAACCGGCCACTTTAAAAAGCATTACCTGAAAAGGTTCGGCAGGAATATCGTAAACCTCGTCAATTTCAGCTTCCTGATATTGAGTATCGACATCGGTAACTGCATTTATGTCAGTCTCTGGTGATGCTTCAGCAACAGGCGGGGGCGGTTCGGTTTGTGGTGTGATAACCTCAGGCTGTAGTTTATCTTCAACAGCAAGGCTAACAACCGGCTCTGCTTCAACCGTTACCGTTTCAGTAACAACCTCACTTACAACAGCCTCGGGGAGCTCTGTTTCTTTTAATAATGAATCAAGAAATACAGATAAGGCTACTTTAGAGTTAACAATCGTTTTATTATCATTACTCATTGGTCACCCGTTTTAAATCAGATTGCTTGTTTGCATTCAATAAGTTATCCAGCAACTCCGCATAGGCTTTTGCGCCGCGGGAAGATGGCAACATTATCGGCAGTGGTAAGCCCTTCTGGCTTGCTGTTCTAAATGCGGTGTCAACCGGAATCACATTTTGCCATAACTCTGCACCGTATTTTTCCCTTAATGCGCGTAAACTATCTGTTGATGCGCGGGTGCGCCGATCAAACATAACAGGCACTATCGTAAACGAAACATCATGACGACGAGCCTGGATAATCATATTCAAGGTATGATGCATTCGTTCCAGACCTTTTAAAGCTAAAAACTCGGTTTGTACCGGCACCAGCACATGCGTACAGGCCGCAAGCGCATTCACCATTAAAACACCCAGTACCGGCGGGCAATCAATTAAAATATAGTCATACTCATCGGCAAGTAAATCAACAACTTTTTTTATAACCAGCCCTTTGCCTTCCTGTGTACCAAGTTGCCTGTCCAGGGTTGCCATTGAAATAGAGGCAGGAATAAAATCAATCCCTTCAACTTCAGAATGTATAATCAGGTCATTAATCTCGTGCTTAATAGAAAACTGATGCATTTGAAACAGATTATAAACACTTTTTTCAAGTGAATCTGGATCTTCCTTGAAATAAGACGTTAAAGAGCCATGAGGATCCAGATCAATTAACAGGCAACGCAGACCACGCTTAACCAGATGACCTGCAAGCGATACCACTGTTGTCGTTTTTGCGACACCACCTTTCTGATTTGCAACTGCCCAAACTTTCAAAATTTCACCAATAACTTTATTTAGTACCTTCAATTCCAACCATACGACGTGCATTTTTATCGGCTAATATAACAACCGCAACACGTCGGTTTGTTTGCCGTCCATTAGACGTTTTATTACTGGCTTTAGGCCGGTACTGGCCATAACCAATTGCTGTTAAACGTGATGGTTTTACACCCCGGCGACTCAATGCACGCACTAAACTGGCAGAACGCGCAGCCGACAACTCCCAGTTTGTCGGATAAATTTCATTCCGAATAGGGATATTATCGGTATGCCCTTCCACATCAATTTGATTAGGCAATGGTGCGAGTATTTTAGCCAATTTAGCAATGACACCTCTGGATTCGGACTCTAATTCTGCACTACCAATATCAAACAATAAGCTGTTATTTAATTCAACTTCCACCCAAAGTTTATTTTGATTAATATTAACCAGGCCTTTTTTAATCAATGGTTGCAGGGAGTTCGTTACCCTGTCCGCAATAATAGCCATCTCTTTATTTTCAGTGTTTTGTTCTTTCTGAAGCAGGTCGATAGGTTTTATTTCTTGCAAAACCTTTTTTTCTTTTAGTATTGTTTTAGGTTCTTCACCTATTTGAATAGGATCAAGTGATTTTGGTGGTGTTTTAAATGCAGCAACCAGCGTATCAGATAAAACCCGGTACTTACCTTCATTGATAGATGACATTGAATACATTACAACAAAAAAAGCAAACAACAAAGTTATAAAATCGGCGTAGGAAACTAACCACCTATCCAGATTCTCTTCCTCATGCTGTTTTTTTCTACGTCGCATAACATGTGTCGCCACTACTCACAAAAGATAACCTAATAATTTAGTTTCAATATTTCGGGGGTTATCTCCCTCTGCAATTGAAACCATACCTTCTACAATCATATCCCTGTACTGTACTTGCTCAGCAATCAGTGTTTTTAATTTATTAGCTACCGGTATAAAGAATAAATTTGCTGCGGCAACACCGTAAATGGTTGCCACAAAAGCAACAGCGATACCACTGCCCAGCTTGCTTGGGTCAGATAAATTTCCCATGACCTGAATCAGGCCTAATACCGCACCAATAATGCCAATGGTTGGGCTGTATCCCCCCATGCTTTCAAAAATTTTGGCCGCCTGCAGATCGAAACGCTCTTTTGTTTCAATCTCAACATCTAAGATAGTGCGAATATTCTCAGGCTCACTACCATCAATAAGTAACTGCAAACCTTTTCGTGCAAATAAATTTTGTTCCCGCTCTTCAATATTTTCCAGCCCTAACAGGCCTTCTTTACGTGCGATATTGCTCCACGAAACAATTTTATCAATGGTTTTTTCTACCTGATGCTTTGGTGCAACAAAGATCCAGGTTGACATACGTACTGATCGCATAAAAACAGCAAAAGGTGATTGCAGCATTACGGCTCCGAGCGTACCACCCAACACAATAAGCATCGCCGGACCGTTAACCAAAGTCGAAATCGCACCACCTTCCAGATACTGACCAACCAGAATGGCACTGACCCCAACAATTAATCCAAATATGCTTAAAAAATCCATCTCTATACTCGCTTAACGATACTGGCACCTACTTTACTAATGTCCATTATTTTCTCTGCAATACCGGCATCCACTACAGCGGCTGGCATGCCATAAACGACACAACTATTTTCATCCTGAGCCCATATAATTGAGCCGGATTGATGCAATAATGTTGCACCTTTACAGCCATCAGCACCCATTCCTGTTAAGATAACGGCTAAGGTATTCGCTGGTAAAACTTTATTAATTGATGCATAGGTAACATCAACTGAGGGCTTATAAGTTTGATTTGGAATTTCGTCAACAACTCTTAAGGTTAACTGACCAGCAACTTTTTCCACAATCATTTGCTTACCACCCGGTGCAATATATGCCACACCCGCTTTTAATTTATCGCCTGACTCGGCCTCTTTTACATTTATCTTACATTGCTGATTTAAACGCTCAGAGAAAGCCCCTGTAAAACTTCCTGGCATATGCTGAACAACGACAATCGGCACTGGAAAATTTTTTGGTAATTCGACAAGTACTTTTTGCAAGGCAACAGGCCCACCTGTAGATGTTCCAATTGCAACCAGCTTAATTTTTGTTGACAGGTTTTCTTTTACTGCAACCCTTGGAGAAGTTGCTAATGTCGTTTTTGTTACTTGTTTAGTGTTAGTCGCATGCCGGCTGACACTAGAGGAACCAGGCGGATTATTAACAACAGAAGAACGGCCGCGCCCTAGATCTTTAACCCGCTGGCAGAGTAGTTTTTTTGCTTCTTCTTTATCGTTTGAAATATCTTCAAATCGTTTAGGAAGAAAGTCAACAGCACCTGCATCCAATGCATCTAAGGTCGACTTTGCACCTTCAGTTGTTAGCGAAGAGAACATAATGATAGACGTAGGTGTCGTCTGCATTATTTTACGTGTCGCTGTAATACCATCCATAACAGGCATTTCTATATCCATCGTCACGACATCAGGTTTTAAATTTTTAACAGCATCTATCGCCTGCTCACCATTTTCAGCAAGACCAACGACTTCAAGCATTGGATCTGACTCAAGTATTTCTTTTACACGACGTCTAAAAAAACCGGAATCATCAACAACTAAAACACGGATTGCCATTTAGTATCCTCAGTATCTGTATATCCATAAACTTATGAAAAAGACCATGCAAATCACTTACACAATAACGGCCTTTTAAACATAGCGTTTCATTAAACCGGGCACATCAAGAATAATGGCAATACCACCATCACCTGTAATTGTTGCACCCGCAAGGCCAGAAAGCCCTTGCAAAAGTGCACCTAATGGTTTGATAACAACTTCTTCCTGGCCAATTAATTCATCAACAAGAAAGCAAACTTTTTGTGTACCAATTGATACAACAACAACATGGCCATCTTTAGGAAGCTCAGCACCCATTTCACCTTTTACCAGCCAGCGCTTTAAATAAAACAAAGGTAATGTTCTTTCCCTGACAATGGTAACAAGCTGCCCATCCATAATATTTGTTTTTGTAAGATCGAGATGGAATATCTCATTGACATTGACCAGTGGTAAAGCAAACATCTGCTCACCCAGCCTGACCATTAAGGTCGACATAATTGCCAGGGTAAGCGGCACTTTTATCTCAATACGGCTGCCTTTACCCCATTTAGAATGCACTTCGACTGAGCCATTAAGCTGGGTGATGCTGGTTTTAACAACATCCATTCCCACACCACGACCGGATATATCGGAAATTTCTTTTTTTGTTGAAAACCCCGGTTCAAAGATTAAATTATAGGCTTCGTGATCATCAATCCGTGCAGCGGCATCTTTATCGAACATGCCGCGTTCAACCGCAATATTACGCAACACATCGGCATCCATACCCTTACCGTCATCTTCAATAGATAACAAAATATGATCACCTTCCTGTGATGCGGATAATATAACAGAGCCCTGTCGATCTTTACCGGCTGCAACCCGATCATCTGGCATTTCAATACCATGATCAACCGAATTACGTACAAGATGCACCAGTGGATCCGCTAAAGCTTCAACCAGGTTTTTATCCAGATCGGTGTCTTCACCCATCATTTCCAGGCGAATTTCTTTCTTCAAACTACGCGCTAAATCTCTAACCACACGAGGAAAACGCCCAAACACTTTTTTAATCGGTTGCATTCGGGTTTTCATTACGGATAATTGCAGATCTGCCGTTACTAAATCCAGATTTGCAACCGCTTTCGACATTTCTTCGCCAGCTATCATGGATCCTAATCGTGTTAGCCGATTGCGCACAAGTACCAGTTCACCCACCATATTCATTATTTCGTCAAGTCGGGCAGTGTCCACTCGAACCGATGTTTCAACGGGCTGTTTGGTATCTTTTGCTACTGCAGGCTTCGGCTTTTCTGCTACTTTTGGTGTTTCTGCTGACGTTGGCTTTGCTGCAGGTTTGGCTGCAGCTGATTCTTCTGCTACTTCTTTTTTAGCTGCTGTTTTTTCTTTAGGTACAGCGGCTGGCTTTTCAGATGATGTGTTACCAAAACTCTTTGCAGCAACTTTTGCCGTGTCAATTTTACCGGCACCATGTAAATCATCCAGAAGCGACTCAAATTCATCATCACTGATCTCATCATTCACTGGTTTCATTGAGTCACTAGCAGTACTTGGATCTGAATTAGTGGCTTTCGATTCGTTATCATCTGTCGCTTCTGGCGATGGCGTTTTCTGCTTTTCTATATTTGTGGTATCAATTGAACCTTCGCCATGTATTTGATCCAATAAGGCTTCAAATTCATCTTCAGTAATTTCATCTGTATCAGCACTTCCAGCATCATCATCCATGCCAAATAAGTCATCATCGTCTTTATCGGTGGCTTCTTCTGTCTCGGATATAGCTGTTTCTTTTCCATCCAATGCATCTAGCAGCACATTAAATTCATCGTCAGTAATGTCTTCACCACCACCAACAAGAGCATCATCACTATTTGTGTCACTAACCGCCACATCGGGTTCTTCTGGCACACCTGATTGTTCTGGCATCGTTTCTTCTGGTACAGTTTTTTCTGGCACAGGTTCTTCTGTAACCTTGTCAGATTCAACAGCCACTTCACCTTTAATAATTCCATCTAATGCTGCAAGGAGCTCAGGGTCAACCTCTTCTGTCTCGCTACCTGCACGCAATGCATCAAACTGATCATTAAGCACATCAAGCACCGGCAAAATAGTGTCCATTAAGCGAGTATTAATTTCACGTTCACCATTGCGAACCATGTTAAAAACATCTTCAGCCCGATGACAAACGGCAACCATAGGTTCAATTGCTAAGAACCCTGCGCCACCTTTTATAGTATGAAAACCACGGAATATAGAGTTTAATAGATCCATATCTCCGGGAGAGTTTTCGAGCTCAACAAGCTCTTCATTTAACCGTTCGAGAATCTCACCCGCTTCAATTAAAAAGTCTTCTAATAGTTCATCATCCACGACTGCCGCCTTTAAAATCCTAAACTTGAAAGTAAATCGTCAACTTCGTCCTGGCCAGATACCGTACTTGACTGTTCCAGCCCGGGAACAACTGGCCCATCAAGTTTTTCACTATTTCCAGTTTTGTTACTTTTATTCGGCCTGGAACCTGCTAGTTGAATAATATTAACCATGCTTATTTCAACTTCCTCAACCAGAGAAATTACTCTCTTTATAATCTGACTGGTTAAGTCCTGAAAACCTTGTGCCATTAATACCTTATTTAAATGTTCATTAATCTTTGCCGCACTGTTTGAATTTATTTCAAAATAACTTTTTAATTCCTTGCTTAATTTTTTAAATTCATTAATATTAAGTTCTCTATTTGAAAATCGCTGCCATTCATTTTCGACACTGCGTGTTGCATTTAAAACCTGTTCACATAACGGCATGGATTCTTCAACAGCAGTTAATGTATTATTTGCAGCTTCATCTGTCATGGTAATAACATGTGCCAAACGCTGCCGTGCATCTGGAATTTCATCTTCTGCAATGTCTGTCAAACGATCATCCAGACCAAAAGTATTGATTGAATCATGTAGTTCACGGGTTAATTTACCAATTTCCTGGTATAACTCGCTTTCACGCATCTCAGCCAATTCATCAAAATAATCCTGTGATTTTTCAAGATCACCTGCTTCCATACTCGCTAAAAGATTTTTAACTTTTGCGATATTCTCAGTGGATAGCAAATTATATTGTTGCTCCATACCACAACCCCTAACCTTCTATGCGTTCAAAAATCTTATCGAGTTTTTCTTTTAGTGTTTGTGCAGTAAACGGCTTTACAATGTAACCATTGACACCCGCCTGCGCCGCTTCAACAATTTGTTCACGTTTTTGTTCAGCGGTAACCATTAATACAGGCATTGATGCCAACTTATCATCTGCTCGCACATGCTTTAACAAGTCGATACCTTGCATACCTGGCATATTCCAGTCTGTTACAAGAAAATCAAATTTTCCTGTTTGTAGCATGGGCAAAGCGGTCGTACCATCATCAGCTTCTTCCGTATTGGTAAACCCTAAATCACGGAGTAAATTTTTAATAATACGACGCATTGTTGAAAAATCATCAACAATTAATATCTTCATTTTTTTATCAATAGCCACAGCGTCCCTCCAAATGAGCTATATAGAAAAGAGCTTCTTTTCTTTGGCTTATTCACTGAAATTACACGGTTAATTCCGGTGATATTCGTTACCTTTATCGGCCAGAATCGGCAAGAACTTAAGCAGAAATTGGGAATAAATTATAAATATTGATAATTATTATTTGATTACGATGGGTTTGCCAGAATTTGAGTATGCAGCGAAAGGCCTGGCAGCCAGATATGCAAAAAAGGGGGAAACTCAGGCGAGCGATCGGGGTAAACTGTATTTGAAAGAAAAAATGAATGATGGGGGCATCCTATGCCCGTCCACAAACTACAATTTTTCCTCTTCCCCTCTATTTGACATACGAGCCTGCAAACGGATAACGGCCTGACTATGAATTTGGCTAACACGTGACTCACTCACACCCATAACAGCACCAATTTCACGCAAGTTAAGTTCTTCATCATAATAAAGTGCCATGACCAGACGCTCGCGTTCAGGTAAGCCGGCTATAGCAGATGAAACAATGCGCCGTACATCATCACGTTGTAAGCCATCAAGTATACCTGGCTCATAGTTACTCACATTATCCAGCATGGAGTCTTCACCGGTTCCCATGTCTTCGAAACTTAAAACCTTGTGGTAACTATTGTCTTGAAGAATTTTATAATATTCGGCGAGAGACATACCCAATGTTTCGGCAATTTCTGTATCACGCGCATCTCGCCCAAACTCATTTTCAATATCCCGTACGGCAGCAGCAACTTCGCGTGCTTTACGGTGCACAGAACGAGGAGCCCAGTCATTTTTGCGTATTTCGTCCAACATTGAACCACGAATTCGAATACCGGCATAGGTTTCAAAACTGGCACCCTGGCCTGCATCATAATTTCGAGAAGCCTCCAGTAAACCAATCATACCGGCCTGTATTAAATCTTCTAACTGCACACTTGCTGGCAGACGATTTATTAAATGACAACCAATTCGTTTTACCAGTGAAGCATGTTGTGTAACAAGATCATTATGCTCAACCGTTGGTTGTGTCGCTGCATACATTGCTAGTCCATTCATGAATTTATCCCCGCATTTAATGTATTTCCCTGAATAAGTCGTTCGACAAAAAATTCCAGATGGCCATTTGCTGTTTTAGGTATCGGCCAACGGATTGTTTTTTCTGCTATCTGTTTATACGATACGGAAGCCTGACTGCGTGGAAACGCTTCAACCACCGCACGTTGTTTTCTTATCGCTTTCAGTACTGATTCGTCATAAGGTATCGAACCACTAAATTCCAGGGCAACATCCAGAAAGCGGTCAGTTACTTTTACCAATTTATCGTAAACTTCCCGACCTTTCTGAACACTTTTAACCATATTGGCTAAAATCCTGAATCTGAACAGCCCGTATTCTTTGTGTAATAATTTAATGAGTGCGTACGCATCAGTAATGGATGCAGGCTCATCACAAACCACAACCAGCACTTCCTGCGCGGCACAGGCAAAGCTCACCACACTGTCGGCAATACCTGCCGCTGTATCAATAATGAGGACATCAATGTCCTGTTTAATCTGGCTAAATGCCTGAATAATACCAGCATGCTGATTTGAACTAAGTTCAGCCATATTTTTTATGCCGGATGCAGCCGGTATCACTTTTAAACCACTTGGGCCATTAACCATGACTTCATCCAGCGTGTGTTCACCCTGAATAACACTTTCTAATGTGTATTTTGGATGCAAACCAAGTAACACATCAATGTTACCCAGGCCTAAATCAGCATCCATAATAAGTACTTTTTTGCCGAGGTTAGACAGAGCAATGGCTAAATTGGCTGATACATTTGTTTTACCAACCCCACCTTTTCCACTTGTTACTGTAATAACACGAACAGGATGTGGTTTTTGCATTGCATTGATTCCAGCAGTCTGATAAATATTTTGTGCTTCAGCCGTGAGCATGCGCAACCATCCCATTAACTGTTAATGCCATAGAATGTTCACTGGACATACCACTTGCCAAATCTTGCTGCGCTGCCATGGTGATTGTTTGCATGATTGCAACACTTTTACTCACAAGGTTGTGTGCACGTGCAATATGTAAATCATCCGGTACCTTTTGACCATCGCAAAAATAAGAAATAGCTAAATTTTGTTCTACTGCAACTGAAATCACACCACCCAGGCTGGTTGTTTCATCAACTTTAGTCAGAATGCAACCATCGAGCCTGGATTGTTTAAACGTAGTAACGACATCATTCAGTACACTACGTTGGGTATTTGCGGCCAGCGCCAAAAACATATGAATGGTTTTTGCGCCGCTGTTTAACAAATCCAGTTGCTCACGTAATTGTGCATCCTGTAAGCTCACACCGGCAGTATCAATTAATACCAGTTTTTTATTTCGTAGGTCATACAGTGCGTCATTCAATTCATCTTTATCAGTCGCAATCCGTAATGGCACACCTAAAATTCGCGCATAACTTCTTAGCTGCTCATGCGCAGCAACCCTGAAATTATCCGTTGTAATAAGACCGACACTGTCCTTGCCATGTTGTAAAACATAGCGTGCCGCAAATTTTGCAATGGTTGTTGTTTTACCAACACCCGTTGGCCCGACCAAAGCCATCACCCCACCTGTTTTTAAAATACCATTATCAATAACGGGTAATTTATGTGACAAAATACCCAGAGCATGTCGCCACATAGCATCAAATTCTTTTGTTTCATCCACTTCTTCACAGAGTTTTTTAGACAGTAGCGGGCTTAAGCCCAGTGCAATCAAACGTTGTAATAAGCGAGTACGTGTTGGGTGATATTTCGATTCTGATTCCCATGCCATACCTGACAACTGGTTGAGGAGTAAACCACGCAGTGATTTTATTTCATTTTGAACGTCGGATAAGTCCTGTGATTTTGAGGCCAGATCAGCTGAATTATATTGCTGGGCAGCTACTGCTTCCTTTCGTGAACCCGCTTGCGAAGCTGGAATATTACGACTATAGCGCACATCGTCGACAGCTTGCTGTCTTTGTGATTTTTCTGATGATGGCTGAGCATCTTTGTAGTCAGTATTTTCTGTTGCTGATGTAACTGAACCTGTTTGTGCAGCCATGCCTCCAACGAGTGATTCATCGTAATCTATTGCTGCAACGATTTCGACACCCCCACTGACTCGCTTGTTCGATAAAATAACAGCATCGGGGCCTAAAGCGTCTCTTACTTTACGTATTGTGGTACGTACATCTTCAGCATGGAAACGTTTTATTTTCATTTTGCTGTTGCCTCTAAGTAAAACATTGTAATTCGCTCACCCTTTATTCATTCACTGGCCTGGTATTTCATTTGTCTGGCCAACCGTTGCAATAATTTTTATCTGCTTGTCCGTTGGTATTTCGTTGTAAGACAGTACATGTAAACCTGAAATCGTATGTTTTACAAACCGTGCCAGCATGGTTCTAAGTGCTGCCGATACCAGCAATATTGCGGGTTGGCCAGCTAATTCCTGCTTTTGCGCCGACTCTTCCAGTGCGCTGTGCAGCCGCTCGGCCAGCCCCGGCTCAACGCCACCACCGATTCCATCCGTGGACTGTATAGACTGATGCAACAACTGTTCCAATGTTGGGTCGAGTGTAATAACGGGGAGTTCACGCTCCATCCCATTGATTTGCTGGACAATTAGCCGTCCCAGTGCAATCCTGACCATTCCGGTCAGAATGTCAGCATCTTGACTCTTCACAGCATGCTCTGCCAAAGTCTCGGCAATGGTTCGGATATCACGAATGGGAACATTTTCTTCGAGCAGGTTTTGTAATACGCGTACCACCACCCCCAGAGACAGGGTATCGGGAATTAAATTTTCCACCAGTTTTGGTGCCGTCTTCGCCAGTAAATCCAGTAACTGCTGCACTTCTTCATGACCTAACAGTTCGTGGGCATGGGTCTGTAATAACTGGCTCAGGTGAGTGGCAATCACCGTATTCGGATCCACCACGGTATAACCCAGCGTTTGTGCCTGGTCACGCTGGTTATTCGCAATCCATATCGCATCTAAACCAAAGGCCGGATCGGTCGTTTCGATACCCTGTAAGCTACCAAAAACCTGCCCTGGATTAATCGCCAGCTCTTTGTCTGGTTGTATTTCTGCTTCACCAACGGTCACACCCAGCAATGTAATACGATAACCGATGGGGGGCAATTCCAGGTTGTCACGAATATGCACTGAAGGAATCAGAAACCCCAGCTCCTGAGATAATTTTTTTCGCACCCCTTTAATACGGCTCATCAACTGACCACCTTGTGCTTTATCAACCATTGGAATAAGTCGATAACCCACTTCCAGACCAATCGCATCAAGTGGGGTAACATCATCCCAACTGAGTTCTTTTACATCTTGATCATTGGAAACCTGCTGTTGTTGCTGTTGTTTTTTTTCTGCAACGTGCTGGCGACTTTTTCGAGCAATCAGGTAAGCACCTGTGCCGCAAATAGCCGCAAGAGTTAAAAAAGCAAAATTAGGCATACCGGGGATAACACCTATTATGCCTAAAATGCCAGCGGTAACAGCCAGTGAACGTGGATTAGCAAAAAGTTGATTTAAAACCTGCTCACCCATATTTTGTGAACTCGAAACCCGGGTTGTAATAATACCTGCTGCCGTTGACAGGAGTAACGCCGGTATTTGTGCAACTAAACCATCACCAATGGTGAGCAAGGTATAATTTCTGGCAGCCTCAGCAAAAGATAAATCATGCTGACCCACACCAATTAATAAACCACCTAAAATATTTATAAATAAAATTAAAATACCGGCAATCGCATCACCCCGAACAAATTTACTTGCACCATCCATTGAACCGTAAAACTCGGCTTCGTCTGAAATTTCCTGCCGGCGGGTTCGGGCTTCATCCTGATCAATCAACCCGGCATTCAAATCTGCATCGATGGCCATTTGTTTTCCCGGCATTGCATCCAGAGTAAAACGTGCACTTACTTCTGATATGCGCGTCGCACCTTTGGTGATAACAACAAAGTTAATGATCACCAAAATAGAAAAAACAATAATACCCACTGCATAGTTACCACCAATAACAAATTCACCAAAGGCTTTAATGACTTGCCCGGCAGCATCAGGCCCGGTATGACCTTCCAGTAATACAATACGTGTTGAAGCCACATTCAAGGCTAAACGCAATAATGTCGTAATCAACAGGATGGTCGGGAACAACCCAAAATCCAGCGGTCTCAATGAATAAACGGTGACTAGTAATACAATCAGTGATAACGAAATATTAAAACTAAACAGAACATCAAGCGCAATCGGCGCCAGTGGTACAATAATCATTGCTATCATAACAACGAGTAGTAAAGGTGCACCCAGCCCCTGATAGTTTATTTTCTTGAGTCGCCCAAATGAAACTGCTTGTCCTGCCATTTTTACACCTTAAGTAATGTTAACTATCAAATTGCAAATCATCAGGAATATCTAAATCCTGAATTTTGTGGTTCGTGTATTGCGTAGATGCTGTTTTTCGTAATTTGAATATGTACGCCAATACCTGTGCGACTGCCAGATACAAACCCGCAGGAATAGCCGAATTAATTTCAGTCGTGTGATATAACGAACGAGCCAGAGGTGGCGCTTCTAGAATAGGAACATTGTTCTCATTAGCTACACGCCGTATCTGCATGGCAATCATATCCACTCCTTTCGCAACCAACAAAGGAGCCGCCATTGTTTTCGGGTCATATTTTAATGCAACCGAATAATGTTCCGGATTAGTAATAATAACATCAGCTTCAGGCACTTCTGCCATCATCCGACGCTGAGCTATTTCACGTTGTACACGCTTAACCCGGCCTCGAACTTCTGGATTACCTTCTGTGTCTTTGTTCTCGTCCTTTACTTCCTGAAAAGTCATCTTCAGTTGTTTTTTGTAATCCCAAATCTGGAACGGAACATCAACCAATGCGATAAGTATTAAAGACGAGGCAATTATAATAAAGGCCCCAATCAATAATTGCATGGTGTGAGGCAAAGCAAGGCTAATAGGCTCATTCCCCAGGTTAAGGTAATGTTCAAATTGCTGATATAAAAACAGCACAGCAACCGTGCCGATAACAAGGAATTTAATCAATGCTTTAACAAGCTCAACAAAGCCCTTTATTGAAAAAACTCGCCCCAGACCTTTAATCGGGTCAAGCTTATCAAATTTAAACATAAGAGCCTGCATACTGAAATTAACACCCCCAATCATAAGCGGACCAACAAATGCTGCAATAATCATCACCAGGAAAAAAGGTGATAAGCTCCATATCGCATGCAGTATCGACTCTTTTAGCAATAGAAACATGGTGCCAACATCAAATATTTGTTCACGGCTAACCTGTAAGTTCCATACCGCTAGCTCCTGTATTCCCCGTACTATGCCAGGCCCAAGCAATGCCACTGCACCGGCGGCAGCCAGCATCATTACCATGGTATTGAGTTCCCGTGACGAAGGAACCTGACCTTTCTCTCTTGCCTGCTGCTTGCGTCGGGGGGTCGCCTCTTCGGTACGTTCCTGTCCAGTATCTTCAGCCATTATTAATGAAAACCTCTAATTAACTGATACACATTTAAAAATAATTCATTGGATTTTGGTGCAACATTTGAAATAGTAAGTAATACCAGTGCAAACCCAAGAATCATCGTAATAGGAAAACCAATCGCAAAAATATTTAACTGTGGTGCCGCTCGCGTCATAATGCCAAACGACAGGTTAACAACAAGCAATGATGCGATTGTGGGTATTGCAATACCGATTGCACCTGAAAAAATGTACGTACCCCAGGTTACAATCCCCCACAGGCTTTCTGTTGACAACCCGGTTACTGCAATCGGCAATGTTTCAAATCCGTCAACCATTATCTGAACTAAAACCAGATGCCCGTTCAGACTTAAAAAAATAAGTACCACAAAAATAATATAAAACTGACTTAAAACCGGTGCCTGTGTACCATTCTGAGGATCAACCATCAACGAAAAACCAAGCCCCATTTGCATCGCCACAATCTGACCAGCCGTAATAATGGCAGCAAATACCAACTGCGTTGTAAAACCAATAGCAACACCAATAAGTATCTGGTTTGCAGTAACATATAAACCCTGCAAACTAAACACTTCTACTGCCGGCATTGGTGGTAACAAAGGAACCACAACACTTGTTAACACCAGGCTAACAAAAAGTTTTATTCGCATCGGTACCGTTTTGGCTCCAAATATGGGTGCAGTCATAACCACTGCGCTCACCCTGAATAAAGGCCAAAGGAATGAACCTACTAAAGCGGTTAATTCTGAGCCAGTAACAACCATTACTCACCTTATTAAATAGGGAATGTCTTGTATTAACTTCACGGTGTATTCCACCAAAATACGCAACATCCAGGGACCGGCGGCCATCAAAACACCAAGCGTAATAATTAGCTTGGGAATAAAACTTAAAGTCTGTTCATTAATTTGCGTTGCCGCCTGAAACATACTCACCAGTAAACCAACAATTAATGCTGGCACCAAAATCACCACGATTAGTAAAAGAATAATTTCAAGTGCGTGCTGAAATATAGATAAGACGCTTTCAGGTGTCATGACTAACCTCGATTTATAGTCTGCAATCTAAACATAAAAGCTGGATGCCAGCGTTCCCATTATTAAAGTCCAGCCATCGACCAGAACAAACAACATAATTTTAAATGGTAAGGACACGATCATAGGGGACAGCATCACCATGCCCATTGACATTAAAACACTGGCAACCACCAAATCAATTATTAGAAAAGGGATAAACAGTAAAAACCCAATTTGAAAAGCTGTTTTTAATTCACTGGTTACAAAAGCCGGTACCAAAATAGTAAATGGAATATCTTTTTTTGATGCATAATCTTTATCACCTGATATTTTCATAAACATACTGATATCCGACTCACGTGTTTGCCCTAACATAAACTCACGCAAAGGCTCCTGACCCTTATTCGCTGCCGTTTGAAAAGAGATGGAATCATCTAAATAAGGTTGTAATGCTGATTTGTTAATCTGATTAAATACCGGCGCCATAACAAAAAAGGTCAGGAATAAGGCCAAACCTATTAATGTTTGTGATGAAGGTGTTTGCATTAAACCCAGTGCCTGACGAAGAATAGACAGCACAATAATAATGCGGGTAAAGGATGTCATCATCATTAACGCAGCAGGTAACAGACTTAGCACGGTCATTAATGCCAGAGTCTGAATACTGACCGAATAGACCTGATCACCACTGGCCTGTGTTTTTACCGTGAAAGCTTCAAAACCTTCCGCAGCCATACCTGAAACAGGCAGGAATAACAGTATTAGCCAGAAAATCCGTTTCATTTATCACCACCGTCCCTGAATGTAGTTGCCGATGTCTTAGTGGTTGTATTTCCGGTCTTTAGACCAACAATGGCAGCTTGTAGCTTCTCCTGAAAGCTACCAAAAGATGGGGGCGCTGTTTCAGATATTGGTTCTTCCAGTTCTGATAATAACTGAATATTGGTTTGTGTTACCCCCACTAATAATTGCTTACCCATAACCTGTACAACAATAATTTTTTCACGGTGGCCAACATTTAATCCGGCAACAACCTTTAAATTACCTGAACCGGAAGGATTTAGAGCACCCATGCGTTTGGTAAGCCAGGCGATAGCAAAAATAAAAGCAACAACCCCGAACAAACCCAGAATCATTTGTAGGTAATTAGACACACCAATATGAGTACTGCTTTGCAGTGCATCTTCTATATTTTTATCTGTGTTAACAGCAGGTTCGGATTTTAAGCGAGAATCCGGCAGAGGTGATTCTGTTCTTTCTGTTTCAACTACAATGTTTTTTTTCCCGGCAGAATCTGTATTTTCAGCAGCACTTGCATAAGATACACTGGTATCAGATATATTGGCCAGCAATAAAAAACTTATAATAAATATAATTTTTTTTACAAAAAAATTGCCTCTGGTTAATTCCATAGCAACATCAATTAACGTAATTTCTTAACGCGTTCAGCAGGGCTCACCACATCGGTTAAACGAATGCCAAACTTTTCGTTTACAACCACTACTTCCCCGTGTGCGATAAGTGTTCCGTTTACCAATACATCTAACGGTTCACCTGCCATTCTGTCCAGCTCAATAACCGAGCCCTGATTAAGTTGTAGTAAACTACGAATATTGACACTGGTACGCCCGATTTCCATTGACAGTTTTACCGGAATATCCAGAATAACATCCATATTAATATCATCACCGGAAGCAGATGAGTTATCTTCCAGATTATCAAACCCGGCTGCCGTTACATCTGTATCGGTACTAGTAGTATCTGAACCGGACTCATCCGAGCTGGCATCACCCGACTCTTCGAGCGCTTCAGCCCATTCATCCATTACATCCGATTCATTATCTGAATCACTCATTATTTTCTCCTTCTAACATCAATATTGAATCAGCAACCGGGAGTCCTCTTTCAATCGGACTGTTAATTTTTACCGCCATCATGCCTTCCGACAGACCATACTTACAACGAAACAATGGTATTTCCTCACTTAATAAAGTAACTTCATCTGGCAAATCAATCGGAATAATATCGCCTGCTTTAAAATTCATCACATCGCGCAGTGACAAATCAACTTCCGTTAATTCTGTATGCAATGGAATTTCTGCCAGCTTTATTTCTTCCAGAAGTGAGGTTGTCCAGCGATCATCTTTTTCTGCTGTATCACTTTGCAACCCGGCATCGAGTAACTCACGAATAGGTTCTAACATTGAATAGGGAAGTGTTACCTGAAAGTCACCTCCCCCGCCATCCAGTTCCACATGGAAAGTGCTTAACACCACGACTTCATTCGGGCTAACAATATTGGCAAACTGTGGGTTTACTTCCCGGCTCAAAAATTCAAAATTAACGGGTAAGACCGGCTTCCAGGCCTCCTGCAAGTCTGCAAAAGCAAGTTCAAGCACTAAACTGATAACGCGTTGTTCGGTAGGCGTAAATTCACGACCTTCAATTTTTGCATGCCGACCTGTACCACCAAAAAAATTATCGACCAGAATAAAAACCAGTTTAGGGTCAAAAACACATAAAGCCGGCCCGCGTAATGGTTTAATTTTTACAATATTTAAACTGGTAGGAACAAACATGCTATGTAGATATTCAGAAAACTTGAGCATTTGCACACCGCTAACCGAAATTTCTGCAGAACGCCTTAACAAATTAAAAATACTGATTCTAAACTGGCGTGCAAAACGTTCATTAATCATCTCAAGCGTTGGCATCCTGCCACGTACAATCCGGTCATGTGAAGCAAAGTCAAACTGCCGGGCAACACCATCATTTAGTTCGGTATCTTCCGTTTCAACATCGCCGTTATCAACACCATGTAATAGCGCATCAATTTCATCCTGGGATAAAAGCTCGTTAACCGACATACACTATCCTCTACTGCATAACCAGACTGGTAAAATAAACAGCCTGAATATATGGCTGTCCTGCAGCCACAGGCACACTTTTCGCTTCAGGATTAGCGGGTGGCGTATTACTTACTTCTGCAGCAATCGTCTGGTTAATTGAGTTTAATAATTCAGTACGCAGCTTCTGTTTCCCTTCATGTGTATTTAGCACTTCATACTTCTGACTACTTAGTATTGTAATAATATTATTGCGAATAACAGGGGAATGTTCCTGCACCAGATCAATTGCACTTTGTGTGTGCGCCATGACGGTTAAATCCAACTGAACGTAACGCGCCTTTGTTGTGTCTTCAAAATTAATAATAAAGGTAGGATTTAATGCAGAGTAAATCACATGCGTTGGTGCAACGGGTGTAGCTTCTTTAGCCTTAGCGCCATCTTTTGTGCCTTCACTGTCATCACCGCCTAGTAAAAACATCGCTGCAACACCACCACCCACGGCCAGTACCACAACAATTAAAATAATAATCAGCAGTTTGGTTTTGCTTTTACCTGTTTGTTCTACATCAAGATCGAGATCTTTTTCTTTCTTCGCCATGGCTTTTCCTTAAGAAAGTAACCCTTATTAAAATAATATATAAATAGTCGTCGCTTATATTTGCATTAGCTAAATTGCAAAACACATGCCACGCCAGTTTGATTTTTTATTTATAGTTAAATCAATGAATTAGAGAATGAAAATGCCTACACGCCAATCCATTGACGCGGAACAAGAGAGGCTTTGTCGAGTTACTGACTCGAACAAACTACTTTAAGGCCTGAGGGATCCCCTCGAAATTTAGCACCGCCTGTCTTTGCGAGGAAACACTGAAAAACACCTGTTTTTCAGTGTTGACACGGCAATCTTATGATTAAACGTTATCAACTTGAGATTGCCGCAGTCACTTTGTTCCTTCGCAATGACCGCGTTTTGTTCCACTATTGATAGCTGTATTTTTAAGCTATTATTGTTGGTTACTTTTACTGGAAGTACGTGGGGATACCTCAGACTTTAGAGTAAAGGTGGTTTTTGTTACTTTTCCAGGTTCATAAAGTGAGTGCGGTAATAAATTAATTCATTTATAGAGTCTTTCACATCATCCATGGCAAGGTGTGAAGACTGTTTGGTTAAACCACTGGCAATCTCCGGTTTCCAGCGTTTAACCAGTTCTTTAATACTGCTAACATCAAGATTACGGTAGTGAAAAAAGGCTTCCAGTTCTGGCATACAGCGCGCTAAAAAGCGCCGATCCTGGCAAATACTATTGCCGCACATGGGTGATGCTTTTGCCGGCACATACTGACGCAAAAAATCAATGGTCTCCTGCTCAGCCTGCTGTTCGTTATACTGGCTTTGCTTTACCCTTTCAGTTAAACCCGAGCCGCCATGCTGTTTGGTGTTCCACTCGTCCATACCCGCCATCACTGAATCAGGCTGGTGCACCGCAATCATCGGGCCTTCTGCCAGAATGTTTAATTCTGCATCGGTTACAATAGTGGCAATTTCAATAATAAGATCATTTTGGGTATCCAGCCCGGTCATTTCCAAATCAATCCAGATTAGATTATTTGCATTTTGTCCCATGGTTATTCCTTATATAATAGCTATCAACGAACGAACTCGATATAATTAGCAAAGTTTAGCATTTTTACGCTTGTATAAGTGCCCGTTTTTAGAAAATAAATATTCAAAGTGATTGTATTCTTATGACAGCCAGCGATATTCAAACCAGTTTTATCTTTTTACTTATTGCCTCTTACACATTGCAACTGTGGTTATCACGCCGCCATATTAAACATATTCAGGCTCATCGTGCAGCGGTGCCCGCTGCTTTTGCAGATAAAATATCAATCGAAGCGCACCAAAAAGCAGCCGATTACACGATAACACGAAGCAAATTTGGCATGCTCGAACTCAGCTTTGCTACCCTTTTACTTGCAATCTGGACACTCGGCGGCGGTTTGCAATTACTGGATGACTTTATGCGCTCATTTGAGTTTAGCCCTATTATCACCGGTATCGCCGTTATTTTTGGTTTAGGTTTAATCTCCGGCTTTCTGGATCTGCCCTTCACCCTGTACAAAACATTTGTTATTGAAGAAAAATTTGGTTTTAACCGCCTGACACTAAAAATGTTTATAGCCGACACGCTAAAATCAACGGCGATTATGCTCGTCATTGGCCTACCGTTTTTATACTTAATACTCTGGTTAATGGACTTACGTGGTGCTCACCCCTACTGGTGGCTCTATGTATGGGGAAGCTGGTTTGGTTTTAGTATGCTCATGATGTGGCTCTACCCTGCGGTTATCGCCCCTATTTTTAACAAATTTACGCCGCTGGACGAGCCGGAGCTTAAATCTAAAATTACGCAACTACTCGAACGTTGTGGTTTTACCAGTAACGGTGTATTTATTATGGATGGCTCCAAACGTTCCAGCCATGGTAACGCCTATTTTACCGGTTTTGGTAGCAATAAACGCATCGTCTTTTTTGACACCCTGCTCGATTCGTTACAACATAATGAAATTGAAGCCGTACTGGCACATGAACTAGGGCATTTTAAACGCAACCATATTAAAAAACGTATTTTTACAATGGCGTTAATAAGCCTGGCGGGGTTAGCCTTGTTAGCCTGGTTAATTGATCAACCATTTATTTATGAAGGTTTAGGCGTAACACAAGTTTCTTCGCATATGGCCTTAATTCTGTTTATGCTGGTTACACCTTTAATCAGTATCTTCCTCACTCCGATTTTTTCGTTAATGAGCCGTAAACATGAATTTGAAGCTGATGAGTTTGCAGCAGAAAATACCGATGCGAACAATCTTATAACTGCACTGGTTAAACTCTATGAAGAAAATTCCAATACGCTCACACCCGACCCGCTTTATTCTGCTTTTTATGACTCCCACCCACCGGCACCGGTCAGAGTTGCCCATTTAGCCAAATTGTAAAATGAAAAGTTTATTGCTCGCACTCAATGTTTCTTTATTAGCCTGGTCTGGCATCAGCTATGCAGTTGATATTGAGCGTGGTCAGGAACTGCACGATAGTCATTGCATCAGTTGTCATGCAGCTATTTATGGTGACAAAGGGAATGAAATCTATACCCGCGAAAACCGCAAGATAAATACATTAAATGAACTTCAAGCCCAGTTAAAACGCTGTAAAAACAGCCTTGGCACAAACTGGCCTGAAGATCAGATGCTGGATGTACAACATTACTTAAACTCCAATTTTTACCACTTTAAAGAATAAAGATTGTCTGTAACGTTATGTCGAAGGATGATAAAAAGACACATCATGCAACCGTTATCGCCAGTTATGGAAACCAGTGTAAAATCGAAACAACAGACAAACAACTACTCACCGCAAAATCATTAAAAAGTATTGGCAAACCGTTATGTGGTGACAAAGTCAGCTATAAAAATGAGAAAAACAATGAAACCGTTATTACAGAAATCCTGCCCCGTCGCAGTATTTTATCCCGCCGTAATAATCTAAACCCTAAACCCAAACAAATTGCCGTCAACATTGATCAAATGATTATTGTTGTCAGTGCTAATGATTCTATTAAATACGGCCTGATTGATCGCTACCTGATTGCAGCAATATTTTCTAACTTCACACCGGTTATTGCTTTAAATAAAATCGATTTACTCACAGATGATAAGGCTGAACAACTTAAAAACCGTATGCAAAACTATTCAGATATAAACATTCCCCTTTTTTACATCAGCGCTAAAAATAACAAGGGGATTAAGGCACTACTTGATATTATGGCCAACAAAACAAATATTGTTGTTGGCCAATCCGGTGTGGGCAAGTCATCCATCGTCAATGCCATCCTGCTCGATCAGCCTGCAATAACAAAAAAAATATCGGACAGCACCAATAAAGGCAAACACACCACAACCACCGCTTATCTTTATTCGATTCCAGGCAATGGGAAACTAATCGACTCGCCCGGTATACGGGAATTTGGTTTATGGAATATAGAAAAAAGTGAACTTGCACACGGCTTTAAAGAAATACAACAACACAGTGAACAATGCAAATTTCGAGACTGCCTGCACCACGCCGAACCCGGTTGTGCCGTTGTTGCTGCAGTAAATGAAGGAACGATTAGCAAACAGCGCTATGAAAGTTACTTGTCGATATTTGAATCGATTGATGAAAACTGATTCAACAAAAACTTCCCCACAAAATACATAAGCAAACTCAAAAAATAAAATAGACCAAATAGTCCAACTTGATAATACAAATGAAATCTTAATCTCCACAAAAATCCTTTTCCTGGCTTTCTCATCCCTATACGCAGTGTATAAACATTATCTTCAAAATTTTTAATTTTAACCTCCCCCAAATAAACCTTAACAATATATTTCCCAGCCTCCATGGAAATAAGCCTGGGCTGTACATTATTTCTTCTCATACAGGAAACAGGGGCGAACATACCTGAAACAGACAAATTATTTTCAATACTCACAATATTCGCATTAATATATTCCCCACATTCTCCGTCACCTGGAGAAGCTATAAAATAATATTCTTCATTAGAATTATCGGAGAGCAAAAATCTATATTTTGCATCCATAAATGAATTTATTTTAACCGTATAGTTTTTATTAGATTCTGGTAATACAATATGCCCTGGAGTACCGTAAAACCTTAACCAAAACCCCAGCGCCATTAGAGCCAGTAATATTAAAGAGAACAACAAAATGTATTTATTTTTCTTTTTCATATGAAATATCAATCCCTAATTTAACAATAACAAGCCAGAGCATACCCAACGTAGCGTAAACAATCTTTAATTTTCTTTCTAACTTTTAATTCATCAAAATATTAAACCGTATTTAGATCGCCTTACGAACTTAATTTCCCTTTAAAAATCAATTCTAATTTTTACATACCATTAATAAAATTTGTCATATTGATAACTACCGCTCCCTCGCTACCGTCGAAAACTCTTTCATTTCAAGAGGCAGTATATTTAAAAAATAATTCATCTTTATGCCGCTGCTCGCATATTACGCACCATCCCTGAACCATTCATAGTCGGAAGTAAGGCTGCTTCTGCCGTAACCGGTATGCTATCGACAAAAGAAGAATAAAAGCTTGAATTAGCCAGATCCAGATTAACCAACGAGGTGGCACTGGCAATGGAAGACAAAGTACCATCCGTGCGGGTATAACTGCCGAGGCCTGAAATGACATTGCCGTTTTGTGCAATGCTGCTGTCTTCATAACCTGTGTTGATAGAGGCAACACCGGCCTGTGCTAAGGTGAGTAATTCATCTGCCTGCGAGATGCCATCGCTGTTAATGTCTTGCCAGATACGTAAACCGGCAAAGTTAGCATCGTTTACATCCACAACCCCATCGGCGTTGGTATCAAAATCGGCCAGTGCTTCAAAACCATTGGCGGCGGTGCCGCCTGCATTTAAAGCGGTGTTGTCACCAAACAGTTCTGTGCCATTATCGATAACACCATTGCCGTTACGATCATAAACAAGAAAACCATCGTCGGGCGCAATCCAGCCGGTGGCGGTTTTAACGTCATTGCCTTCGTGATCAAATAACACACCCGCATTGCCGTTTTCTGCGAGTGTTTCTATTCCGTCGCCATCAAGGTCAAAGGCTAACGGGTCGCGTGGGGCTTGCCATACTTGAGATGCGGAGAAGTTGGTGTTTACGAAGTCGAATATTTTACGGCCAAGCCAGTCTCCAAATTCATCAAGTGGTGTCAAGTCCCATATGGTTTCAAAAATACTATGTGTTGCATCCCCAATAAATTCAGCTACTTCAGCTGGTAGGAAGGTATCAATTGCGACAGCCACTACAATTGTTGCTGCGGCAACTATGGCAGCTAGGCTTAATAGAGAAACTGTACCCACAGCCGCAGCACTAGCTAAAGAAGCGGTGATAAGTGAAGCAGCCATACCAGTTGCGATTGTAGTAACAACACTTTTCCCTAATTCAACATCATTACCACTGGTAAATGCATCAAATGTCTGGTATGACGAATAGGCGGCACCACCCACACCCGCAAGCTTTCCCATATTTTGAAAAAATGAATTCCATTTCTGCTTATTCGCGATATCCCCTTCTAATCCACCTGCCTGAGTTTTCGCATAATCTATTGAGTTTTGAATATCAGATTGAAGTTTTGAATAACTTTGCTTTAATACATCCTGCAAAACAGGATCACCTTTAATCCGATCTAAATGTTGTTTTTCTAGGTAATAACTATATTGCAAATCATATTTTTTATCTTGCAGGTATTGATTCGCATCAAAATACTGCCCAAATAAATCACCTTGACTAATCGTATTGTCATTTAATTGACTAATACCATTTAACAAACCACCAGTAACACTTTCAAATGTAACAGCCATAATAATCTCCTTTTATTTATATTGATAATTTTTATGTGAAATTAAAGTTTTTAAAAAAAATGATGTCAAGCCAAACATTGCTGCCAGAAGATACCAAAACACAACGTACATCAAGGTCATTTTCCACTCAACATCATGAAATCCATCCTTTACGGAATAATTAAATGTTCCCTGCCAATAGTGAAAAAAAACAACAAAAAACAATCCAAGACCGAACGAAGACACAATACCATTAAGCAAAACCCCCTTCTTTTTATAAATTTTTGGCATAGGATTATTAGCTTTTTTAGTTCTATAGATAATATAGAAAACGAATATAATCCCAAAAAAATGCAGCATGGATAACTGAGCAACAGAATACTCATAACCACCATGCCTGGCTTCTCCTGGCAAAAGCTTTATGCTTGGAACTAAATAAGACATAAAATCTACAAAATTTTGATAAACGGTAAACTGGTAGATCCATCCCCACGGAAGCATATTAATTAATAAATAAAACATGACGACACTCAATAAAATATTTGAGTTAAGCTCAGGCATCATCTTATTTTTATATTTAAATTTCATGTTTTCCTCAACAAAGCTTTTTTAAATTTTATGCCGCCAACGCCCAGTCAATCGCACTCGGCATACCACTGGTTTCACCCCACTCGAGAAGTAAATCATTCAGTGCTCCGAGTTGTGCTTCTTCGCGGGTGGTAAATGCAGAGTAGCTAGTTAATGCCGCGGCAAAGGCCGTGTCTAAACTCGCCACTTCACACATATCACGCACCAGCCCGGAGCCCTGCATGGAATGTTTGGTAATCTACAAATAAAAGAATAAAGGCAGGCAGTTCCCACACAGCATATATAATGTTTAATTTTCTCTCATTTTCTTTTTGCACTATAGTTTTTTCAAATCGCTTAAATCGCATTTAGCTATCCTTGGTTTTATCTTCCGTTAAAAATCTTATTTTTTAAATATTTAGTGTAAATTTCCTGACACGCCCGTTAAATTTATCTTGATTTCTCATTCTAAAATTAATCCTCGCTTATTTTCACATACTCTTAATATCGTTAAGCATATTGATAACTACCGTTCCCTTGCTACTGTTAAAAGCTCTTTCATTTCAAAAGGAAAACCACTTAAAAAATAATTCATCTTTATGCCGCTGCTCGCATATTACGCACCATCCCCGAACCATTCATATTAGGCAGCAAGGCCGCTTCTGCCGTAACCGGTATGCTATCTACAAAAGCAGAATAAAAACTTGAATTAGCCAGATCCAGATTAACCAATGAGGTGGCACTGGCAATGGAAGACAGAGTACCATCCGTGCGGGTGTAGCTGCCGAGGCCTGAAATGACATTGCCGTTTTGTACAATGCTGCTGTCTTCATAACCTGTATTAATAGACGCAACACCGGCCTGTGCTAAGGTGAGTAATTCATCTGCCTGTGAGATGCCATCACTATTGATGTCTTGCCAGATACGTAAACCGGCAAAGTTGGCATCGTTTACATCCACAACCCCATCGGCGTTGGTATCAAAATCGGCCAGTGCTTCGAAACCATTGGCGGCGGTACCGCCTGCATTTAAAGCGGTGTTGTCACCAAACAGTTCTGTGCCATTATCGATAACACCATTGCCATTACGATCATAAACAAGGAAACCATCATCGGGGGCAATCCAGCCGGTAGCGGTTTTAACGTCATTGCCTTCGTGATCAAATAACACACCGGCATTGCCGTTTTCTGCAAGTGTTTCTATGCCATCGCCATCAAGGTCAAAGGCTAACGGGTCGCGTGGGGCTTGCCATGCCTGAGATGCAAAGAATGTTTCATTTACCCAGCGATTAATATCTCCACCAATTTCACCCCAGAATTTATTCCAACCATCGGCCATTTGTTGAAACCCATCACTTAATGTATCGAACCATATATCTGCCCACATTCCAGCAGGTGTAATGTCATTACCTGCTGTGTCATAAAGATCAATTCCAATTCCCCACAACATTTCTTTAACGAATGAAGTACAATTGTTATCATACAAATCATAATCAGGTGGATTAGAAACAGCTAGATCAGATCCTGCTTTCAATGCATCGTATTGTTCTTTAGTAATTTCATAGGTATATGAAGCATCAGGTGTACGAACTATATTATCATCTGTACGAACATCTCCTATTACAGTGCTACCAGTAACCATATCCCAGTCACTCGCTCCTGAATCAGGATAAAAACCGTACGTCTGAGGTGGGTTAACTCCATCACTAATTTCATAGTATGCATGCCCGGGTAGAGTAGAGGGGTTGCTTGCTAAATCCACAGAAATAGTTACTGTATATGTCATTATAAATCTCCCTATTTTTAAATTTGTATTGTTTTATATATATGATACGAATAAAAAGTTACTTTTGCTCCCTTAGAATTATTCGTAGATTCTTTACTTATCACTTGCGTTGTAAAATTTAGCTGCAATGTTTTAGTAGTTATAAGTGGTTTAACTTCTTTGGCTCGCACTACAATTTTATTGATTTCTTCATCACTTAATTTATTTGTTTTTAATCGAGATAAAACTCTAACAGTTATGCCATCCACCGTAAATTTAGGCCCACAGTGAATCCTTTCTTTTTCTAACGGTTTACCACAAAGCGCAATAGAAATATCAACAAGCTTTTTATGCTCAGTTAAACTTTTAAAGCCCATCTTAAAGTTGTACAAAAAAAACACTATCGTCAAAAAAATAAGCACACTATAAAATGCAGGTTTTATACACTTCCGATGAAACACGAACACAAAACCCATAGAAATTACAACAGCAACCGAAATAAATACAAAAATCATAAATAGATCTCCTTTTGATAATAATCAAATTTTAACACATCGGCAGCATTACCACTTGCCTGTAAATCTCTTAATTGTTGAAGTTGAGTTTGGGTTAAATTATTTATAGCCATTTTATGCTCCTTGCATTTATGTTAATTGTTTATAATAAATCCGTTAATTTTCTCTCTAAGATTTTTTTCCAATGTTGACCAAGAGTCTAAATGTTTTTTGCTAAACGAATATTGGACTCTAATATTTTCATCATAGTCAGTTATAATTTTACAGTAGGGATGTGATGTTTTACCTTTACTTTCCCTATTGCATCTAATTAAAAAATAATTTCCAGGTGCAGGATCTTTCTTAACGTAAATATCCACTCTTCTTTCTGTGTTCACATTATTTATTGAAAGCCTATCTATAAAATGCAAAAGCCCATCACTACGTGGCGGTTTGTTCGATTTAATAAGCCGTCTACCATTTTTTAAAAATGAAATATACTCATTAAGAGTTTTCAACCTTCCCCTCTTTTTTTTAATTACAATAAGAGTTTTGTTCCCCCAACCTAGCCTAACAAATTCACTAGCATTTTGACTTGACCATGGTTGAAACTCAGGCAGTATCGCATCAATTAAAAAAGCATTAACACTGATTCTATCTCGAGAGGGAGTAGGCCATTTATGCTTCCTTTTAATATACTCACCGTAATGATAATAAAGCGGTACATCAAAATCATATTTTCCAATTTTATACTTCACTATATTATTTTTAATCTGCGAGGCATCATCACTGCAACCTAATAAGACTGCATATAGAACAATTAAAATAGAATATTTTATTCTAATTATCATGTTGTCTTTTTCTTGAATCATTTTTTATCCATCTCATTATAATTATTTAAAATAATCGCTCTCGATCTACCGTCAAAAACCCTTTGATTTCAAGGGAGCAGTACACTTAAAAAACAACTCTTCTTCACGCTGCCAGCGCGTTATCAACCATCGTTGACATCGTGTTTGTTTCGTCCCACGTTGATATTAAATCATCCAGTGCGGCAAGCTGTTCTTCTCGGGTGGCTAATGCAGAATAACCCGCTAAGATGCTAGAAAAACCAGTACTTAACGAAGCCGCCTCGCGCATATTACGTACCATCCCTGAACCATTCATATTAGGCAGCAAGGCCGCTTCTGCCGTGACAGGTATGCTATTGACAAAAGCAGAATAAAAGCTTGAATTAGCCAGATCCAGATTGACCAACGAGGTGGCACTGGCAATGGAAGACAAAGTACCATCCGTGCGGGTATAGCTGCCAAGGCCTGAAATGACATTGCCGTTTTGTGCAATGCTGCTGTCTTCATAACCTGTGTTGATAGAGGCAACACCGGCCTGTGGTAAGGTGAGTAATTCATCTGCCTGTGAGATGCCATCACTATTGATGTCTTGCCAGATACGTAAACCGGCAAAGTTGGCATCGTTTACATCCACAACCCCATCGGCATTGGTATCAAAATCGGCCAGT
>JALTJZ010000013.1 GCA_027076325.1 Chromatiales bacterium | reverse complement strand
GCTTGTTTCAATACATTGAAGGGTTTTATAATCGTAAACGCAGGCATTCACACTTAGGCAATATATCGCCGCTTAAGTTTGAAGAAATGGCTGCATAATCTATGTCCGTTTTACGGGGTACAGGTCAAATATCATTTATTTACATGCAAAGGTTCTGCATGTGCCAAACATTATGGAATATCATTGCATGCCTATTGCTGGATGACCAATCATTTTCATTTTATAGTGACACCACAGACAGACGCATCAACATCACAAGCAATGCGCGTTATTAGCAGTCGTTATGCTATTATTTAACCGAACGTACAAACGCAGCGGTACAATATGGAAAGGTGGGATAAATCCAGTTTAATACAAAGAAATTTAATCCCTTTGGCACCTTTGTTTATAGAATCACAAAGTTACCATTTGGTAATTTATTGGTAATATTCTGGTCACGTCCACTATGTAAACTTTGAATCTCTAAGTAAATAACCATTGGAGAAAGTCATGAAGATCAACGTGAATGAAAACCGATTAGTATTGTCAACTGTTGTCAGTATTTTAATTTTCTCTTTGTCCTGGAGTGTTTTTTCCAGTGAAAAAGAAAAAATTACTCTGGAGGAGGCTAGAAATATTGCTTTAAAGAATCTCCCCGGTGTTATTCTTGAGTCCGAGCTTGAATATGAAAAGGGTGTGCTGTTGTATGAATTCGAAATAAAACAAAAGGATGGTTCGGTTAAAGATATAGAAATTCATGCGTATGATGGTACTGTTTTATACATGGGAAAAGGCCATGGGAAAGGCCATGCTGGTGGTCATTAGGTGAACGTTGAAAAGGTGCCGGAGGGATTAAATATCAGTCACACTATCATATATTTAATAGTATAATATCATGTTGTTAACATGCAAAGGAGCTGCATATGCCGAGACGAACAAGGATGTACATTCCAAATTTACCCTATCATATTGTCCAACGAGGCAATAACCGTGAAGCCTGCTTTATTGAACCTGATAACTATCAGTGTTATTTAGACCTTTGGCAAACATGCGCCAAACGTTATGGAATATCAGTGCATGCCTATTGCCTGATGACCAATCATATTCATTTTCTAGTGACACCACAGACAGACACATCAATATCACAAGCAATGAGTGTTATCGGCAGTCGTTATGCTTATTATTTTAACCGAACGTACAAACGCAGCGGTACGATATGGGAAGGGCGACATAAATCCAGTTTAATACAAAGCGAGCGTTATTTTCTGGCCTGCATGCGTTACATTGAACTTAACCCGGTTGCTGCCAATATGGTATCGAAACCAGAAGAATACAAATGGTCAAGTTATCTGGAAAATTCCTGGGGGAAAGGTAATAGGCTTGTTTACCATAATGAATATTTAAGACTCGGTAAAGATAAAAGCACTCGTTGTTATGCTTATCGTGAATTATTCAAACAGCAGCTATCAGAACATGATATTCATTTAATCGAAAAGGCAGAGACCTATTGCCAGCCTGTGGGTGATGAGCGATTTCGAAAGACAATAGAAAATGAGTATGGTATTAAACTGGGTCAAATGGAACGTGGGCGACCGAAAAGGAAAGTGGTTGAAATTTAATCCCTCCGGCACCTTTAGATCGATCAAGTAGCGATGAAAATTATAATAAAGAAGTTGGGATATATTTATATCGATTATTAAAATTAATTAAAAATAAATTACTGCTTAAACCCGCCTATTACCCTCACACCATCACCCTGATCAATGCC
>JALTJZ010000012.1 GCA_027076325.1 Chromatiales bacterium | reverse complement strand
CTGAACAAATAGAAAAAAATCAGGTAATTTGAAGCACGTACCCAGAAAATGGAATGGCGCATGCCTTTTTCCAACAATCACGGTAAACTGAAAAAACAGAACCAGTAAGAAATGACAACCCAGGAATGTTTTTGGAAAAACCAATTTAAAGGTCGGGGTTAACAAACAACCGCAAACCCCTTTTAAATGGCTGCCATAAGTGAGTGAATCGGAACCAGAAATTGAGTACGTTAAAATCACATAACAAGGCGCTAAAAATCGCTCACGTTGTTCGCTGGGACAACCCACCGCTCGCTTTGCTCGGGTGGGTTGCCCCTTAGCTCATCGTTATGCGTAAATCTAAATGAACATACAGCAGGAAATACGCGTACTAAACACAGCCGTTGAGCTTATCACCAATTACGTAAATTATTCCACGTGCTGCTTTCCAGAAGATCGGACAGAGATAGTACAAACAGTTCTACCTAAAGATAATACAGCAAAGAAATACTTCTTCATTTTGTTACTTGAGGTTATTGCTGGGGTAAATAAGGAAATCATTCCTTCCAAAGAAGATGGTGATAGCCTGCTGAGATTACTGCACAAGATATCAATCTCGCCAATTCTTGGTGGTAGTAAAGCCAGTATAACCGGATTAAAAAGAGCTGTTGAAGAATTCGAAGATTGGCTTAACTACGAGTTCGAATATGATATATGGTCAGCAAATATACAAAAAGAATTGAAAATCAAACTATCCAGAAAAGATGCCATATATTTAATCGGAAACAGATGCAAGCACTCTCTGACTAGGTCAAATGCTATTTTGAAGAAAATTACAAAAATTTACAATGAAAGTGGTGCAAGTCTGGATCCTGGTACCGAAGTGCTCGTCCTTGAAGATATTGATACATGGCTATTTGACGATTTTGGTGGTTATCACTTCACAAAGCTCTGTGAATTGAGCGCCAAAGTCTATTACGGAATAGTTCAATATATTCGTCCAATTTACGAGAAATCTCTAGTTAGAGAAGATGGCATTAAGTGTTCATACACTATTCCCGAAGGAATAACCGAGCAAGAAAGTAAATTTGAATTCTATGAACTGTTAAATCAAGCACGGTCCCCATTTTTGCCGCCTATTGAAACATGGGAGCATTTAGTTGGGAGGCTTTAATGTGCATAACAAGCGGGTCAACATGGACTGGCAACTACGCTGCGCTTCGTTGCCAGCCAGTTACCCTTGTCGTTATGCCAATCAAGTTTTAGGTATCTTAGGAAATGAGTGATAGTAAAAATGACACCATAAGGTTTGTCATAAGCAGGTATGATGCCTACTTCAATTTAGCAAATATTAAAGCTTCTCTTCTTGTTACTACTAACGGTGTGCTACTCGGGGTTGCAATCACAGCGTTTATTAGCCTTTATGAAAAATCGTCTCATTTGTGACCTTACCCCTAATTTAATACCACACCTCCGATGAGAAATTCATTTTATGCTGCTCTGTTTGCAAACGCTACAGGCGTCATATAATTCAGCGTGCTATGTGGCCGTTCATTGTTGTAGTGATATCGCCACTTCTCAATTATTTCTTTGGCCTCATCCAGATTTCTGAACCAATGCTGATTCAGGCACTCCAGACGGAACCTGCCATTCAGGCTTTCCACAAACGCATTTTGCGTAGGTTTGCCAGGCTGAATAAACGCCAGTTTGACGCCCGATTTCTTTTGCCAGAAAAACATCGCCTTGCTGGTAAATTCTGTCCCGTTATCAC
>JALTJZ010000011.1:208993-247305 GCA_027076325.1 Chromatiales bacterium | reverse complement strand
TGATAGTGCCAAGCGCACTGCATCAAGCTTAAATTCTGTTGTATACTTTCTGTTACCCATTTTGGACACCTCATTTCTGTTAGTTTAACTTAGAAATTCATGTCCGTTAAATGGGGTACAGCTCAATACCCTATTTAAAACAGTAATAATAAATAAAGCAGACATAGAAGAAATAAGCCTCTTTTCACCACCCGTGATAAAAACATCTATTTTTGCCTTGAAAATAGATATGGCTGATTTTTATACGCATATAGGAATAAAAAGAAAAAAAGGTTATTTTAAAAATATAAGGTTTACACCGGTGTTTCCAGAAGAATTTCTGGCATCAGTAAAAAGCGTACTGCAACAAACCGTGTAGTTACTAAAGGACAGGCGAATAATCACTCCGTCGCCTCGAAATAATAAAAGTTATATTATTTTTTAGGGATAAAATATGGATAAAAAACAACTAGAAAGTATGCGCCAGGAGGCCAACACACTATTTAAAGGCACCGAAAGAGAAATTGCACTAAAAGCAATTGAAGAGCTGGAAGCTGGATATAAAGATTTAAACGAAGGGGTTAATATTCATCCTGAGCCGGCTGTACGTGAAATAGAGCATGTAGGCTTTTTTCAGGCACTTAAAAATTTTCTAATTTTCAAATTTGGTAGTAAGTCCGATAGAGACAAGCTGATACAGAAAGAGATTTCTTTTAGAAAAGCAGAAGATTTTTTAATACAGTCCATAGCACGGGATTTAAAAAATCCTGCTTATAAGAAAAAAATAAAATCTGCTTTCCGTAAAAGAAAATATATTTTCAGGCTAAGCTCTCTTTTTTTGCTTTTTTCCATGTTCTACCTTATACCAACAATAATTTCGTTTGGTGTGAGACGTGAAGTTACTATTTTTATAGTTATGCTGTGGTTTTTGGGGGGCTATCTGTATTTAGAGCACAAAATATGGCGATGCCCTGCCTGTAATTACAAGTTCGATGTTTCATCAAAATTCAAAAACGGGCGATTAAATAGCTCTTCTCTTAAGCGTTGCCCAAGATGCCATGCACCATTTAAGTAATGCAGATTATTCGGACTAGAATTTACTGTCTTTCAGGCAGGCAATAGCCAGTATATTTCAATTAATGGCGCAAATTTATGTAGTGGTTTAGCTGTTGTGCAATATTGTGAAGAAAAATAAAAGGGGATCGTTATACATGGTTGGGGCGCTTAACCAATCGTATTGCTTATGGTTAAGCACCCTTTATCTCTGTGTTAAACGCATCTATAGACGTTAAGTTATAAGCACACTATCTAACTAAAAAATTATTCATGATTTAGATGTGCTGCTTTATTTATGTTGCTGGTTAGAGTCATCTTTAAATAAAGAAGCTAACAACCACACCAGCAAGCCGATAACTAAAATTGGGATTAACCAGAAAAATCCCATTCCAAAAAACATAGTGCTATTCATAATATTCTCCTTTACAATTATTTTTCAGGTTTAAATTTCTTACACTGTGGTGTTTCTAAGCCCGGCTTGCAAAGTTAATGGTGTGCTAACCGGGCTCTGCCTTACCAATCAGGATTTTTTGTCCTGTTTGTCATCTGCTGAGTTGCAGTGTGTTTTACTGTTGTAATGCTCAGCGCCTGCATGTTGTGATGTGGTGCTACCATGCATGCCGGGAACATTATTTTTTACTGCCTGTTCATGCATTCCACCCTGTGTGGTTTTTGGTGTTGTTTTGCCATGCATGGCGTCATGTGTGGTTTGCTGGGTTGTTTGCCCCATCATGCCACCATTATGATGATCCAGTGTATTTTGTGCGAAAGCCACTGAACCGATTGCCAGGCCAACACCGGTTACTGTGCCTAAAAGATAAGTGGCTAATTTTTTGCTGTTCATGATATTTCTCCTGTTGTTTAATCAAGTTATTGAATAAAATCATTGTTTCTCAGTTATTATTTAAGCATTTGTTTGTAACAGGTGAATGTCTGGCCAGGGGTTTTTTGTAACGTACTTTATCCTACAGGCCTGTTGTTACAGTTTGTTACAAAGTGCTACTGACTTATGGAGCGCGACAGGTTAAAAATAAACTATGACGACTCAACAACATAAAGACCATATACTGGTTGTCGATGACGATGCCGAAATCCGCCAGCTATTAAAGGTTTACCTTGAAAAACATGGCCTGCGTGCCAGCACGGCTGAAAATGGAGCCGTGATGTGGGGTGTGCTTAAGCAGTCCAGCATTGATTTAATCGTACTGGATTTGATGATGCCGGGTGAAGACGGGTTAAGTCTGTGCCGTAAACTCCGTGTTGATTCACGTGTTCCTGTTATCATGCTCACCGCACTGGGTGAAGAAACTGATCGAATTGTGGGGCTGGAAATGGGGGCCGATGATTATCTGGCTAAGCCCTTTAATCCGCGTGAATTACTGGCGAGGATTAATAGTGTCTTGCGGCGTGCGCGTAGTTTGCCAGACAGTGCGGTGCAATCGGAACCGAAAGGGAAATTACACTTTGCCGGTTTAACTCTCGATACCGTTGCACGCCAACTGACCTCGGCTGAGGGTACGATTGTGCCATTAAGTGGTGGTGAATACCGTTTGTTACGTGTTTTTCTAGATCGCCCAAACCGTGTGCTCAGTCGTGACCAGTTATTGGAACTGGTTAGCGGTAAAGAAGCGGTGCCGTATGACCGCAGCATTGATGTACAAGTAGGGCGGTTGCGTAAGCGGCTGGGGGATGACAGCCGTGAGCCACGGCTGATTAAAACTGTGCGCAGTGCCGGTTATGTTTTTACTGCTAATGTAGAGTCACAAGGCTGATGCGCTTGTTCCCGCAATCATTGTTTGGCCGGTTGGCGCTTATTCTGCTTTCTGGTTTGTTAATGGCACAGTTATTTAGTACCCTGTTACAGTTTCATGAACGAGGACAGCGCCTGTTTGCTGCCAGTGGTGCCCAAAGTGCCGAGCGAATTGCAGAAATTGTGCGCTTGCTGGACGGTGAAGATGTGGCAAGGCGCCAGAAGCTGGTGCGTATTCTTAATGTGCCACCACTAAAAGTTTCACTATCAACACCTTTGTGGAGCAATTCTCCGAAGATTGCAGCCGATTCACCCAGCGCAGAATTTCGTGATCGTTTGCAAGCGCAGTTGGGTAAAGATTATCGTTTAAAGGTTGCCGTAAGTGACCAGCCTGCCATGAATATCCTGCATGAGGGCAGTGGCAGTATGATGCATATGGAACATATGGGAATGACCGCACCCGATGCACTGGTGTTTCTTGCGCAGGTACAGTTAAGTGATGCTAGCTGGGTAACCTTTGAGAACAGAATTGACGATGAAATTTTCGCAAACTCAACCATGCTGCTAGTGAACCTGGCTGTACTCATTATTATTGTATTGCTGGTTTCGCTGATTGCCGTGCGCCTGGCCACTCGGCCTCTCACACTTTTGGCAAAGCAGGCTGACAAGTTAGGTACTGATATTAACCAACCACCGCTGGCAGAAACCGGCCCGACCGAGATGCGGCATGCTAGCCATGCTTTTAATACCATGCAGCGTCGTTTGCAGCGTTTTATTGAAGATCGCAGCCGCTTGTTAACCGCTATTTCACATGATCTGAAAACCCCGATTACGAGGATGCGCTTGCGAGCTGAAATGCTGAATGATGCCACGCAACGTGACAACTTCATTCATAACCTTGATGAAATGCAGGCCATTGCCAGTGAAACACTGGACTTTTTACGTGCGGATGATGCAGGTGAAAAGGTCGAAATGGTTGCTATTTGCACTCTACTGGAAACCATAAAAGAGCAGGCGGTGGAGATTGGGCAGAATGTTAAAATAAAATCCTGTGAGGCAGGTTCCTGCCCAGCACGACCGCAGGCATTAAAGCGCTGTATTATTAACCTGGTTGATAATGCTATTAAATATGCCGGTAGTGCAGAAATAACCGCCAGTGAAACGGATACAGCAATCGTGATCAGTATCTGTGATGATGGGCCAGGCATTCCAGAACAACAACTTGAGGCTGTTTTTGAGCCGTTCTTCAGGTTAGAGACTTCACGTAGTCGTGAAACCGGAGGCACAGGATTAGGCTTGAGCATTGCACGCAATATTGCTTTGTCGCACGGGGGTGATTTGCAACTACTTAACCACAAAGATGGTGGGCTTAAAGCCATTTTAACCTTGCGGCGCCACCCTGCTTAATACTCCAGATTTTTTTAATGCATTTGTACGCGGGATGCTTATAATAGCTGTCTACCTTTATATTTAAAGAGTAACCAAAATGCAAATAAGTGAAGCAAGCGCACCGAATACGTTTTCTCTGTTCAGTTTAGGCTTTAGAGTCTTTTTTATTGCAGCAGGTATCATTGCTGTTGTGTCCATTGCTTTTTGGTTTGCTATTTATCTCTTTAATGTAGCGCTGCCAATAGAGGGCATTTCCAGCTTGCAGTGGCACGCTCATGAAATGGTCTATGGTTATGCCATTGCAGTTATTGCCGGTTTTTTGTTAACAGCGGTTAAGAACTGGACAGGCGTACAAACATTACAGGGCAAGTCACTTATGGCTCTGTTCAGTTTATGGCTTGTTGCGCGTATTTTGTTTTTGTTTGGCACAACCTATTTAATGGCAGCAGCAATTATAGACAGTTTATTTTTATTTTTTCTGGCAATTGCGATTTCTTACCCAGTAATAAAAGTAAAGCAGTGGAGCCAGGTTGGAATTATAGTAAAGGTTATTTTATTTTTGATTTTTAATATCCTTTTTTATCTTGGTGCGATGGGCATTATTAGCGATGGTGCTTATTGGGGTATCTATGGTGGTATTTATTTAGTTCTTGGCTTGATTTTGATGATGGCGCGGCGGGTCGTGCCCTTTTTTATCGAGCGTGGCGTGGGCTACCCGGTTACTCTGTACAATTCTAAAGTGATTGATATCTCCAGTCTGGTTTTATTTATCTTCTTCTTTGTTGCAGATGTATTTTTACAAAATCAACTTTTATCTTCTTCGTTAGCATTAGGCCTGTTTATTGTAAATGCGGTACGCCTTTTTGGCTGGCACACAAAAGGGATTTGGAAAAACTGCATGTTATGGAGTTTATATCTTGCACTTTGTTTTATTTGTTTTGGGTTTTTATTGTTTGCTGGCGTCTATTTTTTGGGTGTGGAAAAATATCTTGCTATTCATGCATTTACTTTTGGTGGAATTGGCATCCTTACACTGGGGATGATGGCACGGGTTGCTTTAGGGCATACAGGGCGTGATGTGACCAGCCCCCCCGCGGCGGTGCCTTATGCTCTGGTTATTTTAACGTTGGGTGCAATATTCAGAGTGGTTGTACCTTTATTTGACACGACTCAGTATAACCTCTGGGTTGGTGTATCACAGCTGCTTTGGCTGGTTGCTTTTTTAATTTTTGTTATTACTTATCTGCCAATGTTGGTTAAGCCACGTATTGATAACCAACCAGGTTAGTGATTTTTTCTGTACAGCAACCTGTTAGGTTAACAGGTTGCTGTACGTATTCGATTTATTAATCAGAGGATGGCTAAATGACAATAGATAAAGCCCGTGAATTACTACAAACACAGGTGAGTATGGGGGGCGGCTATAATCGCAATGGAGCCAAACTTATTTTAGCCGAGATTGATAAATTTCATGGCCAGTCAGCGGTTGACCAGCTTATTAATGATCTGGAGCTGGAAAGTAAATTCGGCTTTAAGATGGGCGAGAAGATTATCGTTTAAATTTGTCATTGCCGCACTATTACTCGCAATGACCCAATAATTAAAATTATCAGAGTAGCAACATGCAAGTCCAGGCAAAAAAAACAGAAGAGTATTTTATAAAGAATGAACCTTTTTATCAGCCAGTGGCGGATGAAATTCAGATTTTTGAGGCAGCCTACCAACAAAAATTACCGGTTCTTTTAAAAGGGCCAACGGGCTGTGGTAAAACCCGCTTTATGGAACACATGGCGTGGCGCTTAAAAAAGCCACTTATTACAGTTTCCTGTCATGACGACTTAACGGCCTCTGATTTAGTCGGGCGTTATTTAATTCAAGGCGGCAATACAATTTGGGTTGACGGCCCACTGGCTCGTGCAGTCCGTACCGGTGCGATTTGTTATCTCGATGAAATTGTTGAGGCACGAAAAGATACAATGGTCGTTATCCATCCTCTGGCTGACGACCGACGTGTTTTGCCAATGGAAAAATTAGGTGAAATACTCGAAGCTGATAATGATTTTTGTTTATCTATTTCATATAACCCGGGTTATCAGAGCGTATTAAAAGATTTAAAACAAAGTACCCGGCAGCGATTTGTTGCGCTGGAGTTTGACTATCCTTCAGCAGAACTTGAGACAGCCATTATTGCCAAAGAAACAGGTATTGAGAAGGAGGTAGCCGCGAATCTGGTCAAGTTTGCAAACATGACGCGGAATTTAAAAGGCAGCGGCCTCGAAGAAGGAGCCAGTACACGTTTATTAGTTCATGCGGCAAAATTAATGCATATCGGGATTGTGCCGACAACAGCATGCCACAGTGCTATTTCACAGGCGTTAACCGATGATAATGATATGTTGATTGCGGTAAATGAATTGTGCTCTTCGGTATTTTAAATTGATTGTAAATACTGTAATGAAAGTAGATTGCTTCGCTATCGCTCGCAGTGACCAATTCTGCCGTTGCGAGCGATAGCGAAGCAATCTTGTTCACACTAAAATTCTATACACATGAATTCTAAAAAATCGTTATTAGCAGAGGAAATTCTAAAACGCCTGGATATTTATTTAGATGTTGAATTCACCTTCTACCATAATGAAAAACACGCAGAAATTTTAGCTGATCTGCCTTTAACACAACAACAATATATTCTTGCCTGGGTTCAGCGTACTGCCAGCACACACCATGAATTGGGGTATCAGTTTATGGTACATATTGTTGATATTTTAAAAGAGATCGATTCAAAAACCATTGAAGCATGGGCGTTGCATGCAATGGATGCCTATGATGTTAAAGGCTTATATCCGGCGCTGGAAGTTATCCGCAATGTAAATAATTTTTTACAGCTGAGCCATGAAAAAGAAGCTGGTGCCGTATTAGAAGATGAGTCTGCGGTTCTATTGCACTTTGTACACGGGTTGTCCGGGCGTAAATTAAAACTGGAAGAAGCAGAGCAGCCTTATACAGATACAGAAACTATTTTTTTACCTGCTTTAGTCGCACAACTGGAAAATAAAAAAGAAAACTTTAAACTCTATAAAGTAATGGTTGCCTATTGTTGGGCGCAAGCGCGGTTTGGTACTTATCGAATTAATCTTGACGACGAAGTTAAAAAATCAAAACATCCAGAAAAGTTCATTGCACTTTTTCATGCAGTTGAAACTTTACGCCTTGAACATTGCCTGGCGAGAGAATTACCGGGCTTGTATCGGCAATTATGTGAAATAAAATCGAAATTAGACAATTCTTTATTAGACTCACAGTGGCAAGCTATAAATATCCAGCTTGGAGCAAAAGAGAGCACGGTAAATGATACGTTAAGAATTGTTAATGAGTACTTAACAAAGCTTGAGCCTTTCACACCTTATTGTTATCAAGGTCTGCTGAAACCGGAATTAACAGCGAAAGTAATACAGGATCGTATTGATGATGAAAAAAAACAGCTTAAAAATATTCTGCGTAAGCTACAGGATGAGTTTGATGAAGGTAAAGAGACTGCGTCACCACAGAAAATAAAAAGTAAAGAGCGTTTTGATTTAAAAGATATAAAAGAACATAACAGTGAGCAGGATTTTACTGTAGAGCTCACATTAGACGGTCAGCCGATTGCACCGCCAGATAATGCAAAAAATTTAATGTCATCGATATTACAGGATTTAGGCAAGATTCCGGATGACTATCTTGTTGCTGCGGGCGATGGTGAATATGACCCCGATTTTTTTGAAGAAAAAGAACAAGATCCCGATGAAGTCTGGAAAGGTATTTATCATGAAGATGGTGCGTTCTTATATAATGAATGGGATTTTAAGCGACAAAATTACCGAAAAAACTGGTGTGCTGTTCGTGAAAAAGCAGTTAAGCCTATTTATGATAATTTTGTGAGTAACACCATGAGTAAGCATAGAAAGCTGATTAAACATTTACGAAAAACATTTGAAGCTATGCGTGATGATAATAAACTATTAAAGCGCCAAACCAATGGTGATGAGATTGATATTGATGCCTATGTCGAAGCCCTTGCTGATACAAGCGATGGCAGTGAAATGACCGAACGGCTCTATATGCAAATGCAACGCCATGAACGTAATATTGCAGTTTGTTTTATGGTTGATATGAGTGGGTCAACCAAAGGCTGGATAAACGATGCTGAACGTGAAGCGCTTATCTTACTCTGTGAATCACTGGAAAGCTTAGGTGACCGGTATGCTATTTATGGTTTTTCCGGTATGGCGCGTAAGCGTTGTGAAATTTACACTATTAAAGAGTTTGACGATTTTTATGATGACGAAGTCAAAGCACGTATTAGCGGTATTGAGCCCAAAGATTATACTCGCATGGGTTTTGCCATTCGGCATTTAAATAAAAAATTGTTAGATGTTGAAGCAAAGACACGTATCCTGATTACTATCTCCGATGGTAAGCCGGATGACTATGACAGTTACCGTGGCGAATACGGTATCGAAGACACCCGCCGCGCTCTGGTTGAAACCCGCCGTGAAGGTATCCACCCTTATTGCATTACGATTGACAGTACAGCCAAAGATTATTTGCCGCACATGTACGGTGCAGCAGCGTATACGGTGATTGATGAAATTCGTGAGTTACCGTTGAAGGTATCGGATATTTATCGAAGGCTGACAACATAATTTTACAGAAGTTATTTTCAATGTTAGTCAGGGATAGAGTTTGCAAAAACATGTCGCAATTTATAAAAAATAAATCCGACTAAAAAAAACAGAATGCCGGCAACGAGCGTGCCAATATTTGTTTTAAGATCGGCTCCTCTGATTAAAACCGAGTTGTTTTTATCACCAGGGGAGTAGGATACATTGACACTTTTATTCACGGGAAACATGCGAACATATTTATCCGATATTTTTCTATCGCTGCCACCCGCACCTGAAAAACGTATTCTGTTATTTTCATATTTTGTCCCATCAATTGTATATTGATAACGAATTTTTGGGCTGTATATGGTTATGTATTGGTTTGGGGCTGTTGTTGATTGTTGTCGTTGAGAGACAATTCTTGATTCCATTATGCGGCCTTTAACCGTTGGCCAGGTATGACTTAACAGAGCCAGGGTAACATTATAGATGCCCGCAATCAGAATCAGGAGGCCTACAAACATCAAAATACCACCAAAAATAGAAATAAATTTTTTGGTGGCGATTCTTGCTGCAGCAGGATCAATTTTATCGGCCATAGTGTATTTTTAAATATTTACACGTGCCATGTTGTTTGCCATATTAAACATGCGTTAGTGTTTATCCTTTGACTTTTTATTTTGTATGCTCTGGCTCCGGTCGTTCATGACCTGCCGCTTTTAATTCTTCCAGGTAATTTTTCCAGTTTTCGTCCATGTTTTTACCCAGGTTATATAGCGTGTCCCATGAATAAATACCGGTGTCGTGGTTATCGTCAAAGAATAATTGAATGGCATAGTTACCGACCTGATCGATTTTAGTAATATTGACATCCTGCTTGCCAATTTGCAATACACCCTGGCCGGGGCCATGGCCCTGTACTTCAGCGGAAGGGGAGTTGACGCGCAGGTATTCGGTTGTCATTTTAAAGCGTTCACCATCGTCAAAGGCAATTTCTAGAATGTGTGAGGCCTGGTGTAAATTAATTTCTGTTGGTTTAGGCATGGTTTGTGTCCCGTGTTAGTGGTAGCGATGGTTGTTGTGAGTGACAGTACGGCAATCTTGTAATGTTATTTCTCGTATGCAAAAGACGGTCACCTTCACGTTATTCATTCGCAATGGTATATAATGTTAGAGTATGTAACGGCTTAAGTCTTCGTCTTCAGCCAGATCCTGTATATTATCGTTTACATAATCCGCTGTAATTTTAACGGTTTCACCCGCTTTGTCAGAAGCGGTGAAGGATATTTCTTCAAGCAGGCGTTCTAAAATAGTGTGCAAGCGGCGTGCGCCAATATTTTCGGTGCGCTCGTTTACCTGCCAGGCCATTTCAGCGAGGCGTTTAACACCTTCGGCAGTAAAAATAAGCTGTACGTCTTCGGTTTCAAGTAGCGCGCTGTATTGTTCGGTTAAAGACGCATCCGGTTCAGTTAATATTTTAACGAAGTCATCGGAGCTTAATGCGTCAAGTTCAACGCGAATAGGGAAGCGCCCCTGTAATTCAGGAATTAAATCCGAGGGCTTTGATAAATGAAATGCGCCGGAAGCAATAAATAAAATATGATCGGTTTTAATCATGCCATATTTAGTTGTGACGGTGGAACCCTCAACTAAAGGCAGCAAGTCACGTTGTACCCCTTCGCGTGATACATCGGCACCGGATGTATTACCACTTTTGGCAATCTTATCCATTTCATCAAGAAACACGATACCGTTTTGTTCAACACTGTTCAGCGCTTCTTCTTTTATTTCTTCTTCATTTAAAAGGTTGGCAGCTTCTTCGTCGGTTAAGGTTTTCATTGCCTGTTTAATCGACATTTTTCGGCTGCGTTTTTTTGTGCCACCTATATTCTGGAACATGCCTTGCAGCTGGTTGGTCATTTCTTCCATGCCTGGCGGCGCCATAATCTCAACACCCATGGATGGTGCACTGACTTCAACTTCAATTTGCTTATCGTCTAAATTACCTTCGCGTAATTTTTTACGAAATTTTTGTCGAGTTGGGTTACTGGTGTCTTCTTTGGGTTCTTTATTAAGGTCATCATTTTCATCTGGCCCAAAGTTATAGCTGCGAGCCGGGGGTAATAGTATGTCAAGAATACGCTCTTCGGCGGCATCTTCGGCGCGGCGTTGTACTTTTTTCATTGCCTGTTCGCGGGTTTGTTTAATGGCAATTTCCATCAGGTCGCGGATAATGGATTCAACATCACGGCCAACGTAACCTACTTCAGTAAATTTTGTGGCTTCTACTTTTAAAAAAGGGGCGTCAGACAATTTTGCAAGCCGGCGGGCAATTTCTGTTTTACCGACACCGGTTGGGCCAATCATTAAAATATTTTTGGGTGTAATTTCATTGCGTAGTTCTTCATCGACGCGGCTGCGGCGCCAACGATTTCGTAAGGCAATAGCAACAGCACGTTTGGCGGCGGCCTGGCCAACAATGTGTTTATCAAGTTCTTCTACAATTTCACGTGGTGTCATTTTAGACATAATGGATCCAGTTTCTATGCGTTATTCATTGAGGTTGAAGGCTCAATTAATCAATTTTAAGTTCTTCAATTAAAATATTCTGATTAGTGTATATGCAGATGTCGCCAGCAATATTCAAGCTTTTCTCTACAATTTCTTTGGCCGAGAGTTCGGTGTTATCGAGTAGAGCGCGTGCAGCAGACTGGGCAAAGGCGCCGCCGGAACCAATGGCCAGTAGCCCCTGTTCGGGTTCGATGACATCACCGTTACCACTAATAATTAAAGAGGCTTCTTCGTTGGCGACAGCCAGCAAGGCTTCCAGCCGCCGTAGCGTACGGTCGGTGCGCCAGTCTTTTGCCATTTCCACGGCGGCACGCACTAACTGACCGGAATGTTTTTCCAGCTTACCTTCAAAGTATTCAAACAGGGTAAAGGCATCGGCCGTGCCACCGGCAAAACCAGCAATCACTTTATCTTTATAAAGGCGACGTAATTTACGCGCATTGCCCTTCATCACGGTGTTGCCCAGTGTGACCTGGCCATCGGCACCAATGACAACCTGATTGCCTCGACGTACCGATAAAACCGTTGTTCCGCGATATTGATCCACGAGTAAACTCCTAAAATTAGTGTGTATTTAGAGCGGCTAAAAGAGCGGGCTATTGTACACGAAAAGCAGCTTGTTTCGCTTATAAAGTGGGTTCTGAATGTGGGTGATCGTTTAATTTTGCACGTTTAAGCTGGCGGGTTTTGTGGATAATTTCTGGTTGCGTTCGATCAGGCTGTTAATCAGCCCGTCTACGCCACTGTTACGTAACTGTGGTGCAAAGCTACTTTTATACGTGGTGATCATGCTAATGCCTTCAACCGATACATCGTAAATTTTCCAGCCTTTACGGGTTTTATGCATTTGATAATTAACAGGTACAGATTTGTTTGAGCCGGGTGGGTGAACCAGGGAATGCACGGTAACATCTTTACCGCCTTTTTTACGTAAAGGCAGAAAGTGTATAATATTATGGTTGATTTCGTGAGTGAGTGCATACTCCGCCAGGGCGGTTGAGTAGAAGCGGATCAGAAGCTGGCGAAACTCTTTAATAAAGCGTATTTTCTGTGCACGGTCGGCTTCGCGCCAGTGTTTGCCCAATACCCAGCGCGAGGCTGCGATAAAGTCCAGTCGGGGTGCGATATGGGTTGTGACCAGCTGGTGAACAATAGCCGGGTTTTGCCTGAGTGTTTTCCTGGATGCGTTGAGTGCCTCGATTAAGTCATAAGTCATTGATTTTAATATGGCAACGGGGGCTTTTTCGATGGCAGGCTCGGTATTTGCCAGTACCACAGGGGCACTGAGCAACATCAATAAAACAAAAAAGGGGCGATATAAACGACTATTTTTATTCATAGCTATATTGGCTGAACACTTTTTCAGTTAAAGTCTTAATAGTATGATAGCAGGCCATGCACTAAGTTCGATAGTTATTAAATAATCGTGACAGAAATAGTGTGGATAGCATCAAACTTTTTTCTGTGTCTCTTATCTTTTAAGGAGTGCCGTTTTGGCCAATATTGAAAGCCACTTAGGGAAATACCCCAACGTCCGCATGCGACGTATGCGCCGCGATGATTTTTCACGTCGCCTAATGCGTGAGTCAAACTTAAGTTGCAACGACCTGATTTACCCCCTGTTTATATTGGAAGGAAAAGGCCAGCGCGAGGCGGTGGCATCAATGCCTGGTGTCGAGCGAGTGAGTATTGACGAGCTGTTAAAAGAGGCCGCCGAACTGGTTGAGTTGGGCGTGCCCATGTTGGCATTGTTTCCGGTGACACCTGCTCACTGTAAATCAGAAGATGCGGCCGAAGCGTATAATTCGGACGGTTTAGCACAGCGAGCCGTGCGTGCGCTCAAAGCGGCATTCCCCGAACTGGGTGTGATGACCGATGTGGCACTAGACCCATTTACTACTCATGGTCAGGACGGCTTAATTGACGAGTCGGGTTATGTGTTAAATGATGAAACGGTGGACGTGCTGGTTAAGCAAGCCGTTTCGCATGCTGAGGCGGGTGCCGATGTGGTGGCGCCTTCCGATATGATGGACGGCCGCATCGGCGAAATTCGTCAGGCAGTAGAAAAAGCCGGCCATGTCCACACCCGAATTATGGCGTATTCCGCTAAATATGCATCGAGTTTTTATGGCCCATTTCGGGATGCGGTGGGTTCGGCAGCGAATTTAGGCGGTGGCAATAAGTACAGTTACCAGATGGATCCGGCCAATTCCGATGAAGCCCTCTGGGAAGTGGGGCTGGATTTAAACGAAGGTGCCGACATGGTGATGGTAAAACCGGGCATGCCCTACCTTGATATTGTGCAGCGGGTAAAACAGCAATACGGTGCACCCACGTTTGTGTATCAGGTGAGCGGTGAATACGCCATGATCATGGCAGCGGCACAAAATGGCTGGCTGGATGAAAAAGCGGTGATTATGGAATCGTTACTGGCATTTAAACGCGCCGGTGCCGATGGGATATTAACCTATTTTGCGAAGCGGGCTGCTGGCTGGTTGAAAGAGGATTAAAAGTGTTTTTAACCACGGTGGGCACAGCGAAAAAATTGAATGCTGGACATGTCGTTGTGAGGAACAAGGTGACGCGGCAACCTTGTTGTTACGTGAGACACGCAACAAAATTGTCATGTTATCGTTAATAATGATGCTCGCACGGATTGATTATTCTGTATTCTCCTTGCAAATTCGTACCATATTCCCCTTCATAATCAAAGCCTTTTAAATACCAATCTGCTCACAAAAGCGGTTGTACTTGTAAGTAGAATGGTTATACTTCGCAAAATAATTCAGTCACAAAACTGCAACAAATGATGCAACTGAAGTTAGTTGTCTAATGCTATGTTATTAGTGGAGAAAATCATTTATGTCACCGGTCGATATTTATACTCTTTTTGGTAGTTCGCCAGTTTCACCATTACAAGCGCATATGGCAAAAGTTCAGGCCTGCATTGAGGCGTTGGAACCTTTTGTGGATGCTGCGGTTGCTGGTAAATGGAGCAAGGCAGAAAAAGCCCAGCAAAAAATTGCCAAGCTGGAAAATGAAGCGGATGATTTAAAAAAAACATTACGCTTAAATTTACCAACCGGTTTATTTATGCCGGTGTCGCGACGCGATGTACTGGAAGTGCTTACCATGCAGGATCGTATTGCCAATAAAAGTAAAGACATTGCTGGTTTAATGCTAGGTCGAAAAATCGAATTTCCAGAAGCCATGCATAAAAAGTTAGTTGAGTTTGTGAAGCGTTGTATTGATGCATCCGGGCAGGCTCAAATCGCCATTAATGAATTAGATGAGCTGGTTGCAACGGGGTTTCGTGGCAATGAAATAAAACTGGTTGCATCGATGATTAAAAAACTAAACAAAATAGAAAATGACACCGACAAAATTCAGGTGAAGGTGCGGGCAATGCTGTTTAAACAGGAAAAAGATCTGCCACCTATCGATGTTATGTTTATGTACAAAGTCATTGACTGGATAGGTGACCTTGCTGATATTGCGCAGCGTGTGGGTAGTCGTCTGGAATTAATGTTAGCAAAATAAAATCCACTACGAAGACAGTAGTGATAATAACGAACTAGTGGGAGATTCGTTGTGGAATACGGAACAATATTTATTATCCTGGCCTGTATTTTTGGTTTGTTTATGGCATGGGGTGTGGGTGCAAATGACGTTGCCAATGCCATGGCAACCTCGGTGGGCTCAAAAGCACTCACCATTAAACAAGCGATTATTATTGCAGCTATATTTGAATTTTTAGGTGCCTACTTAGCGGGTGGTCAGGTTACGGCGACCATTCGTAAAGGTATGATGGACACCAACTTGCTGGCCGATAATCCCGAGCTCCTGATCTATGGTATGCTTGCTTCACTGCTTGCTGCGGGTATCTGGTTACTGGTTGCAACGCGTGCAGGCTGGCCTGTTTCTACAACGCACTCTATTGTTGGTGCTATCGTTGGTTTTGCTGCGGTGGGTATTGGTATTGATGCGGTTAACTGGGGTAAGGTGGGTACCATTGCGATGAGCTGGGTGGTGTCACCAGTACTGGCCGGTGTTGTTTCTTATGCACTATTTCGCAGTGTGCAGCGGTTAATTTTTGATGCGGACAAGCCTTTTCAGTCATCGAAAAAATATGTACCGTACTATATTTTCTTAGTCGGCTTTATTATTGCGCTGGTTACTTTGTTTAAAGGCTTAAAGCATGTTGGGCTGGAGTTAAACGCCAGTGAGTCTTATGGTGCGGCTTTTATTATTGGCATGATTGCCATGTTTGTTGGTAAGTTCTTTATCAGCAAGCTGAAATTTGATCCGAATGCCGATCAGGATTATCACTTTACCAATGTAGAAAAAGTATTTGGTGTATTGATGATGTTTACCGCATCGGCGATGGCTTTTGCACATGGTTCGAATGATGTGGCGAATGCTGTCGGCCCACTAGCAGCCGTGGTGAGTATCGTTGAAAGTGGTGGACAGGTAGCACAAAAATCACTGATGCCTGCATGGATATTGTTACTGGGTGGTTTTGGTATTGTTGCCGGGCTTGTTATGTACGGTAAAAAAGTAATTGCCACTGTCGGTTCCAATATTACAGAACTTACACCGAGTCGTGGTTTTGCTGCAACGTTAGCCGCAGCAATGGTCGTGGTGTTTGCATCTGGAACCGGATTGCCTATTTCAACTACACATACTTTAGTTGGGGCGGTGCTTGGTGTGGGCATGGCGCGGGGTATTGCGGCCGTTAATATGAATGTGGTGAGAACCATCTTTATGTCGTGGATTATTACCCTTCCTGCTGGTGCAATTCTTTCTATTATGATCTTCTTTATGTTAAAAGGTATTTTTTCCTAAGGAACTTTTTCCAGCAGTGCACGGCCACTGCCTTCTTAAATAATTTGGAATAAAGAAAAATCATGACAGATATCTTCGACTTTGAACCACGTGTTGATGAATATGCTGTTATGGGTAATCCCATCAAGCACAGTAAAAGTCCGCAGATACATTCGCTATTTGCAGAACAGACGCAACAATCCATTCATTACACAGCAATACAGGTCGATAGCGGTGGCTTTAAGCAGGCGGTGGGTAATTTTGCTGCACACAAAGGTAAGGGTTTGAATATTACGGTACCGTTTAAAGAAGAAGCCTGGGCACTAGTAGATGAGCGTAGTGAGCGTGCGGAGCATGCAGGGGCGGTTAATACCATCAAGTTTTTGAACAGCGGCAAACTTTATGGCGATAACACCGATGGCGTGGGTTTAGTTAACGATTTAAAAAATAATTATAAAATAGCTATAGCGAGTAAACGTGTTTTGCTGATGGGTGCCGGCGGCGCTGCACGTGGTGTGCTGGCACCGTTGTTAAATGAAAAACCGGCCGGTATCGTTGTTGTTAATCGCACACAAAGTAAAGCAAAAGAACTGGCCGAACATTTTGCCGACCTGGGTGAGATTAGCGGTTGTGGTTATGATAGTTTAAGCGGCCAGCAATTCGATATTATTATCAATGCAACGGCTGCGAGTTTGCAGGGTGCGTTGCCGCCCCTGCCGGACAAGTTAGTTCCAGCAGAAGCGAGTTGCTATGACATGATGTACGGTCAGCAAACTCCGTTTATGCAATGGGCAGCGCGGCAAGGTGTACAAACGATTGCTGATGGTTTGGGTATGCTGGTTGAGCAGGCGGCCGAATCATTTTTTATCTGGCGAAAGGTTAGGCCGGATACCGGAACCGTGCTCGCGATTCTGAGAAAGGAAATTTCTATTTAAACTTTACTTCTTTATTCGTATTACCCAACGTTCTTCTTCTTTATCAACACTTAAGAATTTTATTTCACGTTCTTTGCACCATGCTTTTACATCATCGCCGCAAGGCGGGTAACTAATAAGTAAATTGATTTCTGTTTCGGGTTCAATAGCTGTAACAGCTTTATTAATGGCAAGTAAATAGCCCGGGCAGGTCTGCCCGCGCACATCGACAATGGCCTTGTTATTTTTATACTGAATACTGTTGGCCTGTATTCCTGTGGGTTTGGTTTTATTAAAAAGGCGAGATAGGAACATTATTGTTTTTCAAGGCAGCGCCGCTGCAATATCCTTGGCGGCAAGATGGATCATTTTTCCAAAGGTAACCGGATCTTCACTGGTGGTGTCATAAGCATAAGTCAGTTCCTGAGCAGCTTCCCATACAATAACGCCTGTTGTAGCGTCCCATATTTGTACGAACAGGCGTAGATTGGCACTTTCAGTATCATAAACATTAAGTCCAAGTACACTCCAGCGCCCCTGTGCTTTTGATTTAAAATGACTGAGTTTAAGTTGGCAAATATAACGGCTATTAGTAAGTGAGCCTATTTTTTTTAAGGTTGACTTATTAAAAATACCGGTTTCATTATAGTCTTCATACATTGTCTGGTAGTCATCTTCCAGGTTAGCCTGATTGATCATACCAAGTGTTTTCGATAAATCTGAAATTCTTAGTTCAGGCCGCGCCTTTTTTAATGCATGGCTAAAAGTTAGCGCCAGGTATTGTTTATCCTGCTCCATGCCCGTAATGGTTGTGGGCGTAATAAAGGTCAAGCCCTGTTGTTTTAAGGGTTGTTTTTCCAGTAGATGCACATTGTGTTCAATGTTTGAACGGAACTGGGTTGAGCAGCCAAAAACAAAAAGGCTGGTAAAAATTAAGAGGCTGGTTTTAACAAGGTTGAGTTTAAAAAATCGCATATGCTGACCTATGATCTTGTAATAATAGAATAGTCCGGTTGTTTGCGCTTTGTTAGAGGATTGCTGGTGCAATATTGTGCATATTGATGGTCAATAAAACGATATAGCCTGTGCTCGTCCCGCCCGTCGGGAATGCCCAGCCGAGTCGTTTGAATAATTTTTTCGGGGTGGTAAGCAATGTCGTCAATATAGAATTCATTGGGATCAAACAATTGCTGATCCCAGCGGGTAACTTTTAAATGCAGTGCCCGGCAGAGTAATGTCTGACCCGCACATAACTTGGTTAATGCGCGTGGTTGACCATTATTTTGTGGATTAAGTTGTTGCATGACCCTGAACCCTTTGTTCGATGTTAGTTTATCGGCAAACGGGAGGCCAGACTTTAGTAAAACGGCATTTCCTTCGCCTTTAACGCTAATATTGAGGGAGTCATGGCCTCTGGCGTAGTACATATATATAGTACCCGGTGGCATAAACATCGCCATTCTTTTATCAGTTTTTCCTAATGAAGAGTGGCTGCCTTTTTCGTTCCGGTAATAGGCTTCGGTTTCGATAATCCGTGCGGCTAACCAGTGGTTTTTGTACTTGCGGCGTATGACTTTACCGAGTAAAGCACGAGCAACCTCACAGGCATCGTTATTGTAGAAGCTGTTTTTTAAAATCATTCATCAATAAGCTGTTGAATTTTTTGAATAATGTCCTGATCGAACCAGTCAAGCCCACCATAGATGGCATAGCGAATATTGCCCTGTTTGCCAATAATAAAGCTGGTGGGAAATGCAAACACCTGCCACTGTTTCAAGGCAATGCCGTTGCTATCAAGTAGAATATCAAACTTTACGGCAACCTTTGTTTTTAAAAAAGTAGTAATGGTTTTTTCGTCTTCAGCCATATTCACTGCTAATATTTTAAATGCCTCTTTTGTCGATGGTTTTTTATTAAAGTAATTTTCCAGCCGCTGCATCGATGGCATTTCATGTACGCAGGGCGGACACCAGCTTGCCCAAAAATTAACCAGCACAACCTTATTCTTGTCAGACGTTAAGTCATGCGTGCTGCCAGTGAGAACTTTAAGTTTTAATGGTGGCGGGACAGGTTTGCCCTTATACGGTGACAGTGTTTGTTGCTGTTTAATAGAGGTAACCAGTTTTTTGGCAGTATAGCCTGTTGCTATTGTACGTTGTTTTTTCGGGTAGCGAGTGAGCTGGTTAATAGCGTTATATATAATATTAGGGTATTTTTGAGTAAGTTGTTGCTCTATGGCATTGGCATCTTCACGAAAATAAAATCGGTTACGAATATTTCGTAATACCTGTACAAAAACATCACTCCCTGATTGTTGCAAGCCTTGTAAGCTAATATTTTTATTCCACCAGAAAGGTGACAGGTTGGGCTGGATTAAGTAAATAAGCTGATTGGTCTTGCTTACGCTTGGCATAAGTTTAGCTTTTAAACCCGGTTCCGGTGTTTTTGTAAAAAGCCTGGGGTGCATTAAAATTAGCCCTGTTACATATTCAGGGGAAAATTTATCTGGCCAGCTGGCCAGCGCGCGAAGAACAGGAATAGCGCCACGCCCTGAGCTTAATATAATAATATTTTTTTTACTGCGCTTATGAACAGTCTGGATTAACTGTTGTATATCTTTCGCAGGTATTTTTTCCAGGTTGCTTGCAGTGTGTGGCAGAAAATAGCTTTCGAGTGGATTACTTAACCAGACTTCAATACCGTACTGGGGAAGTGTTTGCAGCAAGGTGGTGTCTGCCTGCTGTGGGCCATATTCCGAGGGAAAAACCAGCAGCAAGGTATCGCCTTTTGCGGCCTGTACGGTTAAATCTGTTTCAAGTTCCGGCTGGAGTGGGATACTGATTATTTCTGCTGCAAGTATGTTTTTTGAAAAGACAAATAAACAAAAAAAAAGCAGGTAAAAATAAATTTTGCAATGCTGCTTTAAATACATAGCGGAAGTATCGCAAAAAAGAACGGCCAATGCAGCAAACTTGTCCTGTTGGTTGTGTATGGTTGCTAAATACACCATATAAAATTAATGCGATCATGCTTGAAATTTTTACCTGTATTTTGCAAGCCCTTTGCCGTAATTTGATATACTCGCTTTTTATGGATGTATCGAAAATATTAGACCCTTTAAATTCTGCACAGCGTGCAGGTGTTTGTCATGCCAGTGGTCATGCCCTGGTATTGGCGGGGGCGGGCAGTGGTAAAACGCGGGTACTGGTACACCGCATTGCCTGGTTGATTGATGCTGAAAACACCCCTCCGTTCAGTATTCTGGCTGTTACCTTTACCAATAAAGCGGCGGCAGAAATGCGCAGCCGGATTGAGAGCCTGCTTGGAATACCAGCCAGCGGTATGTGGGTAGGTACTTTTCATGGTATTGCGCACCGGTTATTACGGGCACACTGGCAGGAAGCGGAATTACCACAAAATTTCCAGATTCTGGACAGTGACGATCAGCTGCGCACACTCAAACGCTTGATCCGTGAAATGGGGCTGGACGATTCCCAGTGGCCAGCCAAAGAGGCTCAGTGGTATATCAATGCACGCAAGGATGAAGGTGTGCGGGCGGGGCAAATTACCCTGCATCGTGGCCAGAAGGATGACCTGCACTTATTGCAAATGATTGAAATTTACAAGCAATACGAAGCCCTGTGCCAGCGTTCAGGGATGATCGATTTTGCAGAAATGTTACTACGTGCAAAGGAACTGTGGCAAAAGCGACCGGACGTATTGCAGCATTATCGACAGCGCTTCCAGAATATTCTGGTAGATGAGTTTCAGGACACCAATTCAATTCAATATGAATGGATTAAGCTACTCGCCGGAGAAACCGGACGGGTATTTGCGGTAGGTGATGATGACCAGTCTATTTATGGTTGGCGTGGTGCCAGGATAGAAAATATCCACCAGTACAGTCGTGATTTCAAGCCGGTTGAAATGTATCGGCTGGAGCAAAATTACCGTTCCACCGCAAATATATTAAATGCAGCCAATGGCTTAATTGCGAATAACACCGACAGGCTAGGTAAAGAACTCTGGACCGAAGATGCCGAAGGTGAGCTGATTCAGGTTTATTCTGCATTTAATGAGATCGACGAAGCCAATTATATTGTAGATAACATTCAGCAACGAATTAACGAAGGTTATCAAAGGAGCGAGTGTGCCATTTTGTATCGTTCCAATGCACAGTCCCGAGTGTTAGAAGAATCGCTCATTATGGCGAGTATGCCGTATCGTGTGTACGGCGGCTTGCGCTTTTTTGACCGCCAGGAAATCCGGGATGTGCTAGCTTACTTACGATTAATGACCAACCGAAATGATGCACCTGCTTTTGAACGCATTATTAATACCCCAACACGGGGCATTGGCAATAAAACACTGGAAGTGGTGCGCACAACGGCAAATCAACAAAACATGACACTATGGGAAGCCGTGCTGAGTGTCATCGAAAATAAAATGCTCACGGCGCGTGCCCTTTCTGCGTTACAAGCTTTTATTGATTTAATTAATGAGCATGCAGAAATTATTCAGAACTTATCCTTAAATGAAAAGATTGAGCATGTGGTGCATCACTCGGGCCTGGAAGCCTATTATGAAAAAGAAAAAGGTGAGCGTGGCCGTGCCCGAATAGAAAACATGCAAGAGCTTATTCAGGCCGGTGTCAACTTTGAAGCCGAAGACTGGCAGACCGAAGACGAAAATATGGACGAGCTGTCTGCTTTTTTATCTCATGCCGCATTAGAAGCCGGTGAAGGTCAGGCCGATGAATGGGATGACTGTGTGCAGCTAATGACTTTACATTCGGCAAAAGGTCTGGAGTTTAAACAGGTTTATATTTGTGGTGTGGAAGAAGGTTTATTCCCACATCGTTTATCCGCAGAAGATCCGGTTCGTCTCGAAGAAGAACGTCGCTTATGCTATGTAGGAATGACACGTGCAATGGAAAACTTAAGTTTAAGTTATGCAGAAAAGCGCCGTATCTACGGAGAAGACAACTACCCTAAACCATCACGGTTTTTAAAAGAAATTCCCCAGCAATGCCTGCATCAAATTCGTGCCAGTCGGTTTGCACAACCTGCCGTTAGCTCAACAACATCACGCTATACTGAAACACCACAAACCGATAATGGAATGAACATTAGTTTGGGGCAACGTGTGTTACACCCGAGTTTTGGTGAAGGGATGGTAATGAATTATGAAGGCGAAGGCCGACATGCGCGTGTGCAAATCAATTTTGAAGAAGTTGGCAGTAAGTGGCTGGTAATGGAATATGCTAATTTAAGTTTAGCCTAGTTTATATCAATGAATTAATCCTGATTAGTTCAGAACCAGTTCTTCTTTTTTGGCTTCAGTTTTCAGACCTTGAAAATCCATGGGGGAATAGATCTGTGTGCTGGGTCGACCCAGGTAATTACCCTGTGCAAAATCGACACCGTATAATTTAAGTAGTTGCAGTGTTTTATCATTTTCAACAAATTCAGCAATGGTTCTTTTGCCGAGCGCATGTGCAATCTGGTTCATAGATTGCACCATCGCCTGATCGACCTGGGTGCTGGCCAGATTTTTTACAAAAGAGCCATCGATTTTAAGTTTATCGACCGGTAATTTTTGAAGGTAGTTAAATGAACAAAATCCTGAGCCAAAGTCATCCAGTGCAAATTCACACCCCATATCTTTGAGTTTGCTTATAAATTTACTGGCATCGCGCAAGTTGGCAATGGCGGCTGTTTCGGTAATTTCAAAAGTGAGTTGCGCAGGTGACAGACTCGAGTCATTAAGCAGGCCGCGAATAAGGGGTAATAGCTCTTTGTCCTCAAAGGCACGGCCAGACAGATTAATTGCAAAGCGCAGTTCTTTTTTGTGTTGCGCAGTGAGCGCATCAAGATGAGTAATTGCACGGGTAATGGCCCAGCGATCCACGTTATGTACCAGGCCAAAGCGCTCGGCTGCAGGCATAAAACCACCAGGTAAAATCATGTCGCCATCATCACGTTGCATACGTAATAATACTTCATAGTCATTAATTGCGCCGCTGGCCACCGAAATAATGGGTTGATAGACCAGAGAAAAGCGGTCATTTTCAAAGGCGTCACGAACCCGGCTGGCCCATCCCATGTCATTGGCCAGGCCGTCTTTTTCATTATTGCCGGGTTCGGCTATATGAGTGCGATTACGGCCATTGGATTTGGCAATATTACAGGCAATATCCGCTTGTGAGAGGACTTCATCTGCCGAAGTGGTTTGATTGGTAATGCAGGTAATGCCAAGACTTAATGTAACGCTAAATGATTTTCCGCTATCAATAAATTGATAGTTTTCAAATAGCTTGCGTAAACCTTCGGCAACGCTGCAAGCTTCTTCGCGCTCCAGGTTATAAAGCAGTACGGTAAATTCATCGCCGCCAAAACGTGCCAGTAAATCGCCTTCACGAATATGGCTGCGCAACAAGTTAGTGGTTTCAAGCAATAGTTTGTCCCCTGCCGCATGGCCAACGGTATCGTTCACATATTTAAACTGATCAAGGTCGATATAAAAAACAGCACAGTCGGCGGCCGAGCGGGCAACACGGGAAACAACCCGTTCAAGTTCCTGCTGGAAATATTTGCGATTATAAAGGCCAGTGAGGGAATCATGTTGTGCCTGATAAGTTAATTCATTTTCATAGGCTTTCTTTGAAGTAATATCGCGTGCGGTACCGGTAATATAAGCAACACTGCCATCCGGGTTTAGCATGGGTTTGGCATTAAAGCTAATATGTACATCTTCACCCTGTTTATTAACATGCACGGTTTCATAGCCAACAATTTCCTTGCCCGATAAAATTTTTTCAATCGCGGATAGATCACGATTACGCGATTCAGGTAGCTGATAGTCGGAATAATGTTTAAATAACATTTCATCCGCTTCATAACCATATATATTGGAAACGGCCTTGTTAAGGTAGGTCCAGCGCCCTTTATTGTCCATACTCCAGACAAGATCATGTGCAGTTTCGACCAGGTCGCGGTAACGTGCTTCGGCCTGTATCAGCATTTTCTCGGTGGCCTTACGTTCAGAAATATCTGAAATCAGGCAGTTATAGTAAATTTTCTTGTCCATCACCATTTGGGTCATGCGCAAGGACATCGTGAGCATATGGCCATCACGATGCTGCGCTTCTACTTCGTGTTCGCCCTGCATATATTCCTGTGTGTTACGGCTAAACGACGGGATAATCCAGGTAAAGTCTTTTGCACGAAGTTCATCAATATCAAAACCAAATAACTGCTCGGCTGCTGGGTTAACAGTTTCTATTTTGCATTGGCTATTGAGGATAATAATGCCCTCTGCTGCATGCTCGACAATGGCATGTACGTGGGCTTCCTGATCACCTAGGCGTTTAAATAATTTACCCAGCATTTGTACCAGTAGCCCCATTTCATCGGTGGAGCGGGGTGTTAAGCGCTCTGCCAGGCGCTCATGGCTAGTTGCACCGTGGTTGGCCGCAGTGATGTGTTTAACCGGAGACAGTGCCTGATTAAAGCCATATAAATAAATGGAGGTTGTCAGGAAGGCAGTGAAGCCCAGTAAGCCCCAGGTAAGTAAGATTTCGGTTGGTAATACACCCGTTTTCCACCAGTAATACTTTAAAAAGATAGTGGTCATTAATAGTGGAACAAAGCCACCAATAAGCAGGATTTTGGTTCGCATGCTTACTTGCACATAGGTCAGGCCGGTATAGCGGCTAACCGTACCCAGCAGGTTGAGCGAGAAAAAATAGCCAGGCATGGCAACGATAACAGCAATAACCAGATTTAAAAGCATAAATTGTAGCAAGCTGCCGTAGGCGCTTGCATTCGTTGGTGTTTCGATAAACCAGAAGTGGATGGTGGGTATAAACAGGATATAACTTAAAAAGAATGACCAGTAAGTTGAAGTAAAAGAGTGCATGTGTGCACTTAATTTTTCAGGTAGTACGGCTGGTGCATCTGCTGGCGACTGGCTGGACAACCAGTCAAAAACAGGATTTAAAAAATTATAACTAAAAAAGAAAACCCAGGTAGTGAGTAGCAGGCAAATGCCAGCAAGAATTAATCCAAAAGGCGTAAAGAAAAATTCCACATTGGTTGGCATTTTAAAAACAGATGCAACGCTATAGGCAATGACGGGTGTCAGAATAAAACTGACAGTTACCGTTAATGCAAGTTGCTTCTTTAAACGTAGTAAAGACGGTAGCATTTGTTTTCTTTAAAATTATAATTAACTGGTACTAAATATTGATACGCTAGCTTGCGTATCTGACGGTGTTATTTTTGCTTTTTGTAATTTTTGGTTTACTTCAGAGCGGAAAACAAGCACTTAACAGGTTTTGTTGCGAATGAAGTTGAGCGATTACAATATTATTAATTGAGATTAATTCTGGCAGAAAATACGGGGCTTTCCAGTTTTATTTTAAAAAAATAATGGTAATTATTCACATATTTTGCATCAATATTTTGTTAAGGAATAATTGATTTATTACTGTTATTATGTGGTATACATCCAAGGTGTTGATTTAAAAACAATAATGTAAAGCAACACTTATTAATTAGACTATTTCTATACAAAATCGGCATAAATGATTAAAAAAATACTTTAAGGAATAACCATGAAGCGACGTGATTTTATAAAAACATCAGGTATGGGTGTGGCCGCCATTACAGGCACCGCGGGTAGTTTGTTATCAGCCCCTGCTATTGCCAGCAACAAAAAAATTAAATGGAAAATGGTAACAACCTGGCCAAAAAATTTCCCCGGCCTGGGAACGGGCGCAAACAATCTGGCAAAGTTGATTACCGAAATGAGCGGTGGGCGTTTAACGGTAAAAGTTTATGGTGCAAAAGAGCTGGTGCCGGCCTTTGAAGTGTTTGATGCTGTGTCCGGTGGTGCCGCTGAAATGGGGCATGGAGCCGCTTACTACTGGAAAGGCAAGAGCGAAGCCTTTCAGTTTTTTACTGCCGTCCCTTTTGGTTTAACGGCACAGGAAATGAACGGCTGGTTATTTTATGGCGGGGGTATGCAGTTATGGGAAAAAGCCTACCGCGACTTTAACCTTGTTCCATTAGCGTGTGGCAATACGGGTGTGCAAATGGGTGGCTGGTTTAACAAACAAATTAACAGCATCAAGGATTTAAAAGGTTTAAAAATGCGTATTCCCGGTTTAGGTGGTGAAGTGCTTAAACGTGCGGGGGGTACGCCAGTTAATTTACCGGGCGGCGAACTCTTTACAGCACTCAAGTCTGGTAACATCGATGCGACAGAATGGGTGGGGCCCTATAATGATTTGGCCTTTGGTTTATATAAGGCAGCCAAATATTACTATTACCCCGGTTGGCATGAGCCAGGCCCCACGCTTGAAGCCCTTGTTAATAAAAAAGCCTTTGATCAATTACCCAAAGATTTACAAAGCATTGTGCGCAATGCCGCGCTGGTTGTTAATAATGATATGCTGGCAGAATATACCGCACGAAATAATGCAGCACTTAAAGATTTAGTAAACAAGTATAAAGTGGATGTGCGTAAATACCCTGACGATGTGCTGAAAAAACTCAGTGGCTTATCAGACAGTGTCGTCGCAGAAATTGCCAATAAAGATAAAATGAGCAAACAAATTTACCAGTCATATAAAAAATTCCGCGACAATGTGGTGGCTTACCATAAAATTTCAGAGCAGGCTTATTTAAAGGCGCGAAGTTTGTAGTGACTGGTTTGATTCTTTGTGCTATCACTTGCAATGACAGAGTTTATTTTTCTTTCAATTTTAAAGAAACTGAATTAATGCAATAGCGCAGCCCGGTGGGTTGCGGGCCATCGGGAAACACATGCCCCAGATGGCTGTCACACTTACTGCAGTGCACTTCAATGCGCTTCATAAAGAGCTGCGTATCTTCTGTTTCTTCAATGGCTGTTTCGTTAACAGGTTGCCAGAAACTTGGCCAGCCTGTGCCTGAATCAAATTTTGTGTCTGAGCTAAATAAGGGTTCTCCGCAGCAAATACACACATAAGTGCCGTCTTGTTTGCAGTCGGCATATTCGCCGCTAAAAGCAGGCTCAGTGCCGTGTTTGCGGCAAACATTGAACTGCTCTGCCGATAATTGATCACGCCATTGTTGCTCGGATTTTATAATTTTATTTTTTGTGGTTTTATCCATTGCGCTTTCGATAAACTAATGGCTGTGTGAAAAAGGATGCTGGTGTATTCTTTTTACCACTTACTCGTCAATGTATAAGTAGATTTTTTTAATATCGGACATATGCATTTTAAATTGTAGTTTGCCAGTTTTGCGTTCTTTTTCTAATATTATGTTGTAACCTTCTTCATCAAAGCCTCTTAATATTCCTTTGTGCTTTAGTTCCTGCATTGTGATAATGATAATGGTTGAGCCAATGTATTTTCTTATTTCAGACTTTTTAATTTTAGGAAAGGTGCGCGGTTTTTTCTGTGTGGGTGTTGTTTCTTTTGCCGTGCGCTGGTTTAGTTTTTCCTGTAGTTTTTTTAGTGCTTCTTCTTTTTTGCGCTGTGCTTCACGTTCGGCAATATCCTGTCGATCTTCTTCTGCAGACTCGCGGCTGTAGTACAGAGGATCTTTAGCTAAATTCATTTCAACTTGTTTTATTATATTTTGTGCGGTGCGTATGGTGAGCTTTTCCTGTGGGGTGAGCGATGCACTGTTTTCCATTTGTCGAATGAGCCGTTTCATGCGCTGGGCAGCATCCTGCTCGTTAATAATGCCCTGTTGTGACTGCGATATTAAGCTTGTGAGCGTGTCGTCACCAAGGCTGGCGAGAGTGGAAACACTCAGTGATAAACTGAGTACAGACGATATCATATAGGTTAAGAAGGGCTTTTTAGCTTCTTCCCAGCATTTATAGGCGAACGCAACAGGTGGAATATAGGCCGCCAGCGAAATAAGCAGGATGCTGATAATGCTATCGGCTTGTATGAGCATGGCAGCTAAAATAACAATCAGCAGTGGCCCAAGTAAAACCCAAAACCCCCAGGCGGCACTTTTTTTAAATGCACGCACGAGTAGCCAGATAAAGCTAATGATTACCACCGGTGCAAGCAGAAGGCCGATAATTTCCACAGTTATATCCCTGTTATTATTTGATGTATTTTATAAAGTGCTGATTTTAATGTCAAAGAGGTTAGCAGGCGTGGTTAGTCATTGTACACTAGCCCAGGTAACCAGGTTGCAAGCTCTGGCCAATAGGCTAACACGCTTAAGCCGATAAGTTGAATAAATATAAAGGGCATAACCCCTTTGTATATTTGCTTAGTTGCAACGGAGTTGGGCGCAACACCGCGCAGGTAAAACAGGGCAAAGCCAAACGGCGGTGTGAGGAAAGAGGTTTGCAGGTTAATTGCAATCATAATACCCAGCCAGATGGGGTTGATGTCCATGGCGAGCAAAATCGGCGCAACAATGGGTACAACAACAAAGGTAATTTCAATAAAGTCGAGAATAAAGCCGAGCAGGAACATCACCAGCATAACAATAAAGATGGCGCCAAAGGTGCCACCTGGCAGGCTGGTTAAAATTTCACGAACGGTTTCATCTCCACCATAACCGCGGAAGACCAGCGAAAAAAGTGACGCACCAACAAAAATAATAAACACCATGCTGGTGATGCGTGTAGTGCTGAGCATGACTTCTTTAAGTACAGCCATATTAAACTGACGTTGCACAATGGCAAGGAGTATTGAGCCAACGGCACCAACGGAAGCGGCTTCGGTGGGCGTGGCAGCGCCAATTAAAATAGAGCCGAGTACGGCAATAATAAGCGCAATGGGTGGTAGCAGGGCTTTTATAATTTGTAATAGTAGCTGTTGTAAACTTTGCTGGCGTTCGTTTTCTGGAATAGCGGGAACACTTGTGGGTTTAAAAATACTTAAGCCAATAACATACAGTGCATACAGGCCGACTAGAATCAAGCCGGGAATTAACGCACCAATAAACAGGTCGCCGACTGAAACGGTATCGGGTGAAAAAATACCCATATCGAGTTGAGCCTGCTGGTAGGCGGTTGAGAGCACATCCCCCAGTAGTATCAGGACGATGGAGGGTGGAATAATTTGCCCAAGTGTGCCCGATGCGCAGATTAAGCCACTGGCAACCTGTGGATCGTAACCGCGTTTTAACATGGTGGGCAGTGACAACAGACCCATTGTTACAACCGTTGCGCCGACAATGCCGGTACTGGCAGCGAGCAGCATGCCAACAAAAATAACGGATAGCCCCAGGCCGCCACGTAATGAGCCAAACAGTTTGGCCATGGTGTCGAGGAGTTGATCGGCCACTTTTGAGCGTTCTAACATGCAGCCCATAAATACAAACAGTGGTACGGCTATTAGCGTGGTGGTGGTCATGATGCCGTAAAGGCGGCTGGGTAAATTAACCAGAAAGCTGTTGTCGAAGGTGTTAGTGAGAACACCAATAAAAGCGAACAGTAATGCGGTGCCACCGAGGACGAATGCGACCGGGTAACCGGTAAGTAACACCAGGCAGACAACCGCAAACATAATAAGCGGCATCCACTCCATTAAAATGTACTCTCTTGAGGGCGTTGTTGCTGATTTTTATCCGCAGAATCGTCTGCCGGTTTACCCAGGAGGACTTCAATGCTGTGTAAGATTAGTGCGGTGCCTTGCAGTAGCACCAGCAGCGGCATAATAAAAAGGCTGGTTTTTAGCAGGTACACAAAGGCCAGGCCACCCGCTTCGCCGGATGCTTCGCTAATGCGCCAGGAAGTTAGAACGTAATCAAAACTTATCCATGCGATAAAAATAAACATTGGGAACAGTAAAAACAGGCTGCCCAGCAGATTAACCCAGGCTTGTCTGCGAGGGTTGAACTGGCGGTAGAAAATATCAACACGGACATGGCCTTCGTGTTTCAGGGTATAGCCGGCGGCAAGCATAAAAATCCAGGCGTACATGTAGGTGACCAGTTCCTGCATCCAGATCCAGCCAATATCAAAACCATAACGCAGCACCACAACCAGAAAGGTTAGCAGCACAACGCCCAGTGTTAGCCAGCTAATGGCCTGCCCCACTTTTTCGTTAATGGCTTCAAGTGGCTGGATAATAGGGTTTAATGTCATAAAGTGAGTGTTTACTACTTGGTTGCAATGTTTCGCTAAAGTCTGCGCATGTTAATGCCTTTTGATTTGAGTCTCAATGTTAGTTATACACAGTGTTTTAGAATCAACATGTTAGCGTCATATTAATGTCAAAAAATAGAATCGCGCTACAAATATAATGTAAGTCATTGTTTTAATTTGTAATAATAGTTGATATTTTTATGACACTGGTTATTTATTCTACGAAATTAGCTTTAATACGGCTGGCAGTGTTATTTCATCCACAAAGTTATCCACAGGTTAACCCAAAAGTTTTGTATAGCAAAGCGGCTTTAGCTGTTGTTAATACGAGCCTTGTTTAGGCGCCTGTGGCGCAAAATATCTTCAAACACGGTTGGGTTTTTAATGTGGGTCATTTCCCCTTCGCGCGGAAAGTGTTTGTCCTGCAGGCGAGATAGCCAAAAGCGCAATGCGGCTGCACGTAGCATCAGGGGCCAGTCTGTTTTTTCGTTGTCGGTAAGTGGCCGTTCTTGCTGGTAAGCCTGCAAAAAATGCTGGCAGCGTGCATTATCTAAACGGCCATCTGGATGGCTGCACCAGTCATTGACGGTGACGGCGACATCATAAAGCAGTACGTCATTGCAGGCGTAATAAAAATCGATGATGCCGGTTAATTTGTCTCCATCGAACAGGGCATTGTCGCGGAACAGATCGGCGTGGATCACGCCACGAGGCAAATTATCGTTACGGTGTTCTGCCTGAAAAGAGAGCTCATCTTCCAGCAGTTGTTTTTCTTCTGGACTAAGGTGTGGTATTAGCTGCTGGCTGGTCTGTTGCCACCAGTGGGGGCCACGCCGGTTGCTGCGTTGGCCGCTAAAGTTTTGGGTAACCACATGGGCATGGCCAAGCGCCTTACCCAGTGCTGCGCATTGTTTCAGATTGGGCTCGGTGACACTCTTGCCCGTTAGACGCTGTACCAGTGCTGCGGGTTTACCGCAAAGTGTTTTCAGGTAATTCTGGTGATTGTCGGCAATTGGGTGTGCGCTGGGCACCTGGTGTTCGTTTAGGTGCGCCATTAAATCAAGGAAAAAAGGTAGCTCTTCTGCTGTTAGTGTTTCGAACAGCGTTAGCACATAGTGGCCTTCGCTGGTTTCGACAAAATAATTGGTGTTTTCAATACCGTCACTGATGCCGGTTAAGCTGATTAGCCCGCCAATAGAATATTCGCTTAAGAATTGGGTTAACGCTTGTTCGCTAACGGTGGTGTAAACAGACATGCCTTATGTATCCCTAAGGTTTTGACGTAAAAAAACAGTATTGTACCTGAGTGTTAAGGGGAGTGTTAGCGCAGGCTGCTGGATTTTATTGTAATAACCACGGCGGGGACAGCGAAAGATAAGGAGGCTAAAAAATACGCTGCCTGCTGTATTGTTATGGCGAATATCTCAGGGCGTACCTTTTTATCGATAGCGGGTTTATTTCTTACTAAAAGGGGCAATCAGTTTTCGAACCACATCATATTCTGCATCGGAGGTTGCGGTAAAGCCATTATATTTTTTATCTACGGCCTTGATAATGTGCAGGTGTTTCGGGTTTTTGCTATCAAGTGCGAGAAAGGCCTTTTTAAGTTGAGCCAATAATTCCGGGTTAACGTTTTTGCTCGCTGTAATGTTATACGGGGGTAAGTGTGGTGAACGGTACAGGATGCGTAATCCTTTGTTTTGCCATTTAAAGGCTTTGGTGTCTTTTAAAATACCGGCATCGAAGTCGTCATTTATTACTGCACGTGCAATATTGTCGTAATGGCCTAAAAATTTTATTTGTTTAAATTGTTCGAGTTTAAAACCAGAGCCTGCCACGGTGGCGCGCTGTAACAAAGCTCGCTTGTCGCCAAAGGCAAAGGTTTTTCCCGCAAGGTCTTGTATGGTTTTAATGGGACTGTTTTGTTTAACGACGATCATTAACTGAAAACTGGCTTTACCCTTCGTTACTGTTTTTACTAATAATTGCGCATTACTTTTTTCACGGACTCGCAGGTAGGCAACGGGCGTGAGGTAGGCAAGGTCGACCTTGCCACTGATCGTGTCCTGAATTGCAGCACCCATATTAGGTGACAGGCGTAAGGAAACATTTCGGTTTAATGTTTTGCTTAAATATTGAGTTAGTGGTTTCAGTCGCTTATGCATTTCGGCTGGAATATCCATTGCAACCGAACCTAAAATAAGTGCCCGATTTTCTGCTACATTACCAAGAGCCTGCGTTGAGAATAAAATGCAAAATAAAAGCAGGGTGACGTACTGAGACTTTATGCAGCCTGTTTTTTTATGCGGATTGTTGTTTTTCCTTAATATCATCATAATGGGTAACGGCATTTCGGCCATTTTCTTTACTGTAATAAAGGGCAGTATCGGCAAAATGGTATAATTTGTCGGCGTAATTTTTGAAATTTCCAGTCGTTAAGGTTGCAATGCCTGAGCTAACGGTAATACGAATTGTTTTATGTGCAACGCGAATATCAAGTTCCTGGATTGTTTTACGTAACATTTCGGCAATTTCGATGGCAGTATCCTTGTCGGCTCGCCTGCAAATAATAACAAACTCTTCCCCACCAATTCGGCAAACAATATCGGTTTTACGGGTTCGACTTCTTAAAACCGCCGCAATTTCTCTTAGAACCTCATCGCCGAGGGAATGGCCATGGGTGTCGTTAACAGCCTTAAAAAAATCGATATCGATAATAATGATGCTTACGGTATCGCCGTGTCTGTGGTTTAGGCTGATTTCTTTTTCCAGTTGTTCTTCAAAGTAGCGGCGATTATATAAATTGGTTAAATCATCGGTGATGGCCAGCTTTAGAAATTTATCGCTCATTTGTTTTAGTTCTTTTTGTTGCGTCTGCAGTTCGCTAAAACTCTGCTGTAATTTCTTGTCGGCGCTGTCAACCCGTGATTGCAGTTGTCGGTTAGCATCGTTGAGTTGCTGGTTTAATGCATTAAATTGTGTGGCGAGCTCCCCAAATTCATCATTGCTGGGTATGGGGATCAGCTTTACGGTATTGTTGTCACGAGCGGTATTCAATGCTTCTGAAATAGTGCGTACCGGGCGAATAATAATATAGGACAGGGCAAGAAATTCACCGAGAACAATAATTATGGTAATTAATATCTCATGTTTTAGGTGTTTAAAGCGTTGTGAGTCGATATGTTTAAGTGCGAGGCCGGTATTAATACCAAGGGTAAGTTCACCTAATTTGTCATTATCCAGTTTTATGTCGTGGCTAAAGAGTTTCATTTGGCTGCTGTCCTGAATGAGCGTGCCGGTTTGCGCCATAACTTTACCGCGATTATTAACTACTTTGGCATAATCCACCTCATCAGAAAGAGTAATTTCCTTTAGTAGCAAATCAATAGTGTGGTAGTCGTAGCCAACCACACTATAGGCAAGTGATTTGGAGACAAAGCGTGAAATATCATTGCCGCGGTTATTTATTTCTTTCAGGATACGTTCTTTTTCTTCACTCAGGCTCAACCAGCTACTAACAGAAAATGTTGTTAATAGCACCAGCACCAACATTAAGAGTACTTTTTGCCGGATACCAAAGCGGATAAAAGATGTGGGTGAAAGTTTCAAAGCGATATTATGCAGCCAGTCAGTTGCGGTTATATATATAAGTATATCGGCTAAAGAAGGGGCAGCTTTAGCTTATCTTTAGAGTGCTAAGTTGCTATTTTTATTACCATTCAAGCAAGATCCATTGATTGACATTGGCCTTTTTAATATCAGTTTCAGTTGCATCAAGAACACCGTCACCATCACTGTCATACATGTAATACGGTTTGCCTTTTTTAGGTGTAATTTTGGCGTAGCGTAACTTGCCATTGACGCGAACCTCTTCAATAGTGGCGTCTTTGTTTTGAATGATGGTGATATCGGTATCATTACCTGAGGGAACCGAGCTGTCTCGTTTACTTTGTGCTTCATCGGTGAGCTGGTTTTCGCTAGTGGGTGGTGAGGTGTCGTTGGCAGAATAAGCCGGAGTCGCCACTGAGATTAAGATAAGGGCGGTTAGCGTGTAGTCATAAAACGGCTTCATTTGATTGTCCTTTATAATTATTTATACCGCATTAAAGTAGTGCGATTTTTTCTGCGTCTTCATGTGACGGTTCAAAGCCGACTTCCTCGTAGTGTTTAAAGATAGCCTCGAGAATTTCCTCTGGCTTGTCAATGATCTGCATCAAATCGAGGTCTTCAGGATTAACCGTGCCTTCGGTAACCATGGTGTTTTTAATCCATTCGATTAAACCTTCCCAAAAAGGACGGTGTACTAGAATAATTGGGATTTTACGTGTTTTACCGGTTTGTACCAGGGTTAAAATTTCCGCAAGTTCGTCCAGTGTGCCAAAGCCGCCGGGCATTACAACATAAGCGGAGGCGTATTTGACAAACATCACCTTGCGCGAAAAAAAATGCCGAAAGGTGAGTGATATATCCTGAAAACCATTGCCAGACTGTTCGTGTGGCAGTTGAATGTTTAAGCCCACACTGGGTGACTTGCCTTCATACGCACCTTTATTCGCTGCCTCCATGATGCCGGGGCCGCCGCCGCTGACAATCGAAAAGCCTGCATCGGATAAGGTACGAGCAATGTCCACGGTTAGCTGGTAATAGGGGTGATCGGTTTCGGTGCGAGCTGAACCAAAGATACTCACTGAAGGGCTAATCTTGACCAGTCGTTCAAAGCCCTCGACAAATTCTGCCATAATCTGGAAAATCTTCCAGGATTCGCGGGTTAACTGAGTATCATTGACCGGGTTCAAACCGGGGTGGAGAATTTTATTTGTTTTTGTCATTGTTGGTCTTTTTTTTACGGGTTTATTTAAAAGTATAGTGGGTATTTAAAATTTTTTTGGATTAAATTTAAATACAATGGCAACTTACAGCGTAGAATGCAGTTTTAATTCCACACCAATTTAAAGACAAATATTAAGATTTAAGTTATGGCCACTAAAAAATCAGACAGTAAACAAACCGCCCCCTTTATATTGGTTGACGGCTCATCGTATTTATTTCGTGCCTATCATGCCATGCCAGATTCATTTAAAAACTCCAAAGGCGAGGCAACCGGTGTTATTTATGGTGTCACCAATATGATCCGCAAATTGCTTGCCGACTATGCGCCCAGTCATATCGCGGTAGTATTTGATGCCAAGGGGAAAACCTTTCGACATAAAATGTACAAGGACTACAAGGCCAATCGGCCGCCGATGCCGGATGATTTACGTGAACAGATACAACCTGTGCATCAAATTGTTGAAGCCATGGGCTTACCTCTGATTTGCGTTAACGGGGTTGAGGCCGATGATGTGATTGGCACGCTTGCTCAACAGGCCAGTGAGCTAGGCATGGAAACCATTATTTCAACTGGTGATAAAGACATGGCGCAGTTGGTGAACGAACATGTGAGCTTAATTAACACCATGACCGATTCATTCAGTGATGTTGATGGTGTAAAAGAAAAGTTTGGTGTGGCACCGGAACAGATCATCGACTACCTTGCACTCATGGGTGACAAGGCCGATAACATTCCGGGTGTGCCTAAGGTAGGCCCCAAGACCGCAGCGAAGTGGTTAGACATCTATGGTTCGATTGATAATATTATTGAACATGCCGACGAGATTAAAGGCAAGGTGGGTGAAAGCCTGCGCGAGCATTTACAACAACTGCCTTTATCAAAAGAACTCACGACGATTAAGTGTGACCTTGAGCTGGACTGCACACCCAAAACATTAGTACACGCCGAACCGGACATTGAAGCTTTGCGTGAATTATTTGGCCGTTATGAATTTAGAAGCTGGCTGGCACAACTTGATGATGATAATGGGGGCAGCCAGACGGCGAAAGGTAAAACATCTCAAAAAGCAGAAATAAAAACACAATACGATAAAGTGCTTACCGAGAAACAGCTCAACGCATGGTTAAAAAAATTAACAGCGGCGGATGTGTTTGCCTTTGATCTGGAAACAACCAGCTTAAATTATATGCAGGCAGAAATTGTCGGGCTGTCTTTTGCTGTCGAAGCCAATAAGGCAGCTTATGTGCCGGTAGCCCACTGTTATGAAGGTGCGCCGCAACAATTGGATCGTGATAGCGTACTCGCACGGTTTAAGCCTTTATTAGAGGATAAAAACACGGCCAAGCTGGGGCAGAATTTAAAATACGATATGAGTGTGCTGGCGAATTACAATATAAACATGCAAGGTATTGCTTTCGATACCATGCTGGAATCCTACGTGCTAAACAGTGTGGCAAGTCGGCATGACATGGACACCCTCGCCCTGCAGTACCTGGATAAAAAAACTATTCACTTTGAAGATATTGCCGGCAAAGGTGCCAAACAAATCACCTTTGATTATGTTGATGTTGACAAAGCAACCGAATACGCCGCCGAAGATGCCGACATTACCTTGCAGTTGCACCAAACACTCTGGCCGCAGTTGCAGGCCGTTGCGTCATTAGAAACGGTTTTTAAAACCATCGAAATGCCCCTGCTGCCGGTTTTGTCACGCATGGAGCGGCGTGGTGTGCTACTTGATACAGAAGCACTGGCAACACAAAGTGAACAACTAACCCAACGCATTACCGAACTGGAAACACAGGTACACACTTTAGCAGGCGAAGAATTTAATTTAGGCTCACCAAAACAGTTGCAAAAAATACTGTTTGAAAAACTGGCGTTACCCGTTATATCCAAAACACCGAAAGGTCAGCCATCAACCGCTGAGTCGGTGTTGGTTGAGCTGGCACATGATTATGCGTTGCCAAAGTTGCTTTTAGAGTATCGATCATTATCGAAATTAAAATCAACCTATACGGATAAATTACCGAAAATGATGGATGCAACAACCGGTCGAGTGCATACCTCGTATCATCAGGCAGTAGCAGCAACCGGGCGGTTATCATCTACTGATCCCAACTTACAAAACATTCCGGTGCGTACCGAAGAAGGACGGCGTATTCGCAAAGCCTTTATTACCAAACCGGGTTATAAAATGCTGGCTGCCGATTATTCGCAAATTGAATTACGCATCATGGCGCATTTGTCTGAAGATAAAGGCTTGTTGAAAGCCTTTGAAAAAGGCATCGATGTACACAGTGCCACCGCCGCCGAAGTATTTGATGTTGAAGTTAATGCCGTTAGCAAAGAGCAACGCCGACGTGCCAAAGCAATTAATTTTGGTTTGATTTATGGTATGTCTGCTTTTGGCCTGGCCAAGCAACTGGATATCGAGCGCCACCAGGCGCAATCCTATGTTGATTTATATTTTGAACGTTATCCTGGCGTAAAAGACTATATGGAACGCACCCGTAAAGTCGCAAGTGAACAAGGCTATGTTGAAACCGTGTTAGGCCGTCGCCTTTATTTGCCCGACATTAATGCTCGCAATGCAATGCGCCGCCAGTATGCCGAACGCACCGCGATCAATGCCCCCATGCAAGGCACGGCCGCCGACATTATCAAACTTGCGATGATTAAACTTGACGAGCAGCTAGAAAGTTCAGAGCTGGACTGTGCCATGTTAATGCAGGTGCATGACGAACTGGTTTTTGAAGTAAAAGAAACTGATTTGGCGGCAGCAGAAAAAATGATCAACAAAGCCATGACAGGTGCGGTTTCGCTTAACGTGCCATTGGTTGTGGACGTAGGCATTGGCAACAACTGGGATGAGGCACATTAATTGTAAAATTTTTTAATAGAGTTGGAACTTATTGCAATGTTGCCAGTCTTATTTTGCACATATGCTAGGCATATCCTTCCGCCAACTCCCTCAGTTATTTTGGCGGTTGTTAAATAGTCGGTTCCCCAAGCCGGCGAATTTGACCTCGGTTAACCATCCCCCCATAGATGAACCGAGGTTTTTTTTTCTGCGCGGGCTGAGAAGCGGGATTACGGCGTTGCAACCCTCCTCAAAATGCTCATTGGCTAATGCCAACTCCGCTTTTTCGTCAGCTTGCGCCTTGTACTCCCGCTTCTCAGCCCGCGCAGACTGGCTTAATGAAAGGATGACGGCGTTGCAACCCTCCTCAAAATGC
>JALTJZ010000011.1:205947-208893 GCA_027076325.1 Chromatiales bacterium | reverse complement strand
TAATGCCAACTCCGCTTTTTCGTCAGCTTGCGCCTTGTACTCCCGCTTCTCAGCCCGCGCAGACTGGCTTAATGAAAGGATGACGGCGTTGCAACCCTCCTCAAAATGCGCATTGGCTAATGCCAACTCCGCTTTTTCGTCAGCTTGCGCCTTGTACTCCCGCTTCTCAGCCCGCGCAGACTGGCTTAATGAAAGGATGACGGCGTTGCAACCCTCCTCAAAATGCGCATTGGCTAATGCCAACGCCGCTTTTTCATCCGCTTGCGCCTTGTGTACACGGCCGCACAGCATCTGTTGAGTGTCTGGGCTGAAAATAGTTAAGACAAAGTCTATTAACAAATGCTTAATAATGAGATATAGCTCTCAAATTGGTAAGAAATATGATTTATTTTGCGGAAATTCGGTGTACAAAGCCCTGTTTTGGGTTAACCTGTGGGTTAACCCACTATGACCCTGGTGGGTTAAACTAAGGTACGTCAGGTTATCACCCCATGAGAACTGACGAATCGTTGCCCTGGAATATACCTCTCCCACAACCCTGGTATTCCGGGGCTTTTTATTGGCCGAGTTTTAATTTTTTAGTCGTACTCGTTCCATTTATCCAGTATCTGCCAGACTTCTTCCAGACCATCACCACTTTTAGAAGAAAACATCTGCACACTGACCTTATTGTAACGGCTAATTATTTTTTGCACTTTAAGTAAGCTGGTTTTGGCGGCACCAAATTTAAGTTTATCGGCTTTGGTTAGCAGGATATGCACGGGGCGCTGCAGACTGTCACACCAGTCGAGCATTCGCTGGTCAAGATCCGTCATGGCGTGGCGGATGTCCATTAGCAGGATAATACCTTTGAGTGCGAGGCGGTTTTCGATGTATTGTGCCATATGCTGGCCCCATCTCTGGCGCATGTGACCAGGCACTTTGGCAAAGCCGTAACCCGGCAAGTCGACCAGGCGGTGGTTTTCGTCGAGTTTAAAGAACACCAGATGCTGGGTGCGGCCGGGTGTTTTACTGGTACGGGCAAGTCCGGTCTGGTGGGTAATACGGTTGATTGCGCTGGATTTACCTGCATTAGAGCGCCCCGCAAAGGCGATTTCGTAGCCTGAGTCGAGCGGACCATTCGCCATTTTGGGTACACTGCAAATAAATTCAGCTTGCTGGTAGACGGGGTGTGAGTGTTTAAGTGGTGTTCCGGGTTTCATATTCAGCATAGGTTCAGCAATTAGGGGTAAGATGCCTTATTATATAGGTGTAAATTGATCCAGGTCATTACAGGCCATCGATTTTGCCTATGTGACTTGACCATTGCGATTGCAATCGGTATAAAGTCAGCAAATTTTCGTGGTTCTTTAAGTTTAATGGTTGAGCAAGTTATTTTCAGTTAGAGTATACTGCAGTTGGCTTGTTGTTTTTAAACTGTTTTACCTGGAGTAGTCGTAACGTAAGCAATTATAATGATACTTGGAGCTAAACACATGAATAAATTAGTAATTATCGCAGCATCTGCCTTAATGGTTGGTACAATGGCAAACGTTTCTGCAAATGCCCAGAAAGACTATCAGTCATCATGCTTTGCATGCCATGGCACAGGCGCAGCGGGCGCACCTAAAGTGGGTGATAAGGCTGCGTGGAAAGATCGTATTGCACAAGGTAAAGCTAAACTTTATGAGCATTCAATTAAAGGCTTCAAAGGTAAAACAGGTTTTATGCCAGCAAAGGGTGGTTCAAGCTTAAGTGATGATGCAGTGAAAGCGGTTGTTGATTATATGGTCGAAAATAGTAAGTAAGTTAACTTAACTTTTCGAGATAAAACGTTACCTGAGCAATATTAGGTTGTTCAGGTGACGTTTTATTTTATGTTTCTGAATAAGGTAGATTTTAAATGAAAGCTCAATTGAAATTACAAATTGCAGGTTTACTTGGTTTAATGACGTTTAGCGTGGTTTCACCGGCTATGGCTGCAGGTGATGCAGCAGCGGGTAAAGCGAAAGCACAGGTTTGTTTTGCCTGTCATGGTGTCAACGGTGCGAGTCCAGCAAACCCTGCATGGCCTAAGTTAGCGGGGCAGCATGCCAAGTATACAGCCAAGCAATTAGCTGATTTCAAAAAAGGCAAAACACGTAAAGATCCTGCCATGGCGGGACAGGTTGCGAGTCTATCGGCTGCCGATATGGCAAACCTGGGTGCTTTCTTTGCTGAACAAACACCCACAGCCGGTGGTGCAGCTAAAGATAAAGTGGCCTTAGGCCAGCGAATTTACCGTGGTGGTAATGAGAAAAGCGGTGTTGCCGCGTGTGCAGGTTGCCATTCGCCTACTGGAGCGGGTAACCCGGCTGCTAACTTCCCACGCTTAAGCGGTCAAAATGCCGCATACACACTTAAGGCACTTAATGATTTTGCAAAAGGTGTTCGCAGTAATGATAGCGGCAGTATGATGCGTACCATTGCGGAACGTATGACGGATGCCGAGAAAAGTGCGGTCGCCTCTTATATTGAAGGTTTGCATTAAGTAACAAAATTTTTACAGTAATGGATGTTTGCAAAGGGTGACTACATGTCACCCTTATTTTTAGTGCGACTTAATTGGAACAATTTAGTCGCACTTATGTCGAGTAAGCAACGCGCACGAGACTGCATACTATTTAGTTTAAAAATATTTGGCGGCATATGGTTTGCTAATATAAAGCAACATGCTCCATAAATTGGAACAATTTAGTCGCACTTATGTCGAGTAAGCAACGCGCACGAGACTGCATACTATTTAGTTTAAAAATATTTGGCGGCATATGGTTTGCTAATATAAAGCAACATGCTCCATAAATTGGAACAATTTAGTCGCACTTATGTCGAGTAAGCAACGCGCACGAGACTGCATACTATTTAGTTTAAAAATATTTGGCGGCATATGGTTTGCTAATATAAAGCAACATGCTCCATAAATTGGAA
>JALTJZ010000011.1:0-205847 GCA_027076325.1 Chromatiales bacterium | reverse complement strand
GCTAATATAAAGCAACATGCTCCATAAATTGGAACAATTTAGTCGCACTTATGTCGAGTAAGCAACGCGCACGAGACTGCATACTATTTAGTTTAAAAATATTTGGCGGCATATGGTTTGCTAATATGAAGCAACATGCTCCATAATTGGAACAATTTAGTCGCACTTATGTCGAGTAAGCAACGCGCACGAGACTGCATACTATTTAGTTTAAAAATATTTGGCGGCATATGGTTTGCTAATATAAAGCAACATGCTCCATAAATTGGAACAATTTAGTCGCACTTATGTCGAGTAAGCAACGTCGAGCGAGACTCTGGCAGTGATGCTCAAGGCTAATCAAATTGAACAAAGTTCAAGTTAAAGCCACAATGATCTTTCCTTAGCCTCAAGAAAGTATAATGAATACAGCACAATCCCCAAAAGCTCAGCGCCAGCCTTCGAATAAAAGTGTTTTGCTTGAATTTCTGGGCTCAATGAATCTGGCCATTAGCATTTTAGTGGTATTAGCCATTGCATCTATTATTGGCACCGTCCTGCAGCAAAATCAGCCATATAATGATTACATCATAAAATTTGGGCCCTTCTGGCATGAGTTTTTTAGCAGTATTGGTTTATATGATGTTTACTCGGCTATCTGGTTTCTGGTTTTACTTGGGTTTCTGGTTTTGTCGACCAGTGTTTGTATTTATCGTAATACACCGGCCATGTTGCGTGACATGCGTCAGTTTCGCTTGCATGCAAAAGCAAAAAGTTTAAAAAGCATGAAGCACACTTCAGTGTGGCAGGTTGAATCAGAGCAGGTAACAACAACAGATTTTATACAAAAAGCAAAACTGTATTTAGGCCAGTTTGGTTTTCAATTACGCGATGAAGTTTTTGACAATCATCATACACTGGTTGCAAAAAAAGGGAGTGTCAATCGTATCGGCTATATCCTGACGCATGTTGGTATTGTTGTTATTTGTGTAGGTGGTTTAATCGATGGCAACCTGAGTTTAAAGATGAAAGAGTGGGCGGGAGATATTAAAATTGAGACTCGCGATATTATTGCTAAAGAAGTGCCAGCGATTAGCCGTTTAAAGCCAGATGATTCACTCTCTTTTCGTGGTTCCATTACCTTACCAGAAGGCAGCAGCAGTAATTTTGTTTTCCTGAATGTGCGAGATGGTTATTTAATTCAGGAGTTGCCTTTTGCGATCAAGTTAAAAGACTTCAGGGTTGAACACTATGAGTCAGGGCAACCAAAATCATTTGAAAGCGATTTAGTTATTCATGATGATGAGCGTGATAAATTTGAAACAACTATTTCTGTTAACTATCCATTAATTTATCGTGGTTATGCTATTTATCAGGCAAGCTTTGGTGATGGCGGCACACAGATGAATTTAGCGGTACGGCCATTTTTTACAAAATCATTAGACAATGGGCAGGTGCAGCGCACAGAATTAAAAGCTGAAGTTAATAAAAAAACAACCATTAATACATCAGAAGGGAAATATATTCTGGAATTTGATGACTTTAAGAAATTTAATATCTTCCCCAACAAAGATAAAACTATTAACAAGAAGTATACAAACTATGGTGCCAGTATTATTTTTAAAGCGCGGGATGAGAGCGGTCAGGCACGTGAATTTGTAAATTATATGTCACCGGTAAAACTGGAAGGACGTTATTTTTATTTAAGTGGTATGCGCGAAACACTCGGTGATGACTTTAAATATTTACATATCCCTATGGATGCCAATGCGACAATGGATCGTTTTTTCAGATTTCATGCCATACTCAATGATGATGCGCGTTTATTACAAATGGCACAGACAGCAGTGGGTGCGGCGGTAAGCGACATGGATCGAAATAACAGGCAAATGCAACAGCAAGTAGCAGAAGCGATGGTTCGCCTGGTTGGCTTATTTCGTCGTGGCGGCTATGTTGCAATAGATGGAGACATCCAGGAAAAGGTGCCACAAGAAAAGCAGCAGGCAATTGCAGAAGCCTATATGGGTGTGTTGCAAACGGCCTTAGAGAATATGTACCTGTTGGTGTTACGTGAAGAAGGCATTGATGTTAGTAAGGGTATTAGTGATGCCGATAGTGTTTTTTTTGAGGATGCAGTGAGTGCCTTAGCCGGTTTAGGGTTCTATGGTACGCCCTTTTATCTGCAATTGGTTGATTTTGAGCATCGTGAAGCGTCTGGATTACAAATAGCGCGAGCACCGGGCAAAAATATTGTGTATTTCGGTTGCCTGTTATTGATAATTGGTATATTTATGATGTTTTATATTGCCCAGCAACGTTTCTGGTTAATGGTTGTCAAAGCTGAAGGCGATAGCAAAATGGAGCTGATTTTTGCCGGCAGTACCAATAGAAATGAATTTGGGTTTAATAAACGCTACAGCAAATTTGCCGGACAATTAAAAACACTGTTACTGGGCGATACAAAATAATCTAAGCGATAAAGCAGATTTAAAAATAAGGTTTATAAAATGAGTGAAAATATTCTTCCAAAAGAATTTCAGACGCAAGGCTGGTTAAAAAAGTTAACATGGTTTGACTGGGTTTTTGCTGTTGCCCTGTTAGCAGGGAGTGTCTATGCCTATAGCAGGTATGCAAGCTATATGGATGAATACGAGGTAGGTATTTTATTTGGTACGGCTTTAAGTTTGATTGGCATGGGCTGGGGGTGGAAACCATCAAGACTGTTAGTTGTTGTGGTTAGCGGGTTAAGTTTGTTGGCAATTAGTATTTATAACCCGGCCATGCAGGCGCTAGCTGAAACAGGCGTAACGGGACAGGCCGCAATCGATGTTTTAAATTACGATAAGGAACAATCAAAGTTCTTTTTGAGGTTTCTGATTTCAAGTCAGTCTGCCACCATGTGGATGAGTGCCTTATTCTTTATGGCGACGATTGCTTATTTTGTGGAGTTATTTAGCCGTAGTGATTTTGCCGGCAAGGTGGCAACGGCCATGGTCTGGTCGGCTGTTACTATGGGGTTAGTGGGTTTACTGGTACGTTGGTATGAATCTTATTTAATTGGTGCTGATGTTGGCTATATTCCGGTCAGTAATTTATACGAAGTTTTTATTTTATTTGCGGTTATCACGGCAATGATTTATCTCTATTATGAAGTGCGTTATGAAACGCGGGCGATGGGTGGCTTTGTCTTATTGATTATTTCGGCAGCGGTTATTTTTTTACTCTGGTATCATTTTGAAAAAGGGGCATCCGAAATTAAGCCATTGGTTCCCGCGTTGCAAAGTTACTGGATGAAAATTCATGTGCCAACCAATTTTGTTGGTTATGGCGGCTTTGCACTGGCCTCAATGGTGGGGATTGTTTTTTTAATAAAAGAACGTGCGTTACGTCATAATTCGGCAGGTATAATGGCCACACGGTTACCAGCAGCAGATATACTGGATGATGTGATGTACAAGTCCATTGCACTGGGTTTTGCCTTTTTTACTATTGCAACCGTGTTGGGTGCAATGTGGGCAGCTGAAGCCTGGGGTGGGTATTGGTCATGGGATCCAAAAGAAACCTGGGCATTAATTGTCTGGCTTAATTATGCTGCATGGTTGCATATGCGCTTTACTAAAGGTTGGCGTGGTGCCGCTATGGCATGGTGGGCAATAATAGGCTTGTTTATTACAACCTTTGCTTTTCTAGGCGTGAATATGTTTTTGTCTGGCCTGCATTCCTATGGTGGGCTATAAATATATTAGCTTAATATTTAAAAGAACAAGATCAAGGAGAAGTCCGTGTTTAATCGTTTTTTAAAGTATAGTTATATGATGTCTTTCTTGCTATTGGCAAGTGGTACAGCACAGGCAGATAGCTTTGATGAAGGAATTGAGTATTTAGAAATTAAGCCACCGGTTTCAACTTCGGCTGAAAAAGGTCAGGTTGAAGTAGTCGAGCTGTTTTGGTACATGTGCCCACACTGTTTTCGATTTGAGCCGGTGATGGAAAAGTGGCTTAAGAATAAACCAAAGAATGTTGTTTTTAAACGTGTTCCTGCTATTTTTTCTCCCCGTTGGCGTTTTTTTGCCAAAGTTTTTTATACAGCACAGTTGCTTGATGTGGAAGAAAAAATTCACAAACCATTATTTGAAGCCCTGCATGTGGAAAAAGCACGACTGGGCAATGTTGCTGCCATGGGTCAGTTTTTTAAGAAGCATGCAGGCGTTAAAGAGCAGGATTTTATAGATGTCTTTAATTCATTTAGTGTCGATGCCAAAGTGAGAAAAGCAGAAGATCTCAGTAAACGGTATCAGGCACAAGGTGTGCCGACGCTGATTGTTAATGGTAAGTGGCGTACCGGCGGTGCAATTGCGGGTAGTCATGAGGGCATGCTTGAAGTGGTAAACCACTTAATCAAACTTGAGTCCAGATAAGTGAACAAGAGAAGGAATAGTCGACCGCGTTAAATTTAAAGGTATTTCTGACAAAGCCGATATTCTTTAGTACCGTCAGGTGATAGGTGGCGATAAAAGGAGATTAAATGAAGGCGGCCGAGTTATTTGTAAAATGCCTTGAAAATGAAGGTGTCGAATATATTTTTGGAATTCCCGGCGAGGAAAATCTGGATGTTATGGACGCGCTGCTTGATTCGAGTATCCAGTTTGTTACTGTGCGGCATGAGCAAGGTGCTGCTTTTATGGCGGATGTCTATGGACGACTTACCGGCAAAGCCGGCGTTTGCCTTGCGACTCTTGGCCCGGGTGCAACTAATCTGATTACCGGTGTTGCGGATGCGAATCTGGATCATGCACCAGTGGTTGCCATTGCTGGTCAGGCCAGCACTCATCGGTTACATAAAGAGTCACACCAGGTTCTGGATCTGGAATTGATCTTTGAACCAATCACTAAATATTCTTCACGAATTTTATCACCCAGTGTTATCACCGAGGTTGTGCGCAAGGCATTTAAAGTTGCACAAACAGAAAAAACCGGTGCAAGCTTTATCGAGTTTCCGGAAAACATTGCGGAAATGGAAATTGAAGATTTTCCGATTGACACAAAAAACCCGATGCCGCCTGAGCCGCCGGGTATTAAAGTAGAAGCGGCGGCAAAAATGATTTCGCAGGCGAAGCAGCCAATGATTTTGGCAGGTAATGGTGTTATTCGTGGTCATGCCTGTAAAGAGCTTGCTGCGTTTGCCGAGCGTTTGCAAATTCCGGTTGCCAATACCTTTATGGCAAAAGGTGTGATTCCGTTTAAACACCCGATGGCACTCGGCAGTGCCGGTTTGCAGGCCAATGACTATATTAGCTGTGGTTTTGCAAAAGCCGATTTGATTATTTGTATCGGTTATGACCTTGTTGAATATCATCCTTACCTCTGGCACCAGACAAAAGACAGAAACATTATTCATATCGACCAAAATCACGCCGAAGTCGATGCTTATTATTCGGTTGATATTGGTGTTGTTGGTGATATTAAACACTCACTAGAGCGCATTATGAAGATTGCAGAACCGGCAGCCGGTAATGCAATGCATGCGTTGCGCGATGTACTGGTTGAAGAGATGAACCAGCATCAAGATGACAATGCGCTACCAATGAAGCCACAAAAAATTATATGGGATTTACGTACGGCTATGGCATTGGACGATATCGCGATCAGTGATGTAGGTGCACATAAAATGTGGATGTCACGCATGTTTCGTTGTGAGCAGCCTAACACCTGCATTATATCCAATGGCTTTGCCAGCATGGGGATTGCGGTGCCCGGCGCGATTGCTGCCAAGCTGGTTAACCCTGACAAGAAGGTGGTGGCGGTAACCGGTGATGCTGGCTTTATGATGAACTCACAGGAAATTGAAACAGCTATGCGATTAGGTACAGCTATTGTCATTTTAGTCTGGACTGATAATGCCTATGGTTTAATTGAATGGAAGCAAATGAACCAGTTTAAGCGTTCGTCAAATATCAATTTTACGAATCCGGATTTTGTTAAATATGCGGAGTCGTTTGGAGCCAAAGGTTATCGTATTGAAAATGGTGGTGATTTATTACCAACACTTAAAAAAGCACTGGCTGATAACATCGTAAGTATTATTGATTGTCCGGTTGATTATCGTGAAAATTTAAAATTAACAAGCAAACTTGGTGACATGGTGTGCCCGATATAAGATTATTTGCAGTGTACAGTTAATGGTTAGTAATAACGCATGAGTGTCGAAAAAAAAATACTACGAGTGATGAGTTATAATGTGCAGGTTGGTATCCACACGGCAAAACCGCATCATTATGTATTGCATAGCTGGAAGCATGTATTGCCGCATTCCTTTCGTTTGACCAACCTGGATCGTATTGCAGATTTAATTCAAGACTACGATATTGTTGGCATGCAGGAGCTGGATGCCGGCAGTATTCGCAGCAACTTTATCAACCTGGCAGAATTTCTTGCCGAGCGAGCCGGTTTTCCTTTCTGGTATCATCAGGTAAACCGTAATCTTGGCCATTTGGCACAACATGCGAGCGGCTTTCTTAGTCGCTACCAGCCAGATAAAATTACTGATATTCGTTTACCTGGCTTTATACCAGGCCGGCGGGCAATTATGGTCAGATATGGTAAAGGTGACTCGTCTTTAACACTCTTTATTATGCATCTTGCGTTGAGTAAACGTGCCAGATTAAACCAGCTCAATTTTATTAGCGACTTTGTTAATGATTCTGCCCATGCCATTTTAATGGGTGATTTAAATTGCAAAGCCGATAGTGACGAAATGAATTTATTGTTTCGAAAAACAAAATTACGCCGACCTTTATCTGAATGCCATACTTTTCCAAGCTGGCGACCGCACCAGCCTATTGATCACATCCTGATTACATCTGAATTAAAAGTGCTGGACGTTAAAGCACTTTCAGATACTTTTTCTGATCATTTACCTTTGGTGATGGATATTGAGCTGCCAGAAGGCTTGCATTTAGAAGAGGTTCAGCAAACTTTTAAAAATATCAGGAGAAGTGTATAGCACATGGTTTTTGGTAAAAAAACAAAAGACGATGAGCAGCCTGTACAGTGGAAAAAGAAATATTATGATAGTCTGGATGATCTGGAGCATAAAGAAGAGCAATGGCATCAGGTTGAAAAGCTGTTACGCAATGCCATCGTACGGATTAGTCTGGCTGCCAGTACAGAAAATGAAAGATTAACCAAATTATTGAACACATTGCGGGAAGATATTCGTAATGGTAAGGACAGTTTAAGCCTGCGAGGGCAGTTAGATAAAATCATAGCGGTTATTCGTGACATAGATGCCGTTGATGACAAGCCTGACAATGATTACTCTGCTAAAAAACTTGTGGAAGAATGTATTGAGCGTGTTAAATGGTCGAAGAAAGCACAACAATTCAAACGTGGCCTTGCGCGGCAATTCATCAATATTCAAGATGATGAAGTTCAGAAATTTATTCATTCTTTTACCAAACTGATTAATCAGGAATTTCTCTGGCATGATGAAGAGCTGGATTTGATAAAGTCCGGAAACCCTGCTAATACTCTCAAAACAAAAGAAGTGAAGAGTTTAGCTGAGGGTGAAAATCAGAAAACCAGAAGCGAGCCTGCTTCGTACCAGTCAAATGAGCACACCCAAACTTCAAAAACAGAAAATGAAACGTCACTTGAATATTCAGTATTGCTATTAAGCTTTCTAAAAAAAATACCGGCTACTTATATTAATGAAACAAAAATAAGGCAGTTACAACTAAAAGCAGCTGCAAGCCAGACACGCCAGCAGGCAATGGAAACGATGGAGCTTATTGCCAGTAGTTTAGGTGTATCAGAGTCACCTTCTGCAAAAGAAACAACGTTGAAAAATGACCTGTTTTCCCGTCAGGCGGTGGGCTTATTAATTGAATTCCTGGAGTTAATAAGTTTACCTGATGATTTAAGTGTTACAGCTGAAGAGATTCGGCAAACATTAATGAATGAACCTGAAAAATTAAAAGAATGCCTGGGTCAGATCGTTGAGCTGGTCATGACATTGCAGATGGAGCTTAAAAATGAACGCAAGGAACTGGAAGGGTTTTTATCTGAGCTGGGTGGTCGGCTACAGGAGATTGATGCTGAAGTAAAAAAACTCTCAGGTATTAGTGATGAACGGTCAGATAATTTCAGGGCAATGAACGATTCCCTTAATAAAACAACAGATAACATTAATAATTTTCTGAGCGATGAAACTAACATTGATACCTTAAAAGACAACGTGAAATCACATGTTATTATGATTCGACATCATATGGATACGTTTCTTACAACAGAAAAAACCCAGCAGAATTATTCAGATGAAGTGGTGCAGCAATTAGCCAAGGAATTAATCACTGTAAAGCGTGAGGCCGAGGCACTCCGTGAACAGCTTGAGAAAAAACGCTTGCAGGCCACACACGACACCCTTACTCGTATTCCAAATCGTCTGGCTTATGATGAATGGATAACTCAGGAGCACGATCGGTTTACTAAATACAATACACCCTTTGTTCTAATGGTATGGGATGTGGATTTCTTTAAACGAGTGAATGACGAGTTTGGTCATCAGGCAGGTGATAAAGTATTAAGAATTGTTGCACAAATGTTATCGGAAAATATTCGGGACGCTGATTTTGTTGCACGCTATGGCGGTGAAGAATTTGTTGTGGTGTTGCCCGGAACCTTATTAACGGCAGCAATGACAATTGCCGAAAATATTCGTAAAGCCATCGAGGCTTGTGCTTTTCATTTTCGGAACAAGCCGGTTAAGGTAACGGCCTCTGCCGGTATTTGTGAAATACGTGAAAATGAAAGTGTACAAATGTTGTTTGAGCGCGCCGATAAGGCCTTATACAAAGCAAAAGGTAGCGGCCGTAATACCTGTATAGCAGGCTAATAAATGCAGCAGAAAATAACAGGTTTTCATTTAGATGAAATGGATGACTGGGTCGCCGATCTGGAGTGCGGGCATACGCAGCATGTACGACATCAACCCCCATGGCAAAACAGACTCTGGGTTATATCTGAAAAGGGTCGAGCGAAACACATTGGTATGCAGTTACAATGTAAAAAGTGTGATCGCGAAAAATCTATAGACTCATAACAACTTAAAAACGATGCAAACCCGAAGTTAATCCTATTTATACTAAAAAAAACCGGCGGGAAAACACCGGCTAAGTTTGAGAAGTTCGGGTTATTTCGCGTATTTATTTAACTTCAATATTGCGACGTTGAGATCGTTCCAGTTTTGGTACGGTGAGTTCCAGCACACCATTTTTAAATGATGTTTTAGCCTTATCAATGTCTACATCGGCAGGGAGCCCAACAGTCCGTGCATATTGCCCCTGGGCAATTTCGGAACGGTAGTAGTCGGCTTTCTCTTCCTTGTTTTCATAGCAACTGCTTGCTTTGATAGTGACACTATTGTCGGTCATGGAAATATCGAGATCCTTTTTATCCACACCAGGCAGTTCGGCTCGAATGAGCAAGTCTTTGTCACGGTCGATAATATCAACCTTGGGTATTCTGCCTTCGGCAAACATGGGAAGGTGTGACTGAACGGCATCAGGCCAGTGAAATGGATGCATCCAGTCTCTGGATCTTAGTTGGTTAAAGAAGCGATCAAACTCGTCAAACGGCGCCAGCATACGGCGTGTTGGGCTTGTTTTGCCTTCGTGAAGTTTGGTCACAGTGGTGGAGTCAGTGTGTTTTTGTGGCTGTGTCATGACGTTGTCCTCCTTTGTATGGGAGCCGCCTGTCAAACCACCTGAATTAGCGGCTGTTTAACACTTACTATTTACTGTAGAAGATAATGCATAATATGCCTTGAGCTGGATCAAAATGTGTTTATTTATTCCTCTAAATAAGCCGGTATTTTGCTGTGTAGTGAGTACTTCCCGCGGATAAAAAGGGCGATTTGCTGGCAGAACCAGGGCTTGTTCGCTATACTCTCGGGCAGAATTTCAATAGGTCGGCTGTATTTTATAAGCCACTGATTTTTATAAAATTAATGAAGATAAAGGTTTAATAAAAATGAAAGACAGTCAATTTGTAAACTATTTAATTGCTATTATTGGCGGGTTATTTGGTTTTTTTATTTTAATGGTGATTTTAGCAAATTTTATTACACCCGAAGAAAAAACACAGGATGTAATGGTTTCAGAGGCCATTGAAGCGAGAATCAAACCGGCGGGTTCCGTGACTGTTGGTGCACCTGTTGAAGTAAAAGCGGCAGCGTTTAGCCCGGCCGACGCTTACCAGGCAAGCTGCTTTGCCTGCCACGGCACGGGTGCAGCCGGTGCCCCTAAAGTGGGTGACAAAGCTGCCTGGAAGGCACGTATTGCGCAGGGTAAATCAACTTTGTACAAACACGCGATTGGTGGTTTTAAAGGTATGCCGCCTAAAGGTGGTTCTAGCCTGAGTGATGATGAAATTAAAGCTGTAACAGATTATATGGTTTCAAAGTCCAAATAATTAAAACGTTTAGCCTAAAAGTTTAAAGCCGTTTTTTAAGCGGCTTTTTTAGTCCCCGTTTTTCTATTGGTTTACACCAGGCCTTAGTATTCATTTTTATAATCAGACAGCAGGCTATTAAATGGCAGTTTAAGGGCTTTACTTGAACCTGAGTTATTGACTGGAGACCAGTGCGCGCAAACTTGAAAAGTGCATCTGGCCTTTTTGTTTTTGTTCCTGTTTGCTCAGTTTTGAATTAGAACCTAACCAGTTTAAATCTTCCTCTGGTAACTCATCAATAAAACGGCTGGGCTCACAGTTGACAATTTCACCAAAACGCTTTCGTTGTTTGGCAAAACTCATCGTAAGTGTATTCTTTGCGCGGGTAATCCCAACATAGGCCAGGCGACGTTCTTCTTCTATATTTTCTTCTTCGATACTGGTGCGATGTGGGAGTATTTCTTCTTCCATACCGACTAAAAACACATGTGGAAATTCCAGGCCTTTTGCTGCATGCAAAGTCATTAATGAAATATTGTCACCAATTTCATCATCTTCGTTACGTTCCAGAGTGTCAATGAGCGTGAGTTTGGTAATAATGTCGTGCAAACTCGCTTGTGGATCTTTGGTATGAAGTTTATTGATCCAGTCAACCAGTTCATTAACGTTATTAATTTTTCGTATTGCAATTTGTTCATCTTTGGCGGTGTCAGTAAGCCATTGTTCGTAATCAATGTCCTGTATTACACGCTTAATAGCGGCAACCGGTGAATCATTTTCAGCAGTATGTGCAACGTCCAGTATCCACTGTGCAAAGTCATGCAGGTTTTGTTGCGCACGTGCTTTAAGTTGAGTGGTAATCTGGCTTTCAAAACAGGCGCTGAATAAACTGTGGTTGTAACTGGAAGAAAATTTATTCAGTGCTTCTAATGTGCCTGGGCCAATTTCACGTCGGGGTGTGTTTACAATGCGTATAAAGGCATTATCGTCATCCGGGTTGGCGATTAAACGTAAGTAAGAAAGCAAGTCTTTAATTTCCGTGTAGGAAAAAAAGGAAATGCCGCCGCTAAGGTAATAGGGTATATTGTTTTCACGTAAGGTACGTTCAAACAGCCGCGACTGATGGTTGCCACGATACAATAAAGCGTAGTCTTTAAAATTTGTTCCATACTGAAATTTATGGTGTAAAATTTCGGCAGTAATCTGCTCGGCTTCGATATCTTCATTGCCGCAGGGTAAAATTCGGATCTGTTCTCCAAAGCCCAGCTCACTCCAGAGTTTTTTCTCAAATACGTGCGGGTTGTTTTGAATAAGGGTGTTGGCTGCTTTTAAAATGCAGCCGGTGGAGCGGTAGTTTTGTTCCAGCTTAATAATGTTTAAATCGGGGTAGTCGGTTTTTAAGTTGAGTAAATTTTCCGGTTGTGCGCCACGCCATGCATAAATGGACTGGTCATCATCACCCACCACGGTTAAGCCACTCTTGTCTCCAACAATCAGTTTTACTAATTCGTATTGGGTGTTGTTGGTATCCTGATATTCGTCCACCAACAGGTAACGAATTTTCTGTTGCCAGTGGTTACGGGCTTGTTCATTATTACGTAATAACAAAACTGGCAGCATAATCAGATCATTAAAGTCCACCGCGTTGTAAGTCCGCAGGTGGTGGTTGTATTGCTCATAAATGCTTGCGGCAAGTGCAAGCTGCTGGTCGCCATTAGCAAGTTGCTGTGCATTTTCAGGTGTAATAAAGGCATTTTTCCAGCGGTCGATTTGTTGCAGTGCCATTTCTGCCTGATTTTTAGGGTCAGAAAATGTTTTGCGCATCAACTCGCGTACCAGACTTAAGCTGTCGGTATTATCGTAAATTGAAAAGCCGGATTTAAGTCCCAGTGCGTGTAACGAGTGGCGAATAATATTTAAGCCCAGCGTATGGAAGGTGGAAACCCGTAAACCTTTGCTCTGTTGTTTTGTCATCAGGCTTGAAACACGTTGTTTCATCTCGCGTGCTGATTTGTTGGTAAAGGTCACAGCGGCAATGCTGTTGGCCGGATAGCCGCACTGCTGGATAAGGTAGGCAATTTTATAAGTGATAACGCGTGTTTTACCGCTACCGGCGCCTGCCAGCACCAGGCAGGGTTTATCAATACAGCGGACAGCAGATTGTTGGGTGCTATTGAGTTGTTGCAGCATAGGTGCTCAGTTGTAGGGTCATACCGTTGGGTTAATTGCAAACAGGTCGCTAGTGTAACCAAGCTAGAAGGATGCGTCGATATTGACAATTCGGAAACAACCATAAAATTGGCCATAAAGGTTGTGCGGGGATAATGGAGTAAAATCACCAGAAAATTGCAGGCCAGAGCCTGAAATGCTATCTTCCCTTAATAATATATAAAGGTATAGCCAGACAACACCAAATACTGAATGATTGTATCTGCAGTGCTGCTACTGGCTTAATAAAAACAGGATATTTTGATTGGGAAGGACGGGGTATGGGACATTATTTTTCAGAGACGAAACCTGCAGCAATACAATGGGCAGCATCATTTTTTGCATTGATTATTTTGGCATTGAGCGCACTACCTGCTAAAGCGGCAATATTACACGATTATACCCTGGACTGGTTTACCCTTGAATCAAAGCATTTCCGCTGCCACTTTCACACAGGTGGAGAGGAGCTGGCGCGGCGCACTCTGGCGATTGCGGAAGAGGTACACGCTGAATTGAGTTTAATGCTGGATTGGACGCCAGTGAGCAAGACCGATATTATCCTGACCGATGAATATGATATAGCAAACGGCTATGCAACTCCCTTTCCAACTAATCGAACCGGCATATTTTTATCGAGCCCGGACAGTGTCAACAGCATTGAAGATAATTCAGACTGGCTGGAAACCGTTATTAAACATGAATATATTCATATTTTACATTTAGACAAAGCAACCGGTGCCGCATCGGTGATGCGTAAAATTTTTGGTCGCGCGGCTTATATTTTTCCTTTCTTTACCGCTTTCCCAAATGCCTATCAGCCGTCATGGTTAATTGAAGGTTTGGCAACTTATGGTGAGACAGACAAAGAGCGAGGCGTGGGTCGTGGGCAAAGCAGTTATTTTGATATGCTAATGCGGATGGAAGCGAAAGACGGTTTTAAAACATTACGCCATATCAATGCACCGTTGTTATCCGACTGGCCAATGAACACATCGCGTTACTTATACGGGGTACACTTTTTCCAGTACCTCGAAGAAAAATATGGCAAGAAAAAAATTATTGAGCTGGTGGATAATTATTCTGACAATGTTATTCCCTGGCGGCTGAATTCAAATGCCTATTACACTGTCGGTAAAGATATGTGGGGTTTATGGGACGAATTTGAAACGGCGATGAAAGCAAAGTACCAACCGCAGTGGGAGGCGGTTAAAGCGCGAGGTGAACTGATTGGTGAACCTGTTACCAGTGAAGGCTATTTTACCGGGCCATTACAGGTATCGGCAAAAGGTGATATTTATTATGTTGATTATAATGCGGATAAAAACATGGCACTTAAGGTTATCCGCACGAAAAAAGACGGTAGCTATTTGCCCGCAAAAGAATTAACCGAGTTAAGAGTGGCTGCACGGTTTGACCTGCATGAACAAGCCGGTATTATTCTGGCGAAGCCGGAACGTTGCCGGAATGCAGCGATTTATTATGATCTTTATCACATTGATTCAGCCAGCGGAGCCGAAACGCGTTTAACAAAGTGTGCGCGATACCGAACAGTTAGCTGGAGCCCGGATGGCAAGCAGTTAGTTGCGGTTAAAAATGGCTTGGCAAAAAATGAGGTGCATCTTCTCGATGCTAAAGGTCAGCATAAAGAAACATTGTGGAAGGGAAAGTATGCCGAGGTTATTGCATCGGTTGACTGGTCACCAACAGAAGACACATTAATTGCATCGGTGTTTCGCCCGGAGACCGGCTGGAACCTGGAAAAGTTTGATATTGCAACAAAGCAGTGGCAGTTTGTTACCCAGGACGATGTAATTGAAACCAACCCTATCTATTCAGCAGACGGTAAAAATATTTTATACAGTTCCGATAATGGCGGTATTTATAATATTCGCCGTATTAATATCGAGTCGGGTAAAACCACCAGTTTAACAGATTTAGTCGGTGGTGGTTTTTATCCTGTTCAGGGTAAAGATGAAAATGAACTGTATTATGTGGGATACAGCAAACAGGGTTACGATATTTTTAAGTTAGCTGTAAAAGAAACTCGCGATATTCCTGCCGCTAAAAAAGCCAGCACCGCTATCGCAAAGCCTGCCCCTGCTGAGGTTAAAACGGAAGCCGTTAAAGACTACTCCCCTGCAGAAAGTATTATCCCTCGTTGGTATCATCCTGTTTTAGCGATAGGCGAAGATTATTATCAGGTTGGTGCTTTTACTTCGGGTTGGGACATACTGGCGAGGCATATTTATGGTGTATCGATCGCCTATGCTAATTATGATTCAAGTTATGAGGACTGGCTTGGTTCAGTCGATTATATTTATGACCGCTGGTTCCCAACGTTCAAGTTACATGCCTCACACACGAATGATTTATATGTTGATAGTAATAATAATCTGGTTCGTGTTCGTGGTAATAATGTGCAACAGGCCGAAATGGTTTTACCGCTACTGTCATTAACGGATCGTTTGTCATTCCATATGGCGTTGATTAAAGAGACGGAAAAAGATGGCTGGCGAAAAAATAATAGTATTGGCAGCCTTGCATCAACAGTCGATAATTTACTGGGTGCAGCCGTTGTTTATAACAATACAGCCATACATGCAAAATCGGTTAGTCGTGCCGAAGGGCGGGTTATTCAGCTTGTAACAGAAGACAGTGATCGAATCGGCAACAGTGACTATACCGGTAAAGTGCATGTCGCAGACTGGCGTGAGTATATTCGCTTAGGTGGTGCGCATGTGCTTGCCTTACGTGCCGTTGAAGGCCGTGGTACTGATAACCCCAGGCCATTCCAGTTGGGCGGCACCCAAAAAACTAACTTTGAACCCGGATTACTTTCATCAACATTAATCGGTTCACCGTTTAATCGTCGTGATTATATTTTAAGGGGCTACAGTGAAGGCCGTGCAGAATTAAGGAATCGTAAAATGCGCTTGATGAGCATGGAATACCGTTTCCCGATCTGGCGGCCGGAAGGCAGCTTAATGACACCACCGGTTGGTTTGCAGCAATTATCAGCGGCGGTGTTTATTGACCGTGGTGCAACATGGCGAGATGGCAGCCCGGATAAATATTACACGGGTTCGGGGGTTGAATTATACTCAGATGTGATTTTTGGTTACAGTAACGTTATTCGAGTTACCCTGGGTTATGCACGTGGACATGACAGTGTGATTGGTGAAGATCAATTTTATCTTCGACTCGGTGCAAGCTTTTAGGTTATGTGCCGTGCTTTATGAGCAGTGTTGAAATAAAATCCAGCATAAAAACGGCTGATGGTGCAACCATTGGCTATCGCCTGACGCGTGAACAACAGTTAAAACCGTTATTAACATTAATTCATGGGCTGGCAAGTAATTGCACCCGCTATAGCGAGTTTGTTGAATATACCCATTTAAAAGAACACTGGGATTTATTGTGTATGGATTTGCGCGGCCATGGTGAATCCATGTACCGTGGCAGCTATTCACGGGCAACCTGGATAGATGATTTAAACCTGATTATGCAAACTGAACACTATCAGCAGACAGTGTTAATGGGGCATAGTCTTGGTGCACAAGTTGCCATTACATATGCAAGTTTGTTTCCAGAACGTTGTCGGGGTTTAATTTTAATTGACCCGGTTTTTCCGGAAAATTTGCATGGCTTGTTAAGTAAAGCCAAACGCTATCGTTACCTTTTGTCAGTAATACGGATAATATTGCGTGTTTTAAACCGGTTGGGAATTAAGCGCTGGTCAATACCCAAACGTGATTTGCGTGCACTTGATGAAAAGACCCGTGCAACGTTAAAAGAACAACCTGAATTAACCATTGCCGATTTATACACTAATCCATTGGCAGACTTTAAATTTATTCCGCTTGCAAACTACCTGCAGGATGTGAATGAGGTTATACAACCCTTGCCCATGCTGGAAAATATTAACGTGCCGGTACTGGTTTTGCTCTCCGGTGGTGCAACGATCAGTTCCTTTGATAAAACGAAGGAAATAATAGATCGTTTCCCTGATGCAAGAATTGAGGTGGTTGATGCTGATCACTGGTTGTTAACTGAAAAACCGGAAGAAACACGACGTATTATTGAAAAGTGGTGTGTCGAAACTTTTAATTAACACGTTTATAGTTGCTGTAACTGGGCGTTTATTTATGTTTGTATCGATGTACAGGATGATAGATTATTTTTTACGCCAGATAATATTGTCAATGTTGATTTTCAGGCTGTTGAAAAACGACAGCAAGGCCACTATGATCCAATGCAGATGGATACATAAGAGCCATCGAATGATGGTATTTAAACTCATAACAGACTAAGCTTTTTAATCTTTATTGAGAAGGATATTTATGAATCGGGTGGGGAGAGCTGTTATTGCCCATTGGAAATCCCAACAGTTGAGTGAAAGCATAAGTGGTGCAGGGAGTCAGGTATAAACGTTGGTTTATATTGCAAAATAATACGTATTGACAGGTAATGAAAATGTTAAAACTGAAACTTTATACTGCAATTGCCTGTGTGGCTTTGTTTTCTATTGCAACTGTTAGCTATGCAGCAGCAATTCAAACTGCGCTTGTCGAGAGAAAAACAATACCGTCAGTGCGTTATTTATCAGCCCAAATTGAGGCTGTGCGGCAGGCAACCGTTGCTTCTCAGGTTCGAGGACGCATACTTGAAATTCTGGTCGATATTGATGACTATGTAAAAAAAGGGGATGTGCTGGTACGTTTCAGGGACAGAAAGCAACGTGCAGCGGTAAAATCGGCTAAAGCACAATTTATTGAAGCACAATCTGATTACAGCCGAATTAAAGAAATTTATGCAAAACGGCTGGTTGCCCGGTCAGCACTTGATAAAGCCGAAGCACGTGTTAAAAGTGCCCGAGCCGTATTAGAGCAGGCGAATGAGTCACTGGAGAATACCGTTGTGCATGCCCCTTATAGTGGCATTGTGGTTAAACGCCACGTTGAAGTGGGTGAACTTGCCAATATAGGTCAGAAGCTGATGACTGGGTTGTCACTGGAAACATTGCGTGCCAGCGTCGAGTTGCCACAGTCGATTATCCACAAGGTCAGGCAATACAAAAAAGCCCGGGTTTATCTGGGTGAAAATCTGGATATGCCAGTTGAAGTCAGCTCCATGTCGATCAGTCCGTATGCTGACCCGCTGAGTCGTTCTTTTACGGCACGGCTACATTTACCGCAAGGTGATCATAGAGTGTATCCGGGCATGTCTACCCGGGTAGGGTTGACCATTGGCGAAGAGCTTGCGTTACTTATTCCCAGGCAGGCGGTTGCTTACCGTGGTGAAGTGACCGCCGTTTATGTCAAAAATAAAAAAGGCATCATTACGTTTCGACAAATTCGTTTAGGGCATCGCCATGCAGAAAATGAAATTGAAGTGTTAGCTGGCTTGTCTGAAGGTGAAAAAGTTGTTCTCGATCCTATCAGGGCTGCCAGCCTTATACAGCAACAAAATGCGCAGGGTAAAATTGAATGACGGCAGGTTCGGATAACACTACAGAAAAAGCAAACCTGGGTATATCAGGAAGCATTGCCAAATTCTTTTTAGTTTCTGAAATAACACCGCTGCTGGCATTAGTTGGTTTTTTACTGGGTATTTTTGCCATTATGGTTACCCCACGTGAAGAAGAACCACAGATTAATGTTACCTTTGCAAATGTGTTTATACCTTTTTATGGAGCCTCAGCAGAAGAAGTTGAACAATTAGTTAGTTCGCCAGCCGAGCGAATTTTGTCAGAATTGCAGGGCGTCAAACATATATACTCTGTTTCTAAACCGGGCATGTCGGTTTTAACAATCCAGTTTAAAGTAGGCGAAGATCGTACCCAGGCTATTGTGCGTTTGTATAATGCTTTGTACTCCAAGCAGGACTGGTTGCCAGAAAATATGGGCGTTGGTAAACCACTTATCAAACCTAAAGGCATTGACGATGTTCCAGTCGTTTCGTTAACACTTTGGGCCGAAGATAAAAATACCAGCAGTTATGACTTGTTAAAAATTGCACATTCGATTGAAACAGAAATTAAGCGCGTCAAAGGAACACGTGATATTTATACCATCGGTGGTGACAAAGACGTTGTTCATGTTGAATTGAACAGTGCCGCCCTTGCTGCCTACGGTATATCAATAAATGAACTTCGTCAGGCATTAACCCTGAGTAATGTAACAAAGCCGGTTGGTTATACGGTTACCAATAATAAAGAGTTTGCTGTGCAGGCAGGCGAGTTTTTGTCAACGATTGATGAGTTACAGGATTTAATTGTAGCTGTGCATAACGGGAAACCGGTTTATTTGCGTGACGTTGCAAAAATTAAACGTTCAGCAGAGCAGGTAAATAACATTACCTTGCATGGTGATAAAGCAGATACTTACCCGGCAGTCACGATCGCCATTGCAAAACAGGCTGGTGTGAATGCAGTTGATGTTTCCAATGCGGTTATTAAAAGGGTTGAACAATTAAAAGGTGTGTTTATTCCCAATAATATTCGTCTGGACATTACAAGAAATTATGGTGAAACAGCGAATACCAAAGCACAAAAATTAATTCAGAAACTTGTTTTTGCAACCTTGTCGGTGGTTCTTCTTGTATTATTTGCTTTGGGTAAACGGGAAGCCCTTATTGTGGGGCTGGCCGTTACAATCACGCTGGCAATGACCCTTTTTGCTTCATGGGCATGGGGATTTACTCTTAACCGTGTTTCACTTTTTGCCCTGATATTTTCCATTGGTATTTTGGTTGATGATGCTATTGTTGTGGTCGAAAATATTCACCGCCATATGATGCTAGGTGTTAGTAAGTTAAAAGATGCCATTCCTTTTGCGGTAGATGAAGTAGGCGGCCCCACAATACTGGCAACTTTTACTGTTATTGCAGCCTTGTTACCAATGGCCTTTGTTAGTGGGCTAATGGGGCCCTATATGAGTCCGATACCAATTAATGCCTCGATTGGGATGTTGATTTCATTACTGGTTGCTTTTGTCGTAACCCCCTGGTTATCAAATCGCTTATTAAAAAATGATGGTGTGCATGATGACAGCAGCAATAACGAAAAATACTACCTGTTTTTTAAACGCTATATTGGTATGTTTTTAATTGATAGCGATGACAGGAAAAACAGTGCAAAAACAAATCGAAGAAATTTATTTTATGGCATTATTCTACTATTAATTTTTTCTGTTGGTTTAGTCCCACTTAAAGTAGTTGTGCTGAAAATGCTACCATTTGATAATAAGTCAGAATTTCAGATTGTAGTGGATATGCCTGAAGGTACTACGCTGGAGCAAACTACCCGGGTATTAACCGCATTAGGTGATCACCTTAAAATAATTCCGGAAGTTAAAAATTACCAGATTTATGCAGGAACAGCAGCGCCTATTAATTTCAATGGTCTGGTACGTCAGTATTATTTACGTCAGGGTGCCAATGTTGCCGATATTCAGGTGAATCTTGTTGACAAAAAACAGCGTAAATTAAAAAGTCATACTATTGCGCAGGCTTTGAGAGAGCCACTGCAAAAAATAGCGAAAGAATATAATGCCAACATCAAAATTGTAGAAGTGCCTCCAGGTCCTCCGGTACAGTCACCGTTAGTTGCTGAAATTTATGGTCTTGATTACAGTGGGCAGATGGATGTTGCCAAAAAAGTACGCTCAATTTTTGAAAAAACAGAAGACGTTGTTGATGTTGATGATAGCATCGAAGCAAAGGCCGAAAAATTTATTATTGCCGTGGATCAACATAAAGCGGCACTGTGGGAAGTATCTGAAAAAGATGTGGTAGATGCAATTGCGACAGCTTTAAATGGTGATGATGTTAGTTATTTACATACTGGCAAAGTAAAATATCCTTTGCCTATCCGCCTGCATAATGCAAACAAGAATAAGGCAACAGTGGCTGACCTGCTTAACTTCAAGGTTAGAAATCGCAAAGGACAGCTCATTGCGCTTGAGGATCTGGTGAAAGTTAAAAATACAACACGGCAAAACACCATATACCATAAAGATTTACTGCCGGTTGTTTATGTTACCGGTGATGCAGCAGGTGAACTCGATAGCCCGCTTTATAGCATGGGTGATATGTATTCGGCGCTGCAAAGTGAGCAAATTGTATATGGCAAACCTATCCCCCAATCTTTAATATCGCAGCCCGACAATCCCTATGAGTACAGTTTGAAGTGGGATGGTGAATGGCAGATCACTTATGAAACTTTTCGTGATATGGGCATAGCTTATTCAGTTGGTCTTATTATGATTTACCTGTTAGTGGTCGCTCAGTTTCGCTCCTATTTTGTCCCGGTAATTATTATGGCACCGATTCCACTCACTGCGATTGGTGTATTTCCCGGGCATGCACTTTTAGGGGCGCAATTTACTGCAACCTCCATGATTGGCATGATTGCGCTGGCCGGTATTATTGTGCGTAATTCTATTTTGCTGGTGGACTTTATTAATCAGCAAATTGGGGAAGGTATCGCTCTCGAAGAAGCTGTCATTCGTGCGGGTGCTGTACGGGCTAAACCCATTGTGTTAACCGGTCTTGCGGCGATGATGGGGGCTTTCTTTATTCTGGATGACCCTATCTTTAATGGCCTTGCTATTGCACTAATTGCGGGTATTTTGGTATCAACCTTGCTTACTCTGGTTGTTATTCCGGTTTTTTATTATGTTTATTTAAAAAAGCACCAGGTAGCTAGCTAACTTCCCAGTAATTCTTCTTTAAATTTAACGGCTTACTTGTGCCACGGCATAATCCCCACAGAGACCTTTTGATCGTCAATTTCTTAAAGTTCAGTATTTTTTTGCCGATACTTTAAAGCATGAGCAAAATAATGACAGGGTATGGCGCAGGTGGGTAAAAATAAAACGCCCGAGCCGCTTTATTCTGAGCTGCTTACCAGTAACAATCCGGCATTTCACCGATTAGTTGACAAATTTATTGCCAGTATTCCCGGCTATTTAAATGAAATAGAACGGGCGATGCAGAAGGTAGATAAGGCTGAATTAAATAATATTTTTCATAAAATAAAAGGGGTATCCGGGAATTATGGGTATCCGCAATTATCTGAAGAATGTAAAAAAGCAGAAAGGCTATGCCAGCATGACCCAGCCATGTTAGATGTTAGCGTAAAGAATATTATCAGAATTTCAGAACGGATTATGCTGGCGAAAACTTAAAGTAGTAAAACAGGTAGTTTTGGCTTAAATGAAGTTAACAGCAGAAAATAAAGATGCCGTTATTTTAGCAATTGATGATAACCAGGCAACACTTGGGTTAATTGATGCGATCTTACGGGGTGCAGGGTTCAGTAACATCCACCTGACGCGTGAAGCACGGCAGGCAGCTTCTTTATATAAGGAATATGATCCCGATGTTGTCTTGCTTGATCTAAATATGCCTGATATGGATGGCTTTAACGTATTAACTGTTTTCAAAAAAGAATGTAACGCAGAGTATCTTCCCGTTATTATTTTAACCGCCGAAGATGATGTTGAAATAAAAGTAAAAGTGCTGGAGTGTGGAGCCAAGGATTTTATTGCCAAACCTTTCGATCACTTTGAAATGCTGGCTAGAATTAACACGATTGTTTCGATGAGTACTTTTTACAAAGAGTTACTTCTAAAAAATAAATCATTGGATCGCGCTATTAATGCACAAACAAATAGCTTAATGTCTGCAGTTAAACAAAAGGAAGAGGCAGAAGAAAAGTTACAAAAAAATCTGTTACACGACAGTGTAACCGGGTTGCCGAATCGATATTTGTTTGAAGATCGTTTGTCTCAATTTATATCGGTAAGTAAACGAAATAAAACAAATGTGGCAGTCATTGTTCTGGGTTTTGATAATTATACTGAAATTGATAATGTGATTGGCCATCATGCTTATGATGAATTATTAAGAAAAATTACGGCGCGTTTAAAAGCAATTCTGCGAACATCCGATACGGTTTCTATTATTCAGGATGCAACCAGTGGTACGGCCTTATCACGTTTAGGTGAAGACTTATTTGCTATTATTGTTCCGATATTTCAGACACTGGATGACATTGACCGGGTTATTGGCCGTTGCGCCTCCAGCTTGCTCGCACCCATCGACTTACCTGATATTATGTTTGACATTATTATTCGTGGTGGAGTTTCCTATTTTCCTGATCATGGCAGCACATCTGATGAATTGATTCAGCATGCAAATAATGCCCTGTATCATGCCCGTGAAGAAAACCGAAATTACATGATTTATGATATTTCACATGACTATGAAACAAAATATCGCCTGAATTTAATGGCCGACTTAAAAAAAGGACTGGAAGATGACAAGCTGGAACTTTTTTATCAGCCGAAAGTCGACTTGAATACAAATCGGGTAATCGGTTGTGAGGCTTTAATACGTTGGCATCATCCTGAATATGGTTTTGTTCCTCCAGATAACTTTATTCCCATTGCAGAAAAAACCGGCACAATACGATTGGTAACAACCTGGGTAATTGGAAAAGCCATGCAGCAATGGGCACAGTGGCGCGAGATGGGGATTGAATTTACTATTTCAATTAATATTTCAACCTATGATTTAAGTGACAGCTCGTTCGTTGCGCTGGTTAAACAAAACCTGGAGAAATATAATGTAACCCCCTCTAATATTATTTTAGAGGTAACCGAAAATTCAACCATGCAGGATCCTGGTGCATCAATGATAATACTTAACCACCTGTCTGCACTAGGCGTATTATTAAGTATTGATGATTATGGTACAGGTTATTCTTCTTTATCGTATTTAAAATCATTACCTGTTGATGAAATTAAAATTGATAAATCATTTGTTATGAACATGGATACGGACAGGGATAATAGTGTTATTGTAAAGTCTACCATTGATTTAGCGCATAATCTAGGGTATCGGGTTGTCGCCGAAGGCATAGAGAATAAAACAACCTATGCAATATTACAGGCCTATAACTGTGACATTGCGCAGGGGTTCTTTATGAGCAGACCTTTGTCGGCCGCTGAAATTGAAAACTGGCTACTAGAAAAAAAATGGAAGTTTGCTTAACTTTGCATTATCGCCTCCCGCTCTTTTTAAATAGCAGCACGATCCAGTCGCCGATATGAAATGGCTTCGGTAATAATTTTAGTATTTATGCATTCTTCATTCTCCAGATCGGCAATAGTACGTGCAACTTTTAAAATACGTTGATAAGCACGTGCAGACAAGCCTAATTTTTCTATGGCATTTTCCAGAAGTACAGCATCTTTTTTCTGCAGTTGACAATACGCTTTAATATTTGTGTTAGTTAACTGGCTATTTGAACACTGGCTGCGTTCAATCTGAATTTGTCGTGCTTTACTAACACGTTGCTGCACCTGGTCGCTGGATTCTTCCTGTGAATGATTAATTTTATTTAAGTCTTTTATGGGTAAAGCGGGTACATCAATATGCATATCAATGCGATCTAACAGTGGGCCGGATATTTTACTACGGTAGCGTAATATCTGGCCAGGTGTACAACGGCACCGGCCATTACTATGGCCATGATAACCACAAGGGCAGGGATTCATTGCCGCAATTAACTGGAACCTTGCAGGAAATTCTGCCTGGCGTGCAGCACGCGAAATAACAATTTTACCGGATTCAATCGGTTCCCTTAATACTTCCAGTACTCTGCGTTCAAATTCGGGGAGCTCATCCAGAAATACAACCCCGTTATGCGCCAGAGAAATCTCACCCGGGCGGGGTTGTGAGCCGCCACCAACCAGTGCCACGCCGGATGCTGTATGGTGGGGTGTACGAAAAGGTCGTTGCATCCAGTTCCTGGCATTAAAGCCATGATAGCTAATAGATTGTATGGCGGCTGTTTGCAGGGCTTCTGCTTCTGTCATGGGAGGCAGTATTCCCGGCAGGCGACTTGCCAGCATGGTTTTACCCGAACCGGGCGGGCCAATCATTAACAGTGAATGGCCACCGGCTGCTGCAATTTCGAGTGCGCGCTTGGCATGGTGCTGAGCGGTAATATCGCTGAGATTAGTGGTTGTGTTTATATTTGCCTGTTGCAATGTAGAGGCACTAGCGACATGCGGGGTTAGCAGGGTTTGTTTGCTCAGGTGCGCACAAACATTTAATAAATGCTGCGCTGGGTAAATAGTTGCAGCACTGACCAGTGCGGCTTCATCGGCATTGGAGCTGGCAACAAATAAACTGCGTTTTGCGCGAGCTGTTTGAATAGTAGCCGGGAGCACCCCACGTATGCCACGCAATTTACCACTTAAGGCAAGCTCACCGATAAATTCAAATTGCTCAAGTGATTGGGATGGAATTTGTTCTGATGCAGCCAAAATTCCAAGGGCAATGGCGAGGTCAAAACGGCCACCTTCTTTGGGTAAATCCGCTGGTGCCAAACTGATGGTAATGCGACGAGCCGGGAATTCAAATTGCGAATTGATAATTGCGGCTCGCACTCGATCTTTGCTTTCTTTTACTTCTGTTTCGGGTAAACCAACAATCGACAAACCTGGCAAGCCATTTGCCAGGTGTACCTCAACACTGACCAGTGGTGCTTCAATGCCAGCCTGGGCGCGGCTATAAACAACAGCGAGTGACATAGGCAGTCCCTACCTTTTAATTTCCATACTTAACCGCTATCTTACTCCTGTTTTACGTGCACGTCATTGTTGCTTGTGTTTTAATGGTAAAAAAATAATGCAGGTAGGACTAAAATTAGCCAAAATCAGGCAATAGATAAAAGTCCTTAGTTATAGTTAAGTTCAGGCTCAGAGATTTATTCATGTTCGATTCAATTTATACGATATTATCCCTTGCACTCGGTTTTGGGATATTGCACGCACTGGATGCCGATCACGTGTTGACGGTGACGGGTATTGCGGCCAGAGAGAATCAGTGGCAGAAAATTTTAAAGTACAGTTCACACTGGGCTATTGGCCACAGTCTTTCGTTATTAAGTGTTGGCTTTGCTGTTTTTCTATTAGGTGTTTCTTTTAATTCGGCTTTCAGTCATTATGCCGAATTAATAGTTGCGGCTATCCTTGCCATTATTGGTGGGCGTATTTTGGCGGAGTCTATACGGCAAATATCAGGCTTGAAGTTGCCAGTAGAAAAAAGTGGCAGCCTGTCTTCCCGTCGAGCGCTTGTTGTGGGCGGTATACATGGCTTGGCGGGTACGGCTTCGATTCTGGCTTTAATTCCTGTTGCTAAAATTACTGAACCAGCATTGGCTATTAGCTACCTGCTTTTCTTTTCGCTGGGTGTTATTTTTTCCATGTTTGTTTTTGGTGGCATGTTCAGACATGCTGTTATTCGTGTTCTTTTGCGCTATCCACAGAGCGCAGCAATACTTCAGGCTTTTATTGGCTGTGTTGCGATTATTTTTTCTGTCTGGCTTGTGTTTTCTGTTTTTTCAGCAGGATAAAAAATGAATGCCATTGTGAAAGAAAATCGGAGCAAGGAATTAATAAACGCGAAGCAGGCAAACTGGCTTGCAAGGCTAGAATTGGGCTATAAAAAAACACAGCAGAAAACAATTTTATCCCATCGCTTGCATAAAGGTCCGCTGGTTATACAAAAACCATTTTATCCTGAAGACGATGTTTGCCACAGTTACCTGATTCATCCACCCGGTGGTATTGTCGGTGGAGACATTCTTGAACTTGATGTTCAGCTGCATCCTGAGTCTCATGCTTTAATAACAACGCCAGCAGCCAGTAAATTTTATCGAAGTGATCTGCAACAGGCACGACTAACTCAAACAGTCAAAGTCAGAAAAAATGCGGTTCTTGAATGGTTGCCGCAGGAAACAATATTTTATAATAATTGTAATGCGTCTATTCATACAGAATTTGACCTGGAGGAAGGGGCGCATTTAAGTTGTTGGGAAATTAATTGTTATGGTCGCCCGGCAGGGAATAAATTTTTTAATCAGGGTCTGGTAAAACAGAAGGTTGCTGTTAGGCGAAACGGGATACCTTTATATATAGATAGAAATATTATTGATACTCAGTCCGGTATACTTTCTGCAATCTGGGGCTTGAACAATTTTTCGGTAATGGCGACAATGCTGGTTACCTTAAATACTCAGGCGAATAACGTAGATATAGAGGCAATAAAAGAATTACAGGAACATTCAGCACAAAGAATGATCAGTTTTACCTTGCATAATGATTTATTGCTTATTCGATATTTTGGGCGCCATGCGCGTGAAGCGTTAGCATTATTTGCGCAGTGCTGGTCGATTACCCGGCCACAACTGTTACAAAAGAAAAGTTGCCCACCCCGAATTTGGGCAACATAATAAAAAAGGTTTTGTTATGGAATTATCACCTCGTGAAAAAGATAAACTCCTGCTATTTACTGCTGCATTGCTTGCCGAGCGGCGTAAAGATCGCGGGCTTAAGTTAAATTACCCTGAAGCGGTGGCTTATATTTCCGCTGCAATTATGGAAGGAGCGCGCGATGGTAAAACAGTTGCCGAATTAATGCACTATGGCACGACCTTGCTAACAGCCAATGATGTGATGGATGGGATTGCAGAGATGATCCATGACGTGCAAGTTGAAGCAACCTTTCCTGATGGAACCAAACTGGTTACCGTACATAACCCGATTCAATAAGGAGAACCAGAATGATACCCGGAGAATATTTTATTGATGAAGGTGAAATTGATTTAAATCAGGGGCGTGCAACGCAAACACTGCAAGTATCGAATACCGGCGACCGCCCAATACAGGTGGGGTCACATTACCACTTCTATGAAGTGAATTCGGCGCTGGATTTTAAGCGCGATACAAGCAAGGGTTATCGCTTGAATATTGCAGCAGGAACGGCAGTACGTTTTGAGCCAGGGCAAATGCGAGAAGTGGAACTGGTTGAATACGCCGGTGATAAAACCATTTATGGTTTTAATGCCGAAGTCATGGGTAAATTAACGAATAAAAAAACCGGGGGCGTATCATGAGCAGTATAGATAAGCGCGCCTACGCAGAAATGTTTGGTCCAACCAAAGGTGACCGGGTTCGCCTGGGGGATACCGAGCTAATAATAGAAGTTGAAGAGGATAAAACCTTTTACGGTGACGAAGTCAAATTTGGTGGTGGCAAAGTTATCCGTGATGGCATGGGGCAAAGCCAGCGCAGCACAAAAGATGTTGTCGATGTTGTAATTACCAACGCACTCATTCTGGATTATTGGGGGATTATTAAAGCCGATATTGGCATTAAAGATGGTTTAATCAGTGGCATTGGCAAAGCGGGTAACCCCGATGTTCAGCCGGGAGTGGATGTTGTGATTGGCCCCGGTACTGAGGTGATTGCCGGAGAGGGACAAATTATTACTGCTGGTGGTGTTGACGCACACATTCATTTTATTTGCCCGCAACAAGTGGAAGAAGCATTAATGTCGGGTGTTACGACCATGTTGGGTGGAGGGACCGGGCCAGCAACCGGCAGCAATGCAACCACTTGTACACCAGGGCCATGGAATATTCATCGTATGTATGAAGCTACCGATGTTATGCCGATGAACATTGGCTTGTTAGGCAAAGGCAATGCAAGCTTGCCCGAACCACTGGAAGAACAGGTTGCGGCTGGCGTGATGGGTTTAAAATTACATGAAGACTGGGGTACGACACCCGCAGCGATTGATAGCTGTTTAAATGTTGCCGAATTAATGGATGTGCAGGTTGCGATTCATACCGATACTTTGAATGAATCGGGTTTCGTTGAAGACACCATTAAAGCCTTTAAAGGTCGAGCCATTCATACTTACCATACCGAAGGTGCCGGTGGTGGCCATGCGCCCGACATTATCAAAGCCTGTGGTGAAAGCAATATTTTGCCATCATCCACTAACCCAACTCGTCCGTACACGGTTAATACCATTGACGAGCATTTAGATATGTTAATGGTTTGCCATCATCTTGATAGTAGTATTGCAGAAGATGTGGCCTTTGCAGAATCACGCATTCGGCGTGAAACCATTGCAGCCGAAGATATCTTACATGATCTTGGTGCTTTCAGTATGATTGCATCGGATTCTCAAGCCATGGGTCGTGTTGGTGAAGTGATTACACGCACCTGGCAAACTGCACATAAAATGAAAGTGCAACGTGGAGCCTTAAAAGGGGATCCAAATCGCAATGATAATAACCGTGCCAAACGTTATATTGCGAAGTACACCATTAACCCGGCTATTACACATGGCATTGCCGATGTTGTTGGCTCGATTGCAGTGGGCAAACTGGCTGATCTGGTTTTCTGGAAGCCAGCTTTTTTTGCCGTTAAACCGGCACTGATACTGAAAGGCGGAATGATAGCAGCAGCACCGATGGGCGACCCCAATGCCTCTATCCCAACACCGCAGCCCGTACATTACCGCCCTATGTTCGGTTCCTACGGTAAAGCGTTAAGCAATACCTGTGTGAGCTTTATGTCGCAAGCGGCCGTGGAGGCAGGGGTTAAAGATCAGCTAGGCTTAAATAAAAAAGTGGTGGCGGTGAGAAATACCCGTAACATTAGTAAAAAAGATATGCTGCTTAATGACTATATGCCTAACATTAGTATCGACCCGCAAACCTACCAGGTAAAAGTAGATGGCGAGTTACTAACCTGTGAGCCGGCAGAAGCATTACCGTTAGCGCAGCGGTATTTTTTGTTTTAGCGAGCCGAACGAGTTTTATGTTCTAACCCAGTTTGATTTTATATAGTGCAGGTTGAGGTGAGTGATAACGAAGCCCAACAAGTGACTAGCTTAGAATTACCAGGATAAATAATGCCAGAAATAATATTGGAAGAAGTATTACATCAAAAAGAAGTCGGCAACGAATCGATAAAACTTTCACTGACCTTACCGTATGAAAAAAGGCAAAAAAGCCGCTTTCGTGCGCAACTGAATAACGGTGAGCAAGTCGGTATTATAATAGAGCGTGGTTCTGTTTTGCGTGATGGTGATTGTTTAAAATCAAAAGATGGCACGATGGTTAAAATTATCTCTGCCGATGAAAAAGTTAGTACGGTACATTGTGACAATGCCTTTGATCTGGCACGTGCGGCTTATCATTTAGGTAATCGGCATGTGCCATTACAAGTTGGAAGCAGCTGGCTACGTTATTTGCACGACCATGTACTCGACGAAATGGTTAAAGGTTTTGGTTTAACAGTTAAATATGAATCGGCACCATTTGAGCCGGAAATCGGTGCGTATCATACAGGCCATACACATTCCCATTCCCATCATAGCCATCATTGATGTATCAACTTAAATGAGCCAACCAACACAAATATCCATGATGCAATTATGGCGCTTGATTAGCCCATCCTTACCGGTGGGTGCCTATGCCTATTCGCAAGGGTTTGAATATGCCATTGATTGCGAATGGGTTAGCAATGATAAAACCTGTTTTGAATGGATAAGCGGCATACTGGTTAACAATCTGGCCTACCTTGATTTGCCTTTGGTCAAACGTTTTTACAACGCATGGCAAACACAGGATAATAATGCGATTGATTATTGGCTAGCGTATTTAAAAGCCTCACGCGAAACAAAAGAACTATTACTTGAAGATCAGCAAGTCGGTGAATCACTGGCGCGTTTATTAGCAAGCCTTGAGGTTAAACAAGCCGTAAGTTGGCAACATGACACGCGTTGCAGTTACCCTTTAATGTTTGCATTGGCAGGCAAGCATTGGAGTATCCCTTTGGCCGATTTGTTACTGGGTTATGCCTGGGCATGGAGTGAAAACCAGGTTGCAGTCGCCATGAAAGTCATTCCGCTCGGGCAAACACAAGGGCAACAATTAATTCAGTCACTGATGCCTAAAATGGATGAAGCCGTCTTAATTGCAACCCATCTGGATGATACGGATCTTGGTCGCGTCTGCCCCGGTCAGGTGATGGCAAGTAGTTTACATGAACAACAATATTCAAGATTGTTTCGGTCTTGAGTAGACTAAATAATAGTAACTACGAAGGACACAAAGAAAAGATACACTTATTATTTCGCTGCGGTATGTATAAAGTATCAGGGAGCTGTTGGTCTTTTACTTTTAGCGACAAACTAAATTTTCTTCCTTGTGGTCTTGGTGGTGAAATATTTATAATTAAGTTAAGGAAAAAAAGTGAGCACAAAAACATTAAGAATGGGTGTCGGTGGGCCGGTTGGTTCCGGTAAAACAGCATTGGTTGAAGCTTTGTGTAAAAAGATGCGTGACGACTATGAAATAGCCGTTGTCACTAACGATATTTATACTCAGGAAGACGCAAAGTTTTTAACCAGTAAACAGGCGCTATTAGAAGAACGCATTATGGGTGTTGAAACAGGTGGTTGCCCGCACACCGCTATTCGAGAAGATGCCTCGATGAATCTGGCCGCGATAAATACACTCACGCAACGTTTAGGTTCACTTGATCTGGTGATTATTGAAAGTGGCGGTGATAATTTAAGTGCCACTTTTAGCCCCGAGCTATCGGATTTAACGCTGTATGTTATTGACGTTTCTGCTGGCGACAAGATCCCGCGTAAAGGTGGGCCGGGGATCACCAAGTCTGATTTGCTGGTAATTAATAAAATTGATCTGGCGCCCCATGTTGGCGCTTCGCTTGAGGTGATGGAAAGGGATGCCAAAAAAATGCGTGGTGATCGGCCTTTTATTTTTAGCAATATGAAAACCGGTGAAGGCCTGGAAGCCATTATTCAATTCATAAAGAAAGAAGGAATGTTATAGTCCCTTTTTATAAGTACGCACCTTTATAGTGCGTTGCTTTGGTGCGTTCGCACCGATAAAGCCCATTACAGAAGTATTACAGAGCAAAAAAATTATAACCAATTGTTTATAAAGCTCTTTTTCTGTTGGCATGCCGTTTGCTGAATAAACACGCAGTAAATGATGTATTTGCGTTATTTCGTGAGTTTGGGGTGTAAAGTTCTAAAGCCTGAGCTTGTGGGAGAAAAATTATAAACTAACTGTAGTGGAGAGTAACAACAATGAAAAAATTAAACCTGGCGTCAATGGCGATGGCCGGCGCAATTGCTTTTGGAGGCGTGTTTGGTGTAACAACAGCGGCTCAGGCAGAAGTATCTTATAACATCGGTGTTCATTCAAAATACTTGTTACGTGGTATTTTTGAAGAAAATACCGGCACGGCAGTTCAAGGTGGCATGGACTGGAGTAGCGATACTTCGGGCTGGTATGCAGGATGGTGGTTCTCGAACTTGAGCTATTCATATGAGTCACCTAGCGATGGTAAAACCAATAAGCGTGGTTTTGAGAATGATTTATACGGTGGCTATGCTGGTAAATTCAGCAATGGCATGGGCTGGGACGTTGGCGTAATTCAATATTTTTATATTAATGTTGACAACTCCAACCTGTTAGAAGCAACCGGTAAATTAACTTTTGGTGATGCCTATGTTGGTATGCAATACCTGATGACGGATGGCTGGTGGGGTAATGCCGGTGATATCTATTGGAAAGCAGGTTGGTCAACCAGTTTACCTCAGGACGTTACTTTGTCACTGGATTTAGGTTATTACACTTATGACAATACGGATAACTCCAAGCTGGGTACAGCAACGTCAAGCACCAGCGGTTTCCGTCATTTGAATGTAACGGCATCGAAACCAATTGGTAAAACGGGTGCAGATGCGTATGTACAATACACTTTTGCTGGCGAAGATCGTGCCGGCGTAGAATATAACGATTCTATGGTTGTGGGTGTTACATACGGCTTCTAGGTTTGACGCCTGGTTATAGTTATAAAGCCGGTATTTCATTCGGAATGCCGGCTACTTATAAATTCCTACCAAAATAAAATTAATTAAGGAAACGATGATGAGTAACTGGATCAAAAAAATTGCAAGTTCTGCATTGGTGATAACAGCCATGCTTGGACTTTCTCTCTCCGCTCAAGCGGGTAATACCATTAAAGTGGGTGTATTACATTCTTTGTCTGGCACGATGGCAATCAGTGAAACAACATTGAAAGACACCGTGTTAATGATGATTGAAGAACAAAATAAAAAAGGCGGTCTGTTAGGTAAAAAACTGGAAGCCGTGGTGGTTGACCCGGCTTCAAACTGGCCTTTATTTGCAGAAAAAGCACGTGAGTTATTACAAAAAAACAAAGTTGATGTTGTTTTTGGCTGTTGGACTTCTGTATCACGTAAATCAGTTCTTCCTGTCTTTGAAGAGCTCAACGGTTTACTGTTCTACCCTGTGCAATATGAAGGTGAAGAATCATCTAAAAATGTTTTTTACACCGGTGCTGCGCCCAATCAACAGGCCATTCCTGCGGTTGACTATTTAATGAATGAAGTTGGTGTTAAACGTTGGGTTCTTGCGGGAACAGATTATGTTTATCCTCGTACAACCAATAAAATTCTGGAGGCCTATTTAAAGTCTAAAGGTGTTAAAGCAAAAGATATTATGATCAACTACACGCCTTTCGGCCATTCTGACTGGCAGAGTATCGTTTCAGACGTTAAAAAGTTTGGTTCTAAAGGCAAGAAAACAGCCGTTGTATCAACTATTAATGGCGATGCAAACGTACCTTTCTATAAAGAGTTAGGTAATCAGGGTATTTCAGCTGAAAATATTCCAGTGGTTGCTTTCTCGGTTGGTGAAGAAGAGCTTTCCGGTATTGATACTAAGCCACTCGTTGGTCACCTTGCGGCATGGAATTATTTTATGAGTGTTGATAATAAAGAAAATGCAGCTTTTATTAAAAAATGGAAGGCGTTTATTAAAGATAAAAAACGTGTAACCAACGATCCCATGGAAGCAACTTATATTGGCTTTAACATGTGGGTTAAAGCAGTTGAAAAAGCAAAAACAACGGATGTCAATGCGGTTGAAAAAGCAATGATTGGTATCAAAACACCAAATTTGACCGGTGGTATGGCTGAAATGTTGCCAAACCATCATTTAACCAAGCCAGTTCTTATTGGTGAAATTCAGGAAGATGGTCAGTTTGATGTAGTATGGCAAACGGATGGTCTGGTTCCAGGTGATGCATGGTCTGATCATTTGCCAGGTAGTAAAGACGTTGTATCGGACTGGGTTAAACTCAAGTGTGGTAACTACAATACTAAAACTAAAAAATGTTCTGGTCAGAACTTCAAGTAATAGTATAAATGAAGTTATAATCCCGGCTAGCAGTGGTTAGTCGGGGTTTTCTTTTAAGCAAGTACGTAAAATTTATAATCACTAGCTAAAAGACTATTAAGTTTCTCTGGCTCAGGTTATGATTTGAGCCAAAAAAACCCTGTGTAAAAAACAATAATGACATTTTCAAGCCGAAAAAATACCCTAAGACTCTTAAGCTTTATTTTAATATTGCTGGTGAGTGTCAGCTATTCATCGGTGGGCTTAACTGCTTCAGTAGAATTAAAAACGGAAGCCCCCGTTGTAGCGGATATTTCATTTGAGGTAGCCACGGCTAATTTAATGGCTGGTAATTATTCTGATCGTGAAAAAGCCATAAAAATACTATTATCGGTAGATGATGAGCGAGTCTTGCCAGTCTTCCAGAGAATGTTAAAAAGCAAACTCTATTACATTAAAAAAACAAAACAACTGGTTTTTATTGAAAAAACAGACGGCGGCTATAAAACAACATCGATACTGAACAATAAAGAGCTGGGGTTGTTTGAAAAAAATAAACTAAAGAAAGTAAAGGTTAATAATAAGTTGCGCCGCTTGTTGCGTAGCTATATTGCCCGTCTGGGTATAAAAAGTACAGATGTTGCTGTACGTAAGGCCGCTGTTAAACAGTTGCTAAAAAATATTAATGAAGAAACCATTGCAATTCTGCAAGTGCTGGACAAGCAAGAAACCAACAGCGCTATAAAAGAACTGGTTGCTGCGGGTGTTTCAATATGGAATTTAAATTCAAACGATAAAACAGTGCAACTGGCCGCCATTAAAGCCCTGTCAAAAAGCCTGGTACCTGAAGTAAAAGTTAAATTACAGGAAATTATTGAAAATACAGAAGATGCTAGTATTAAAAAGGCAGCGATAAACTCATTAAAAAAAATAGACTCTAAAATCAGTACATTTGAATTTCTGGAGAACCTGGTTTTTGGTTTAAGTTTAGGTTCAGTTTTATTGCTAATTGCAGTGGGTCTCGCCATCACTTTTGGTGTAATGGGCGTGATTAATATGGCGCATGGGGAGTTAATGATGTTAGGCGCCTACACGACTTATGTTGTTCAGCAAATGTTGCCTGAACATATTACCACCTCTATCTTTATATCCGTCCCGCTTGCATTTTTAGTCGCTGGTGCCTTTGGTGTTGCAATTGAACGCTTTGTTATTCGCTATTTATATGGGCGGCCACTCGAAACATTACTGGCGACTTTCGGTATCAGTTTAATCCTGCAACAGTTGGTTCGTTCAATCTTTGGGCCGACTAATCAGGCAGTTCAAACGCCGGCCTTTATGAGCGGCTCTCTGGAAATCAATAGTATTTTTGCAATCACCTATAACCGTTTATATATTTTTATTTTTGCCATTGTTGTGCTTTTGTTATTAATGCTTATTTTGAAAAAAACAAAACTAGGTTTACAGGTGCGTGCAGTTTCACAAAACAGAACCATGGCAAAAGCAATGGGCGTTAAATCCGAATGGGTTGATGCGATGACCTTTGGGTTGGGGTCTGGTATTGCAGGTGTGGCGGGTGTGGCTTTAAGCCAGTTAACCAATGTTGGCCCAAATCTTGGGCAGGGCTATATTATCGACTCCTTTATGGTGGTGGTCTTCGGCGGTGTAGGCAATCTACTTGGTACCTTTGTGGGTGCAATGTCATTGGGTGTATTTAATAAGTTCCTCGAACCCTGGTCGGGCGCCGTGTTAGCAAAAATACTGGTACTCATTTTTATTATTCTATTTATACAAAAACGCCCGCGTGGTTTATTCCCGAAAAAAGGCCGTGGAGTGGAAGACTAATACAATGACCAGGCAACCTTTTATAGTCGATTTTTTACAAAATGATAAAGGCGGTAAAGTCTTTATCAGTATTTTGCTCGTTTTAATGCTTGTTGTACCGGCATTAAATTTACTTGTTCCGGCTGATTCATTTTTCCATATACCAACGTACACGGTAACACTGTTAGGTAAATACTTAAGTTATGCCATGCTTGCGATTGCGCTTGATTTAGTTTGGGGTTATTGCGGTATTTTAAGTTTAGGGCATGCGGCTTTTTTTGCGCTCGGTGGTTATGCCATGGGTATGTATTTAATGCGTCAGATAGGTGACCGTGGTGTTTATGGCAACGCCGAGTTGCCCGACTTTATGGTGTTCCTGAACTGGACAGAGCTACCCTGGTATTGGCAGGGTTTTGATATGTTCTGGTTTGCAATGATCATGGTTGTTCTGGTTCCTGGCTTGTTGGCCTTAGTTTTTGGCTGGCTGGCTTTTCGTGCGCGCGTGACCGGCGTCTACCTGTCGATTATAACCCAGGCATTAACCTATGCTTTGCTACTGGCTTTTTTCATGAATGAATTAGGTTTTGGTGGCAACAATGGTTTAACCGACTTTAAAGATATTTTAGGCTATGACTTGCAAGCTGATACCACGCGTGCCAGTTTGTTTTTCCTTAGTGCGTTGTTTTTAATTATTACTTATTTTTTATGTCGTTTTATTATTACCTCAAAGCTTGGACGTGTGGTTGTTGCAATACGCGATGCCGAAGACCGAACCCGTTTTATTGGCTATAAAGTCGAAAGTTTTAAACTCTGGATTTTTGTTTTATCGGCAATGATTGCCGGTGTTGCGGGTGCCTTATTTGTGCCACAAGTGGGTATTATAAATCCCGGTGAATTTTCACCCTTAAACTCAATTGAGCTGGTTGTCTGGGTTGCCATTGGTGGGCGAGCAACATTATACGGTGCAGCATTGGGTGCGGTTATCGTGAATTATTCCAAGTCTTACCTGACGGCGGCCTTTCCTGAAATATGGTTATTTGCTTTGGGTGGTTTATTTCTATTGGTAACTATTTTTATGCCAAAAGGCATTATTGGTTTATGGAATCAAATGCGCTTGAAGTTGCAGGAAAAAAAACAGCTAACAACAGAGAATAAAATCGAATGAGCGGGCTCGATAATATCAGAGAAATGATGCGTCGTGACAAGGTGTTTGACTTTGTTGAACAAAAGCGCCTGCCTTTTACCGGTCGTCGGGTCGTTATCCCCGGTGAAATTGATGCAACGCACGGCCCAATCCTTTATCTGGAAAACATCAGCGTGAGCTTTGATGGCTTTAAAGCACTTAATGATTTAACGCTTTATATTAATGATGGTGAATTACGCTGTATCATCGGCCCAAATGGTGCAGGTAAAACCACAATGATGGATGTTATCACTGGAAAAACCCGGCCAGATTCCGGCTCGGCATATTTTGGACAGACAATGGATTTAACCCGCATGAGTGAATATGAAATTGCACATGCGGGTATTGGTCGCAAGTTTCAGAAACCAACGATTTTCCCTCAGCATACTATTTTTGAAAATTTAGAGCTGGCAATGGCGGCCGATAAGCATGTTTGGCCAACACTCTTTGCAAAAATAAATGCGGAGCAATATGAGCGGATTAATGAGGTTGCTAATACAATTGGTTTAACTGATTTGCTCTATGAGACAGCCGCGCAATTATCACATGGCCAGAAGCAGTGGTTGGAAATTGGTATGCTGTTAATGCAAAACCCGCGTGTATTACTGGTGGATGAGCCGGTAGCGGGTATGACACATCAGGAAATGGATAAAACCGCCGAATTATTAAAAAGTTTAGCGGGCAAACATTCGGTGGTAGTGGTTGAACATGATATGGATTTTGTGCGTTCCATTGCAAGCACGGTCACTGTTTTACATGAAGGATCAGTTTTAGCAGAGGGCACCATGGATGAAGTTCAAAATAACCCAAAAGTCATTGAAGTTTATTTAGGTGAATAAGCATGCTCTCAATTAAAGACTTAAATCAGTTTTATGGTGAGAGCCATACTTTATGGGATGTGTCGTTTGATATTCCACAGGGCAGTTGCATTTGTTTAATGGGACGCAATGGTGTGGGCAAAACAACACTGCTGCAATCCATTATGGGTTTGTTACCTGTTAAGTCTGGAAGCATTGAATTTAATGGTACAACCATTAGCGGTAAGGCAGCTGAAATTCGCGCCAAGCTCGGTATTGGTTATGTACCACAGGGACGTGATATTTTTGGCCAGCTTACCGTCGAAGAAAATTTACGTGTGGGTTTGTCTGTTACTGGGCGGCATACACGGGCGATTCCAGAACAAATCTTTGAGCTTTTTCCGGTGTTAAAAGATATGCTACATCGTCGCGGCGGTGATTTGTCGGGTGGCCAACAACAGCAACTGGCTATCGGTCGGGCGCTTACCTTAAACCCCAAAATTTTATTGCTGGATGAACCCACCGAAGGTATCCAACCGAATATCGTGCAGCAAATTGGTGATATTATTATTAAGCTAAATGAAGAACAAAATATTACGGTGCTGCTTGTCGAACAAAAATTACCCTTTGCACGTCGGGTTGGTAAAAACTTTGTCATCATGGACAGAGGGCGAAATGTGGCGCAGGGTGAAATGAGTGATTTATCGGATGATCTGGTTCAACAGTATTTAACCGTATAGAAAGGAGCATCCTGCGCCTGAGGATCCCCCGCGAAATTTAGCCTTGCCTGTCTTTGCGAGGAAACACTGAAAAACACCTGTTTTTCAGTGTTGACGCGGCAAACTTATCATTAAAGGTTATTAACTTAAGATTGTCGCCCTCACGTTGTTGCTTCGCAATGACCGCGTTTTATTCCATATTGATGCCTGTGTTTTTAAGCGATTGTTTTTGATTGCTTTTTACTGGAGGTTCGTGGGGATACCTTAGATTCTGCGCCCAATTTCAGTTACTGCTATTTTCCATTGCAGCCAGTTTTTTTTCCAGTGTTTCAAGTTTTTCTCGTGTTCGCAGTAACACCTGTTGCTGAATATCAAATTCTTCACGCGTCACCAGATTTAGCTTTTTTAGATTTGCTTCAATGGCGGCACGCAAATTATGCTCAAAATCAGACTGTAAACCTTGTAGCCCCGATGTTATTCCCTCGGGCATCTTTTCCTGCAGGCTATCCAGTACGGCTTTGGAAAAGGGATTAAAAGCAAAAGACATGGGTGGCTCCTTATATATATAGAGTGCACTCTTTGTGTGCGTAATCAGTGCCAGTTCACAAGATAACGGCAGCCAATTTGTTAAAATTGCCAATAATCAGAGTTTAAACATAAAACACAGTGTGTAAAAGGGGAATATTATGGCATTAAGAACCTTCATTATTAAAAGCGGCTTGTTAGCTGCTTTGGCATTGGGCGTTACACCGGTGTGGGCAGCTCAAATTTCAACGAATTTGACGGTAACTTCGAATTATATCTGGCGCGGGGTAACTCGAACGGATGACGCAGCTGCGGTTCAGGGTGGAGCCGATTATACAATCAATAAACACTTTTATGCGGGCGCCTGGACATCAAACACAGCGAGTGATACCGAGCTGGATCTATATGGCGGTTATACCAATAAATTTGGTGAATTTGATTTTGATGCTGGTGTGATTACCTATCAATATCTGGGTGACAGCGGTACGGATGACTTCACCGAAATTTATGCTGGTACGGTGTATAAAAACTACAGTGCTAAAGTATCGGTGGATGTTAATGAAACCAATATTTATCTCGAAGGTGCGGCCGATTTTGAATTACCGGGCAGGTATGTATTGACTGCACATGTTGGTATATTCCGTTTTGATCAGGCAGGTCGAACCGACTATAACGATTACAGTGTTACCATCAGCAAGGGTGACTTGAGTTTTAGCCTGAGTGACACATCCGAAAACCTGGCACAAGGCCAAAGTGACAATATGCGGGTTAATATAAGCTGGAATAAGTTTTTTTAAACCGGGTTTAAAAAATTTACCAAGCGGTATTGGCAAGCTGAGTTTTGCTGCTTGATTTTAAATTTTTGTAAAACCGATGAGGGAGTATCCCTGTTGTCTCGTTAACGCCCTCTCCCTTCGGGAGAGGGGGGGGATCGGAATAGATACGCACTTTTATTTGCCCCCCCTCATCCTGGCCTTCCTCCAGAGAAGGGATGGCGCCGGTTAACAGCTAGCCTCAAGTCCTGGATTTCAGCAATGACAATGGCTCCGCCTATCTTGATAATCAGACGTTTTAAAAATTACCAGCTCTGCGCTTTGTGTCAGGTTAGGAAATGGCCTTTTCCAGCAGATTTAGCAACGTGCGCCAATATACACAGACAAAGGTATCGCCTGTGAGTGGCGATAGGCAAAGCATTTTTATAGCCTGTTATACAAATCACAGGAGGTAACTTTTTATAAAAAAGTATTCTCTCGCAGGCTTTTCTTTTGTTAGTATGGTTGGCTATGAATTGTTAAATAAAGCCCCATTGGAGAACAGCCATGCGTAAATCCTTTATTCATCCCTTATCTGCAGTTGCAGCGGCAAGTATCGTCACCTATTTTAGTGCTTTACCGATGGCCGTCGCTGAGCGCTCTTTTACGGCCAATGCGGCCATTACCAGTAACTATGTTTTTCGTGGCCAGACACAAAGCGATAGTGGTATTGCAGCACAAGGTGGCATCGACTTTACACATGAGACTGAATTTTATGTGGGTGCATGGGCTTCCTCTGTTAATGGTACAGGCGCAAATACCGGCAGTGGTTTTGAGATTGATGCGTATGGCGGTTGGGCACATAGCTGGGATGATTTTGGTGTGGATATTGGCTATATCATTTATGAATATACCGACAGTAGCTTTGCTGCGGGCAGGCAGGAGCTTTATGTCGGTTTTGACTGGGGTCCGGCCAGCTTAACTTATTATAATGGATCAGATGATACGGCCGGTGCGAGTGATTATAACTATGTTGACGTTGGCGTGGATATTGAGCTGGTTGACGATGTTTTATTGAGCTTTCATTATGGCCGTTTCTCGCCCGATACAGGCAGCAGCTTTAATGATTTTAAAGTGCAAGCTTCCAAAAATATTCTGGATTTTGATGTTAGCATTGCATTGACCTATGAGGATGGAACATCAAATACCACCGCCAGTAAAGATACCGAGTTATTCGTAACGGTTAAAAAGAGCTTCGATCTATAATAATATCAAACGGGATCACCCTATAAAAAAACCTGTATTGCAGAGCGCGGTACAGGTTTTTTTGTGTTCACAGGGGGCAGGGTAAAGCCCTAATTTGCACTCTTTTTGTGCATTATTAGTGTGCAGCATAGGATATTACGCACTTTATTTGTGCGCCAAAATGGTGCATGCAGACATCCATTTATGCTTACCTATTGTTTTATAAGACTATTTTCAATTTGGCACACCACATGCAATATATTAATGGTCAATATTGCTTTTGAACAATATTTATTTATATCAACCTAGGGGAGTTACATAGCGATGAAACTGGTTTCAGCAATAATAAAACCGTTCAAACTCGACGATGTACGTGAAGCTTTATCCGAAATTGGAGTACAAGGCATCACGGTAACAGAAGTCAAAGGGTTTGGACGTCAAAAAGGCCACACGGAGTTATACCGTGGTGCTGAATATGTGGTGGATTTTTTACCAAAAGTAAAAATTGAAGCTGTAATTAAAGATGACATGTTAGATCAAGTTCTGGAGTCGATTCAAAAAGCAGCCAACTCCGGAAAAATTGGCGATGGTAAAATCTTTGTCTCAACTGTCGAGCAGGTTATTCGTATTCGTACGGGTGAATCTGGCGAAGAAGCATTATAAGGGTGGGGAGTAACTAATGGAAAATCAAATATTTGAATTACAATATGCCATGGACACTTTTTATTTTTTAGTAATGGGTGCTCTGGTGATGTGGATGGCAGCCGGTTTTGCCATGCTCGAAGCAGGTTTAGTGCGTGCTAAAAACACCACTGAAATTTTAACCAAGAACGTTGTGTTGTATGCCATCGCTTGTACCATGTACATGATTGTGGGGTATGACATTATGTACGGCGGCGGTATCTTCCTTGACGGTATTGCTGGTGGCGATGATCTGGTCAAAGATGCATTAGCCGCTTCTGCTGAAAATAAATTCGGTGGTGATTCAGTTTACTCTGCCGCATCCGATTTCTTCTTCCAGGTGGTATTCGTCGCAACGGCTATGTCGATTGTATCAGGTGCCGTTGCAGAGCGTATGAAGCTTTGGGCTTTTATGGCATTTGCTGTTGTGATGACCGGTTTTATCTACCCAATGGAAGGTAACTGGACATGGGGCGGTGGTTCTGTGTTTGGTATGTATAGCCTTGGCGACATGGGTTTCCTTGACTTTGCTGGTTCAGGCATTGTGCATTTAGCCGGTGCGGCTGCGGCATTAGCCGGTGTTATTGTGCTTGGCGCACGTAAAGGCAAATACGGCCCTAATGGCCAAATTAATGCTATCCCCGGCGCTAACTTACCTTTAGCCACACTCGGTACATTCATTTTATGGATGGGCTGGTTTGGTTTCAATGGTGGCTCGGTTCTAAAACTGGGCGACATGGCCAGCGCTAACTCGGTTGCCGTGGTGTTCTTAAATACCAATGCTGCTGCTGCCGGTGGTGTGATTGCGGCGCTGATTGTTGCACGCATGTTATTTGGTAAAGCTGACTTAACCATGGCACTTAACGGTGCATTAGCCGGTCTGGTTGCGATTACGGCCGGGCCTGATACGCCAACGGCATTAGGTGCCACCTTAATTGGTGCTGCCGGTGGTACCCTTGTGGTGTTCTCAATTATCACTTTAGATAAAATGAAAATTGATGATCCAGTGGGTGCTATTTCGGTTCACGGTGTTGTCGGTATGTGGGGCTTGTTAGCCGTGCCACTGACAAACGGAGATGCAACCTTCGGCGGCCAGATTGCCGGCCTGTTAACCATTCTGGTTTGGGTATTTGTAACCAGCCTGATTGTCTGGGTTGCTATCAAAGCCATTATGGGTGTTCGTGTTAGCGAAGAAGAAGAATACGAAGGCTGTGATATCGGCGAATGCGGTATGGAAGCCTACCCTGAATTTACCGGTTCACGTGGTTCGGGTATGTAAACTTTAGTATATGTAATTAGCTTCGGCTAATAAAATAAAAAGGGTGGCCAATTGGCTGCCCTTTTTTATATTTTTTGCACCAATCAGTTAATACGGAAGTAAGAGCTGCTATTTGCCTGGAAGATGATACGTTACTTTCAAAGTCACCAATAACGCATACACTTAACGATGCCTGGTTGGCACCTTTGGTATGAGCTCCTTGTGCCGTTTCGGGCCTTCCATCAACACTATTTCCATTTCTCTCAATGATTTTATGGTAACCTATTTGAGAGAAACCTCTTTAGTTTATGCCACATTTTTATGTCAACTTTTTTGTTGTAACACTATTGCTGGTCGAGTGGTGAACAATTAGTTTTCGTCTGTTCATTGTATTTCCTTATAAATATTATTTTTCCAGGTGCTAATACGAGGCGTTTGGGGGTGTAGACTTTAAAGCGCTATATAATTGATTTCTATTTAACCCAAACCATTACATTTTAGGTTAAAGCTTATTATGCGCCCCATCACAAAACGGTGCATCGGCTGTTTGTTTGCAACCACAAAGATAAACATCTTTATTTTCTGTAATGGTAAACTTAACCGGTGTGAACTCAGTCCCTTTATGTGAGCCATCACAAAAAGGCTGGTTGTTGGATTTGCCACAACTGCACCAGTAGTAGTCACCGGGATCGAGGTTTTCAATATAGGGGTATTTTTGCGGACAGTCGGGTTGGCTCATGCGGGGTTTCTCCTGATTAATAATGCTAAATAATATAAAGTATAGCTTACTCTATTGGCTAGCAATGTTGAACTTACAGGCAGCAGGATGACCGTACAAACTCAATTAAAACTGGTTGATTTTAGTTGCCACAATCTTAAGCCGATTAACCTGCAAGTAAAGCCCGGCGAAACAGTGAGTATTTCCGGGAAGTCGGGTGCGGGTAAATCTTTATTATTGCGCGCAATAGCCGATTTAATTCCACATCAGGGGCAGTGTTTTTTTAATGGGCAGGAAATGAACATGCTTGAGCCGCATCAATGGCGCAGGCAGGTGGCCTATTTAGCATCAGAAAGCTTATGGTGGTTCGACAGTATCGGCGAACATTTTAATTTACCTTTAAACAAACAGATGACAGCCTATCTGGAAAGTATGGGTTTTTCACTGGATACATTAAATTGGAATGTGATGCGTTGCTCAACCGGTGAGCGGCAACGTCTGGGGGTCATACGTGTTTTGGCGAATGAGCCGCATATTTTGTTGCTGGATGAGCCCACTGCTAATCTGGATAGTGGTAATAGTTTGCAAGTCGAAAAATTATTTTTACAGTATCAGAAGCAAACACAATGTAGCATTATCTGGGTTGCGCATAATCAGCAGCAGATCCAGCGAGTGGCGCAGCGGCAATTTGAAATCAGGCAGTCAGAACTAATCGAGGTGCAGGCATGAATGTTGTTAGTTTAAGTGTGGTTGATTTAAGCCTTGCTGCTGCGCTGGTGTTATTAATAGCGCTGTTGTCTTATTTTATGCAGCTTAAAATGACACAGACTATTCTGGTTGCTGCTATTCGAACCGTTGTGCAGCTTTTACTGGTTGGCCTTATTTTAAAGTGGTTGTTTGCACAGGAAGATTTTATCTGGATTGGGCTAATGTGGCTGGTGATGCTACTGGTGGCCGGGCGTGAAATTATGGCGCGGCAAACACGGCGTTTTAAAGGTGTATGGGGTTATGGTGTTGGCACAATATCTGTTTTTGTTTCGTCCTTTGCTGTTGGTGTTTTTGTTTTAACACTGGTTGTAGATAATACACCCTGGTATACACCACAATATGCTATTCCATTGATGGGTATGATTATTGGCAATACTATGACGGCAGCGGCATTGTCGCTGGAAAGCCTGACTAAAACTACCTGGCAACAGCGCATGGTAATTGAAGCACGACTGGCGCTTGGGCAAACATGGCGGCAATCGATCAGTGACATTGCAAGGCAAAGTATACGGATAGGGTTGTTCCCGATTGTCAATGCAATGGCGGCAGCCGGACTGGTAACATTACCGGGAATGATGAGTGGTCAGATTTTGGGCGGCACACCCCCTGCCGAAGCGGTTAAGTATCAAATTCTAATCATGTTTATGATAACAGCCGCTTCTGGTTTTGCTACACTTATAGCTGTATGGCTGGGTGCGCGGCATTTGTTTGATGAACGCCAGCGCTTATCAACTCAACGGCTACATGCTGAACGCTAGGTATAAAAATAAATTACTTAAACACGATGAAAACTTTTTTACTAATCATATATTTGCTGTTCAGTTTTGTAGCCATAAACGCTGTACAGGCAAAAATATATAAATGTAAAGATAAAGAGGGCGTTATTAATTTTACCTCTGTACCTTGTGGCGAGAAGTCAGTGAGTATCAAACGTTCGGAAAAAAAAGTCGAGCTGAATGAAGACGGTACAAAAAAAACCAGAAAGCAGCTAAAAGAAGAAAGAGCAAAAAGAGAAAAAGAATTTCTTGAGGTATCAAAGCGGGAGCGGGAAGATAAAGAACAAAAACGTAAAAAGCTGCAGCAGCATCAGAATAAAATTAGGAAAAATTGTGAAAGAGCAAAAAAAGAGTTAAGCGGCATACAGAATTCACATTTTGTTTACAGGAAGGATAAAAATGGCAAACGACATATTATGTCAGATGATGAGCGCAAAAAAGCAGCAGATGGTGCTCAGCGGCAAGTAAGTTACTGGTGTCGTAATTGATTTTAGCGGGGGTGTTTGGGGTAGGGAAAACTCTGGCTCATTACATTCGTGTAACATTAGCGTTCACAATAAGGAAAAATTATGAAAATAAAATTGAGCATCATCTCATTACTGTTTTTAACCTGTTCAACCGGTTTTGCAGGCCCCTTTACGGATAAACTGTCTATTTGTTTAGTTGAAAAAACCACAAGTGATGATAAAAATAAATTAATCAAGTGGGTCTATGGTGCAATGTCATCCCACCCAACTGTTAAAAACTTAAGCAATATCCCTCTTAATGTTGGTAAAAAATTAAATAAAGATACGGCTAATTTATTTATGGATTTATTAACAAACCGCTGTAAAGATGAAGCAGAAAAAGCAATTCGTTATGAAAATAAACTGGCGATTCAAACAAGCTTTGCAATTCTGGGTAAAGTTGCCATGCAGGGGATTATGTCAGATAAAAATGTAGTTCAGTTTATGGGTGGGCTTGATTCTTATCTGGATAAGGAAAAACTTCAATCGATTGCACCGAAATAGTTAAATGTTTGCAGTCAGGGTAACCCTTTCCGGTTTGCACTGTAAGGGTTGGCGCGGCAATCTTATCATTAAAGGTTATCAACTTAAGATTGCCGCCCTCACGTTGTTCTTTCGCAATGACCGCGTTTTATGCCAGTATTAATGCCTGTATTTTTAAGCGATTGTTTTTGATCGCTTTTTTGTGGGGATACCTCAGACTCCGAGCCCCAATTACAATTTATCCTTAGTTTAGCGTCGAAGCAAGGCTAACCAGCGCCATAAATTCAACACCCCTGCTAAAGATGCGGCAACATAAGTAAGCGCCGCAGCACGCAGCACTTTTCTAACCACAACCAGCTCATCTGTTTGTACATAGCCTTCTTCAAGTATCGGCAGCGCCTTGCCAAAGCTGGCATCCCACTCCACGGGCAAGGTAACAAAGTGCACAATAACAGCAACGAACATGCTCAAGATAACAACGCCGATTAATATAAAACTTAACTGTGGTACACGGGTAACACCAACAACGATAGGCATTAGTATAAAAGCCAGCGATCCTAGTTTTTCACTTACCATTGCTACTTTGACCAGTTTGGTTCGTAATGCAAGTAGCGGCTCTTTGCGGTGGTGTTGAATCGCATGGCCAACTTCGTGAGCAGCAACGGCAATGGCAGTGAGTGATTTATTGTTGAAATTATTCGTACTGAGCCGGACTGCTCTTTCGACCGGGTCATAGTGGTCGCCTCGGTCATCTATTTCAACTTTAACATCCTGCATTTCGAAACGGTCAAGCAGGTGCCGCGCTAGTTCGCCACCTGTTCCCTGGAGGTGGTCAAGCGTTGTGGCGTAACGGTTTAGAGTGTATTTAACCCACCATTGCGAGCTATACAAAAGGATAATAATAAAAACGAGGGCAATAGCGTAAAGCATATTCTAGGTTTTTTGTTTAACAACAATGCTGGCTATACCCATTTTACGCAGACGATGGCGTGTTGAGTTTAAAATATTAAGATCATGAATGGGGCCAACCTGAACACGGTGCCATTTGTCACCATTGGTTTTGGTAATGGTCTGGATCCGCGCACTAATGCCTTGTAATGCCAGGGTTGCTTTTAGTTTGTCGGCAGCAGTGAACTTTCGGAATGAACCGGCTTGCAGCATCAGTGGTGCAATGGGTTGCTGTTTATCGGTTGTTATTGATTTTTGTTGTAGCTCTTCATCAGGAACGGTCACTTCAAGTTCCGGTAAAATCGTATAAAAATCAAAACGGGGTTTAGTACTTTTTGAATCACTTTGCTCTGTGATAGTGGTTGACTGTTTCTTTAATTGTTTAACATTGTCGGTTGTGGTGTTAACAATTTCACTAAAGGCATCCTTCACCGCCGACTTGTTACTGCTGGCAGTAAAGTCGTTAATATAAACCAGTAGCGCAACAAACAAACCAATCGCTAAACCGGCAAGCAGCCAGGCCCAACCGGGGATGCTGTTCGGGTGTTTTGGGCGGGGGGTTTTAGCGTAATCACGTGACATAGTATTAGAGTAACATTAAATTAAAAGTTAAATGAGATAAATTATATAAGCGTTACATTTTATCCGGTGCCGACACGCCCAGGATTTTTAGGCCGTTGGCAATAACCTGACGGGTCGCACTAATTAAGGCAAAGCGAGCCTGACGGATATTTTCATCATCCACAATAAATTGATGGGCGTTATAATAGCTGTGGAATGCATTTGCCAGTTCCCGCAGGTAGTAGGCAATTTGATGAGGCTCATATTGTTTAGCGGCGCTCTGAATCATTTCGGTATAGCGCCCTAGTTTGGTTATCAGCGATTGCTCATGGGGTTCAGCTAACCGGCTTATATTTTTAATCCCGGCCGTTTCATCATATTGCAGTTTCTTTTCTTCGAGCTGCCGGAACACGCTACAAACACGCGCATGGGCGTATTGAATATAGTAAACCGGGTTGTCGTTACTTTGTGATTTGGCCAGGTCAAGATCAAAATCCAGGTGCTGTTCACATTTGCGCATCACATAAAAGAAACGTGCGGCATCACTACCCACTTCCTTGCGCAATTCACGCAAGGTAACGAACTGCCCGGAACGGGTTGACATGGGCACTTTTTCACCACCGCGATACAGTACTGCAAACTGAACCAGCAAGACCTTTAATTTGTTCGCATCCTGTTCCATTGCCGTAATGCCAGCTTTTACTCGTGGTACATAGCCGTGGTGATCGGCGCCCCAGATATCAATAACGGTTTCAAAGCCACGTTCGAATTTATTTAAGTGATAAGCAATATCGGAGGCAAAGTAGGTGGTCTGGCCATTGTCGCGTACCACTACACGATCTTTTTCGTCACCGAAGTGGGTAGAGCGAAACCATTTTGCGCCGCCTTTTTCATACACATGATCATTTTTTTCTAAAAGAGCCAGTGCGGTTTGGATAGACTCACTGTCCATCAGGCTGCGTTCAGAAAACCATTCGTCAAATTCAACGTCAAAGTGTTCAAGGTCATCTTTAATATCAGCAAGAATATAATTTAGGCTGAGGTCAAAAATAAAACGGTAATCATTGGTCAGTAGTATTTTGGCATGATCAATAATCGCATCAATGTATTCTTCTTTATCGCCGCCTTGCGGCTCGTCTTTAGGGAGTTTTTCGGCTATGGGCCAACTGTGCCTGAACTTGTCGCCGTTTTCGCGGTGCAAGGTGGCGGCAATATCCCAGATGTAATCGCCTTTATAGCCGTTGGCAGGAAACTCAAATTCTTCGCCACACAGTTCTAAATAACGTAACCAGACACTGGCGCAGAGAATATCCATTTGTCGACCGGCATCGTTGACATAATATTCACGGTGTACCTGATAACCTACGGTAGATAAAAGATTGGACAAGGTGGCGCCGTAAGCTGCACCGCGGCCATGGCCGACATGCAGTGGGCCGGTCGGGTTGGCTGATACAAATTCGATCTGTACTTTTTTACCATCGCCTTGCGTGCACTGGCCGTAAGTCTCGCCTGCCTCTAAAATTTGTTTAACGACAGACGCGGTGACGCTGGCGTTTAAATAAAAATTAATAAACCCGGGGCCGGCTATTTCAACTTTGTTGACTAAGTCGGACGTTGGCAAGGCCGCAACAATCGCTTCGGCAATATCACGGGGTTTGGCTTTAGCGGGCTTGGCTAACATCATCGCCAGATTACAGGCCAAATCGCCGTGCGCCGGGTCGCGAGTATTTTCCAGGCGGATATTAAGCGCTAAATCGGCAGGTAAGGTACCCTGTGCCTGTAAATGTTCAACGGCTTGTTGCAATAATTGGCTGATTTCGGTTTTCATATACGGGATATATTATAAGGAGTCAGGTAGTTGATTAAGGTGTGCATTATAGCCTTACTGCGGGCGGACTAACAGTGTGTTTCGCCCATGCATCTCCCCCCTTGATTATTCTTTTGTTGGGCAGGGCTAAAAGACATTTTCAGTCCAGATACAGCAAGGCTGTGATTACAAAAGGTTAGCTACATCACAAAAATTTCAAAATAAAGCAACAAAAACAAAAAGATAGCAAATTAAGTTGAACATGCATGGTGAATTGTGATCTTATTTAAAGCAACCAAACCATAAAAAAGCCACAAAGGAAGACACCATGCATGTTGTAAAATTATTACATAAACAGCTTCAAAAAACCGCCTCAATCCATAAAAAAAGATTAGCCAGCTTATTTGATATTGTCGAAACAGCCATGCAAACGCAATACGTCACATTAACGGGATTAGGCAGACGACTTCCTTCTTCCACAGCAATAAAACATAAAATTAAAAAAGTGGATCGTCTTTTAGGCAACCAACATCTACAAGAAGAGCGAATCGAAATATACAAACAACTTTCAAGAAAATTAATCGGTAAACAAAAAACACCGCACATCATTGTTGATTGGTCACCGCTTGCCGAAGGCAGTTATTATTATTTTCTTCGCGCCTCTATTGCCACTAAAGGTCGAGCCATCACTTTATACGAAGAATGTCACCCTGATTCTAAAAACGCGAATGTTAAAGTTCATAAAGCTTTTTTAAACACGCTTAAAATTATTTTGCCGCCCGATTGTCAACCAACAATAATAACCGATGCCGGTTTTCGAAATAGTTGGTTCAATCAAGTGGAAGCACATCACTGGCATTGGATAGGCCGTGTGCGACATAACACGCTCTATCAAGCTTTAAATACAACCTGCTGGCAACGAATTACGACACTTCATGCCAAAGCAACGGGTAAATCGAAGCAACTTGGACAAGTGCTATTAGCAAGATCGAATCCCTTAACGTGTTATTTTTATATTTATAAAAAAGAACCGAAAGGACGTAAAAAGAAAACCTTGCTGGGTAAGACGTGCCGACAATCCACCAGTATAAAATGTGCTAAGCGAGGGAGAGAACCCTGGTTGATTGCATCATCGATGAACAGTCCTGCAAACATTATTATTAAACTTTATGGTAAACGAACACAAATAGAAAATAGTTTTCGTGACACAAAAAATCAACGAGTGGGGTTTAGTTTTAATGATACGGGCACACGAAATATCGAACGGTTAAATATTTTATTACTCATCATTTATATTGCAAGTATTGGATTATGGTTTATTGGTCAGTGTGCGAAAGAAAATAAACGGCATTATCCGTTTCAAGCCAACACCATTAAACATCGCGATGTTTTATCGAATATTTATTTAGGTTGGCAGATCCTTTTTTCCTGCATAGATTTATTAACGCGTAGAGAAATAAATGACACGCTTAGGAAATTTGTTAATAATAGTGAATGATGAGAAATTTTGTGGGGATCCGTCAGGACTTGACCCTGATGGCTCCTTTCTTCATTTTTTTCAGTATCGTCAGCCATTAAGCCTGTTTCTCGTATTTACACCTTATTTATAGTCGGCCAATCCTATAATTTCTTGACTTTTGGACGCTAATTAGTCGTCCCTGAAGATTACCCAATCAAACAGCCGACATTTTCAAATTCATTATCATTGTGAACATTAAATCACTTAATAGGGCTTTAAAATATCGAAACCAATAAAACCGGGCCAATAGCTTGTCCATATTGTACGCAGCGCCAGCTAATACAACATTGGCTCTATCGCCGGCTTTGCCTTTTAAGTAATGTCGGTTTAAACGATAGTCTGATTTTAAATGGCCAATGATAGGTTTGATAGTCGCTCGCCGTTTCATCCACTTGCGCAGTGCTTTAGTGGCGCGTTTGGGGATTTTCCCGACCAAATGTGTCTGTGTATTCTCTTTTATTCCATGACCTCGGTAACCCATATCGCAATAAGCATGTTGTGGGGTGATCCCCGTTAATGCATTAACATGTGCCAGTGCATTTTCTAGTGTGTGGCCATCATAAGGATTATCGAGACTTTGTGCTGAGACCACCCAATTATCTTTTGAGGTGGTAACAAACGAAGCCTTAGAGCCAAACTCATAAGGTTTGTGTATTTTACCTTTTGCAATGCAGCGCACATCGGGTTCATGCACACTGTAAAGTTTATTTTTATCGTGACGTTGTTGCTTTAATAGCCGTATCGAGCGTTCAATGAGTATTTTTAATTCATCGTCCATTGTTGGGGCTTTACGCTGAATATCGCGTGTTAGGCGACCTAAATAGGTTTTAAGTTTTCGGGTTTGTTTAGCCGCACGTTTCATTTGCTTGGCACTGGCATAACGCCCTTGCATGATGAATACTTTTTGACCGACCTTTTTATAGCTTTGACGTAAAGGGATGTGGCGTTTGTGCGCTTCGCGCACTAACGTGACTCGCATTTTATTATATAGCCTCGCATCGGTTGGAAAGGCGATGGCTTTTTCTTGTACCGTGGTGTCCACGTTGACATGTTTAAGCGCGTGGTGTTTCAGTGTTTTCGTTTCTATCACAACGCTGAGTATTTCTTCCAATAAGGATTCGAGTTTATCGCCTATTTAGGTTTCATAGTTTGCAAGATTTTGAGCGTATTCGCTTGTTTTCTTGCAAACTATCTTTACTCTTTTGGCCCTTTTTTCTTTATTTTTAAGGCGTTAAATATTTTTCAGGGGGGCTAACTATTTACCCGCTATTTATAGGTTTAACGTTACATTGACAATCTTGCGCTGCCTAATTATTATGCAGCCTGTTTTCAGGTGCAACTTGTTGTTAAACGGGAAACTGGTGAGTATTTATTACAATCCCAGTACTGCCCACGCAACGGTAAATAATGTTTCTTCGTATCAGGATTTATTTCTAGCCACTGTGTTTTTCATGGGAAGGCGATACAAAGATATATATACATATACATTATGAGTCCGTATACCGGCCTAAGAACTAAATACTGTGAGATAGCGTGGGGCTATATAGCAGGCCGTTGTACTCTAAAACTCTTTCATTTGGTTTGGCCGCTTTTTCTCTCCCTCTTTTTTCACATATAAACTAACTTTTTAGCTATATTATATGGAGAAGAAAACGTGTTTTATCAACATAAAACCCAACTTGAGACAAAACAATATAATATTCGAGATTATATTTTAATTGGTGCTACGCTTTTTAGCATGAGCTTACCTATTGCGGCTCAAACTGCAGACGAAAGCGCCAGTGTTCTTTTAAAAAAAATCAAACAGCTTGAAACTCGAATTATTGACCTTGAAAGCTCAACCGTATTATCTGACCCAGAAACTCGTGTAAAAAAGATTCAAGTTTACATTGATGAAAATGGTCTTGAGCACGATACCCCCGTGCCAAATAGTCGAGCGGTTACCACTTACCAACGTGAAAGAGTTTACCGTCGTCAGACAATCAATGAAAAAATTGGAGAAGCATTAGAAGATGCGGCCAGCAACCAAGTGCGCTTAGGTGTCGATGCGGCAATCATTTTACAAAATGTTAATCAACCAAAAGGTATGAACAAAAAGGCTGATCGCAAGTTTTATCAACTCGCATCAACAGACTTATATTTTAGTGCTGGACTCGCGCAATACACCATATTTTTTGCAGATATTGTTGGTCTAAGTGGTACGCCACCTAATAATGACATTGACGGTTTAACCTTAATGAATGGTTATTCTGCACGCCTTGTTAACCAAAATGATTTAAGCCTGCGTGAAGCTTGGGTTATGTCTGAACTGTGGGATCAAAAATTATCTTTCGTAATGGGTCGTGTTGACTTAACCAATTATTTTGACTCTAATGCCGCAGCTAATGATGAAACATCTCAGTTTCTTAGTGATGCTTTAGTTAATAATCCAGCATTAGGCTTAAGTGAAAATGGTGCAGGTATGGCACTAACTTACGACCCTAAAAGTAAGTTTAATTTTAAAATTGGTTACCAACAAAGCAGCAGCAAAGCAAAAAACTTATCCGATTCCTTATTCTTGTTAGCAGAAGCAGGTTATAAAACTAATCTATTTCAACTTGGCGAAGGAAATTATCGTGTTTGGTATAGACAAGATAACACCGGCGGAAATAGTACAGCCCAAGGTCTTAGTTTTGACCAGCGCGTATCTCCAGGTATGACTTTGTTTGCTCGATATGGCGTTACAAATAATTCAAACAACCAAAAAAATAAATATTACAGCGCAGGTATGCAGTTTGATGCTGGCTTAGGTTTTAACCCACAAGATATCTTTGGTGTTGGTTATGCTGAAAGTCGCGAGACAGGTAATAAGGCTGAAAAATTAATTGAAAGCTATTATAAATTAGTTCTAACTGAAAAATTACAGCTAACATTTAATATCACCTTACTTGAAGAGCATCGCAGCACTAATGTAGTAGATTCTTATGTGATCTCTGGCATGCGCTTACAATCCAGTTTCTAGATTCGGAGTAAAAAATGAAAACATTCAAAAATTTTATAAAAACAGCAGGTTTACTCTCAACCGTTTTAGTTGCTTTATTGAGCCTTAACACAAGTGTATTTGCTACAGGTGGTCACCAGCAAGACGCTAAAACCAAGGGTAAAGAAATTAAAATCACCGATCCCTCTTCTGTTGTGATTGTAGTTAACCGTGACTCTAACGATATTGCTTTTTTGGACATTAAAACAAACAAACTTATTGGTAGTGTCTTTCTTGGTAAAAATGTTAACCCTCACATGGCGATGATGTCTCCTGATGGGCGCTGGGTTGTCACCGGCGGTACTCGTTCGAGTAAAGCCTATGTCATTGATGTCGCTACACTGACCTTAGTGAAAGAAATCCCTATCGACTTTGCGCCAGAACATTTAGCGATGACACCTGATGGGCGTTACTACTACCAAGGTAATCCTGATAGTGATTCAATTTCAGTTATCGATATGGCTTCAATGACAGAAATTAAACGCATTAAAGGTTTTGCCGAGCCACTTAATATTACTTTTACACCCGATGGTACTAAAGCTTATATAGGTAACTATGGCGCTCACTGGGTAGGTGTTATTGATGTTACTCGACATGAGTTATTGAAAAAAATTCATGTCGGCGATGTACCTGCGATAGCTTCGCTTGATCCGCAACGTTACTTGGGTGATATTAAAGGTATCTCAAATGTAAGTATCAGTAATGATGGTCGTTACCTTTATGCGGCTGACGGTGACTTAGGTCTTGTTAGTGTAATTGATGCGCGTACAGACAAAGTAATTAAACAGATTCGTGTTGGCGCTGATCCATGGCGTTTATATATGAACCATGATGGACGTTACGGTGTTTCAGCCAATAATGGTGATGAATCAATTTCAATTATCGACCTCAAGAAAAATGTCGTTGCAGCCACCTTTGATTCTGGCCCTGACATGATGGGAATTAATTTTGCTGGCGGTAAAGCCTTCGTAATCAGTTCTAGCACCGGGTTTGTTTATGTTTACGATATGGAAAGTCTTACGCCTGCTGGACGAATTAAAATTGGTAATAACTTACAAATAGAAACAGCCACCACAGATACTGCGGGTGAGAAAGTTTATTTGGCGAGTTCTACCGATCATTCTGTCTATGTTATTGAAGGAAAAACAGAAAAAGTGACTCGCATATCGAATGTTGGGCTCTATCCATGGGGAACCCATATACTTGATAGCAAGGATAATTACTGTCACTAAATGCAATTAAAATATTTCATTAGCTACATTGCATTGCTAACAGGGATGGGGGTTCTCAACCCCCTTTCCTCTGCTGGCATTCGAGACCACACTCGCCCAAGTTATACGGGAACAGAAGTAAACCAAACGCAAGCAGATGATTTAAATTTAACGCTTGTTACTGCCGCTCCTCAAAATTTACAAACTTGGTTACGAATAGCCGCTAAGCTTGATTCAACAAAACAATACCTAAACGCAACACTATGTAACTCCAATTCTGCTCTGATAAAAATAAACCAACGCGTACGTGCTTTTCCTCCCGATGCAAAATCGTCGATTTATCAGGCACGTATTCATAAATTAAAACATAGCAAACAAAACTGCCGAAAAATTAAGGCGCGATTAGCAACCGCAGCAACAAAACGATCATCTTATTTTGTAATGGAAATACTCATTCAACGCGGACGCTATTTAGCTATTCCTAAAGAAGCGATTATTCAAGAAGGAGGACAACAAATTGTTTATGTAAAAGATAATAAGAAAAATTACACTCCTCGTTCCATTAAAACAGGCTTAAAAGGTGAGTTGTACACTGAAGTTTTAAGTGGCCTCAATTTAGGTGAGCAAGTTGCTACTTTTGGTAGTTTTTTTATTGATGCCGAATACAAGTTAAAATCCAACAATACCTCAAATAATAGTGATATGCCTCATGCTCACCACCATCATTAAAAATATTATTGAACAGCGATTTATTATTATCACTATTTTAGTCTTAAGCACTTTATATAGTCTGTTTGCACTTCAATATTCCCCACTCGATGCCTTGCCTGACACAGCAGACTCTCAAATAGTGATTTATGCAAAATGGCAGCGCAGCCCAGAACAAATAGAAAAAAACATTGTGCGTCCACTAATGCAGGAATTGTTAGGTCGCCCTAAAATTCAAAGTGTCAGGGCAACGGCTCAGTTTGGTTATGCTTTTATTTATATTATTTTTGAAGACGAAAAAAACCGCAACTCAATTAAAAAACAAGTCAAACAACAACTTAACAAGCTACGTTCTCAACTTCCTGCCGATGCAAAAATTACGCTAGGCCCTAATGCAAGCAGCATGGGTTGGATTTTTCAATACGCCCTTCTCGACCATAGCCAAACTCGCGATTTACGTGAGTTACGACTAATAAATGAAAAACAGATAAAACCCGCTTTACAACAAGTCAAAGGCATTGCCGAAGTCGCTTCGGTAGGTGGTTTAACTCAGCAAGTCGAATTAAAATTATTTCCTCCTTTAATGCAGCAACACGGCATCACGCTAGCTCAAATTATCAGTGCGCTAAAACCTGCCTTTGAACAAGTGGGTGGGCGCACACTCGAACTAACCAATCGAGATTATAATTTACGTGCGACGGTGAACACAGATAATTTAGATCAGCTTGAACAGCTGATTGTTGCACGCGATAAACTTTTCAATCCTATTCGCCTTAAAGACCTTGGCTACTTTCAAATTAATTATGATCTCCGCCGAGGTATAGCGGACCTCAATGGAGAAGGCGAAGTTGTGGGCGGCATAGTGATAATGGAACAGTCACAAAACGTTCTTAACGTAAGCCGACAGCTTCAACAAAGCCTGCAACAACTTAAAACACGGCTCCCTAAAAACATTGAAATCATCACCACTTATGATCGCTCAACGCTAATTTGGCAAACCTTAAAAAACTTTTCCAGCGCTTTAGTTTATGAGTTACTGGTCGTTGTGCTCGTGATTTTTTGGGCTTTACGCCATGGCCGTGCCAGTGTTGCACCTGTACTCATTATATTACTGGGTTGTTTGTACACACTTATATCGCTCACTTTTTTCGGTCAAACTATAAATTTATTATCTTTAGCGGGACTCGCCATAGCAATGGGCGAAATGGCTGATGCGACTATAGTGATCATTGAAAACGCAAAAAGTGAATTGGCCAAACACCCTATGGCAAATCGTAACCAACGTCATGAAATCATCATTAATTCAATTTCACGCATGATGCGACCTCTACTGTTTTCTTTGTTAATTATTTTAGCATCGTTCATTCCGCTGTTTTATTTAGAGCTGCGTGAAGCCCGCTTATTTGATCCTTTGGTTTACAGTAAAACATTCGCAATGGGGTTTTCTACTTTACTGACTCTATTTTTACTTCCTATTATTGTGCTTTGGATATTCAATAAACCGATATTTAACAAACCTCTACCCAACAACACAATAAGAAACAAATCTATCTTAGTACACTATTACAAGTGCATGCTACGCAGCACGCTTCGTCATCGTTATTTGTTTTTAAGTAGCAGTGTGGTGTTACTAATTGCGTCAGTTTTTTTGATGAATCAATTCCCTAAAGATTACATGCCTGAGCTTGAAGAAGGTTCTATTTTGTATATGCCCACCACTCTACCCGGCATACCCATGCGTGAGGCAGGATGGATTTTGCAAAAAATAGATAAAAAAATAAAATCCTTCCCTGAAGTAAAACGCGTATTCGGGAAATTAGGCCGTGCTGATACATCAACGGATCCTGCACCTGTAACTATGATCGAAACAACCATATTGCTAAAACCTAAATCGCAATGGCGCGAAGGTATAAACAAGAAAATGCTCGTTGACGAAATGAATGCATCGTTAAAAATTATGGGGTTTGTAAACAGCTGGACGCAACCCATTGCAGGGCGCATCATGATGCAGGATACCGGCATACAAAGCCCTGTTGGTATAAAGGTACGTGGGGAAAACCTTGTTGAAATTGAAAAAGTAGCACAACAGATTGAAATCTTATTAAGAGAATTTGAAGGTACTGATTCTGTTATTGCTGAACGTATTTCACAAGGTTACTACATTAACGTAGAAAATTATTTAGATAAAATGGCAGACAAAAACGTACTGCTCGAAGAGACAATGCTAACCACTCGCTTTGGTATAGGTGGCGATAACATTATGCACATACCTCAACGCGATAACACTACCGTTGCCTTAAGCATGCAGTACTCACCTGAATACATTGATACTTTAGAAAAACTACAACATGCCCCCGTCATCACGGCTACTGGAAAAAGTGTTGCCCTCGCTGAAATAGCAAACGTCGAGGTAAAAAAAATGCCCGAAATGATTCGTACAGACAATGGTAAATTCGCGGCCTATATTTATATTAATCTAAGTGGGGTTACCGCGTTGGACTATGTTAGTAAAGCTAAACTCTATTTAGATGAACAGCTAACATTGCCAACAGGATATCAGATTGAATGGACGGGTAATTATCACTATGCGCAAGCCGCAAAAACGCGCTTACAGTGGATCATTCCTATCACTCTACTGATTATGTTCGCGCTTCTAATGCGCGTGTTCAAGTCAGTACCGCTGAGTTTTATGATTTTATTATCCGCCCCCTTTGCATTAATAGGTGGCGTTATACTTCAGTGGCTCCAAGGCACCGCAATGACTACCGCCGTATTAATTGGCTACATTGCAGTGCTTGCCGTAGCGATTCAAACGGGCATTTTAATGGTTGAGTTTATAAAAGAAGCTCTTCACAAGCAGCCGCCGAATCAAAGCTATATTGATACCATTATCGAAGGCTCGGTCTTACGGTTACGCCCTAAGTTAATGACTGTAGCCACCACTGTATTAGGGCTAGTTCCTATTCTTCTTGCCACGGGTTCTGGCATGGATATCACCCGTCCCATTGCAGTCCCCACTGTCGGCGGCATGATGAGTTCAACTGTTTATGTACTATTTTTAATTCCATGTTTATTTGTTGTCATTGACGATATAAAAAACTCACGGTTATTCCGTTAACTTATCGTCATCAAATTAAACGTAAGGTAGCCATACCTTTAAAAAATCAATGGGGTCACACTGAACCTCCTCATTTAAACGGACACTTTTAAAATGTGGGAAGTCCAGCAGCGTAGTTAATTCGTCCGTTTTAGTGGGGGAACCTCAAACAGTGATGGTGTTGTGTTGCTTCAGGAAGGGGCTGGAATATTAAGATGCAGATGGCATTAAAAAAAATGGGGAGAAAAGAATTTTTCTCCCCGCCAAATTTACAATTTATATCTAATGCTCACGCGTTATTGTGATTGTGCCTGAGACCCCGGTGTGTCCATCGGCATCGGTGGCGGTTACAGTTGTCGTAGTTGGAAAACGTCCGGCACGAAACAGGCCTGTTTGTGGATCAATGCTGCCAGCAGCCGGATTCGTCAAGCCCCAGGTATACGGTTCCGGGCCACCGGTGGCAGTGAACTGGATGCTACCAAAGCGCCCCACTGTTGCAGTGTAGGGGCTAATCTCGATAATGTGATCGGCACTGACCGTAATCACGCCGCTGCTACCGGCAATGCCGTCTGCATCGGTTGCAGTTACTATGACCGTTCCTGCTGCAACACCGGTTAACAGACCATTGCCTGGATCAATCGCGGCGACGGAGGTATCACTGACACTCCAGGTATAGGGTGTCGCGCCACCTGTTGCACTGAACTGCAGGCTGGCATTAATCAGCACCGAAGCCGTCTGCGGATCCACCACAATGTCCCGCACAGTAACATCACCACTGCTGACTGAAATACCATTGGCATCGGTTACCGTTACCTGGGTCGTGCCTGCTCCTGTAGCCGTTAGCAGCCCGCTTGCATCAATGCTGGCAACCGCCAGATTGCCACTGCTCCAGGTATACGGTTGGCTACCCCCTGTTGCGGTAAATTGCTGTGTATCGCCAACTGTTAACAGTGCCGTGTTCGGGCTAATTGCAATATCGGATACGATGATGTTGCCTGTGGTATCTGAAAAACCATTGGCATCGGTTACGGTTACCTGAACGGTGCCAATCGCTAAGGCAGTTAGCAGGCCGGTGCCGGCATCGATACTCGCGACGGCCGGATCGGAACTGCTCCAGTTGTACGGTGCGACACCCCCTGCGGCATTAAATTGCAGCGTGTCGTTTACTCGCAGAGAGCCACTGGTCGGCGTAACCACCACGGTGGTAATGGTCGCTTCTGCTGTGCCGCTGACATTGGTGGCATCGTTTGCCGTAATGGTGACCTGCCCTGGTGCCAGTGCGGTAAGCAAACCGGTGGCATCAATACTTGCGAGGTTGCTGTCGGAAACGCGCCATGTATAAGGTGCAGTGCCACCGGTTGCGCTGTATTGCTGGTTATTGCCTGCGGCAATAGTGGCTGTGGCTGGGGTTACAACAACACGCACCAGACCAGCAACCGCATTGGCCGCATTAAGACGACCGCCGGTGACGGTAATGCCAGCCAGTGCGCTAATGGCATCCACGCTGTCCATCAGCACGGCCTTGAGCCCCACCAGATCAAGCGATGGATCTGCTGCCAGTACCAATGCTGCTACACCCGCGACATGCGGTGAGGCCATTGACGTACCGCTGAAACTGGAATAGGTGTTGGCCGGTGTCGTGCTAAGAATGCTAACCCCGGGCGCACCAAGATCAACGCTTAGCGCACCAAAGTTTGAGAAACTGGCAAGGGCATCGTTGTCGTCAGTTGCGGCAACAGAAACAATATTATCCAGGTCATAACTGGCCGGGTAGCTGGGCGAGGTGTCGGTGTTTACACTACTGTTACCTGCTGCGGCAACAAACAGGTGGCCTGCGGTTTGTGCTGCGGCTATTGAGTCAAATAGCGCCTGGCTAAAAGCGCCACCACCCCAACTGTTGTTGGAGATACGTGCCCCCATCATTACCGCATAATCAAGGGCACTGATAGCATCGGCGGTACTGCCTGAGCCGCGTGCGCTGAGAAACTTTAATGGCATGATCCGGGCAGACCAGTTCACCCCGGCCACACCAATGCCATTATTGCCGACTGCCGCAATTGTCCCTGATACATGGGTACCGTGATCATTGTCATCGAAGGGATCATTATCACCGTTAACGAAATCCCAGCCTCTGGTGTCGTCGATGTAACCATTGTTATCATCATCAATACCATTGTTGGGGATTTCACCTGGGTTACTCCAGACATTGCCCGCGATGTCCTCGTGGTTATAATCCAGCCCGGTATCAATTACGGCAACCACAACATCGGTGCCGGTCTGGGAATCCCAGGCTTCCGGTGCATCGATATCGGCATCGGGCGTGCCACCGGTTTGTCCATTGTTGTCCAGCCCATAGAGCTCGGCAAAACGGGGATCGTTGGGTGTCGCGGCTGCTGTTACAATGTAGTTTGGTTCGGCGTAAAGTACCTGGCTATTACCACGTAAGCGCGCCAGCGCATTTTTCTTTGACATCCCGGGCTGGATATTCACTAGTGTTAGCCCCTGCACCAGACGAAACCGTTTGGCCTCCGAGCAGTTAGCACTTTGCAGTACCTGTTGCCGAGTCTGGTTGTTTACCGATGCTTTAAAGCGTAGCAGGATGCCTTCGGCCTGTTGTTGACTAACCGCAATCTGTCCAACGACAGCATTGGCCGTGACAGGAAGTAGCGACATCAGAATAAACAAACTGGCAAGAACCGATGCCAGCCACGGGACTGTAAATTTATAGGAAGTGTATTGTTGTTGCATATTGAATTTCCTCTTGAATAAAAGTCAATAAAGCAACCGAAAGAAACAGCTTTCTCGGGCTACTTGCCTTGTTACATTGATAAATAGTAAAGACACGGGTGCTCACCCGTGCCAGGTTATTACCTTTTTACTCCACAACAATGAACTGGGTCATCATGGCATGATCTTCATGCTCAAGAATGTGGCAGTGCATCATGTAGGCCGAGGTAATTTCGTTGGGATCGCCTACGTAGTCATCAAAGCGGCCAATGACACGCACCGTTGCCATGGGGGGTACCTTGAAGGTATCTTTCCAGCCGGCGTCTTCCGGTGCGCATGCCAAAAACCCAGCTACGAGTTTGAACCGCATCGGCCGGGTTAAGGCGTTCGATTTGGCGTAGTACCTGTGGGATAACACTGGGATCGTCTTCTATTCGTGCGACATCAAAGCGCATAATCTGTGCGGTACCACCAGAACCGGCCGTATTTTCAAGAATAATTTGTTGGCCGACAGACGCATTGCCAAAATCAATAATAACATCGAGGCGTTCTGCGGGCGCAATATTAAGGCTGGCCCGTGTGACCGGTGCTTCGAGTAGCCCCCCGTCTGACCCAATTTGTACAAAACTGGCGCCATTGCTTAATACCAGGTTATAGGAACGTGCATTGGAACCATTAAGAATGCGAACACGATAACGCGCTGTGCCCACTTCAAAGAAAGGATAGGGGGTTCCATTTACCAGTATAGTGTCTCCAAATTCACCTATAATATTATCGTTATAAACAAGCGAACCATCAGCAGCAAAAGTGCGATCCTGAATGACTATTGCTACTTCGTTATCGCCCGAAGGCAACCCAAGTGAACGTTCATACTCATCGTCCATTAAATAAAAACCAGCCAGCCCGGCATAAACCTGGTCGCCGGTTAAGTCATTGGTATGATCGTGATACCATAACGTGGCCGGTTGCTGCTTGTTGGTGTACAGATAATCTTTAGACGTGCCGGGATCAACAAAGTCCAGCGGGTGGCCGTCATTACCGGCTGGCATATGGCCGCCATGCAAATGCGTGGTAGTTTGTACGTTAGTATTATTGATTTGGCGCACAATAATTTCCTGATTGGAATCCACCTTGATGGTCGGGCCGGGTGTCATCCCATTGAAACCAAGAATATTCGTTTGAAAGCCGGGAATGATTTCGATGGATGCATTTTGTTCGGTTATCTCATAAACAGGGCGCCCCACAGAATCGGTTCCAACCGGTTGAGCCACGGGTGGGATGTTCAGTGGTAATTCAAACAATGGTGCACTGATACTGCTACCACCACCGACACCACCCATGCTACGAGCAGCCAGGCCAGGTTTGGTAAGTAATAGTGCAGGTGCAGTTGCACTTAATGTTTTAAGAAATTTTCTTCGGGAAACAGACATATTCAACCTCCTTATTTATTTTTATTCAGACGCAGCCATAACCAGGCGGGTGCGATTGTGAAGGGCTAAGATAATAAGGGCGTGGTTAAAAGTATGTACTTTTTGTGTGTTACTTTTGATACAGAACTTTTAGCTGGTACGAGTTATATTTGAGTTTCGGCTATGGTTTGCAATGTTCTTGGCTATGTTAACGTTGCTAAGTCAGGCCGCCTATATTTTATATACTGGAAGTTGTAGTTGTGACAGCGGTCACTTATTTCCCTGTTTTCCTCTTTTACATTAACAGTCAAATTGAAACAGGTGTTTAATGATGAAAAGCAGTGAGCTTTACGAAACCTTGTCTTGCCAGTATATGGATATTTTAAATAAGCCTGACTCGGATTGGTTAACAGTTTTTCAATCGGCTGAGGAAAAACATATTCCAGCGGGAACCTGTATATTCAGGGAAACAGAGCAATGCCGAAATTTTATGTGGTTGCTCGAAGGTGTTGTGCGTGTTTACAAACATTCACCTGGTGGGCGCGAAATTACACTTTATCGTGTTACCCCAGGTGAGCTTTGCGTTCTGAGTCTGCAATGTTTAATGGATGGCGGAGGTTTTCCGGCTGTGGCAATAGCTGAAACCGATCTGCTTGGGTTGTCACTAAGTAAATATGAATTTGAAAATGCGATTGATGAATCAAAAGCCTTCCGACGATATTTACTTAAAGTTCTAACTCAGCGGCTGGGTGACGTTGTACAACTTGTGTCAGATGTAACTTTTCATCGGCTAGAACTTCGTCTGGCATGTTTACTTGGGCTGTTATTTAAAAATAGTTCAGGTGCGGCACTAAAAATCACTCACTCTAAACTTGCACATGAACTTGGAACCACGCGTGAAATGGTTAGTCGAATCCTTAAGGAGCTGGAGCATAAACAATGTGTTCGATTATCACGTGGGTTTATCCATCTTGTATCTGAGGATGCGCTTGAGTGGTTTTCTAAATCTTAGTATATAGATACCGTTGTGCATGGTGCGCGGGCATCTCGTTAAATTGCAGGTAATCACAGCTTAAGAGCCTTATACAAATTTTTGCCTATGGCAGAAAGGCCGCTAACTTGTTGTTTATATTGTAGTATTTTATATTTACAGAAGTAGGTGCGTATATGTCCCCCTAATTATGGTTCCACCCAGGATCTAAAAAATCATACTTTTGGCTGATGTGTGACGTGTGTTATTGCGTTACGCTAAACAGCAAAATTAGTAGTAGTATGTATATGGGATGAGGGATATACAATGAAAAAATTGAAGAAGTTTTATACGGGCAGTGTTTTACTTGGTTTGCTTGTGCTTATCACCGCTTGTGGTGGTGGTGGTGGTGGCGGCGGCGGTGATAGCACCGCGCCAACAAACAGTGCACCCACCGCCAGCAGTGTTACGATTACTGACGACAATGGTGGTTCAGCCCAGGTGGGCGACAGCCTGACGGGCAGCTACACTTATGCGGATGCAGATGGTGATCTTGAAGGCACCAGCACTTTTCGCTGGTTGCGTAATGGCACCGCTATTAGTGGCGCAACGGCATCGACTTACACCGTAGTCACAGCCGATGTCGGGCAAACCATTCGTTTTGAAGTGACGCCAGTGGCTGCGGCAGGTACGACCCCCGGTACCGCCGTTGCTTCCAGTGGTTTGGCTGTCAACAGTGCCCCTACCGCCAGCAGTGTTACGATTACTGACGACAATGGTGGTTCAGCCCAGGTGGGTGACAGCCTGACGGGTAACTACACTTATGCGGATGCAGACAGCGATACTGAAGGCACCAGCACTTTTCGCTGGTTGCGTAATGGCACCGCTATTAGTGGCGCAACGGCATCGACTTACACCGTGGTAACAGCCGATGCTGGCCAGGCGATTAGCTTTGAAGTAACGCCAGTGGCTGCGGCAGGTGCGAGCCCTGGCACCGCTGTTGTTTCCAGTGGTTTAAGTATTGACAGCTCGGCACCCACCGCCAGCAGTGTTACGATTACTGACGACAATGGTGGTTCAGCCCAGGTGGGCGACAGCCTGACGGGCAGCTACACTTATGCGGATGCAGATGGTGATCTTGAAGGCACCAGCACTTTTCGCTGGTTGCGCAACGGAGTTCCTATCAGTGGGGCAACGGCAACAACGTATGTGCTGGTATTAGCAGATGCATCAAGACAGATTACTTTTGAAGTTACACCGGTTGCTGCAACCGGTGATCTCACGGGCACAGCGGTTCAATCGACAGCGTTGCAAACTGCTAGCCTGACGCCGCGCTTTGCTTTAGTCGCCGACAGCGGGGACAATTCTGTTTCCAGTTATTTGGTGAATCCCGATAGCGGTATGCTCAAGTACATAGGCAAGGCTGCGGCGGGTACGGGTGCTCAGTCGGTTACGGTTGACCTTACAGGGCAGTATGCCTATGCGGTAAACAGTGGCGATAACACGGTATCGCAATACAATGTTGGCAGTAATGGGAGCCTGACCAGCATGACCTCGCCGACGGTTGCTACCGGTGCAAGCCCCGGTTCCATTACCCTTGATCCGCTAAGTCAGTATGCTTATGTGGTGAACAATGGTGGTGGTACTGTCTCGCAATACAATATTGGTAGTGACGGTAGCCTGAGTGCCATGACAACGGCTACGGTGGCCACCGGTACAAGCCCGAGTGCTATCGTTCTTGATTTAACGGGTCGCTATGCTTATGTGGCAAATAACGGCGACAACAGTGTATCGCAATACAACGTTGGTAGTGATGGTAGCTTGAGCGCCATGACCACAGCCACGGTGGCTGCGGGTAGCAACCCGGATGCTATCGCTGTTGATTCGACAGGCAAATATGCTTATGTAGTGAACAGTGGTGACAATACCGTATCGCAATACAACGTTGGTAGTGATGGTAGCTTGAGCGCCATGACCACAGCCACGGTGGCCACGGGTACAAGCCCGAATGCCATCACCCTTGATCCGCAAGGCCAGTATGCTTATGTAGTAAACAGTGGTGACAATACTGTATCGCAATACAACGTTGGCAGTGATGGCAGCTTGAGTGCCATGACTACGGCCACCGTGGCCAGCGGCAGTAATCCCGCGGCTATTATTGTTGATCCCACAGGTCAGTTCGCTTATGTGACGAATGAGTCAGGTAACAGTTTGTCGCAGTACAGCATTGGTAGCGATGGCAGCCTGACTGCCTTATTTGCCAGCGAAATCGCTGGACAGGCTAGTCCGGTTGCACTGGCCATGATCAAGGGCACAACCGCGGTACAAAGTGGCGCCCGCTATGCCTATGTGGCGAACTACACTGATAATACGGTATCGCAATACAATGTTGGCAGTGATGGTAGCCTGAGCGCCATGACCACCTTCACTGTGGCGACAGGAACCAATCCCTTTTCTGTTGCCGTTGACCAGCAGGGTCGCTATGCCTACGTGGCGAATTACAATAGTGACACCGTGTCTCAATACAGCGTTGGCAGTGATGGTAGCCTGAGCGCTATGACTGTGCCTACGGTAGCCACGGGTGTGAGTCCAATAGCTATTACCGTTGACCCTACCGGTCGATTTGCTTATGCGGTAAATTATAATAATGGTGGCGCTGGTAGTGTGTCGCAATACAGTATTGGCAGTGATGGTAGCCTGACGGCGATGGCGACACCGACAGTAGCGGCAGGCACCAATCCAGTTGCAATTACTGTCGATCCCGCTGGCCAATATGCCTATGTAACCAACCTTGCGGACAACACGGTATCGCAATACAGCATTGGCAACGATGGTAGCCTCAGTCCATTGGCTACCCCTACGGTGGCGACGGGAGCTGCATCATGGTTTACCGTGCTCGATCCGACAGGTCAATATGCCTATGTGGTGAATTATGATGACAACACCGTGTCGCAATACAACGTCGGTAGTGACGGTAGTTTGAGTGCCATGACCCCCGCCACGGTGGCCACGGGCACAGGTCCCCGTTCCATCACCCTCGATCCAACAGGTCGGTTTGTTTATGTGACAAATCAAACGGACAACACCGTGTCACAATACAGCATTGGCAGTGATGGCAGCTTGAGTCTTATGGCCACGCCCACCGTGGCTACGGCAGCAGCCCCAGTTGCCATTACCGTTGATCCCACAGGTAAGTATGCCTATACGGCAAATTACAGTGGCAGCACAGTATCGCAATACAGTGTTGGTAGTGACGGCAGCCTGACCGCCATGTCGACTGCCACGGTGGCCGCGGGTACCGGCACGGTTTCTATTGTCACAACAGTGATTTGGCAATAGATAAACATATCTTAAAAATGTTCTCAATTTACAGGGGAGATATGCTTAATAGTATATCTCCCCTGTTTTTTGTTTATTAACAGGAAGTGGCTTATTGGGGTGCGCCTTTTTATATTATGTAACAGGCAACTCAATGGTAAAACGGCTGCCTTTTTTTAAGTGGCTGTGCAGAATAATATCACCACCGTGGGCGCGGGCAACGGCTCTGGAAAAACTAAGTCCCAGGCCACATCCATCGTGAGTTCGACTCTGATCGCAGCGATAAAAACGCTCAAATACCCGTGCCTGATCGTTTTCAGGGATCCCCATGCCGGTATCCCGCACTCTAATTTCGATTTGCTGGCGGGTGCAGGTTAAAACAACATCTATCTGGCCATTTTTCGGGGTATATTTTATGGCGTTATCCAGGATATTGGCTAACATGCGTTGCAGGTTCTGGATGTTGCCGTAAAGGTAACAATTGTTTTCCGGTTGACAAGTCAGCTTAATATTTTTTTGTTCGGCCATTGCTTCAAAAAGTTCGCAGGCATCAATAACCAGTTGTGACATGTCCACTTTTTGTTTTGGTGTTTGAAATGCATCGGCTTCTGCCTCGGCAACATCAAGTGTTGAATTAATCATTTGTAATAACCGGTCGCACTCTTCTATAGTATCCGATGCTGCCGACTTGAATTCGTGTGGAGTGTTGTTATTTGATAATGCCAATTCAGAGATTGCTCTTATTCGTGCCAATGGGCTGCGTAGGTCGTGGGCAATGTTATCGGTCATTTCTTTTATCTCGGTTATCAATGCTCTTATCCTGTCGAGCATGGCATTGAATGTATTCACAAGTTGGGTAATTTCATTTCCCTGTGCAGAGACAGAAACACGTCTATCTAACTTTCCTTTTTCTATTTCAGAGGCAACACGGCTTACTTCTTTTATCCCTTTGACAGCACGCCTGGCCATTAACCAGCCAATAACAAAAGCAAAGGGAATAACAATTAAAAACATGGTGATAAAGACATTTGATAATAATGTCATTGTTTCCTGTATGTCTTCGGTTGATTCACCGGTATACAGTAGAATATCAGGTGTGATTAAATTGTAGATGGTTTTAGCTTTGTATTCCGTTCCCTGAATATCGATGGTTTGAAAAATAAATTTTTTGCTGGAAAATACCTGTTTAATGAGATGCTTATTTTCAGGTAAGAATTGCCAGTGCGACAAGTCAGAACTATAAATGCGTGAGCCATCTCTGGCATACAACTGAAAAAAGATTTTTTGCTCTTCCACCAGGTCCATTTCTCGTTCGATTTCCTGCTTAACACCCTCCAGACCTTCGTTTTTGTACAATATTTGAAACTCGATAATATCCTCAAGTAAATCGTACTCCAGATTCTGGTCTAATGTTTTTTTGAGAGAAAAATAAGAGGCATAAAAAACGATTGTTATTAAAGCAATAACAACCAGTGTATACCAAAAGGTTAGTCTGAATGCCAGCGTATTAGGGAGATGAATCATTCTTCTTTTTTAAAGACGTAACCAAGGCCACGTATGGTGTGAATTAAAGAGGTATTAAAATTTTTGTCCAGCTTTTCTCTAAGTTTACTCATGCGTGCTTCGACGACATTGGTTTGCGGGTCAAAATTATAATTCCAGACGCGTTCTATAATCATGGTTTTTGAAACAATATTCCCGGCGTTGCGCATAAGATATTCCAGAAGTGTAAACTCTTTGGGTTGTAAGTCTATTTTTTTTCCTTCGCGAGTGACTGTTCGTGCCAATAAATCAAGTGACAAACCATGAATAGTTAACTGTGTGGTTTCAGTCACATTAGTGAATCGTCGTAAATGTGCTTGTATGCGCGCTAATAATTCACTAAATGAAAACGGTTTAATAAGGTAGTCATCACCACCACTTTGCAGTCCTTTTACGCGGTCATCAATAGAGCGTTTAGCGCTGAGAATAATAACCGGTGTTTCGATCTTATGTTTGCGCATTCTTTCTATAATCGACAAACCATCCAGTTTTGGTAGCATAATATCAATAATGTTTATATCGTAGTTATTATTGAGTGCAAGATCCAGCCCCTCAAGTCCATCAGTAGTATGGTCGACGCAATAGCCTGCTTCTTTTAACCCCTTAACAATAAAGTTTGCAATGACCTGATCATCTTCAATAAGCAAAATTCTCATTACAGCCAGTTTTCCGGTTTTAATATAAAGGTGGTATCATATTTTTTAAACATGATAGTTTTTTCTCTTCATGGTGCAGTTTAACATTATTATTGTGTTTTGATGATTGCCAGCCCCTTAAGTTGATATGGGCTAAAAGGTATATTTAAATTTAATTGCGGCTTCGTTCGTATCAGAAAACTCGTATGCTGTTTCTACCCCGGCTCTGTCAACAAATGAGAAATTTCTCCCCGTGTTTTGCTGGAACAAGAACGACACGTAACTTTCATGTGCAAACTCATAATCAAACCGAAAGCCAAGGCTATTGTACTCATCTTCAAAATAACCACCTTGCATGCCCGTTACCGGGCTGCTGTCAGAGAGCCTAATCGTACTGGTACCACTTTCATTATAAAACATAGTGGTCGAAATAGATTTGGTAAAGTGATAAGTTAAACTTGTTTCCGGAAATTCACTGCTTATTTCAAACTCACCCGACCAGCCATCTTTTTTGTGATGGTTCCATTCTATTTCCAGGTCGGCACCAAGCGCACCGCCCGTTGCATCGAGGTATTCTAAATTAATATTGAATGTATAAGCCCATGTTTTGGAGGGTTCATAAATAAAATCGATACCTATCTCATATTCATTGGAGCCACGTGTTTCTTTTTCAAAAGAAGATTCGGCTTCAGCATAATAATTAAATTCCCATTTATCATTTATTTCTTGTTCATAAGCCATGCCAAACTGTAGTGTATTGAAAGTGTTCCAGGGGGTGCCGCCTGAACCAGAAATAAAAGGAAGGCTGTCCGGGTTTGCCCAGTTATAGTTCCAGCGCTCATAATTAAATGAAAAAACTTTGTTATTACCTGCTTCAAATTCAGTTTGAATAATGATCCCCGATGTTCCTACTTGCGTGTTACTGGTGTTCGACATTGAATCTTCTATATTGAAATATTCTATTTCGATACTACTTTCAGTATGGTGAGGAAAGTCAGTTACATCTGTAGGACTGGCAAAGGCAGCAGATGGCAGGCCATAAATTAAAATACAAACAGCGACAAAAAACCATTTTTTACATATCTGATATGGCATACTATTTTCCTCTTTACCCTTAAGGTTGATAACCTGATGTTAAAAACTAGAAAAAGTAATTTTATAAGATATAAATCATTTAAACATTACCAGTGGATTACCAAATGGTAATCCTGCCTTATTATGTCAATATGAGGTTAAGTTAGGAAAAAAGTCCACAGGTTCTGGTTTGATCGTGTCTTTTCTCTATACAAACCAGGGCTATTAATTGTTTTTTCTTCAGTGTTAAAACATTTCCTGTGGATCCACGTCTACCGACCATCTTACTTTTTTCCGATTAGGGAGTTTTTCGATTAATGGTAGCCAGTGGTACATGCGTTGCTGTAAATCTTTTCGGTTATTTGACTGGCAAAGCATCTGATAACGATACCGGCCTGCGCGACGTGTCATGGGCGCGGGGAAGGGGCCGAAAATTTCAACGCTGTTCGGATCTTTATTCTCGATAGCAGGGCAAGTGTTTTTAGCCGCTTGCAGAAATTCGATGGGGGCGTTTTCATCCACTGCTTCTGCACGTATAAGCACATGGTATGTGTAGGGTGGTAACTGTGCCTGTTCACGCTCGTTGAACAGGTCTTTGCAAAAATCCGGGTAGCTGTGATGTTGCAAGTCGCGTAGTAAGGGGTTTTCCGGGTGGCAGGTCTGGATTAGCACTTCGCCTTTTTGTTGTTCGCGCCCGGCGCGGCCGGCCACTTGTAAAATTAACTGCCCCATGCGTTCGCTGGCACGGAAGTCGGCGCTGTATAAACCCTGGTCGGCGCTTAATATACCCACCAGAGTAACGCGTGGAAAGTGGTGGCCTTTGGCCAGCATCTGGGTGCCGAGTAGAATGTCGATATTACCGTCTTTGGCTTGTTGTAGCTTGCCTTCCAGCGCCCCTTTTTTGCGGGTGCTGTCGCGGTCGATTCTCAAAATGGTTTTCTCCGGGAAGCGTTCAGCCAGCGCTTCTTCCACCCGTTCGGTGCCGAGGCCAACGGGGTTAAGTTTGCTTTGTGTACCATTGCTCTGGCATTCGGGACAGGCTTGTGGGATACGTGTTTCACTGCCGCAGTGGTGGCAACGCAATTGTTGTGCGCGCTGGTGCAGGGTGAGGTAGGCATCACAGCGCGGGCAATGGGATAACCAGCCACACTCATAACACATAAGCACCGGGGCAAAGCCGCGCCGGTTTAAAAATAATAAGGCCTGATTACCTTGCTCCAGATGCGCGTGGATACGTTGGATCAGTTGTGCCGATAAGCCGTGTTCCAGTTTCTGGCTGCGTACATCGAGTAAATGAATATCGGGGAGGATGGCTTTGCCAGCACGTTGTTTTAGTACCAGGTGGGTGTAACGTTGCTGGTGCGCGTTGTATAAGGTTTCTAGTGAAGGTGTTGCCGAGCCGAGTATAATCGGGATATTGGCATTGTGGGCACGCATAATGGCCACATCGCGTGCAGAATAACGTAAACCGTCTTGTTGCTTTAAGGACAGGTCATGTTCTTCGTCGATTAAAATCAAACCTAAATTTTTAAACGGTGTAAACACCGCTGAGCGCGTGCCAATGAGTACTCGGGCACGGTTGTCATCGTTATCGTCCTGTACTGCCAGCCAGTTATTCAGCCGTTCAGTGTCATTCATCGACGAATGTAACACCGCAACATGGCTATTAAGATGGCGCTCAAAGCGTTCAACCAGTTGCGGGGTCAAACCAATTTCCGGCACCAGCACCAATACTTGCTGCCCTTGTTTAAGCACCTCTTTAATTACTTGCATATAAACTTCGGTTTTGCCGCTGCCGGTAATACCTTCAAGTAAAAAGGCCTGGTGCTGGCCAAGCGCGGCGCTAATTGTGTCGGCGGCTTGCTGTTGCTCCAGATTTAAATTGTGTAATGCCGTGGTGGTGGGTTTTACCGCATTGGAAAAAATAGACACTTGCTGGGTTTGTGTGACCAGGCCTTTTTCTTCAAGTCGATGCATCGCATCACGCCAGTTGTCCCATTGCTGGTTGAACTGGCGGGCTGTTTGTGCAGCACGATTACGTTCTGCTGCCTGCTTTAGAAAGTCTAAAATCTGGCGTTGTTTAATAGCGCGGCCGAGGCTTGCAGAGTCGGTGCTAAGACCGTGTGCAGTAAGCTGCCACGTGTTTTCGGTAATGGGCAACCGAGGCTTGCCCTGCCGCAGTAACGCCGGTAATGCGTGTGAAAATACTTCTCCAACAGGGTGCTGATAGTAGCGGCTTACCCATTGAAGTAATTTTAGAATGTTGTTGCCCAGGCAGGGCGCGCTATCAATAATTTCGATAATGGATTTGAGCTTGTGGCTGGCATAACGGCTGGTTTTATCGGTGTGAATCACAATACCAATAAGTTGCTGCCGGCCAAAGGGCACTTTTACCCGCATGCCCGGTTGCAGTTTGTTGATTTGTTGTTGCGTGACCCTGTAATCAAAAAGTGAACGCAAGGGCTTAGGCACAGCGACCTGAATCGATAGTGTCTTTTCCGGCTGTTTTCCGGTTTGCGGAGCTTGGTATTCAGGTTCCGTGCTAAAAAGAGAGTCTTGCATGGGGCATTACGTTAACGAAGTTTTGCAATGCTGAACAGCCTTGTCTGTTATTGGTGAGTAATTGTACAAAATAAGCGGTAATCTCGCTATTTAAAAGTGAGTTATATTATTATTTTAAGGTGAATTCTAGAATAAATTAGCTAAGATATTGTTGTTTAACTTACACGCGCCTTATCCACAATTCCTGTGGATAACTTTGTGGATGAAATGGGGTAATAGAACCAAAGTCCGCGTCAATGCTACACTTTTGTTACAATGGTTAAAAATTAACCACTTTGAAATATTGCTATAAAAATCAATATCTTATATTGTTTTTATAGGCTTTTATTGTTCATATGTTGCCCTGAATAGACAAAAACCGCAGCTTAAAAACAAATCTATATTAGCTGTGAATAACATTCAAAAAAAATGCAACAAAGCGCTTGTATTTCAGTTTAAATTTGTTAAAAGCGATTTTCGTCAATTTACTTTTTTATGGAGAGGGTAGCCACTTCGGAGGAAAGAGGGCGGCCTGGTAAGCAGTAAAAACGGCCGCTTAGTGTCTAACTTGTTTATCCCTTTTAAGCTGGATGGTTATTTTATCAAAGTAAGGGTTGGCTTCCATATGGGGGCTTTCACTCACCGGGACGGTGGTTTCTGGTTCGATTTGTGTCGAGTCTGCTGGCAGCAACAGCGCGTTTTGGTTGTTATGAGCGAGTGAACTCTTTTGCTTTTTCTGGCTGTACTGACGAAATAAGCGTGTCTGGATGTTCTTGCGCAAATTGAGTAAATCCATGTTTCCCCAGGACTGGGGCTGCTGGCTTTTTTTAAAGAAAACGTCAAGCCAGTATGTTGACTCATCGAGCGTGATATTTGAAAAATCTTGTGTGAGTACGGGCATTCGCCATGGCGATGCTTGCCCAAGTTTTCGGGTACTGGAGAGGATGTAGGGGCCTGCATTGTTTATTTGGGGGAAAGCAGCAAGTAATTTTTTAGCACACTGATGGTCAAAATTGTGCACTAACCAGCGCGCGGCAGCATTGTAATCATCTTCTGTCGGTTGTATTACCCAGCTTTGTGGCTCAAAAGAAACCGGTATATAAAAGGTATGTTGCTTACTTGCAGGTGTAGTCAGGTAGTGTTGCTTTAGCTTGTGAATTTTGCGCAGTAACTGCTCTGTTTGTTCGATGGCGCGGGTATGCGCATTAAAAACGGGTGGCCGTGGAAAAATATAATAGGAATAAAGGCCGTATTCCCCTTTTGCTTTACAGTCGGTAATAAAAACCTGGCTTAAATCACCGGCAGCGGTGTTAGCGACGTGTTGGGGCTGGATAAATGCCCGTGGTTGAGCAAAGCTCGGTACTTGAATAGCAATGAATAGTAGCGAAATGGCCAGTAAATAAGGGCTTAAAACTGTTAATTTCAAAATAATTTCCGTTGGTTAAGTCTAGCTAAAGGGTTTTGTCTAAAATTTCCAGATACGCGATATATGGTAAAAGTATAGGTAAGGTTGACCAAAAAAACAGCAATTAAGTTCAATCCAGTTTGTGGCATAAGTGTGGTTGCAAGGTTTTTATTTTTAAAATCGTTGTTATACTGTTGTGAGTGTTTGTCTGTATTTCAGAAAACACAAGGGAGTCTTTGATTAATCTGGAGAGCAAAATGGCAGCTTATGAATGTAAAAAATGCGGAATGACTATTGGATCCATGACGTGTGGCCAGTGTGACAAGGAGTTGGTACACGGCAAGATTACTGCGGATGACGGCCATGATGTGGGTGTTTCTGAATGCCCGGATGGGCACGGTAAAGTGAAATCGCCTATGTGTTGCGGGCAGGATATGGTGAGCGTAGACTAAAACTTAAGTCGAGTTTGCTGTACTGGAAAACCTGCCTTAAGCAAAGGCAGGTTTTTTTATCTTTAAGAGTTTTATTGTTGTCCCGTTAACGGGGTAGCAGTGTTTATATAAATTGTTGAGCTAATAAGAGCGCTGTGCTCAAATGGAACGCTCAGTAAAAATAAAATTAAGGAGGATGATTATGCGCCTAAATCAATTGGTTAAAAATTATTTTAAATGGATGGCTGTTGTTGCCAGTCTAACAATAGCAACACCACTTTATGCAGAAGTGGTGACTAAAGTGATACCTTACCGTATTAATAATGTAGAAATGACGGGTTATTACGCTTATGACAATGCAATAAAAGGAAAGCGCCCGGGTGTGCTGGTGGTACATGAGTGGTGGGGGCATAATGACTATGCCCGTAAACGGGTTCGTATGTTAGCACGGCTGGGTTACAGTGCGTTTGCTTTAGACATGTATGGCTCAGGTAAACTAGCGAAACACCCTGACAATGCCAAAAAATTTATGTCGGAAGTTCTGGCAAACATGGATAACGCCCGTTTACGTTATAAGAAGGCACTGGCCGTTTTAAAGGCGCAGCCCGTAACGGATGCCGGACGTATTGCTGCCATTGGCTATTGTTTTGGTGGTGGTGTGGTTCTGGATATGGCGCGTCAGGGTTTGCCATTGAAAGGTGTAGTTAGTTTTCATGGTAGTATCGGCACAAAAACGCCTGCCGTTAAAGGCAAGGTAAAAGCCAGCGTACTGGTTTTAAATGGTGCGGATGACCCGTTTGTAACCAAAGAACAAATTAGCGCATTAAAACAGGAAATGAAAAACGCCGCTGTGGCATTTGAGTTTGTAAACTACAAAGGCGCAAAGCACAGTTTTACCAACCCGCAAGCAGATGCCTTTGGCAAAAAGTTTAATATGCCACTGCAATACAATGCGGAAGTCGACAAAAAATCATGGGAAAAAATGCAGTCTTTCTTCCAGCAAATTTTTAAATAACGATGAACTGGGATTTGCTGGCTGAACATATTAGTCAGGTAACGGCCGAACCATTTGAAATAAAAACGCATAATGCGGTGGGTGGGGGTTGTATTAACTCGGCGTACCGCATTCAGTCAAAAAATAAAGCGTATTTTGTAAAGCTGAATACAGCCAGTAAATTAGCCATGTTTGAAGCTGAAGCCGAAGGGCTGGCCGAACTGGCTCTGGCAAAAGCCATTCGGGTTCCGCTTGCGATTTGTTGCGGTGTCAATGGCGCGCAGTCGTATATTGTAATGGAAGACCTGCGCTTGAACGGGCATGGCAGCATGCAGGAATTTGCTGCCCGGCTTGAAAAGCTCCATCGTTATCATGGCAGTCAGTTTGGCTGGCATCGGGATAACACCATTGGTTCAACCTTACAGAAAAATCAGCAAATGGATAACTGGCTGAGCTTCTGGAATTCACAGCGGCTGGGCTTTCAGCTGGAACTTGCCCGGCAAAATAAGGCTAATAAAAACCTGCTAGCAAAAGCTGAGCGTATTCAGGCTGACCTTGCTCGCTTCTTTCAAGGTTACACCCCCGACATTTCTTTATTGCACGGCGATTTGTGGTCAGGCAATGTTGCCTTTAGCGACAATGGCGAGCCGATCATCTTTGATCCTGCCACTTATTATGGCGATCGGGAAGCCGATATCGCCATGACCGAATTGTTTGGCGGCTTTAGCAGCGATTTTTACGCACATTACAACGAGCGCTGGCCACTGGATAAAGGTTATTGTGTGCGTAAGCATTTATACAACCTGTACCACATTTTAAACCATTTTAACATGTTTGGTGGGGGCTATGAGTCGCAAGCGGATGGGATTTGCAGTCGATTATTGGCCGAAATAAGATAAAAATACCCACTTACGTACAAATACAGTAAAAGTGGTGTTTTGAACCTTATATTAGCCCTATAATTAATGTTTTGTGGGGTTTTTTATTGACGGATATTGACGGTGGCGACAGCGAGCCTCAACAATTAATAAAGGCAGGCCGCTTTTTTTAGAATTGAGAAATCAGCGAATGAAGGTTTATTATTTAACCGGAATCGAAAAATTACTCGCTACTTTATAGCTTGCAGTAAATTCAAACAAACTCTCGTCATTATCAATGGCCGCTGTTTGCAGGTTTTCAAAATCAAACAGTTTGCTATCGGCAAGCTGAGAGGGCACGATATTTTGAATGGCATGAAAGATGTTTGTATTACGTCCCGGGTATGCTTTTTCCCAATCGGCCAGCATGGTTTTAATCGACTGGCGTTGCAGGTTTTCCTGTGAGCCGCAGAGGTTGCAGGGAATAATCGGGTACTGCATTTGTGTCGCAAAACGTTCAATGTCACGTTCTGCACAATAAGATAACGGACGAATTAAAATGTGTGCCCTATCGTCGGTTAAAAGTTTGGGTGGCATGGCTTTTATTTTGGCACCAAAAAACATATTTAAGAATAGCGTTTCGATAATATCGTCACGATGGTGACCTAAAGCAATTTTATTCGCACCGAGTTGCTTGGCGGTTTTATAAATAATGCCGCGGCGTAAACGTGAACACAGCGAACAAGTTGTTTTACCTTCGGGAATTTTTTCTTTAACTATTGAATAGGTGTCCTGGGTAATAATATGGTAATCCACGCCAACAGATTTTAAATATCCGGGCAGGGTGTCAGCCGGAAAGCCGGGCTGTTTTTGATCCAGGTTCATCGCAATTAATTTAAAATTAACCGGCGCACGTTTTTGTAACGCTTGCAGTACCGATAGCATCGTGTAGGAATCTTTGCCACCGGATAAGCACACCATAATTACATCACCCTCTTCAATCATTTTATAATCGCTAATGGCTTTGCCTGTTTCACGTTCGAGGCGTGAGCGTAATTTATTGAAGCTATTGGATGTGCGGATGGCTGTATTCATTACGCTATTATATCAGTATTTTTTAGTCTCTTTAGGCACAATTCCCTGCTGCTTGCAGTAAAAAGCAGTAGGATGGGTAGAGCAAAGCGAAACCCATCGAAGGGCTTGCGGTGGGGATTTTTGCTATTTATGCTCCTGGCTCATTGCAGCAACCACAGCTACCTTTTTGATGGCCACAGGGTAGTATCATATAGTTCGATTGTTCGCCGATAGTTTTACTCAGCGTTTCCCAATGTTCTATTTTATCAGTGCCAAAGGTAAAGCTCAGCATTACCCTTAGGTTGTCGGTTTTTGTATAAGGTTCGGTTGCATGCTCAAAGCCGCTACCAAAAACAACCGCTTCATTTATTTTGTATTTATATTTTTTCACGTTCGATGCAGCGTCTTTGTACATCAAGTTTCCGTGTGCATTGTCAAGTTCGAACAACGGTGTTATTAAAGTATAGCCTTGTGCACCATCGTAAAAATCTTTATGCCATGTGGGTCTATCCATGCCTTTGCCAACAACAAAAAAACCGCAGTAAACTTCTATTTTATTTTTAAAATCGACCAGTGTTTTAATGTCATCCATTATATTTAACTCATCCATAAAGGATTTAAAGAGTTTGTAAGTGTGGGCGTTGTTGTTCGATATCCACAGTAAGGGGGCGGTACCATAAGAGGTGATATGGTATTTAAGCGCTTCATCGGTAATTTGAATATTAATTTGTTCAAGTCCCTCAAACAAGTAAGCATAACCTTCACGGTTTAGTCGCTCCCTTAATGAAGTGTCAAAAAGTGTTTGCAGGGGTTTAAGGAGTGCCGCGTCAAAGTTTACTTTGTAGGCATTCAGGCCATGCTCAAGTGGGTGTAGTTTTTTCATTTTAATTTAGTATTGCGAGTGATTAATCGATGCTTAACTGGTTTCCCTTCGTGCCAGTTTATGGCCGGAGTAAAACTGCTGGGGGCAGACAATAGCGTTCCCCGCGGTTTTCCCTTTTGAGTTGTCGGCGGGGTCGGTTATTATAACTAAAAGCCGTTGGCTAACCAATAATGGTTAAATTAATTCCGGCTGTTCGCTCTATTCGTTGTTGTGGGTGGGTGCCGTTTTATAATTAGTTGAGTATGCTATGCGGGGCTTTTGCCCAGATGTGCTTCAGATCTGTTTTTTTGATGCAAGTTAAACAGTTAATCATAAGCTATTGAAATTGTTTATATTTAACTGTTTTGATAAATCAAAGTATCGTGCGCATATTTTGAACTAAAAAAATACAAAGCGACAGGTAGTTATCTTCTTTATTCAACGCGTTATACTCAGTAAAGATAAAATAAGGAGTTTATTATGTTTGAGTTAGGATTTGGGGCTTTCGTCTTATTCGGGCTGCTTTTCTCGTTTGTATTATTATTTATGGGGGTGCAATCTGTTCCGCAGGGAATGGAATATACCATTGAGCGTTTTGGGCGTTACACGCGCACGCTTCACCCAGGCTTAAACTGGATTACACCGGTTTTTGACAAGGTGGGAGCCAAACTTAATATGATGGAGCGTGTTATGGATGTGCCATCACAGGAGGTGATCACCAGGGACAATGCCATGGTACGAGTGGATGGTGTGGTTTTTTATCAGGTTCTTGATGCAGCCAAAGCGGCCTATGAAGTGAATCAGCTTGAACTTGCGATTTTAAATTTAACCATGACGAATGTTAGAACGGTGATGGGTTCAATGGATCTGGATGAGCTGTTATCCAAGCGCGATAAAATTAATGCACAGTTACTCAATGTTGTTGACGATGCCACCACTCCCTGGGGTGTTAAAGTTACCCGTATCGAAATTAAAGACATTAGCCCTCCACGAGACCTGGTGGATTCAATGGCTCGTCAGATGAAAGCAGAGCGTGAAAAACGTGCACTTATTTTAGAAGCAGAAGGTGAGCGTCAATCCGAAATTCTAAAAGCCGAGGGTGAAAAGCGAGCTGCCATACTACAGGCGGAAGGCCGCAAGGAAGCCGCATTTCGCGATGCTGAAGCCCGTGAACGTGAGGCAGAAGCAGAAGCACGCGCAACCCATGTGGTTTCCAAAGCGATTGAGCAGGGTGATATTAATGCGGTTAACTATTTTGTTGCCAATAATTATGTCGAAGCACTAAAAGAAATTGCTTCTGCACCCAATGAAAAACTGGTTCTTATGCCATTAGAAGCGGGTAGCATTATCGGTGCCATCGGCGGTATTGCGGAACTGACTAAAGCTGTAAAAAAGTAGGCTACCCATATGAGTGGATTACTTGAAAATTTAACCAACTGGCACTGGTTTATACTTGCCATTATTTTATTCGTCATGGAAGTGTTTGCACCCGGAGCCTTCTTTATGTGGATAGCCATTGCAGCGGCCATTATGGGTATAATTTTAAGCCTGTTTACCGGCATTACCTGGGAATATCAGCTGCTTTTGTTTGGAATACTCAGTGTCGCCAGTTTATTTGTATGGCGAAAAGTCGCGGGTAAGCATACAACGGAAACAGATCAGCCCCAGCTTAATCGCCGGGGTATGCAATACGTTGGGCGCACCTTTACTTTAGAAGAGCCAATAGTTAATCGGCGTGGAAAGATCCGTGTGGATGATACAACATGGAAAATTGAAGGTGAAGACTGTGCAGTGGGTGAAACCGTTAAGGTGGTTAAAGTCGATGGTGTTGTCTTAGTTGTAGAGAAGCAGCCTAATGATTAAGTATACGGGTAATCTGTTTTATAGTAATGAGCGCCATGCTATATACTTTCATTGCAAAACAAGGCTGGCTGATACTTTATAAGAAAGTATCATCCTATACCAGCTATGTGAGGGTTCATTTAAAATGTTGTGGGGTTTTCCTCAATTTTTGAAATGACGAGTAACACAAATGGAATCATCCACACTCTTTCTACTTGCCGCAGATATAATTTTGTTGCTGCATGTATTACTTGTTATTTTTGTTGTGACTGGTTTTATCCTGATATTTGTTGGCAAATTGCGTCGCTGGCGATGGGTTCGAAATCGCTGGTTTCGCATACTGCATTTGCTAGTGGTTGCGGTGGTGATTGTGCAGTCGTGGTTCGGTATTATTTGCCCACTTACTACAATTGAAATGGAGCTGCGTGCGCGGGCAGGCGACGTCGTTTATACAGGGTCTTTTATATCACACTGGCTGGAAACTATTTTATATTATCAGGCACCTGCCTGGGTATTTGTTGTTTGTTATAGCATATTTGGTATCGTAGTTGTTGGTAGCTGGTTTTGGGTGCGCCCCCGATCTTTTACTAAATAATCAATACTATAGGGGGGGTTAGTCTGTTGATAATTTTAAATATAAATGTGATACTTGAAGCCCCTGACTAAATAACACTTCACATTTAAAATGGCCGTTAGCAGAAGATATTAAGTCTGTCGTTTGAAATTATTATAAGCAGATGAAAAACAAACAATTTACAATTGATGAACAGGCATTGTTGGAAGATATTATGCTTCATCGTCGCGATATTCGCGGTAATAATTTTTTAGGTAAGCCCATATCAGATGAAGCTATAAAGAAAATACTTCATGCTGCTTCATTAGCTCCATCCGTTGGGTTTTCTCAGCCATGGGAATTTGTGATTATTCGAGACGATAAAATAAAAAAACAGGTATATGAAAATTTTGTAGTCGAAAATAAAAAAGCACAAGCCATTTTTAGTAATAAGCAACAGGAAATGTATAAACAACTTAAACTGGAAGGTATTCTTGAGGCACCCATTAATATAGCGGTTTTTTATAAACCATCAGACACACCAGTTCTTGGCCAAAATACAATGCTGGAAACAGGTGAATACAGTGTCGTTTGTGCAGTTCAAAATATGTGGTTAATGTCGCGAGCGATGAACATTGGTTTAGGTTGGGTGAGTATATTGAATCCGGAATCTGTGAAGAAAATACTTAAATCACCAGCAGATAATAAATTAGTTGCCTATCTGTGCATTGGCTATGTAGAGGAATTTTTTAGTATACCCGAGCTGGAAAAATTAAAGTGGAAAAAGAAAAAACAAATTAATTCTGTTGTTTATAGCAACGAATATCCTGAGGCTATAAGTAATACATAGTAATAAATATAATGAAAGAGATAACGAAAATGCCTGAAGACATTCCGCAAGCAGTAATGGTACTAGTTTGGTTGTTAACTGGAACAATCATATTTGGTTGGTTATTAATGGATTATGGGGTTTTGCCTCCATTTATTTTTGCGTTGGTATTCTTTGGTGTGCCCGTTTTAATATACCAAAAAGTAATAAAGAAAAAATCCGGCTAAAGACAAGTAAAGCGGAATCGTAATCCTGATTAGTCCAGGCAGAAAAGTTATGATTTCAACAACAAAAGAAAAAATTGGTATTGCACTTATCGTTGTGCTTGCTTTCTTTGTGGCTATCGGGCTTTGGTTGCAAAATCCGGTTGCACAAGATATGAGTTATCACCTGTTTAAAGATGGACGAACCGTTTTTGATACACCCAATTTCTGGAATGTATTGTCGAATATACTATTTTTATTTGTTGGTCTTCTGGGTTTATACCGAATTCTAATTACAAAAACATTAAATATAATAGAAGAAGTTAAATCTTCTTATACATTGCTATTTGCCGGGATTACACTGGTTGCCTTTGGTTCGGGATATTACCACCTTTGGCCGGATAACCAGACACTCGTTTGGGACAGGTTGCCAATGACCATTGCGTTTATGGCGTTGTTTTCAATTATCATTAGTGAGTTTGTTTCTGTCCACATTGGTAAAGTGCTGCTTGTACCGTTGATATTACTGGGTATGGCATCAGTTATTTACTGGTATTTTAGTGAATTAAATAGCTCAGGTGATTTGAGATTTTATGCCTTTGTACAATTTTTTCCGATGCTAGCAATCCCCATTATTCTTATTTGCTTCCGCTCTCGATATAACAATGCATCTGCATATTGGTTATTACTTATTGCCTATATCGCAGCAAAGATATTTGAACACTTTGATGGAGAAATTTACAATACATTGGGGTTCATCAGTGGTCATTCCCTTAAGCATATTACGGCTGCATTGGGCTTGTATATTTTGTTAGTTTTTTACACAAGGCGGAACACCGGGTAACGGTGACAGGGCAGGCAAGATGGATGATTCATCTATTCTAATCTGGGGGATCTTATTTAGTGCCATTGGGCTTGGCTTTTTTACTTATGGCCGCAAGCAAAAAGCGGTTGTTCCTTTGTTCGTTGGTGTTGCTTTATTTATTTTCCCGTATTTTATGCCCAATATTTATGCCCTTTTTATTGTTGGGGTACTGTTGGTGGCAATACCGTATTTTATAAGGCTCTAATGCAGGAACAGGAAACTTTTTAAAGGATTTAAAACAGGGTATTTAATATTTCAGGTTATGTTACCCTGAACCTTATTATGCAACCTATTATTTCAATATCAAACTTATCCAAAACATATGCAAGTGGTCACCGTGCACTTAAAGATGTGAGCCTGGATATTAAAGCGGGCGAAATTCTTGCGCTGCTCGGGCCAAACGGTGCGGGTAAAACTACACTTATCTCTATTATTTGCGGTATTGTTAATCCTACCTCCGGTTCTGTGCGGGTTTCCGGCTATGACATTATCAGTGATTACCGAAAAACGCGCAGTATGATTGGCCTGGTACCACAGGAGTTAACATTGGGTGCTTTTGAAACTGTGTGGAATACCTTGTGCTTTAGTCGCGGCTTGTTTGGAAAAAAACCGGATTCAGCTTATTTAGAGCAGTTATTAAAAGATCTATCACTATGGGAAAAGAAAGACAGTGAACTGATGGCCTTATCTGGTGGGATGAAGCGACGGGTATTAATTGGTAAAGCACTATCACATCAGCCGTCTGTGCTTTTTCTGGACGAGCCAACTGCCGGTGTGGATGTAAATTTACGCAAAGATATGTGGAAAATAGTACGGCATTTACGTGAAACAGGCGTCACCATTATTTTAACCACCCACTATATCGAAGAAGCTGAAGAAATTGCGGATCGGGTTGCGGTTATTAATAATGGTGAATTATTGCTGGTAGATAACAAAGATACTTTGATGCACAAGCTGGGGAAACGCCAGCTTGTTATCGAGCTGGAAAAACCGGTAACAGCAATCCCGGCAGCACTATCGGCATGGAAGCTGGATTTATCTACTGACGGTTATTTCCTTAGCTATACTTATGATCCGCTAAAAGCGCAAACGGGTATTGCCGAATTATTACAGGCATTAAGTAAAGCTAAGTTGTTATTGAGAGATGTAAACACTTCACAAAGTTCTCTGGAAGAAATTTTTATCAACCTGGTTAATACAAAATAATGAATATACAGGCTATTAGGGTGATATATAAATATGAAATGCTGCGTGCATGGGAAACCATATTACAAAGTTTTATCTCCCCCGTTATTTCAACAGCCTTGTATTTTGTGGTGTTTGGTGCGGCCATTGGTTCCCGAATACAAACAGTAGACGGTGTTCCCTATGGTGTTTTTATTGTGCCAGGCTTAATGATGCTGGCATTGTTAACCCAGAGTATAGCGAATGCATCCTTTGGTATTTTCTTCCCAAAATTTACCGGTACAATTTATGAAGTTATGTCTGCGCCTATTTCTTTTATTGAAATTTTACTCGGTTATGTGGGTGCAGCAGCAACCAAGTCATTTATTATTGGTTTGATTATTCTAGCTACCGCTGGGTTTTTTGTACCACTTGAAATTGCACATCCATTGTGGATGTTAAGTTTTTTAATTTTAACCTGCATTTCTTTCAGCCTGTTTGGTTTTATTATTGGCCTATGGGCAGATAATTTTGAAAAACTTCAGGTAATCCCTATGCTGGTCATTACCCCGCTGGTTTTTCTTGGTGGTAGTTTTTATACTATCGATATGCTATCACCTGTATGGCAAACCGTTACATTATTTAACCCGGTAGTTTATTTAATCAGTGGTTTTCGCTGGAGCTTCTTTGAAGTATCCGATGTAAGCGTTGAGTTAAGCATGTTTATGGTGCTGGTTTTCCTGGCTGGCTGTTTAATAACGGTTTGGTGGATGTTTAAGAGTGGTTATCGTTTAAAACAGTAACAGGAAAATTCTTACAAAAGGCCTATTCAAGCAGATAACGTCTTCTTTATTAATAAACTAAAACCAGCATGTGGTTTTTATATTATAGCGAGTATTACTGCTATCCCGTTAACGCCCTCTCCCTCAGGGAGAAGGGATGGCTACATTAACCGCGAAGTTAACTCCAAGTCCAGGAGCTTAGTAATGACCTTGACCTACTTGATAATCTAACGCTTACTGTATTTCAAGTTTAGGTTAACGGAATAGCAATGAGGTAGTATTTAATATAACCTAAAGAGACTTAAAATAAAGGATATTGTTGAATCATGCTATATTCAATAGGATTGTTTTTTGTTAATGATTCAACCAGCACAAATTCTTTTATCTGCCATTTGATTGGTTCAAACTCGTCCAGTTTATCTGGTCTGGCTATTTTACGTATTAAGCTAATATGTGGACTGTAATCCCGGTTATCTGGATGGTAATCGCATTCAGCAAATTCCCGAGCTAATTTTCTATACAGTTCTTCCAGAGAGGGTGGTTTTTGTTTTAAGCCCATCCATATAATTTCAGGTTTTTTGAAATAACCATAATGGTTAAGGGTAACGGTAAATTTATTTACACGGACTTTTTCAGCCTGTCGCGCCAGGCAATGCATTTTTGTTTCTGATGTATTACCAATAAAATGTAACGTCAGATGCAAATTGGCAGGCTGTATTATATGGCCGTTACTTAAGTCAGCAGATAACCTTTTAAATGTTGTTGTAATCGCCTGCCGTGTATTATCGTCTGGCCATAAGGCAAAGAACAGTCGCCGGGGTTTAATTTTTTTCAAAAGTTTTTCCCGCCTGAAACAGTAACATTAGCTATTCACGGTTAAGCGTATAAAATAAAATAATTATAACAATAGCAATAATGTTCCAGTAGCGCTCCCGTTTTTTAATTTGTTTCCAGTATGCATCAAGTTTTGGGTCATTCAGCTCTTTATATTTTCCAGATGAAAAATACTGCTGCATGGGCGATTTGCTTAGTGTTTTATATGACTTTATATAAAAATAACCACCAAGCTCAATATATTTTTTAGTGTAGTTTTTAGAAAAATATTCTTCTAGTTCTTTCTGTAGAGTGCGTAATTTCAAACTATTTAACTAACCTGCTTGTTTTAATATTTTATTAGCTATTTTTCATACATAACAAGTTATGTCAGAGACTGAGGGATCCCCATGAAATTTAGCCTTGCCTGTCTTTGCGAGGAAACACTGAAAAACACCTGTTTTTTTAGTGTTGACGCGGTAAATTTATCATTAAAGGTTATAAACTTAAGATTGCCGCAGTCACTTTGTTCCTTCGTAATGACCTATTGAATTCCCGCCTGTATTTTTAAACTATTGTTTTTAATTGCTTTTTTGTGGGGATACCTCAGAGTCAGAGATGCTTAAGACATGTTGTATTTCTTGCAGCATCCTTTGGACACACTCTCTCCCCTCGTTAATAGCTTCATTTGCTCGATAAAATTCCAGCAGGCCAATGTGGGATAGTTTTGGAGAAAGTAGAATATCGGGTGGGTCTCCAGCCATGCGGCTCCTTGTGATTCTGTCCTGCGTAATATTAACGGAACTGGCGATAGCTTCAAACAGGCCGGGTGGTTTATCTTCAGCTTTTGTTGATGGAAACAGGGAAGCAGTGTATTCCGCGGCTAAATCAGAGATTTTCCCTACAATACTGCTATCTTGTTTTATTATATTTTTAGGTTTTTGAAAATGTTTGCCAACAATATCACCATTTAAATTCACGGCTATAACAACATCTGCACCTAATGCACGGCAAACTGAAACAGGTACTGGATTAACCAGGCCACCATCCACAAGCCATTTATTATTATTCTTAATAGCAGGGAAAAGTCCGGGCAAGGAGATAGACGACCAAACGGCTTCTAATATAGAACCTTCTTTTAGCCAGATTTCTCTGCCTGTTTCTAAATCTGTTGCGACAGCGGCATATTGTTTGGTTAACCTTTCTATTGTAGCAGCATCACTGGCAACGTATTTATTCAAAAAATGGTGCAGCCTTTCTGTGTTAACAAACCCAGTCAATGAGGTATTAATTTCAAAAAAACGGGCTGTTTCAAACCGGGTTAGTGAGCATACCCATTTTTCCAGCTTATCAAGGTTGTTTAACACATACGATGCTCCAACTAATGAGCCTATAGATGTGCCACAAACAATATCGGGTATAATTCCTTCGTCAGTAAGAGCGTTAATAACGCCGATATGTGACCAGCCACGTGAAGCACCGCTCCCAAGGGCTAAACCAATCTTAATTTTTGTCTTACTCATAATAGATAGATATTTAAAAGTATATTAAGGTTAACTGGAAATTTTATAGTTTTAGCCATAATAAACCTGTCAGGATAAGAGTAAAGACTATAAATATAATTATTTTAGCCTTTTTTAACTTATAAGCATTTTTTGCCTTAATTGCTTCAAGTTTTGCAATATAATTTATTTTTCTGGTCGTTGGTTGTTGGAATGGGTCTTCTAGCGCCATATCAAGGACATCTTCTTTATACTTGCTATTATTTAAAGCTGCTTTTCTAATTGCTGGGTCAGAAATTTGTTTCTCAATAATTTCTTTTGCTTCTTTATCCCAGTGTTCAAAATTTCTGGAAATGGAATTATGATTTTTTTGTCGTGCCTGTAAAGAAAAGTGGCCATCTAATTCAGACGGCTTTATTTTTTCTGCAGCATCTAAAAATTGCTGTTTTTTAACAGGGTCTTTTTCAGCTTGAGATAGCGCTAATAGTGAATTGGCTAACTCTAAATTCTTTTTATTTAACTCGTCAATGGATGGCATGAGTTCAATCCTGTTTTATAAATAAAAGCTAAAAATTCATAATACTAAAACTATAATCGCTAATATAGTCGCAGTAAAAATAAACCACCGGCCTAATCGTTTATTTCCTTTATTCTCCTGCCGGTATCTTTCTTTTAATGCTTCTACTTCGGGATCTGTTAATTTACCACAGTGAGTACACTGCTTTTCTTTCCAGCGATAGCGAAGCTGGCATCGTGGACATTTTTTTGTTATTACAATTCGGGGAGGTATAAACAAATTTTACATTCTCTTTTTTTACATATATGACAGGGCTTAACTAATTCAGAATAATTCGCAGATGATAACAGTGCCGCCTTGCCCAGATAATCCGAGTGTCTGACCTGCATTACCTTGTAAATGATAACAGAATTATCTTTAACAAAATCGCTGGATCATAAGCCGGTCGACCGGTTTTATTATTGTTAAACGAAGGATGAATTTTGGCATCGACACGACTCCTTGTGGTAGTCCATGTTGACGCGTTTGTTATGCATAGATGTTAAATATATAGGCTTAACAAATTCCTTTTGTCCGTTTACAGCACTTTTCATCACATACTCTCAAAAACATTTCATTTTCATTGTAGAAATTACTAACCCCACCAGCTCTGATTTTCCACATATATTTCTTACCATTAATTTTTATTGTCCCTGTGGAGTAGCAAGGAAATAAATTAAAACTATCATGCACCTCTTGCTCATTACTGAGACGAGACTCATGATAGTAAATTTTAACTTGTTCTTTTGTTAGCCTAAAGTCTCCACACAAATCTTGAAAGTAAGACCCTTCTCTTGAAATATTACCTTGAGTTAAAATTTCTATATCACTAATAATTTGGTGCTCATGGTTTTTATTTTCTGTTGCACATGATGTTAATGAGATAACAAAAATGAAATACAGGTAATATTTAATCATTTATAATTGCTCCTTAGCCATTCAAGAGCAGTACGCCTTCATTTTCCTTCTTTATGGCAACATATTTTATCAAGCCTTGCTGTTTGATATATTTTTCCATTTTTATCGATTAAAAAATGAGCACCTGACTTTTTTGTTTTCCATGCATTAAGAGTCGATTCTGCTGTAGGTGCAGCGGTTCTGTGTATGACTATGGAATTTATTTTTCCCAATATCCCATGCTCAATATTTGGAATGATTCTTGTTACTATTTTCACGGGTTGATTTTTAATCACGCCGCTGAATATTGCTAACATTATAGTTTTCTCCTTATTGCATAACAGTGATTTAGCTCTCACGCCGCCTTTTATCGCAGTCGGTATGCATTCGTATTCTCCAGTTACAAACTAAACTCAAGATGCATGTTTTTTGTCATATTTACAAGTGGTTATCTAATTCCCAGCAAGGCATAAATTATATAAAGGTGGTACTTCATTGGTTTGCGTGCTTTAAATATGAAACTTGACAATTTAGGACAATTGACCTAATTTTATTCCTGTTCTAGGACTTTTGTCCTAATCAGGGGGTTAAAATTTGAATCGAATGACTTATAAGGAGTAACTTCATGAAAAATAAAGAAAATAAGGATATAAACCTGTTTTCACCGGGTCGGATGGGTGCAATAAGCGTGGCAAACCGTGTGGTGATGGCACCGCTAACTCGAAACCGTGCGGGGAGCGGTAATGTGCCGCAGGCAATGAATGTTGAATATTATCGTCAGCGCGCCACGGCGGGTTTAATTATTACCGAGGCATCGCAAATATCACCACAGGGGGTGGGTTATCCAGCCACGCCGGGTATTTATAGTGCCGAACAGGTGGCTGGCTGGAAAAGGGTTGTTGATGCTGTTCATAAAGCGGGTGGTAAAATTGTACTGCAGCTCTGGCATGTGGGGCGTATTTCTCATCCGTCGATGCAGCCAAATAATGCCTTACCGGTTGCACCTTCTGCGATAAAACCAGAAGGCGAAGCGATAACTTATGATGGCATGCAGGCTTATGTTGCACCCCATGCTTTGGAAATAGATGAAATAAAAGCCATACTGGAGCAGTATAAAGTCGCAACAGAAAATGCCCGAGCGGCGGGTTTTGATGGTGTTGAAATTCATGCGGCAAACGGTTATTTACTTGATCAGTTTTTACGCGATGGTACAAACCAGCGGATGGATGAATATGGTGGTAGCTTTGAAAACCGTTATCGTTTATTAGGTGAAGTTGTCGGTACAGTCATGTATGCATGGGATGCGGCACATGTGGGGGTACGTTTATCCCCTGAAAATACTTTTAATGATATTCGTGATTCTAACCCACAGGAAATGTTTAACTATGCAACAAAGCAACTGGGGAAACTCGGCCTGGCTTACCTGCATGTTGTTGAAGGCGATATGGTAGACGGCTCTAAAAAACTGGATTACCAAAAATTTAAGAACAATTTTGGTGGGTATTATATGGCTAACTTTGCTTACGATTTACTAAAAGCAGAAGCGGCAATTAAAACAGGTGCGGCGGATAGTGTTTCGTTTGGTGCTTTATATATAGCAAATCCTGACCTTGTTGAACGTTTTAAAACCGGTGCCGATTTAAATATACCTAACCCGGATACCTTCTACGGCGGTGATGAAGTGGGTTATATTGACTACCCGTTTCTGCAAAAAGAGGCAGTCATAGCATGAGTAGGATATAATACACTGGTCGCCATTTAAAAAAAGAAGAGTGGTTTTTAGTTGTGAATACGAAAGCCGAAACAATACGGAATAAAATTGTGACAACTGCCGATGATTTATTTTATCGTCAGGGCTTTAATCATACTTCTTTTTCAGATATTGCCAGTGCGGTGGGTATATCGCGTGGTAATTTTTATTATCACTTCAAAACCAAAGACGACATTCTTGCCGCTGTTATTGAAAAAAGAAAAGTGGGTATTAAACAATTTCTGAATGAATGGGATGAAACGATTCCTTCTGCTAAACAGCGACTAAATCAATACGTTGATATGGTTGTGAGCTATCAGGATAATATAGTGAAGTATGGCTGCCCTATTGGCACCGTTTGTTCAGAGCTTAATAAGCTTAAAAATATACATTACAACAATGCAACTGAAATGATTACGCTGTTTAGAGACTGGCTTATTGAACAATTTGTTTTACTTGGGCATGGCAAGGAAAAAGCAAAGCATTATGCCATGCACATGCTTACCTGTACGCAGGGTATCAGCGTTATTGGTCAGGCGTTTACCGATCCGGCATATATTCGGCGTGAAGCGCAGAGCCTTAAGGATTGGCTGGAAAAAATCTAGCCATTCCCACCTTTGCTATTCCTTATATATATAGTCCATTCTTATTTGGCGTGCTAAACTTCGCCCATTCAATTACTACCAAAAATGAGTTCATATGAGTCAGCCTGTAAGTGTATTAGAACAAGCCCTTAAACAACGTATCCTCGTACTCGATGGTGCGATGGGTACCATGATTCAGTCTTACAAGCTGGGCGAAGCTGAGTATCGTGGTGAGCGTTTTGCCGATTATGCGAGCGACTTAAAAGGCAATAACGACTTGCTTGTGTTGACCCAGCCAAAGATTATTTATGATATTCATGTGGCTTATTTAGAGGCCGGTGCGGATATTTTAGAAACGAATACCTTTAATGCTAATAAGGTTTCAATGGCCGACTATGACATGGAAGATCTGGTTTATGAGCTTAACTTTGAAGCGGCCCGAATTGCTCGTGAAGCTTGTGATAAATTTACAACGGCCGATAAACCCCGCTTTGTTGCCGGTGTGTTAGGGCCAACCAACCGGACTGCCTCTTTAAGCCCTGATGTAAATAATCCCGGCTTTCGCAATATTAATTTTGATGATCTGCGTGAAACTTATTTCGAAGCCACCAAAGCACTAGTAGACGGAGGCTGTGATATTTTACTGGTCGAAACGGTTTTTGACACCTTAAATGCAAAAGCGGCCTTGTTTGCGATAGAAGAATATTTTGAGCAAACGGGTAAGCGTTTACCAATTATGATTTCTGGCACTATTACTGATGCATCTGGCCGAACTTTATCCGGCCAGACAGCAGAAGCATTTTATAATTCACTGCGCCATGTTAAGCCTATCAGTTTCGGTTTTAACTGTGCATTAGGTGCAACAGAATTACGCCAGTATGTAGAAGAAATTGCCGGTATTGCCAACTGCCATATCAACACCCATCCAAATGCCGGTTTACCGAATGAATTTGGCGAATATGATGAAACGCCAGAAGAAATGGCTGCTGAAATTGAAGAGTGGGCAAAGAATGGTTTTATCAATATTATTGGTGGTTGTTGTGGCACAAGCCCGGCTTTTATTAAAGCAATAGCCGATGCAGTTGCCAAGTACCCGCCACGCAAACCAAAAGAAGAAGACTTTACAACTCGCCTTGCCGGGTTAGAGCCATGCAATATTACCGAAGACTCGCTGTTTGTGAATGTTGGCGAACGCACCAATGTAACGGGTTCGGCCAAATTTAAACGTTTAATTCTTGAAGATAATTACGACGAAGCCTTAAGCGTTGCGCGTGAACAGGTTGAAAACGGCGCGCAAATTATAGACATCAACATGGATGAAGGCATGTTAGATGGTCAGGCGGCAATGAAAACATTTTTAAACCTGATAGCGAGTGAGCCGGATATTTCTCGGGTACCGGTTATGGTCGATTCGTCCAAGTGGCCAATTCTGGAAGAAGGTTTAAAGTGCATTCAGGGCAAAGGCATTGTCAACTCAATCAGTTTAAAAGAAGGTGAAGAAAATTTTATTCATCAGGCAAAACTTTGTCGCCGTTACGGTGCAGCAATTATCGTGATGGCCTTTGATGAAGTCGGCCAGGCTGACACCAAAGAACGTAAAATAGAGATTTGTTCCCGTGCCTATAAAATTTTAGTCGAACAAGTGGACTTCCCGCCACAGGATATTATTTTTGACCCGAATATTTTTGCGATTGCTACTGGTATAGAAGAGCATAATAATTACGGTGTTGATTTTATCGAAGCGACCCGCGAAATAAAACAAAACCTGCCACATGCCTTAATTAGTGGTGGTGTGTCGAATGTTTCTTTCTCATTCAGGGGCAATAACCCGGTTCGTGAAGCGATCCATGCCGTATTTTTATACTATGCAATTAAAAATGGTATGAGTATGGGTATTGTTAATGCGGGGCAGCTTGCCGTTTATGATGACTTACCCGAAGAACTTCGCAATGCGGTTGAAGATGTCGTGTTAAATAAAAATCCGAATGCAACCGAGCATTTGCTGGATATAGCTGGAAAGTATATCGGTGATGGTACTACAAAAGCAAAAACAGAAGATTTGGGATGGCGTAAGCTACCGGTTGCCAAACGGTTAGAACATGCTTTGGTTAAAGGTATCGATGCGTATGTGGTTGAAGACACAGAAGAAGCACGCACCGCATTTAGCCGACCGATTGAAGTCATCGAGGGGCCGTTGATGGATGGTATGAATGTAGTCGGTGATTTATTTGGTGATGGTAAAATGTTTTTACCACAAGTAGTTAAGTCTGCAAGGGTAATGAAAAAAGCAGTTGCCTATTTGTTACCTTATATAGAAGCAGAAAAACAAGAGGGTGCACGTTCAAATGGTAAAATATTAATGGCAACCGTAAAAGGCGACGTACATGATATTGGTAAAAACATTGTAGGCGTGGTATTGCAATGCAATAATTTTGAAGTGGTTGATCTGGGCGTAATGGTACCGGCCAGTCAAATCTTAGACGCAGCGAAAAAAGAAGGCGTTGATATTATTGGCCTGTCCGGTTTAATTACACCATCACTCGATGAAATGGTATATATCGCCAAAGAAATGGAGCGCCTGAGTTTGGACATGCCCTTGATGGTTGGTGGTGCAACCACATCAAAAGCACATACTGCGGTTAAAATAGAGCAGAACTATCATGGTTCAACTGTGTGGGTAAAAGATGCTTCGCGTGCAGTGGGTGTGGCACAAAAACTAATTAGTGATGACTTTAAAGATGCCTTTGTAAAAAAAATACATGAAGATTACGAAAAAGTACGCATTGCCCATGCAGGGCGACGTGCAAAAACAAGCTGGTTAACACTGGAACAGGCAAGGCAACGGAAATTAAATATCGACTGGACTCAATACACACCACCGGTGCCAAATATAAAAGGCATTCAGGTGTTCGATGATATGCCACTGGAATATTTAGTACCGTATATCGACTGGACACCTTTCTTTCATACCTGGGAGTTAAAAGGCAGTTATCCAAAAATATTTGATGATGCAGAAAAAGGTACCGAAGCTAAAAAACTCTTTGCCGATGCACAAACTATGTTACAACAAATCATTGATGAGCGCTGGTTAAAAGCGCGAGCTGTTGTTGGCCTGTTCCCGGCGAACAGTATTAATGAAGATGATATTGAAGTTTATACAGACGAGTCACGCAGTGAGGTGGTTATGACCTTAAACCATTTACGCCAGCAAACCGAACGTCCACCGGGTAAACCCAATCGCAGCAATGCCGATTTTATTGCAACAAAACAAAGTGGCAAACCAGACTATGTGGGGGGCTTTGTTGTAACGGCTGGCATTGGTATTGACGAACATATTGCGCGCTTTGAAAAAGATCATGACGACTATCAGTCCATTATGTTAAAGGCTCTGGCCGACCGCTTTGCAGAAGCTTTCGCCGAGCACATGCATCAACGGGTACGCCATATTAACTGGGGATACTCTGACAGTAAGTGGTCGCCCGATGCCGCATTTAAAGATGAGAACTTTGATAATCAGCGCCTGGTTAAAGAAGACTATCGTGGCGTACGTCCTGCACCCGGTTATCCTTCCTGCCCGGATCACACCGAAAAACCAAAGTTATGGAAATTACTCGACGCCGAGAAAAATACGGGTGTATCATTAACCGAAAGCTATGCTATGTGGCCAGCCGCATCGGTAAGTGGTTGGTATTTTAGCCATCCGGAGTCAAGTTACTTTGGCATTGGTAAAATCAATAAAGATCAGGTTGAAGATTATGCTAAACGTAAAGGCATGACTTTAGAGGATGCCGAACGCTGGTTAGCGCCAAACCTTGGTTATGATAACTAGTTGTTGCCGTCATTCCCACGCAGAGGCGGGAATCCAGTACGGTATAAGATAGAATAGATACATATAAATGGCCAAACTACTCTTTAAGCTGCGTGATGTTCCTCTGGATGAAGCACAGGATGTGCGTGATTTACTCACAGAGAACAATCTTGATTTTTATGAAACGCATGCCGGAAATTGGGGTATTGCAATGGCTGCAATCTGGCTAAAAGACGATACGCAATACCCACAAGCAAAACAGCTTATTAATGAATATCAGTTGCAACGCTCCCGGAAATTTCATGCTGAATATGCAGAGCTTAAAAGAAAAGGTCATGCACCTACTTTATTAGGCAATATATTACAAAGCCCGTTTCGCTTTATTGTGTATGTTTTTAGTATTGCTGTAATACTTTACATAACCCTGGTACCGTTTCTTAACATCTAACTGTTTTTTTTAAATCAAGTCTTATCTGGTTCCTATGGGTTTATATTTTATACGACTAGCAGCAGATTTATTTTTCTATTTATTACATTCGATATTTAGATAATCCTGTAGTGTTCGACCTTCAATTATTTCAAAGTGTTTATTGTCTGGCTTGCAGTCTGTCATACGATCCAGTCGAAAATTTCTGAACTCATTACGTAGTTCACACCAGCTAACAACCGTCCATACTTTTCCCCAGTAAAATAAACCCAGTGGGTGAATAATACGACTGGAATGTTCTCCATCTGCACGCGTGTAATTAATCCTGATTTTTTGCTGGTTGCGAATAGCATGTCGGAGGGTTCTAAGCTGATTACTGGCCTGACCTTCCATTGGAAAGTCAGGCACAATCATATCATTACGTTCAAGTTGTGGTTTTAACTTTTCAGGAATAACGTGCTCAATTTTTTGTAGTGCCTGGTTTGCTGCACTGGCAAGATCTTTATCTGTCCATGCGCGTACCATCCGTGCGCCAAGTAACAGTGCTTCAATTTCTTCCTCGGTAAACATAAGTGGTGGGAGTTGAAAGCCTTTCAGTAAGCGGTAACCCACACCGGTTTCTCCTGTGATAGGGATGCCCGATAAGCTTAAGTCCTGCATATCACGGTAGATAGTACGTTCAGAAACATCCAGCCTGTTAGCAAGTTCACAGGCTGTAATTGCCCGTTTAGAATGCAGGTTCTGTATTATACGGAAGAGTCTGTCTGCACGGCGCATTTTAGTATTTAGTGTTGGTTATCGGATAGATAAACTAAAAAATTATAAACAAGCTGAGTACAGGCAGGCGAGCCATATCTTCGTAATTTTGTTTCTGTCTCTTTTTTTGAATGTAAAGTATGGCTCGCCATACTGATTATTCCTGTTTGATATAAGTGATAAGGCTCAGGATAGCACCTTGCGGGTCACTGATCACGGCAAAGCGTCCAACTTCTGGAATATCTTGTGGCGCAAGTACAATCTTTCCACCTAGTTTTTCAGCCAGAGCCGCTTGTATATCGACATTGTCAACGGTGACATAGCTTCCCCATGTTGGTGGCATTGTATTGAAGTCTTCAGGAATATTCATTATCCCGGCTACTTCTGTATCGCCTGCCTTTGCCATCGTGTAGCCCATGTCGCAGTCTGGTACATCCTGCATACTCCAGCCTAACAATTTACTATAGAATTTTTTTGCACCATCCACATCACTGGTTGTGAGCTCATTCCAGCTAAATGCACCATGCTGCTTCATTGGTTGTTCCATATATTATCTCCTTATTTTAATTGAGAATGAAGCGTAACAAGGCTCTACTGACAACGTTATGTCAGTAGGTTGTGGGTGGGATATTTGGTCTTATTTTTTTTTAATAGTATAGCGGGTGATCATGCCAGCGGTAATGTGGTCAGTTACATGGCAGTGATACAACCAGGTGCCCGGATTATCTGCCAGCATATCGACAGTTTTCATACTGTTAGGTAGCAATTCAATCACATCGGTACGCTGCCCGCTTGATAACACGGTTTTGCCATGCCAGTGAGCAGTATGAATATCCACCTCGGTTCCCATGCCAATTAAGTGCCAACGCACGCGGTCGCCTTTGTTAGCAATCATTCCCCGAAGGTTACCAAAAATATAACCATTAATAGCATGTTTTAAATTACCTTCTTCATTGTCTTCAGCACTGACTGTTTTAACCGAGCCAATTTTTTTTCGGCCGTTTTCATCAAAGATCATATACATGTTTGTGAAGGCTATATCGACATCTTTTGGCCGCGGGTCTGCTTTTGAGCGTGCCATTCCTTTTTTTGTAACAACAATAGTACCGATAAGGCCATCATAAATTTCTGTTACTGAATCAACATGTGAATGATAAACCCAGACAATGGATGATGGATCATTAGGTCCCGGTGCAGCATCGGCATCGGTTTCCCATATATAAGTAAAGTGCTCCCCAGGTTTAACCGCAGCACCTTTACCACTCATATCGGCACCTTCATGTTTTTTTGTGTAACGCATTCCATGTGGGTGCATACTTAGAGGTTTGTCGGCTTTATTCAGAAAATGAATTTTTAAAGTATCGCCTTCTTCAGCACGAAACTGTGGCCCAAGTATGCCCATCCACTGTGGTTGGGTAACAGGTTTAGAATAACTGCCATCGGTATATTCAATGTACCGGTATTTTTGGTATCTAAGATGGTTACCCCATACGCCAAGACTTTTATCGGGCATAATCCTGTTTTTTCCGGTCGGTGCATAGTTCCATTCCACAATTTCTGCGGCTACCCAGTATTCGCGCAACTCACCAGAATGGCTATTACCTATAAGCAAAAAACAAAGCAGGGTTATTAAAATCATCTTAGTTTTATATAAAAAACTGGATTGCTTCGCTGTTGTTCGTAACAGCAAGAAAGACGTCATTGCGAGCGATAGCACGGCAATCTTGTTCAATTGTGGCGTAATTTCATGTTTGATGTCCTTATGCAAACATGAGTTTAATATAAATTCTTTCATTACTAATAGAACCTGTTTTAAATTAAATTTTATGTGCGATATAAAAAGTAGTCAGAAGAACCATTGCAGCTGGAGATAGTAGAGGTTTTCCAGTGTGCCATATTCTGTTCCAGATGCACCATTAAAAGCCTGAATACCCCCGCTAAATTCGATATTGTCTGACAATGAATAAGACAAACCAGGCGCGATAAAATAACTATCGTCATCGAGGTTGTAAATAAAATAATTGTCCCAGCGTAGCAACGGTGTAATATCGTAGCCGAGATAACCACCTAAATAATAGCGTGCCAGGCTTTGTATTTTACCTGTAAACAGACGGTTAAAATTATAAGCGGTTATTTCCGAAGTACCTTGCCCATTATAGTAGGCTTCTATATTAAGGGAAAGCGTATTGGCAAAAGTGTAATCCGCGCCGATCACTGCGCGGATATAGCTGTTTTTATTGCCCTGATCATTGCCCGGATCAGTACGAGTGATTTCACCCTTTACCCCGATGTTGTTTATCTGGCCGGAAAAGTCAAAACCAACGACGCTATCATTTTGAAAACGACCAGCCATTAAAGAAAAATCAAAACCTTTTTGATTGGAACGCCAGCGTATTGCTGTGCTTGAATTATATCGTTGCCGCGCATAAACCAGACTGAAGCGTGACAGTGCATCAACATTCCAGTCGAGTAATATGGCATCCACCCCCTGACGTTCTTCGCGTTCAAGTTGAATGGGGTTAAAAGGATTGAGAATATCCATCGGGTTCCACAGCATGGCGGTTCCCCAGGCAATGCGTTGTCGTCCGATGCGAATATCAATATCAGGCAGCGCCAGTGCCGCATAGGCGCGGTAGATACTTTGTATGGCATAGATTGAGTTGCTGTCAATGTAACTGCTTTCAAGGTCAAAATAATTATCGGAGGGTAAATTTTTAACGGTTAAAAATTGTGTTGTTTGTAGATAGTTGCCCAGTAAAACTTCATTATCGTACTGAATATTAAAAGACAGTTTGTCACTGATGTTAGCGTCAAGTTTTAAGCGTAAGCGATTCAGATCCAGTGAGTAAGATTCGGCAGGTGGGAACAGTGCGAGTGTTCTGGAATTGACAAAGAGATTTTTATAATAGCCGCTGAGCTCGATTTTTTTTGCCACAGAGACAGGTGCGTTAATGCTGAATGCTGCTAACAGTAACAAAAAAAATCGCAAGCTATCAGACATGACGAATAGCGACGACGGGCGATAGCCGGGCGCCACGTAATGCTGGGTAAAACGCAGCCACAACGCCGGTAATAAACAGGATAAGTGTTGGCAACCAGATGTTATCTATAATCAGTACAGGATAAATTATATCGGTCAGGCCGGGAATGGTACTGGTTGCACCGGAAAAACCGGATAAGTCCATACCATCACTGTAATAAAGCACTAGCAACCAGCCCATAATAATGCCCAGCACAATACCAATAAGCCCGAGTACAATAGATTCATACACCACCATGCGCACAATAAGACGTGGCTCTGTACCCATTGCCAGCATTACACCAAACTCTCGGGTTCGTTCCATCACCGACATAAACAGGGTGTTGGTGACCCCCATTGCAACAACCACAAACACAATCGCCAGTACAACAAAAAACATAAGACGGGTAACGTCAATCATTTGTACCAGTACCGGCATAATTTGCTGCCATGATTTTGCTTTGTATTGTGAGCCTGCCAGTATTTTATCAAGATTAATGGCAGTCGATTGTGATAGATCACGTTTTTGCAGACGGATAGCAATGGTCGAAATCCGGTTGGGCATAGCTAGCAACGATTGCGCCTGCTGTAAACCAATAAAGCCATAGGCGCGATCAAAAATTTCATTGTTTGTTTGATAAACGCCAACAAGCCGATAAGCAGCCGAGCCTAAACTGCCATCGGCCAGTTGCGTTGTGACAACGACTTTTTCACTAATACGCAGGTCGAGTTTTTCTACCAGTTTTTTTCCCAGTACAATATCCGATTTATTATTGGCTTTAAGGTATTCACCTTTAATGATGACGTTATGCAGTCGGGTTACCTGTGTTTCCATGTCGGGCTTTACACCGGTCAGGATTAAGGGTTCTGTTTTTGTAGGACTGCTTATCATTGACTCCACCTGAATACGCGGGGCAGCTGCAACCATAGACGGGTATTGTTGCAGTTTTGATAATATATTTTCCGGTTGCGAAATATAAAGGCTGGGCGAAAGTTCATCACGATACCCTTGTGGTTCTATCTGTACATGCGCAGTTAAAAAGTCAGTGGAGTTATCAATCATCTGCTCAAAAAAACCATCGGTAAAGGCATATAAAAACAAAAAGGCCGCCAGACCAAAAGCAGTTGCGCCGGAGGTTAATGCCGAGCGCCAGGGGTTACGCCAGATATTACGAAAAGCGATGCGCCAGAAAAGAAGTTGTGTTGATGAAGCGGATTTTTTTGTCCAATGCCATACTTTATGTGTTGTGCTTTTTACGACACCATGAATGGCCTCAACGGGTTGTAAACGTGACACTTGCCAGGCAGGATAAAGGGCGGGCAAAACACTGATAGTAAATGTGGCTATCGAAACAAGTAAAACATGATCCAGGCGAATCAGTGGATAAACATTACCGGTCAAGCCTGGCATGGTTTCCATTGCCTGTGTGTATTGTGTTAGATCAATACCGGCACTAGAAAAATAATGTGTAATAGACAGGCCAATCAAATTGCCAGCCAGTAAACCGATAATGCCTAATATAAAAGACTCTAAAAGAACCAGTTGAATAATCTGGTTCTGGCTGGTTCCCAAAGCCAACATTATTCCAAACTCATGAGTGCGCTCTTTTACTGCCATAAGAATCGTATTAGTGACACCAACCGCAACAATTACAATAACGATAAAAACAACAATGTAACTGATGATTTCATGAAAACGAATCATCTGTACCATTTCCGGTAATAACTGTTTCCAGCCCAATACCTCGAAGCCTGAGCCTATTTCAGTTTTGAGTTGTTGTGCAATATCACCTGCATGCTGACGGTTGTCGATGCGAAGTACCCATGCGGTGATTTGCCCCCATAACGAATATAATTCCTGTGCAGCCGGTAACGGTATAAAGACATGTGAGGCATCAATAATATCAATGCCGCTGTCAAACAACCCCACCACCTTAAAACGATCGGCTGCCAGTGAGCCATCCCGCGCCTGTGTAACCAGCACAGCTTTATCACCTGTTTTTAAGCCGGTTCTTTCGGCAAGTTTGTCACCGATTACAATTGTATTTGTATCGTTTGCCTGCAGGTAGCGGCCATTGGTAATGGCTTTGGCAATGGTGGTCACTTCTGGTTCAAGTTGTGGATCAACACCAACCACTTTTACGCCACGGGCTTCATCGGCGCCGCTTAACATTGCCTGGTCTTCTATACGCGGTGTCACTGCAATCACATGAGAATTTTTTAATAGACGCCGCTGCAATACCGAATTTTGAGGAAGAGTTAAATACAGTGCCTTATCATTATGGAAGCCGGTTTTGTGAATTTTTATATGGCCGGTTAAGTAGGTAGTACTGTTTTCAATGGTCTGCTCATTCATGCCATCGATAAAGCCCCAGACAAAGATTAAGGCAGCAAGCCCCACGCTAATAGCGGCAAGCATAATAGACGAGCGGCGCTTATTGCGCCAAAGGTTACGGTATGCCAGCTTAAGCAGTTTCATCATTAACCTGATTTTTTATTATCGCTTACGATTTTTCCGTCTTTTAACTGCACCAGTCTTTTTGCGCGCTCCATCACCATTGGATCATGGGTTGAAAATATAAAAGTGATTTGGTGGCGCTCATTCAGGTTGCGCATTAAATCCAGTAATGCAGCGCCAGTAGACGAGTCAAGGTTGGCGGTGGGTTCATCGGCCAGCACAATAGCCGGTTCAGATACGATGGCGCGTGCCACTGCAACCCGTTGTTGTTGTCCACCGGAAAGTTCCTGTGGGCGGCGGTGTTCTAAACCCTGTAGCCCCACTTCGGCTAAAACTGCCATGGAACGCTGGCGGCGTTCCTGATCAGGTATTTTCTGTAGCAGCATAATGTATTCCACGTTTTCTAATGCACTGAGTACCGGGATAAGATTATATTCCTGAAAGACAAAGCCGACTTTCCATAAACGCAGCATCGATAGTTCTCGTTTATTGAGCTTGCCTATTTCCTTGTCGGCAATCCATATCTTTCCTGATGACGGTATATCCAGACCACCGACAAGATTTAGCAAGGTTGTTTTACCCGAACCGGATGGGCCAATCAGTGCCATAAATTCGCCTTTGTCGATGGTCATATCAATACCGCGCAGCGCCTGCACGCTAATACTATCCTGATGGTATTCTTTTATGACTTGTTCAAGGCGGACAATCGACATATTTTAGTTACCTGATTTGTCTTATTTTGTACTTGTCGTACTTTAAATTTATCTGGCGCGTAAATTTCGTAAGCTGAAAATCGCTTTATCAATCGGTATATTAAAAGTGACTTCCTTGAGTTCAACAAGCGTTTCATTGCCGGGTTTCCTCAGGGTTCTCATTTTCCATTGTGTGGGTAAGCGGCGGCCCCCCATTTGTTTCACGGCGCTAAAATCCAGCACTTTAATTAACTCGTTGCGCTCACTGTAAAATTCTTCCCGTAAAGGCATTAAATCCTGCTTACGTACATAATAAATAAGTTTGCCCCAGACCACACTTGCTTTGGCTGTCGGAATGGCTTCTACAATATAAGTTGCCACGCCCTCAATATCTTTAACATCAAGAATTTTATGGGTGTAATCATTGAGCACATTGCTTTCTTTTACCAGGTCGTCATTAGTAAAGTCGGAGCCCATCCAGGGCTGTAACATCATAGAGGGGGGAACTTTAATGGTTCGCTCAACTTTAGGAAGATAATTCCACATTTCATTTTTAATGCGTAAAGACCCAATCCCTTTTTCCTTGCGCGGCGAAAGAATGCGAATAAAGGTATGTTCAGGTCGTTCCATCCACATTTGCATTTCCAGCGTTCGCTGCCAGTAAGGGGTTGTAATGGTCATGCTGTAGCGTCCCTGACTGGTTTTACCCCACAGCAGTTTTTCAATATGCTGGATAATTTCCTGGCCGCTGATTTTTTTTGCATACGCAGTATTAGGTATCGCGCTCCATAAGCTGAGTGCCGCGAGCAGGGTCATAAGAAAAGGGAGGGCTCTTCCATAATCACGGCTGTCCTGTTGCTTCAAACCTGACATAAGGTGCTCCAAGCTATAAATATAAAAAGTATACAACTTATGCGGGTTATATATCTGTTAATTTATTTTTTCACAGGAAAACAAGGTATCAAAAACACTAAAGAAATGCCTGTTTTTGCCGATATAATGAGCAGTGCTTTGGTGATGTAGTGTAATAAAGCATTGAAAAGTAAAATAAAAATGGCTTTTTGATATTTTGTACGCTTCTCACTGAATAGTCGAGGCTTGCTCGTTCAGCGGTTTGTCTGACAGCCAGCGAATGTTAATCCCCATAACTTAAGAAGAAGCTGTGATGAAAAAAAATCTACCTGTTACCGGCGTGGAGCTTCAATACCACGACTCAGCCAATATTTTGTCGACCACCAACCTGAAGGGGGCGATTACGTATGTTAATGAGGACTTTCTCAAAATAAGTGGCTTCACGAACGAGGAGCTAATTGGTAAAAACCATAATGTGGTACGCCACCCCGATATGCCGCCCGCTGCTTTTGAGGATCTGTGGAAGAACATAAAAGCAGGTGAGTCCTGGATGGGCGTTGTTAAAAACCGCTGTAAAAATGGTGACCATTATTGGGTGAACGCTTATGTAACCCCCATTGGTGAACGTGGTAATATTGTGGAATACCAGTCTATTCGTAGCAAGCCAGCAGCGGAAGAAGTTGCGCGAGCAGATAAATTATATAAAAAACTAAATAGTGGCAAGTTGCCTTCGTGGCTTAAGCGGCGGCCAGTATTATTTAAATATAAAATGCTGTTAATTTTTATTGCTTCCCAGCTTTCAGCACTTGCGGTTCCTTTTTTTATGGGTGGTATAGATCCTTTGAGTTTATCATTAGGTTTATTGGCAGGTTTGGTGGTCGCGGCTGGTTTATCACTACGTTATATCAATCCATTGTGCAAAGCCTTTGCCAAAGCGCGCTCCATTATTCATAACCCCATTGCGCAGTATGTGTACAGTGGCCGCACGGACGAAGCCGGGCAGATCCTTTTAGCCTTTAAATATCTTGAAGCGGAAACGGGCGGTCTTATCGGGCGTATTTCGGATTCAACAAAGGGGATCAATGAGCAGGCAGAAAAGCTGATGTCTTCCATAGAGCGGAATAAAATGGGGATTAATAATCAGCATAGCGAAACCGAGCAAGTGGCCACAGCAGTAACCGAAATGTCGGCGAGCATTGAGGAAGTCGCTCGCAGTGCGCAACATACGGCAGAATCGTCAACGCTGGCTGAATCTGAAACAGGCAAAAGCAAGCAGGTGGTCAATTCCACTATGGCATCTATTCATGAATTATCAGAAGAAATCAATCGCGCCAGCGAAGTTATCGGGCAACTGGAAAGTAATACCGAAAGCATTACTGATGTGGTAAATGTAATTCGTGGTATTGCCGACCAGACGAATTTATTGGCATTAAATGCAGCAATTGAAGCAGCGCGGGCAGGTGAACAAGGTCGGGGGTTTGCGGTGGTTGCCGATGAAGTGCGTACCCTGGCAAACCGGACTCAGGACTCAACGCTGGAAATTCAAAATATGATTGAGCAGATACAAACTGGCTCACAGCAGGCCGTGAGGGTAATGGAAAAGAGTCGTATGCAAGCGGATACCAGTGTGGAACAGGCTAAAAATGCAGTTGAATCGCTTAATGCGATTAACGAAGCCGTTACCAGCATCAATGAAATGAGCAGCCAGATAGCCACTGCAGTCCATGAGCAAACCACGGTTGCCAAAGAGGTTAATCAGAATATTGTTAATATTCAGCAAGTCTCGGAACTGACGGTCGATGGTGTACAAACCAGTGAACTGGTGGGGCAGACGATGCGAGATTTGTCTGGCAACATGGACACTCTGGCAAAACAGTTCTGGGACAAGCGGCGCTAGCTTATTCGCGGGTTTTGTTTGAAATCGTTATTTGATATTGTGTGTTATTCACCACACACTACTTATATTAACGAGCGTTCAGGTAACCAGCGTGGATATTCTAATACAAAAATTATTTGAAAAGGCTTACCTCTGGTTACCACAAATAGCTGGCGTGGTTGTTATTTTGATCGTCTTCTATATCTTATCCAAAATTATCAGTGGAGCCATTACCCGGCTTAGCGCACGCTTGTCACTTGATAGTCAGCTATCCTTTTTTCTGGCGCGCACCAGTCGTATTATATTGATTGTGCTTGGTTTTGTGAGTGCACTTGGTACACTGGGTATTGATGTGTCGGCACTGGTTGCCGGTTTAGGTTTAACCGGTTTTGCACTGGGGTTTGCGTTAAAAGACACCATTTCAAATATGCTTTCTGGCGTGCTTATTCTGTTGTATCGCCCCTTTAAAGTCGGTAACAGCATTAAAATTTCCGGTTATACAGGCGATGTGATTGCAATCGATTTGCGCTACACCGAATTAAGCAGTGAGGGTCATAAAATTCTTATTCCAAATTCAAAATTGTTCACCGATCCGGTTACTGTATTAAATAATAACCCGGAGTAATTGGTGTTATTTGCACCATCGCCAGATTCTGTTGTCGCTGGCTCTGGAAAAATATGTTCAAACCGATATACTGCCTTGTATGTCAGCCATTCTGCCTATTAATGCCGCCGAGCAAAAAAATGTTACCACATTAGTTAATAATTATATTAAACGTGCGGCAGAATTATTTAGTAAAAAATTCGCTCCTATTGATGTTGTCTTCGACCTGAAAGGGCGAACAGCAGGGATGTATAAAATAGACAAGGGCAGAAAAGTTATTCGCTTTAATCCCTGGCATTTCGCAAAGTACCCAAAAGAAAATATTAACGAAACCATTCCACATGAAGTGGCGCATTATATTATTGACCAGCTTTATGGTATGCGAAATGTGCGGCCACACGGTAAAGAATGGCAAAGCCTGATGTTAAAGTTTGGTGTTGAACCCAGGCGTACTTTTTCTTATTCGCTCGAGGGTATCCCGACAAAAGCGCATAAGCGTTATCCCTACACATGCGGTTGCATGCAATTTGATATTACTACTCGTCGGCATAATATGATTCAACAAGGGAAAGCACAGTACCGTTGTCGAGAATGTGGTAACCAAATTAAATTTCTGGAAGATGCTGCCTGATAAAATATTTACTGCTTATACTGCAGAGGAATTATGGAGAATATAAATGGATATAAAGAAAAGATTTTTTATTTTTGCGTTTATCTCTAGTGGTTTATTTTCAGGTGCCGCTTTAGCGGAAGACTGTAAAGCTTTGTTTGGTAAGCTGGATAAGCAATTTTATCAAATAGGGTCTAAAGACAAAATAAAAAAATTGATTGCAATAGAAGATGCATTGTTTAAAGCAATTGATCAATGCCGCTCCAAATCCGGTATGTTTGTGCTTATGGGAGAAGTACAAATTGATATGGGGCAAGTCCCGCTGGCCGTTGTGTATGGGCAAAAAGCGGTTGAGCTGGACAATAAATACTGGCGTGCACATAAATTACTGGGCAGTGCACGTATGCTAAATGGCCAATCAGAATCAGGTTTAAAATCCTTAAGGCAGGCCGTTGCGTTGGCACCGGAAAATATCAATGCAAAACTTAATTTAGTAAGCGCACTGGTTCAGAATAAGGCCTTTGACGAAGCATTGGATAATATTAATGAAGTCATAGCCCTTAATGACAATGAATCACTGGCCACAGCATACTACTTACGCAGTAAGGTTTATAACGGCAATGGCTTGATTATAGCGGCAGACAAAGATCTAAAAGAAGCACAGCGGCTGGGGTTTGATATTCCAGAAGATTAATTAGCTTCATATGGCGTAAAAATTCAGGCCTGCAATGACAAAACAAGCTCTTTGCGAGCGATAGCGCGGCAATCTTTTTTCTTATGCACAGCTGAGGTTAATTACTGATCACTAATTTCCTGAACCAGCACCCAGGGTGGCACTACAACAGCCCAGAATTCAGTTTTATTTTTTAGCCAGCGTATGGCATCAGCATCGGTCGCACGGCCTATTTGTTTTTTATTCATCCAGGCTTCAATAGCATGCTTGTCGTCGTTAACAAATTTTGCAGAAACGTCAATAAGATCAAGTTGCGGGTTAATCGCAACAACGGCTCCGCGGGCAAAGTGAACTTGTAGCTCTTGCCATGTTAATTTACCGGATTCAATATTTAACGTCTGGCGTAACTCTTCGGCATTAAGCTCAAGTTTTTCGTCCTGAAAGTTTTCTAAATCCATATTAGCTATTCACCTCTTTATGGCGAAAACAATGAGTGGTGTGATCATTCACTAATCCCATTGACTGCATAAAAGAATAGCAAATAGTTGGCCCAACAAAAGTGAAGCCTTTCTTCTTTAATGTTTTACTCATTTTTTCTGATATTTCAGTTGTAGCGGGGAGTTGCTTCAGGCTTTTCCATTTATTAATAATGGGTTCACCATCAACAAAGTCCCAGATAAAATCTTTAAACTTACCTTCTTTTTCACGCAGCTCTAAAAAAGCACGGGCATTTTTAACTGTACCTTCAACTTTAAGCCGGTTACGTATAATGCCAGGATCTTTTAACAGGCTTTCTATTTTGCGTTTATTATAGCGTGCAATAATTTCTGGATTGAACCTGTCAAACACTTTGCGGTAGTGAGCACGCTTTTTTAAGACCGTGATCCAGCTTAACCCTGCCTGTGCGCCCTCTAAAATAAGCTTTTCGAATAGCTTGCGATCGTTATAAACCGGCACTCCCCATTCGGTATCATGGTATTTAATATACAGAGGGTCGCTGCCGCACCATGAACAGCGGTGGGTATTTTCTTTAGCTGGCATACGATCGTCCTTGCTTAATGGTTATCGATGGCTTGTTGCATCGCAATACCTAATTCACTCGGTGATTTAGCCGTAACCACACCAGCGGCTTCAAGCGCGGCAAATTTTTCACTGGCGGTGCCTTTCCCACCGGCTATAATAGCACCGGCATGCCCCATGCGTTTTCCTTTCGGTGCCGATGCCCCTGCAATAAAGGCAGCAACAGGTTTAGTTACATTCGACTGGATATATTCGGCCGCTTCTTCTTCAGCCGTGCCGCCAATTTCACCGACCATTAAGATGGCTTCGGTTTGTGGGTCTTGTTCAAACAGTTCGAGGCAGTCAATAAAGTTGGTGCCGGGGATTGGGTCACCACCAATGCCAATGCAGGTACTCTGGCCATAGCCTAAAGCTGTGGTTTGGTTAACCGCTTCATAGGTGAGTGTACCCGAACGCGAAACAATACCAACTTTACCGGTTTGATGAATATAGCCGGGCATAATACCCATCTTGCATTCACCGGGCGTAATAATACCGGGGCAGTTCGGGCCAATGAGGCGTGCACCGGCTTCATGTACCACGCGGGTGGCTTCGAGCATATCGAGGGTTGGAATACCTTCGGTAATGCAAACGATAAGTGCAATACCGGCATCAACGGCTTCGAGAATGGCATCTTTGCAAAAGGGTGCCGGTACAAAAATAATCGAGGCATCGGCCTGTGTTTCGGCAACGGCATTTTTAACCGTGTTAAAAACCGGCAAGCCTAAAGCAGTCTGGCCACCTTTGCCGGGTGTAACACCGCCAACCATTTGAGTGCCGTATTCAATCGCCTGTTCGGAATGGAACTGGCCCTGTTTACCGGTAAAGCCCTGACAGATGACTTTGGTGTCTTTATTAACAAGTACGCTCATGCCGCACCCCCAACGAGGGCCACAATTTTTTGCGTTGCCTGTTGTAAACCTTGTACGGCTTCAGCTTTAACGCCGCTCTTTTTTAATAATGCTAAACCTTGTTCTGCTTTATTGCCTTCGAGTCGCACAACAACCGGTACGTTCACATCAACTTCCTGCAAGGCACCAATAATCCCTTCGGCAATCATATCGCAACGCACAATACCGCCAAAAATATTCACTAAAATGCCTTTTACTTTTTCGTCAGACAAAATAATTTTAAAGGCCTCGGCGACCCGTTCTTTTGTGGCTGTGCCGCCCACGTCTAAAAAGTTTGCCGGTTCGGCGCCATTAAGTTTAATCAAGTCCATGGTGGCCATGGCAAGACCAGCACCGTTCACCATACAACCAATTTGGCCATCTAAAGAAATATAATTTAAGTCCCATTCCTTGGCGCGATGTTCACGCTCATCTTCCTGCGAAACGTCATGCAGTGCTTTTAATTTTGGATGGCGATATAAGGCATTGTCATCAATGTTGATTTTGCCATCGAGGCAAAGCAGCTCGCCCGCTTTGGTAATGACCAATGGGTTAATTTCTACTAAGGATAAATCTTTTTCATGGAACAGTTTAGCCAGGCCGCCCAGTAATTTTGCAAACTGTTTAATTTGATTTGCTTTTAAACCTAAACCGAAAGCAAGGTCGCGCGCCTGAAAAGGCTGTAAGCCAGTCATTGGGTGAATGGCGGTTTTTAAAATTTTATCGGGTGTGGTTTCAGCTACTTTTTCAATTTCCATGCCGCCTTCGGTTGAAGCCATTATCACTACTTTTTGTAAGGCACGATCAATTACTGCGCCAAGGTAAAGTTCTTTTTCAATCTCACAGGCTTCTTCAATCAAAATTTTATTTACCGGCTGGCCTTTTGCATTGGTCTGGTAAGTGACCAGATGGGTTCCGAGTATATTGCTGACAAAATCCAGTACGGTTTTTTTATCATCTGTTACTTTTACACCGCCTGCTTTGCCTCGGCCGCCGGCATGCACCTGTGCTTTAACAACCCAGCGGGATGTTTCCATGTTGCGTAAGGCTGTTTCCACTTCACTCACGCTGGTAATAATACTATTTTTGGGTACAGGCATGCCGTATTCGGCGAACAGTTGCTTGGCCTGATATTCATGTAAATTCATAAGGTATCCAAAAGAGTTAAAAAGCAAAAGCGGCTCTTGATGGGGGTATTCTAACGTATAAACCGTTATCTAAGGAATACGGTAAATGAAATCAGCATTTAATGTTAGGGTGCTGGTATTCACAAGAGTTAAAAAAGGGAATGCTTTGCAACACCCTTCGTCCGTTAAATGGTGAGGAACGGATTAATCAGGCAAAATATAAAATAGCAAAGGTTGTTACTGCCAGCACAATTAAAACCAGCGTATCGTGTTTATGTAACCATTGCTTTAAGGTGCGTGGCTTAGAATCAAGTTTAAAAGTATTTTGTGTTTTCATTATTCGACCCCTGCTGATACGGCGGGCTCACCCCATATAAGCCTCAACTAGAATTGTTATCGGCTGTAATTTGAAATTGCTTTAGCACTACTAAAGGATTGAAAATAAAGAAATTAAGAGTATTTTACTTGCAAAATCAGGTAGTTAGTTTCGCCTTGTGGGGTAACAACATTTATTTCGTCGTTGGTATGTTTTTTGAGTAGCGCCTTTGCCATGGGCGAGTCCACGCTAATGTAACCTTGCGGTGGATCCAGTTCGTCCGGGCCAACAATACGATACGTGGCCTTATTACCATCATCGTCTTCCAGTAGCACCCAGGCACCAAAAAATATCTGTGTGGGGTTAGGGGGTGTTTTGTTGACAACGGTTAATTCCGGCATACGCTTTTGTAAATAACGGATGCGGTAATCAATTTCGCGCAGTTCTTTTTTACGATAAATGTATTCTGCATTTTCGGAGCGGTCACCTTCAGCTGCTGCCGCAGACAAATGCAGGGTGACGTCTTTGCGCCGTACCCAAAGTTGTTGCAGCTCCGACTGTAATTTTTCGTAACCTTGTGCGGTAATATAAGGTGATTTTTTCTCCGCAGGCGGGCGGTAACGCCCCATATTTCGACCTTTCATTATTCCGTTATTTTCCTGCTGGCGAGTAATTTTATTCAAGTATAGCGTGGAACAGGTTATGGCGGTGTTTTGGTTTGTGTATTTATAGCGAATACCCGTAACCATGGGTGCTGAGGTATCCCCAAGAACTCCCAGTAAAAAGTAATCACAATAATCGTTTAAAAATACAGGTATTAATACTGGAATAAAACGCCGTCATTGCGAAGCAACAAAGTGTTGTCTCGCAATGACAGGCAACGCTAAATTTCATGTGGTTCCCTCAGCCACAGCTGTTAGTCAGGGTTTTATGCTATATCGCTTAACGATATATTCAGTGCGTCCGCAACACCTTTGCCATAAGCCGGATCGGCCTTTAGACAATGGCGAATGTGTCGTTTCTGCACTTCAACATCTGCACCACCCACTGAGCGAGCTGTATTTTCAAACAATACCTGCTGTTGTTCAGGAGTCATCAAGCGAAATAAATCACCGGGTTGAGTAAAGTAATCATCATCGTCTTGCCGATGATCCCAGTGATCCATTGCACCGCTGAGACTCAATGGTGGTTCTTTACTGTTTGTCTGTTCCTGCCATTCGCCAAAACTATTTGGTTCATAGCCTTTGGTGCTGCCAAAGTTACCATCCACACGCATTGCACCATCACGATGATAGCTATGCATTGGGCAGCGTGGTGTATTAACCGGTATCTGATTGTGGTTTACTCCCAGCCGATAACGCTGTGCATCACCGTAAGCAAATAACCGACCCTGCAACATTCTGTCGGGCGAAAAACCGATACCCGGAACCACACTTGCCGGATTAAAGGCGGCCTGCTCAACTTCGGCATGGTAGTTTTCAGGATTACGATTAAGCTCAAGTACACCCACATCAATTAAAGGGTAATCCTTGTGTGACCAGACCTTGGTGAGATCAAAAGGATGAAAACGATAATTCTGTGCTTCGTTTTCCGGCATAATTTGTACTTTAAAATCCCAGCGCGGGTAGTCACCTTTTTCAATACTATGATAAAGATCACTCTGGTGGCTTTCTCTGTCCTTGCCAATCAATTCTTCTGCTTCCTGATCGGTCAGGTTTTTTATGCCTTGCTGGCTTTTAAAATGGAACTTAACCCAGTAGCGTTCATTTTTATCATTAATAAAACTGAACGTATGGCTACCAAAGCCATGCATATGACGATAGGTTTGTGGGTTACCTCGGTCACTCATCAGGATAGTAATCTGGTGTAAGGCTTCCGGTAGCAAAGTCCAGAAATCCCAGTTGTTTTGTGCGCTACGCATATTAGTGCGTGGGTCACGCTTAACGGCATGGTTTAAATCGGGAAATTTTAACGGGTCTCGCATAAAAAAGACTGGGGTATTATTGCCCACCATGTCCCAGTTGCCTTCTTCTGTGTAGAACTTTACTGAAAAGCCGCGAATATCACGTTCGGCATCGGCGGCGCCACGCTCACCAGCAACGGTCGAGAATCGTAGAAAAACCTCGGTTTTTTTACCGATTTCGGAGAATAATTTAGCTTTTGTGTATTGTGATATATCGTTTGTAACCGTAAAAGTACCGTAAGCACCTGAACCTTTGGCATGCATACGGCGTTCGGGGATAACCTCTCTGTCAAAGTGCGCGAGTTTTTCAAGGAACCAGACATCCTGTAATAACATCGGGCCGCGCGCACCTGCGGTTAAAACATTCTGGTTGTCTGCAACGGGGCAGCCATTGGTCATTGTTAATTTGGTTTTTTTGCTCATCTCACACTCCTGTTGGTGGCTAATCAGTTTAGTTTATGGTTGGTTTATTACAAGGATAGGTGACTAATCGTTATTTATAAAATTGATTGTTTAAATTGAAGTAATAGTTTTAATCTATGATATTTTGTCTGGATATTATCTTGTTATATGCCGGTGACTTCATGTGGGACGCTTTGGCGCTGGCTGCGGGAGCTCAGGCAAAATGGGTGTTGTAATATGCCGGCGGTGGTCTTTGTTAAGGGAAGGGGGTGTGTAGCTGTCTTTTTGCCTGTTGGTGATCACAGGGGAAAAGGGGGCGTTAGTGGTTGTTTATAGTTTGTGTTGTTTGGGGGCTTTGGATTTACGCAACAAACCTTTTGCGCAACTTGCGCAGCGTCCACAACAGGTTGCGACATTTAGCGTATTGCTTAAGTCTTTTAAACTGCTGGCGCCATTTTCAGCGGCGTTCAGGATGTCTCTGTCGGTTACTGAATTGCAAATGCATACGTACATGGCCAATCATCTCGATTATGTTACTCAGGTTATATAGATTATACATCTAAATGAGAATGATTTGCAATACAAGTACACTTTATTTATTGGCGCCTGCAGATGATGGTCTTAGAAAAAAATAATTACCCTATTATTTTCAATGTTTTACAGTGGTTTTATGTGGTTGCTAATAATGTTGAAAGCACTATACTTTGTTGAAATTTATCTGGATTGAAATCCCACCTTGGGCTGAAATTTCCGGTTACATTATCGCCATTTATTTTAGGGGGGTCACCATTATGAAAGGTGATGTGAAAGTTAACCAATGCCTGAACCGGGCATTAAAAAATGAACTCACCGCAATCAACCAGTATTTTCTGCATGCACGTATGTGTAAAAACTGGGGTTTGGACGAGCTTAATGAAAAAGAATATAAGGTCTCAATCAAGGCGATGAAAAATGCCGATAAGCTTGTTGAGCGTATTCTGTTTTTAGAAGGTTTGCCCAACTTGCAGGATCTTGGGAAGTTATTAATAGGTGAAGATGTCCCCGAGATTATCAAGGGTGATCACCAAATGGCAACGGAAACCCACACAGATTTAGTTGAGGGAATTAGCCAGTGTGAATCGGTAAAAGATTATGTCAGTCGTGACCTGTTAGACGAAATTCTGGAAGAAAATGAAGAGCATATTGACTGGTTAGAAACACAAACAGATTTAATTGCGAAAACAGGTATAGAAAATTACTTACAATCCATGATGAATGATTAACAAGGGGCTGCAATGAAAGGTAATCAAAAAGTTATCGATACACTCAATACACTGTTAACCGGTGAACTCTCTGCGGCTGACCAGTATTTTATTCACTCAAGAATGTATCAGGATTGGGGACTTCAAAAATTATTTGAACGTTTGGAGCATGAATCAAAAGAAGAGCTGGAGCATGCGGAAAAGTTAATCGAGCGTATTTTGTTTCTTGAAGGCAAGCCTGATGTCGCGGCACGCGATCCACTTCGGGTTGGTGACGATGTGCCCAGCATGCTGAAGAATGACTTAACCCTTGAGCTGGAAGTGGTTGCGGCCTTGAAAGATGCCATTGCCTTGTGTGAAGCAAATAAAGATTACCAAACGCGTGAAATTCTGGAAGAACTGCTGAAAGATACCGAAGAAGATCATACTTACTGGCTGGAAAAGCAATTGGGTTTGATTGATAAAATTGGCCTGCAAAATTACCTGCAATCACAAATGGCGGGTTGAGGCTGAATGCATTTCCACAAAATTTAAAAATGGCGGCCAGGCTGGGGCAGAAACCTGAATGAGAAGGGATTCGCAGAGCAGGTTGCCGCAGTTAAAGTTACTCACTCGTAAAACTGGCTTATCTTGAGTGGGAGAGCTATTTAGTTAAAATTAACTTATCCTGGCGGGTGATGCGTAACCGATAGGCATTACCGGCGTGTTCAATGCATATTTCCTGTTGGCCAGAAAAGAGGGTCTGGCTGTCAAACTTTGGTGTTGCTGTATCGCCGAGAGACAACTCGCCTGATGGAGCCGGGGTTTTCATAGTTTCTTTCATGGCTAATACTTCACTTTAATAAATTCATGTCAGGCGCAAAGCGCAGCTCTGTGCGGAGTTATCCGCAGTCCAAATGATAACAGTTCTCAATTAGATGTCAATGCAAATGATAATGATTGTTATTTACATTTAGTTGTGGGTCGTGCATAATTCCCCCTAGCCAGCAAATTGGCCTTGTCTGTTAATTAAGGTCGAAAAGTAGCCAGCCAAAGTAGTCCGCTCCAACTCAAGGTTTTATAAAGCCATAGTCAGGGTGGTTTGAATATGAATGTATATATGGTTACTAAATAGTGAGGTTAATCAAAGTGAAAGTACAAACTAATTTATTGCGAGGGGTTGTTGCTATCGCATCATTGGGCATTATTTTGCCTGTGGGCGCGGCTGATGAGGCAAGCAACAAACCAGGCGAAGAGTCGGCTACCACGGTATTGGACAAGGTGATGGTGATTGGTAATCCGGCTAATATTGAAGAACTGCCCGGTTCTGCTTATTCAGTTAGTAAGAGCGATATTCGTGAGCAAAACTACGACGATGTCGATCAAGTGTTGCGCAAGGTTCCGGGTGTGTATATACGCCAGGAAGGCAATTTTGGCTTATTCCCCAGTATCAGCCTTCGCGGTGTCGATACAAGCCGTAGTTCTAAAATAACGATGATGGAAGATGGTGTATTGACCGCACCGGCACCTTATTCTGCGCCGGCCGCTTATTACTCTCCTACCCTGGGTCGCATGAGCGGTCTGGAAGTTTTAAAAGGTTCCAGCCAGGTGAAATACGGCCCGCAAACAACGGGTGGTGTTATCAATTACCTGTCTACACCTATTCCTTTAAAAGAAACGGCTTACCTGAAGTCAACTATCGGTAGCTTTGGTGATCAGCGCGTGCATGCTTATGTTGGCAATACTTTTGACAGCAGTGCCGGTAAGTTTGGTTTTCTGGTAGAAAATTATACTCGCAACAGCGATGGGTATAAGAAGATTGATGAGACACCTGATTTCCGTGATGGTGACAACACCGGTTTTAGTAAGTCCGATCCGATGATCAAGTTATCATGGGAACCTGACTCGGTCATTTATCAGCGCCTTGAATTTAAGTATGGCACTTCTGAGCTGGACGCTAATGAGACTTATCTGGGATTGAGTGAAGCAGACTTTGCTGCCGATCCTTCACGTCGTTATTCAGCAACTCGGTTCGATAACATCAAGAGTTTACAAAAACGCAGTTACCTGCGCTATATCGTCGCACCGAGTGACAATCTGGATGTCATTGCAACTTTGTACAATAACGACTTTTCACGTAACTGGTACAAGCTTAAAGATCTACGCAATGTGAATGGGAATACCTTAAAACTTTCTGCCGCGCTTGCCGGTGTGCAAAGTGGTGAAGGCCTGGCTTGCTTGAAAGGTGATTTTGCCTGTACTTTACGTGTCCGCGCCAATAACCGTGTATACAATTCAAAAGGTCTGGATACGGTTGCTTACTATCGCTTTGGCTCAGACGAAGTGCAGCATGAACTTGCATTTGGTGTTCGCTATAACCAGGATCGGGTGCGTCGTTATCAATGGGATGACGATTATAGCCAACTGGCTAACGGTACCATCAATGGTGTCACTAATGGTACGCCAGGCGATGCGGGCAACCGTTTGCAAAAAACCTCAGCATTGGCAATGTTCCTGCAAGATACAATAAAAACAGGTGACTGGTCTTTTACACCGGGTATTCGTTACGAAACACTGGATCAGAGCTATGAAGACTTTAGTAACCCGAGTAATTCTGGCACGAATAAAATGACAATGACGGCAGGGAGCCTGGGCGCAACCTATAAATTTAATGATGCCTGGATCGGTTTTGGTAGTATCAATCGCGGTTATTCACCACCAAGTCCAAAAAGTGCCGTGGGTGGTATTCGTGAGGAAACCAGCAACGCCTATGAAATTGGGGCACGTTATACCAATCCTAAACAGGCATTGGCCATTGAGATGGTGGCATTTTATACCCAGTTTAACGACTTGATAGTGATTGACAATATCGGTGGTACCGGCACGGGTGAAACAGAAAACTTTGGTCAGGTTGAAAGCACCGGCCTGGAATTTTCTGTTCAGTATGATGCTGGCATTGCCAATGCCTGGAAATACCGCAACCCGTGGTTTATGACGGCAACGTATACCAATGCAACGCAAAAGAATAATGCGACCTCAACGGATCCGGAATCTATTTTCAGCTATGGCCGAGCGGGTAACAAAGTACCTTATATTCCTGAGCTTGTTGTTAGTCTGGGAACGGGCATAGAGTCGAAGCAATGGGGAGGTTACATCACGGGTAGTTATGTGAGTGAAACTTTTAGTAGTGCCAACAATGTAGACAACCAGGTTAATGGAGCTGGTGATGCCGATGCACGCTTTGGCAAAACCGATGCTTACTTTTTAGTAGATGTGTCTGCCTTTTACCGAATCAAGGATGGTGTGAAATTATTTGGTGGTGTGCAGAACTTGCTTGATGAACGTTATGTTGCATCACGGCAGCCAGAAGGCCCACGTCCAGGCATGCCATTGTTTGCTTATGCGGGTATCGAAATGGAGCTTTGATTATTTTGTTAACAAGGGGCTGTTGATCTTTCAGATTTTAGGCTGATTTTGAGAAAATTTTAGTTCTGACCAGGCATTTTTTTACGTATCAATCCACGCCATTGGTAGTAAAAAATAACGATGCAGGGCTAAAATTAGCCAAAATAAGACAATAGGTGGATGAAAGATCAACAGTCCCTAAGTTAAGTGGCGTGCTTTTTGGCACGCTGCTTTTTTTATTTGTGGAGTGTAACTATGGTGAATTTATTCCAGCAGGGCGGCAGTGTTATGTACGTATTGCTGCTTATGTCTATTCTGGCAACAGCTATTATTTTGTTAAAGCTGTATCAGTTTTATCGAAGTGGTTTGCGGCAAACCGGCTTTGTTGAGGACACGCTATCGGCACTCCGCAGTGGCGAGTATGCGCAAGCATTACAAAAATTACAGCAGCAGCCCAGCCCGGTTGCGCGGGTACTGGAGAGTGCAGTGAGTTTTGGTGCGAACCCTGTTATGTCTTGCAATGATGTTGAAGCGGAGGTGAGTCGAGTAGGCAGTGCACAGATACGCAATCTGGAATCCTGGCTACGAGGTCTATCTTCTATCGCCCATCTGAGTCCATTGCTTGGGTTATTGGGTACAGTAACCGGTATGATTGCTGCCTTTATGAACCTTCAGGCAGCCGGTTCCCAGGTTGACCCTTCGATTCTTTCTGGTGGTATCTGGGAAGCCTTGTTGACAACAGCGTTTGGTTTAACGGTTGCTATCCCGGCGATGGCTGCTTTTTATTATCTGGAAGGCGAGGTTGATAATGTCCGTGCTGCGATGAAAGATGCCAGCATTCAGGTTTTGCGACACTTTGGTAAAAGTCCACATGTTGACAGCCGTGATGATGAACGTGTTGAGGATGAAACGCATGGACTTTGAGGGTCGTACACGCATCCATTCCCATCTGGATATTGCGCCATTAATTGATATTGTTTTTTTATTGCTGGTTTTTTTTATGTTAACCAGTACTTTTATTGTGCCCGAAGCCATTGAGCTGGAGCTGCCAGAATCAAAGAGTGCAGAGGTAATGGATATTACGCCTATTGTTGTTTCGCTTAATCAAACAGGGCAGTTAGCACTTAATGGTGAAAGCATTTCTCTGGAAAAATTAAAACCTGCGATAATGCCTTTAATAAAGCCTGATCCGGACGCACCCATTACATTGAAAACCGATGCACAAACGGAAGTGCAATTATTGCTGCAAGTAATGGACGAAATACGCGCTGCCGGTGGTACTAATGTTGCTTTGGCAACCTTAAAGAAATAATTCCATGATTCTTTCCCGTCGACATATGAGTGTAACATTACTGGTAGCAGCGCTACTGCATGGTGGTGTTGCCATCGGCTTGTCATTGCCCGATGTTGAGCCACCACCAGCACCTGTCAGAGAACCGATTAAGATTAATTTACTGGCAACCATTGCTGAAACCAATAACAATATTGTTCCCGATATTGTTAAACCGCCGGTACCCGTAAAACCAAAACCAAAGCCAGTACCCAAACAAGAGGTTAAAAAAACACCGATAAAGCCGGTGCCTAAACCTGAACCTGTTGCCGAGGTTATAGAGCAAGTTGTTCAGCCGCCTCAAGTAGAGCCACAGCCACCTACCCTGGATAAAGAAGCAACCGCGCGCTATGAACAATTACTGGTTGCATGGTTGGAAAAACACAAGAAATATCCACGCCGTGCCAAGCGATTAAGAATTGAAGGTGAAGGACTATTACGTATCCTTATCGACCGTTCAGGGCAAACCCGGAAAGTGAGCCTTGCACAGCGCACAGGTAACCGGTGGCTTGATAAAGCGGCGCTTGCGATGGCGAAGCGAGCCGATCCATTTCCGCCCATGCCCGAAAACGACCCGCGCCGAGAGCTGGAGTTTGTTGTGCCGGTGGCTTTTGTGCTTCGTTAAGGGTTGTTGAACTTGCCAGTGTTAGGCTGATTTTGGCCGGGATAACTATTGTAGCGCTCTTATCCACTTGTCTGCATGTTTATCAAGCCCTGTTTCAGAAAAATGACAACCATCATATCTGTCACCGGGTAAATTAATATTATCGGTATTGGGGCCTGGAAATATTCCCTTTGTTGAATCAACTAACTCAGACTGTGCTGCCTGAATAGCATGATTTATCCCTCGGTCATAACATCGGGTTGCGATGGCTACATAGACCGGTGCGTTTATACCGTGTTCTCTTATTTTAGACAGCATGCTGAGGAAGCGCTTTTTATATTCTTTTTTGCTCGTTTTAAAACGCGCCTCTGATTCACCCTGGTGCCATAATAAATGTGTAATGGTTATATTTTTTGCTTTTAAGTCACCAATCACATCGGTAATTCGGTGATGTAAATCACCGCCCATATCCCACCTTTTAATTTCACTGCCACCGTAACCTATTGGAACAAGCAAAACTTTTTCGTAGAGTTTATTTTTAATAAGCTTGTCACCAAACCTTGTCCAGGGGCTGCCATCATTACCTGTTGCACCTAATAATGGATCGCTTGCTTTGTAACACGCTCCCTCAAAAAAGTTGAACACCGCCTGCCGGGCTTTATATCGGGACTCCCCATGATTTGCAGAATTTGATTGTCCAAAAACCAGCGCAACCATTGTTTTTTCACCGACAATATCCGTACATGCAACTTTAATTTTTGTTGATATATCTGAAAAAGTGCGTTCTGTGTGCCTTGCCGGAGTAGAAAAATAAATTTTGACAGCTTCAATTGCCGTGTAAGGAAATAATTTGTATTTATATGAAGCGACCCCCCAGCCATACGATACTAAAAGAAGAGTTATTATAATAACGGTGGCTTTTATTCTGTTCTTGCTCATGTTTTCACGGCTTTGCTATTTACTTGATATGGAACCGATAATACTACGAAAACGCGTCTTTCTAACAGTGTATTAGGGGTTGTTGATCTTTTTTTACAGCTTTATGCTAACAAGAAAAAGATTTAGAGATTGTATATATATGTTTTACATGCCCCATCAGATTTCTGGAGCTATTGCCCCGTTAATGCCCTTTCCTTTTGGGCGAGGGCCAGGGGCGTTGAATTTATACTGTTTTTTGTTATGGTTAACTAATGGGTGCGCGTAAATACACGGTTTTCTTTTTCTTATTGTGCTCTATTCTTTTGTCGTGGGCGGTAAGCGCAGAACAGAGCGGCAAGGCCGCAAACGATTTGCCTATCTTCGATGCTCATATCCATTATAACCATGATGTCTGGGACGCCATCTCGCCTGTTGATGCTATTCGCCGACTGCGTGAGTTGGGGATTAAACGAGTTATGGTGTCGAGTTCGAGTGATAAGGGGACGCAACAGCTTTATCAGGTTGCCCCAGCATTCGTGGTACCCGTATTACGCCCTTATCGAAAACGCGGCACTATTGAAACCTGGATGTATGACGAAACAGTTATTCCTTACCTTCATGAGCGCCTCAATAAATACCGCTATGCGGCGATTGGTGAGTTACATATTGATGGTGAGCAGGCATACACCCCTGTTATGCAGGAAATTATCCATCTGGCTAAAAAGTATCATCTTATCTTACATGTGCATAGCGATGCTCAGGCTATTAAGTTTATTTTTAAACAATACCCCGGTGCACGTATCCTGTGGGCTCATGCTGGTTTCGATTATGCTGTTATTGTTGGCAAACTCATGGATAAACACCATAACTTATGGGCAGACCTTTCATTTCGTGGCGAAATCATTAACCAGGGGCGCTTGATGAAAGCCTGGCGAATATTATTAGAAAGACATGCTGATCGTTTTTTGTTTGGGCTAGACACATACGAACCACAGCGTTGGTTACAACTAAAATATGCTATGCAGTGGCAACGTGACTTACTGAATGCGCTACCTCGTGACGTTGCAAAAAAAATCGCCTATGAAAATGGTGAGAAGATGATTAGATTCTATGATGTAGGGGAAAAGGTCGTAGTAGAATAAAGTAAGTGTGTATTCTGAGTTTACTTTAGCTATCTGTTTCTGCGCGGACAGCACGTTCCATCAAGTTTTTTGCAGCAACTTTTGGTGCAAGTCCTTCGTATAAAACTTTGTAAACCTGTTCGGTAATTGGCATTTCGATTTGGTGTTGTTGTGCAAGATTGTAAACCGCTTTTGCAGTTAAGCGGCCTTCAACAACCTGTTTAATCTCATCTAGTGCTTGTTGTTGTGTTTTGCCTTTGCCAAGTGCTAAACCAAAACGACGGTTACGTGACTGGTTGTCGCTGCAGGTCAACACTAAATCACCCAGACCGGTTAGCCCCATAAAGGTGTCATGTTGAGCGCCCAGTTTTAATCCTAAGCGCTGCATTTCTGCAACACCACGTGCAATTAAGGCGGCGCGTGAATTGGCACCAAAACCGAGGCCGTCAGCAATACCGGCAGCAATTGCCATTATATTTTTTACTGCACCACCTAACTCCACGCCAATAACATCGGGACTGGTGTAAGCGCGAAATGTTTGTGAATGGCAGTCTTTTGCCAGCTCCAGTGCAAAGTCTTTTTGAGTGGAAGCAATGGTGACGGCGCCGGGCAGACCGTTGGCCACTTCTTTGGCAAAGGTAGGGCCGGATAAAACCGCGAGTGGTGTTGTCGGGCTAAACTCTTCTTTTGCTATCTGGTGGAGTAATTTCGAGCTGCCAGTTTCTAGCCCTTTCGAAGCCCAGGCAATTTTATGTTGTGGTTCTAATAAAGGTAGCAGTGTTTTGCATGTTTCACGAAACGCATGGCTCGGTACGACAATTAAAATACGTGTGGCCTGTTTAACCGTTGCGGCAAGATCAGCACTAATTTTAAGCGTGTCGGGGAAGACAATGTTACCTAAATATTTTTTATTGGCTCGATCACGTTGTAGTATGTCGGCATGTTCCTGAGTGTGTGCCCAAAGTGTGGTGGGGTGATTATTTTTTGCCAGTAACATGGCCAGCGCGGTGCCCCATGAACCAGCACCAAGGACAGCATAATGGTTTGTGCTCACTCGTTGTGCCTGAATAATTTAGTGCGTTTGTTGAGCTGCGTCTGCATCAGCAGGTTTATTTTGTTGCTGATGTTCGTGGTATAAGGCTTCAAAGTTAACCGGCGCTAAAATAACCGGTGGGTAACCGCCATCAGTAACTAAGCTTGAAATAACTTCACGTGCATAGGGGAATAATGTGCCGGGGCAATAGCTGCCAAGAATAAAATTACGTTGCTCTTCACTAAAGCCGGTTAGATGGAACACACCAGCCTGATGGGCTTCTGCAAGAAAAACAGTTTTATTATTATTTGTTGCCGTAACAGTTACTTTTAAAATGACTTCGTAATGATTATTTTCCAGTGTTTGGCCATCGGTATTCAGGTCAACGCTGATTTCAGGTTTCCATTCGTCCTGAAAGCCGAAGGGGCTGTTTGGTGATTCAAAAGAAACGTCTTTTGTGTAAATTTTCTGGATAGCAAGATTTTGAGATGCTTCTTGCTGTGAGTTTTCTGATTTAGTTTCTTCAGCCATGTTAGAAAAACCTGTTTAAAAGTGAATAAGAAATAGAGCCTCTATACTAGCAGTTTTTAGTCTGGTCGTCCTACCAGAATAGCCTGATGGAAATTGTTTTATTGTTGTGCCCAGCTAATTAAATTATTTAAATCCATCGCGCCGGGCTGGCGTTTAAGTTCTTTGCCATGTTTAAACAGAGCCAGGGTTGGAATGCTGCGGATCTGGAATTGCTGGGCAAGTTGTTGTTGTGCTTCGGTGTCAACTTTTGCCAAACGAAATTGGGGCTCAAGTTGGGCTGCGGCCTGCTGAAAAATGGGAGCCATCATTTTGCAGGGGCCGCACCAGGGTGCCCAGAAATCAACCAGCACTGGAATATCTGACTTGTTGATATGGCGGTTAAAATTAGCGGCGGTAAGTTCGACGGGTTGTGCAACAAATAAAGCCTGATGGCATTTCCCGCATTTGGGCGCTGCAGTTAATTTGTCAGCAGGAAAACGGTTAATGCTGTCACAGTGTGGGCAAACAATATGAATGTTCGACATGGTTCAGGTTACCAGCCCAAGTTTTTGGTTAAGCACACCCTGTGATTCGAGCGCATATAAGTCATCACACCCACCAATATGTGCATTATTGATGAAAATTTGTGGCACGCTGGTCATTCCTGAACTGCGCTCAACCATTTCCATTCGTTTTTCTGGTTGGCTATCGAGTGAGACTTCGGTATAGGAAATGCCTTTGTTGTCCAGTAACATTTTAGCGCGATGGCAGTAACCACAGAACTGGCTACAATAAATTTCTACATTAGCGGTCATTTAATCTTCTTACTTTAAATTTAAGTTGAATACCTGGTTTCGTTTAACTTTTGGTTAGTGGGAAGTTGGCATTTTGCCATGCCATTACACCACCAGCCAGATTATAAATATGGTCAAACCCCTGTTTTTTTAATTGCCCGCAAACCTGGCCAGAGCGTTGTCCGGTTCGGCAGCTTACGATAATGGGTTTGTGTTTATACTTTTCAATTTCTGAAAGTCGATTTTTAATACTGGACTGTGGAATATGAATGGAATTAATAATATGCCCTTCTTTATATTCCTTGTCTGTACGTACATCAAGAACAACAGCATCGTTGCGGTTGATTAATGTAGTGGCATCGGCAGGCGTGGCAACAGTGTAACCACGAAAGCGGCTGCCAAACAGGTTAAAGATAAGCAGGGTTAAAATGGCAAAGAAACTACCAACCAGCAAAGGATGGTTATTTATAAATTCGATGTATTCGTTCATGAGTTTTAGTAAAGCCTGATATAAAAATTACAAGGTAATGATTTGAACCGCAGATTAGCTTATTCGACTAACATTTTTAAATACCTTATCATGAGGATTATAAAGGATACTTGCATAGAAGACGAACAGAAAATGAGTAAGGGCAAAAACGTTTATTCAGTGGCGGTGCAAAATACTTCGCGCATTAAACCAATCAGGCGCAGAGTACGAGTGTCATCCACACGGTAATAAACACGGTTTGCATCTTTACGTGAATCTAAAATACCTTTGTCACGTAAAATGGCTAGATGCTGGGAAATATTACTTTGTGAGGTGCCAACATGCTCAACAATATCCTGTACGCTTATTTCTTTATCGCCTAAAGTACAAAGAATTTTCAGGCGCAAAGGGTGTGACATAGCTTTTAACGAACGCGATGCACGGTCGATGTCTTCATCACGTGTAAGTAAAGTGTCTAGTTCGATTTCGCTCATTCTGGCCCGCCCAAATTGTATATTCTGAAAAGAAGAATTTTTTATTGTTTGCCCCGCCTGAAATTTGAGTGAAAATAGTTCAAATTGGCGGCTGCCCTTTATTACTAAAACATTATACAATTATGTACCGTTTGAGAAGGCTTTATTTGCTTATTTTTGGCTTTTTTTGAGATTCAGCGATGCACAGGAGCCTGATTCAGGATTGATTTATCACTATTTAGACCTTATATAAAAGGTTGATTTGTTACTTTTATTTAAAAATATTAAGAAAATAAAGAGGCTATGTCATTGAATTTAAAGCCAATGGTGTTGGTTATTATGGACGGCTGGGGTATTACCGATGTCGTTGAGAATAACGCAATTGCCAATGCCAACACCCCCAATTTAGACCGACTGCGTGCGGAGTATCCATATACCACTTTGCGTGGTTCGGGAGCTGAAGTTGGGCTACCTGCCAATCAAATGGGGAATTCAGAGGTAGGTCACCTGAATTTAGGTGCTGGCCGGGTGGTGTATCAGGAATACACACGGGTGAGCCGTTCGATAAAAACAGGCTCTTTTTTCAAAAACCAGACACTGGTTGATGCAGTCGACAAGGCAAAATCGATTGGCAAGGCCGTACATGTTATGGGGCTATTATCACCCGGTGGTGTGCATAGCCATGAAGAGCATTTACATGCCATGATGGAGCTTGCTGTCAAGCAAGGTGTGCAAAATGTGTATTTACATGCTTTTTTAGATGGTCGTGATACGCCACCTAAAAGTGCCCGTGAGTCGATAGATGCGATGCAGGTAAAGCTGGATGAAATTGGTGGTGGCCAGTTTGCATCTGTTATTGGGCGTTTTTATGCGATGGACAGAGACCACCGCTGGCCACGTATTAAAAAAGCCTATGATGTTATCGCCAATGGCACGGCTGATTTTTTTGCTGAGTCGGCACACGAAGCCCTGGAAATGGCCTATGCGCGTGGCGAAACCGATGAGTTTGTTCAAGCCACGGCTATTCACCCTAAAGGCGTGGTGCCAGTGCAAATTCAAACGGGCGACGTGGTGATATTTATGAATTTCCGCTCAGATCGTGCACGGCAAATTACCCGTCCATTTATCGAGCCCGATTTTGATGCTTTTGAACGTGGTACGATAGCGAAGCTGGGTTCTTTTGTTTGTTTAACTGAATACAATTCCGAATACGATGTGCCGGTGGCTTACCCACCGGAGCGGTTAAAGAATGTGTTTGGGGATTATATTTCGAAGTTGGGTATGCGCCAGTTACGTATTGCTGAAACAGAAAAGTATGCCCATGTTACTTTCTTTTTTAATGGCGGACGTGAAGAACCGTTTGAATTTGAAGATCGTATTTTAGTGCCATCCCCCGATGTTAAAACCTACGACCTGCAACCGGAAATGAATGCCCCGGAATTAACGGTTAAACTGGTTGAAGCAATTAACAGTGGTAAGTACGACGTTATTATTTGCAATTATGCTAACCCCGACATGGTTGGTCATACAGGTAACTTTGATGCAACCGTTAAAGCCATTGAAACCATTGACCGTTGTGTTGCTGAGGTGGTTGATGCCGTGCAACAGGCGGGAGGTGAAATTTTAATTACCGCCGACCACGGTAATGCAGAAAAGATGCTGGATGTGGAAACAGGCCAGCCACATACCGCGCATACCACTAACCCGGTTCCTTTACTTTATGTGGGGCGTGAAGCCGAGCTGGAAACCAGTGGTGCGCTATCAGATATTGCACCGACCATGCTGTATTTAATGGGGATTGAACAGCCTAGTGAAATGTTGGGGCGATCCCTGGTTAAGCCTAAACAGGATGATGGCCAGACCAGCTTAATATAGTGTGCATGACGAATGTAGTGTCGCAACCTTATTAAAGCCGTCGTATAGTTCTGGTATATGCTTTTATTCACAATGGCGAAGCATTTATAATAATTCTTCACGTAGGTAAAGCCTGAACTCAATGTCAGATATTACTCAGCCAGCTATTTATCCTCTACCACTCGGCAAGCTCAGTGCAGAGCAGTTTATAAAAGATTACTGGCAACAAAAACCACTTGTTATTCAACAAGGGTTCAAAAATTTTACTTCGCCCATTAGTGCAGAAGAACTCGCGGGTCTTGCCTGCGAAGACGATGTGCATTCACGTATCGTGATCGAAAAAGGTGGTAATACGCCATGGCAACTCATCGACGGGCCAATGGATGAAACTACTTTTTCAAAGTTACCCAAAACACACTGGACGTTATTGGTTAATGATGTAGAAAAACATTTACCTGAACTGGTTAATATCGTTGATGCCTTTCGTTTTATTCCTGAATGGCGTGTTGATGATTTAATGATTAGCTATGCACCGGAAGGCGGAACGGTTGGCCCGCACCTGGATCAATACGATGTGTTTATTGTGCAGGCACAGGGGCATCGGCGTTGGCAGCTCAATAGCCAACCCGTAGCAGATGATAATCAGGTTGCTAATACAACTTTACGAATTCAGAAAGATTTTACGGCCGAGGAGGAATGGTTGCTTGAGCCAGGCGACATTATTTATATTCCACCAGGTGTGAGTCATTATGGTGTTGCAACAGATGACTGTTTAAGTTTTTCAATCGGCTTTCGAGCGCCCACCCATACAGAAATGCTAACTGACTTTATAGATTTTATTAGCCGAGATATAGCGAATAATAAAATCTATAAAGATAAAAATTTACAACAACAGACACACTCAAATGAAATAACCGGGGCGACGGTTGAAAATATACGTGAAATTTTTAAAGATTATTTTAATTCCGGCCAGCCGGTTTTAGCACAATGGTTTGGTCGTTTTGTGAGTGACACTAAAACAGATCTGCTGTACGAAAATGAAGAACACTTTGCAAGTTTTGACGCATTAAAACAAAGCCATCCTGTTTTATATCGCAACCCCGCTAGTCGTTTTGCTTTTTACGAGCAAAACTCAGAAGCATATTTATTTATAGATGGTGATGACAGGCTTGTTAGTCGCTGGTTTGCAAAAACGCTGTGTGCACAGCGCGAATGTGATTTAAATAAAAATACCTTCAATAAAGCAGAGCAGCAAATCATTCTGTCGCTTTATAACGCCGGGCAACTGTTATTTTAAGTTTTGCTCTGCCTTGCCCCTGAGGGATTTAGCCTTGCCTGTCTTTGCGAGGAAACACTGAAAAACACCTGTTTTTTCAGTGTTGACACGGTAATCTGATGATTAAAAGTCATAAATTTGAGATTGCCGCAGTCACGTTGTTCCTTCGCAATGACCGCGTTTTATTCCAGTATTGATACCTGTATTTTTAAGCTATTGTTTTTGATCACTTTTTTGTGGGATACCTCAGGTTCTGCCCCCTTTTAAAACAGCCACCTTAAAATAACTAAACAAACCTTTTTTTTAGCCGATAACCTTATTTATATTCAGGTTATATGGTGGCGCATATCTATCTATTGCAGGACAAGGAGAAAGTGAATGGCATATTTTAAATGGGAACCCGATTTGGATGTTCATGTTGAAAAAATGAATGACCAGCATAAGCATTTGATTGGGCTAATGGAAACACTCTATCAGATTAATGAAAGTGATAGAGGAAAAGAGGCAGTGATCGAGGCGGTAAAAAATTTAATGGACTATGTTGTTGTTCACTTTAGAGATGAGGAAGCCCATATGGAAGCAATTAACTTTCATGGTTTTGAGGCGCACAAACAGATTCACCAGCACTTACTGGATGATCTTGACAAGTTTGCTAAGGATTTTATAGAAGGGGATGAGATAAAGCTAAATGGTGAATTTATGGCTTTTTTAAGCCTTTGGATTAACGTACATATTGTTGCCATTGACACTAAATATTCGGTGGACGATTAATTAGCTTCAGGTTTGTGCAAGGTTCTTGTCCTGCCATTTAGCAGGGTTGCATTGTTTATCGTGGCCAGATTTAAGTCGCTGCGAGTGATAGCGAAGTAATCGTGATTGGATATTTTTTCATGCTACTGTGGGGCTAGTTTCTATTATATGCTTTATGTTCAGCTTGATACTATCTGTACTTAATTACTGGGGTAATATGTTCTTGTTTGCATGAATGGATCGACAGTGAAAACAAAGTTAAAAGGTGTAGCAAACATTCTGTTTGTATACTATACATAAATAAAGAGCAGGTACATATTTGTCAGCTAATAACTACTGACCTGCTTAAAAGCAAATGGGTCTTTTTAATCATTTCTATGTGTAGTTATATGATGTCATGGGTAATCACAAAGTCGTTGCGCCTTGTTTATGTCTTGTTTGTTTCACTCTTGTCTTTTATACCCCCTGGTTATACAGAACCGGTTGCTATCACGGGTGCGGGTGCCCATTTTGCCTGGGTTATTTTTGACGATCTTAAAGATGAACTAGAGGAATCGACCAGCAAAAAGCTTCAGTTATATGGAAAAAACTCCAATCTTGGGATGGGCTGTAATGCCGGAATAAAACTGGCACAGAAGCACAGCCATGCACATCCAACTTTTGGTTTTGTTTGCTGTTCGCTAAGCCAGCAAGAACTGAATCAAAAGAAAATAAAAATTTATCCGCTTGCTGCTGAGCCTATTTTAATTCTTGTAAATAAAAAGAACCCAGTTGAAAATTTATCAATTGATCAGGTTCGCGCTATTTTCCGTGGTGATATTACTAACTGGAATGAGCTGGGCGGCTGGAACAAACCTATTGCAGTTATTACCCGCTTGCACTGTAAAAAACGTCCGGGGCACTGGAAAACAATTTTACCAACGGCAGGCGAGTTTACGAAAGAGCGAATTAATGTCAGCAGTGCCGATGAAATGGTAAAAATGGTGACAAAATTTGAAACAGCCATCGGGCACACAGGCTCTACCTGGTTGTTTGACAGAAGCAGTAATGTGAAGGCGGTTAGCATTGATAAAGTGGTCGCCAGTGCTAAAAATTTAAAAAATAAAAGCTATCCATTTTATAGAACACTTTCAGCTGTTACTGCAATGAATCCATCTGAAGATTTATTAACAATTATAAAACAGGTGCAACACGGTAAATCATTTACAGCGGTGGCCAGAAAATATAAATTATTACCGCTTGGTTCTACAGTAACTAAAGAGTAACGGCTTGTTCAGGTGAACTGCATAATATGCTGGCAGGAAAACCTCATAAGGATATCAGCAAGCAACATAAATTACGTAACGGGGGTGAGTTATGAAAAGAAATGTTGGTCGACTGGATCAGGTTTTACGTATAGGTATAAGTCTGGTTTTAATTTATGCAGGATTCATTGATAATGAGCTTATCACCGACTCACTCAGCTCAAATATTATTGGTGTTATTGGTGTATTAAGTTTAATTGTGGCTCTAGCAAGATTTTGTCCCTTGTACGTTATTACGGGTATCAGCACCTGCAATAGAAAAGACCCGTAATACGACTTAATGCGTTTGCAGTCACAAATACTACTGTCTGTATTGGGCATAACCGTATTGGCACAAGTTGTTTTTGGTTTTTTGGTATACAGGGAAATTACGGAAAGCCGAGGTGATCAGCTTACTATTTTTTTGCAATATCTTAATCGGGAGGTTGCTGAACGGATTACTCTGCCCGGTGATAAGTATGTTTCCGAGATTTACCTTGAAGAACTTCGCAACAGGTTCTCTACACCGGGTTCTATTTTGCTGGTTCAAAAAAATAGCCAAATTTTATATTATGCAACGGCAGAAGGTAATAAACTTGATATACCTTTGATCTCACAGCAACTGCAAGCAGAATATTCAGACAAGACTAATCATGGGCTGGTTAATCTTGGTCAGGATAAATATTACTGGGCAATAAGTGATCTTCCCGATAAGAATTATCAGCTTATTATGCTTGAGCCGGAAGCAAATGAAGAAACCAGAATAACAACAGTATTAAAACAACGTATGTTGACTACCGGTATTGTTGTTCTCTGGCTTGCGGTCTGGATCAGCCTGTTGCTAAGCAGCAAAATATCAAAAAAACTAGCTGAAAAAAATGAGCAGCTAAAGCACATTGCCCTGCATGACAACCTGACCGGCTTGCCAAATAGAACGTTACTTAATGACCGCTTAAAGCAGCTGTTTTTGCAATCACGGCGTGATAATTTATTCTTTGCATTATTTTTAATTGACCTGGATCACTTTAAAGAAATTAATGACACACTGGGGCACCAGTTTGGTGATGAGCTGTTAAAAATGGTAAGCGCACGTTTACTGGCCTCAATTCGGGAAAAAGATTCTATCTCACGATTGGGTGGGGATGAATTTGCAGTGCTATTACCTCAAACTGATTTTGCCGGTTCTAAACTTTGTGCCGAACGGATTCTAAATGCAATGGATAAACCCTTTCGTATCAACAATATTTCAACGGAGAGCAAAGCCAGCATTGGCATCGCCATTTTCCCGGAGCACGGTGATACGGTCGAAGCCCTTATGCAACATGCGGATATTGCCATGTACCAGGCTAAAAAATCACAATCCGGGTTTGCCATTTATCACCCGGCACAAAATAAACACAGTATGCGACGGTTAAAATTAATGGCCGACCTGCGTGTTGCGGTTGAAAGCAAAGAAATTAGCATTGCCTACCAGCCCCTGGTGAATGACAACCAGAAAATGATAAACAGAGCCGAAGTGCTTGCTCGTTGGCAGCATCAGGAACTTGGCAATATTTTAGCCGAAGAATTTATACCCATGGCAGAGCAGATGGGACTGATTCGCCAGTTAACATTGCAGATACTCGAGCAGGCTGTCGTTGACTGTAAAAAATGGAACCAACAGGGTTATGCATTTGGTATTAGTATTAATTTATCTACCTATTGCTTGCAGGACTTTTCATTGCCCGACAAGATAGTCTCCATTCTGGAAACTGCGGATTTTAACCCTGCAAAAGTTGAGTTTGAAATAACAGAAACAGCACTTATGCATGATTTAAGTCGAGCCGGAAAAATATTAAATGAGCTTTCCTCTGCCGGACTGCAATTGGCCATCGATGATTTTGGCACCGGTTTTTCATCGCTTAACTATCTAAAAAAATTACCTATTGATACTTTAAAAATAGATAAATCATTTATACTGGATATGCACAATAGCAGCAGTGACCAGGCCATTATCAAGACAATCATAGAGCTGGGGCATAACCTGAATTGTCAGGTGGTTGCTGAAGGCGTAGAAAACCAGAAGACAATCGATAGCCTGAATTTACTGGGTATTGATATTTTACAAGGCTTTTTCTATTGTAAGCCATTAAATTTCAGTGATTTTCAGCAATGGCTAGCAAGGGAATTTGCAGAACCGGTTACTGGGCAGACGAAAGCATAATGCCGCCACCTGTCCATCAAGCAGGCAAAAAAACATTTATTCGAAATGCAAAATTATTCAATTCATCAGTGTGCATGGGAAAGCCATCAACAGCAACTGAGTGCGATTCGGCGTGAAGTCTTTATACTGGAACAACGAGTGCCTGAAGAGCTGGAATGGGATGAGTTTGATATCACGGCTCGACACGTTATTGCCTTTAACGACAAAGAAAGACCCATTGCAACCGGGCGGATAAAGCCCAATGGCCATATTGGCCGAATGGCGGTATTAAAATTATACCGGAAACAAGGTATTGGCTCGGCAATTTTGGTAGCATTGCTGGCAGTAGCCAAACAACAAAATCTGAGCGAAGTGTATTTACATGCACAGGTGAGTGCCATGTCATTTTACGAGCAGCATGGTTTTGTTTGTAACAGTGAGCAGTTTATGGATGCCGGTATTCCGCATAGAAGTATGATTAAAAAACTAAATAATGCATAAGACAATTTTACTTATATTGTTTGTAACACTTGCTTTTGCTGGCAACTGTTTTTATGCGTTAGCCGATTCTTTTGATGGCGATAACAGGGAGCAACGTGAGCAGGAATTACAGCAATTAAAAGTTAAAATAAAAAGTCTACGAAGTGAGCTGGACAAAGTTCGCACTTTACATGACAAAGTGCGGCAGGAACTCCGAGCCACTGAAATCAGTATTAGCAAACGGGTTAAAAATCTTAATCAGTTAAAACGTAAGCTACGGCGGCAAAATAAAAGGTTACGGCAGTTACAAGCGCAGCGCAGAGCGCTAACGAAGGATCTTTCTATGCAACGTAATTTGCTGGGTCAGCAAGTACGGACGGCTTATACTATTGGTAAGCAGGAATATTTAAAATTATTGCTGAATCAGGAAAATCCAAATGCCATTGGGCGGGTATTAACTTATTATGACTATTTTAATCAGGCACGTTCAGAACGAATTGACACTTCAACTAAAACCCTGCGAAGCCTTGCGCAGATAAAAAAACGCATTAACAAGGAAAATAAAACGTTACAGCATCTTAAGCAGCAGCAGCTTATTGAAAAAAAGAACCTTGAAGCGGGTTATCAGGCACGTGCGATAGTGATTGCCAGGCTTTCAAAGGATATTGAGAGTAAAGATGGCGCATTACAGCAGATGCTGGCAAATGAAAAACAGTTAGAACGGGTGTTGAATGTTATCACCGATAGTATGCCGGAAATATTAACCGAACCGGGTAAACATAAGGCATTTGCAACGCTCAAAGGGAAATTGTACTGGCCCGCTTTGGGAACAGTAAAAAATTTATTTGGTAAACCACGAAAAACGGCGAAAGTAAAATGGAATGGGGTGCTTATCAAGGCACGGCAAGGTAATAATGTGCGGGCGATATCACATGGTCGGGTAGCCTATGCCGACTGGTTACGTGGCTATGGTTTACTGATTATTATCGATCATGGTGATGGTTATATGAGCTTATATGGCCATAATGAGAATATAAGAAAAGAAACCGGTGACTGGGTGGATGAAGGTGAAATTATAGGCAGTGTGGGCAATACGGGTGGGCAGGCAAAAGCAGGGCTGTACTTTGAAATCAGGAAGAATGGCAAGCCGACTAATCCGAAAATCTGGTGTCGCAAAGTTCGCCGAGGTTAAAACACCGGGCAATTTTAGGTGCAGATGGTTATGTGGCACACAGGAACACCATTAAATAGTGGACAGTAAAAATATTTAAGGTAGTATCTATTTAAGGATAGATCGTTTAAAAAGAACCGTTTAGCAGATTAGTTTAAGATGAATTAGTCATTAGATAAAGAAAAGATAAGAGACAAATTATGCCAGCGAATGCACGTAACGTATTGATTTTAATGTTTGGGTTATTTTTAGGGGTGGTACTTGCGCTAGGACAGAGTGTGTTTGCGGATAAAAATAGCAGCTCGGTTTATGATGGTATTCCTTTGGAGGATATTCGAACGCTTAGTGAAGTTTTTGGCAAAATTAAAGAAAATTACGTTGAAAAAATTGATGATAAAACCTTATTAACCAATGCCATTCGCGGCATGTTAAGCGGTCTGGATCCCCATTCCTCTTTTCTGGATCTCGACGAGTTCAAGGAGCTGACTGTTGGTACTCGGGGGGAATTTGGTGGTTTGGGCATTGTTGTGGGCATGGAAAACGGTTTTGTAAAAGTCATTTCCCCTATTGATGATACACCTGCGCAGCGTGCTGGTATTAAAGCGGGTGATTTAATTATTCGTCTGGATAAAAAGCCGGTTAAAGGTATGGAACTGGACGAAGCGGTTAAATTAATGCGTGGTAAGCCGGGTGAGCCGATTGATTTACTGGTGTCGCGTGAAGGTGTGGATAAGCCGTTCAAAGTTACCGTGGTACGCGACAAAATTCGGGTTAAGAGTGTCAAATACCGAGTATTGGAGCCAGGTTATGGTTACATTCGTATTACCCAATTTCAGGAACGCACCGGCGAAGATTTATTAAAAGCCATTGACGACATTAAGAAGAAAAATAAAAAAACAGGGGTTAATGGGCTGGTTTTAGACTTGCGCAATAATCCTGGTGGTTTACTGGATGCTGCGGTTGCCGTATCCGATGCATTTTTAACAGAAGGCGTTATTGTTTCAGTGCGTGGTCGGCATCGTGATAGCCAGCACAGTTTTCAGGCAACACCGGTTGATCGTATTAATGGTATTCCTTTAGTGGTTCTGGTTAATGGCGGTTCGGCATCGGCATCGGAAATTGTTGCAGGTGCTTTGCAGGATCATAAGCGTGCCGTGATTATGGGTACACAAACATTTGGTAAAGGTTCGGTACAGTCTATCGTTAAATTAGGCAATAACACGGCTTTAAAAATGACAACTGCGCGTTATTACACACCAAATGACCGCACGATTCAGGCAAAAGGCATTACCCCGGATATTAAAATTAGCCATGTAGAAGTCGCAGTAAAAAAAGGGGATGATCCGTATGTTAAGGAAGCCGATTTGCAGGGTCACCTGATGAATGATAAAAATCCAGATATTGAAAAGAAAATAAATAAAAAGAATGAATCGGATAGCAAAGAAAAACCGCTGGCAAGTAAGGATTACCCCTTATATGAAGCACTTAATTTGTTAAAAGGGTTACATTTACTGAGTGGTATGAAATAAATATATAGCGTTTTTTTATTAAAGGTTTTTAAAATTAAGGCGCTAGTATTTCGGACACCTTAATTTTAACAGGAGACCTTGCTCTCTATAAGCCGGAATCACATATGCGTCTAGCTGTATCATTAATGGCTCTTTTTTTGTATAGCCTGCAAGTTGCCAATGCAACACCCGTCTCCAGTGTCGCCGTGGATCCCGCTGCCATACAAAACCCTTTATTAGAGGGCAAGTCATCGCAAGTTAAGGCACGGTATTATATCAGTCTTATTATTGATGATATGGGTTACCGGTATCAGTCAGGTAAGCGTGCCATTAATTTGCCGGCAAACATTACCTACTCCTTTCTGCCTTATGCCCCACATGCAAGAAAACTGGCCAATCTAGCTAATAAAAAACAAAAAGAACTTATGCTGCATATTCCAATGGAGGCAACCAATGGCAAAAAGCTTGGGCCAGGTGGTTTAACGACGGCTATGCCGCAGGCAATTTTTGAGCTGGAGTTAGAACATAATTTGCTGGCAATACCTTATATAAAGGGTGTTAATAATCATATGGGCAGTTTATTAACACAACAGCTTGAGCAGATGACATGGCTAATGGAAATACTGGCAACAAAGCAAATGTATTTTGTCGATAGTCGAACATCAGGAAAAAGCCAGGCACTTAATGTGGCACGGCAATACGGTTTACCCAGTGAAACGCGTGATATTTTTGTAGATCATGATTTATCAGAAAAAGCGATACAGCGACAGCTTGCTCGAGCAATTAGTGCTGCTAAACGCAATGGCAGTGCAGTGGTTATTGCACACCCTTTTCCTGAAACAATGCATGCACTGGAACAATGGTTGCCGGAAGCAAAAGCGCAGGGAGTGGAGTTTGTTTATATGTCTGAGCTGCTAACCATTCGGCAACAACATCGCGCTCAGCGTAAAGCGAATAAGAGGCTAACACAATGGAACACACCGCTGAAACCAGGCAAAAACAACTAAAAGTGCTGGTGCCGCTAGCACAAGGTTGTGAAGAACTCGAAGCAGTCACTATTACCGACTTACTCACCCGCGCCGGAATAAAAGTGGTTACAGCCAGTCTGGATAAAAATCCGGTGCAGGCCAGCCGTGGGATGGTGCTGATTGCGGACACGTTGATTGATAGTGTGATGAACGATACTTTTGATGCCATCGTTTTGCCTGGCGGTCTACCCGGTGCCGATCATTTACAGAGTGATTCGCGGGTGCAAAGCAAATTAAAATCCATGGCCGCTGACAATAAAATAATAGCTGCAATTTGCGCGGCACCCAAAGCGCTGGCTTCAGCCGGGTTGCTTGACGGTAAAAAAATTACCAGTTATCCCGGTAGTCTGGAACAATGTAATATCAGGAACGCATATTATAAAGAGCAAAGTGTTGTTGTTGATGGCAATATCATTACCTCGCGTGGGCCAGGCACGGCAATGGATTTCACTCTAATACTTATTGAGCAGCTCCTTGGCAAACAAAAGCGCAATGAAGTTGAAGCTCCATTAATGCGCACTTAAATTAACACCATGCCTGCCTGTCTGGCAGGATGTCAGATCATCAAGTATTTTTATGGGTTTCTATTAATTTATTTAGTGTTTACTTTTATTTAAGTTTGCCAGCAAGTCGCCGATAAAGTACTTAGCCTCACTCAGCTTTACAGAACCACACCTGCCTTGTTGGTCATGGGCGCCCAAAAATAGATTTTTGTTTTTAAGGAGACACAGTTTATGAATAAAATTACATTACGATTATTCAGCGTTTTATTTTTCTTTGCTTTTATTACATCCGTTCAAGCGGGTAAAGTTTCGCCGATGACGGTGGCGGGCGCTAAAACGGTAACGGCGGCAGAAGCAAAAGCGCTGTTTGATAAAGGTAGTATCTTTCTGGATGTTCGCTCCGATAAGGATTGGGGTGCTGGCCGCATTCCTGATGCAATTCATATTGAGCTAAAGAAGAAATTCAATGAAGCCAGCATGGGTAAGGAAATCAAGAAAAATGATGCAGTCGTTATTTACTGTAATGGTGAAAGTTGCATGCGAAGCTCAAAGGCCAGTGCCAAGGCGGTGGGCTGGGGTTACAGCAAAGTCTACTATTTCCGTGATGGTTTTCCTGCATGGAAAGCTGCAGGTTACCCTGTCGAGTAAAAATAATTTAACAGCTTAGGGCTATTTCGATGAGTTTAAGTTTACGCGCAAAAGTAACAATCGGTGCGAGTATTGTGACGCTATTGGTATCCTTTACGCTAATTGGTACCAGTATGCTTTCTCAGGGGCACGTTAAAGGGATGTTTGCCGATGCGACCATTACAGGGAAAGCGGTACTCTGGAAAAAGATTATTGATAGCCAGATGGAAAAGATGTTGCCAGGTACATCGATACTGGCACGTGACCGTGCAACGCGTAAGGCGCTGGTTGCTAAAGACATCGAGGCACTCAAGGAAGGTGCTTCAACAACATTTAATCTGCTGTCTGCATCTAAAGTTATCTCACGCATGCAGTTGGCCGATCTGAACGGGGAGGTGCTTTTTTCAGCCCCGATGGCATTCAAGGGTAAAACGAATAAGCCACTGGTCATGCAGGCAATTACAGCCGGTAAGATAATGCGTGGAGTCGAGCGTGCTGACGATGGCCGTCTGGTTGCTGTTGTTGTTTTTCCGCTCACGATGCGGGGCAAAACCATTGGTGTTGGTATTTTTGCACGGAATTTACAAGATGCCATCGAAGATTTTAAAAAAAATGATCATTCAGAATTAATCATTGTTAATGCATCAGGTAAAACGGAATACAGCACACGAACAAAAGAAAACACGCTTCCCGTAGAACATATTGAGCTGCCCGTATTAGGAGAGAGCAGCTTGCAACAGCATGATATGCGGGGTCGCATTGGCGCAGTGACAACGCTGCCTATTACCAATAATAAAGGCAACCCACTGGCTCATCTTGTTATTGAAAAGGATTATACCGAGTCGTATGCCGCTCTTCGAAACACCAATATATTTGCATATGGGCTGACTGGCTTTATCATTATTTTTGCGCTAATAGGCCTGTATCTTTATATGCGCTATATGCTTAAACCCTTAGGCGATGTTGTAACTAATCTAAACAAGATAGCGGCGGGTGATTTAACCACCGATATTGATGTGACTGCCACTGCCGAAATTGGTCAACTGCAAAAGGCAATGCAGCAGACGACTATCCAGCTGCGCGAAATAATAGAGTTGATAAATATTATTTCCGGGCGCCTTGGTACCTCTGCCCATGAAATGGTTACGATTACAAAGTCGACACAAAATAGTTTGAATGAACAGCAGCTAAGTATTGAGCAGGTAGCAACTGCAATGAACGAAATGTCTTCTACTGTGAGTGAAGTTGCACGCCACGCCAGTAGCGCAGCTGACGCGGCGAGCAATGCAGATACTGAGGTGAATACCGGTGAGCGTGTTGTCAGCGATACCATTAGCTCCATTGAGCAGCTTGTTAATGAAGTTGAGAATGCCAGTACCGTTATTAATGAAGTGCGTGATGACAGTGAGTCCATTGGTACTATTCTGGATGTTATTCGTGGTATTGCGGAGCAAACTAACCTGTTAGCGCTGAATGCTGCAATCGAGGCGGCACGTGCAGGCGAGCAGGGGCGCGGGTTTGCTGTTGTTGCCGATGAAGTAAGAACCCTGGCGAGCCGTACCCAGCATTCAACAAATGAAATCCAGGCAATGATAGAAAAACTTCAATCGGGTATTCGTAATGCAGTGACAACGATGGAACAGGGGCGTGAGCGGGCAGAACAGACGGTGACGCAAGCGGGCAATGCAGGGACATCACTGCATACAATTACCAGCTCGGTTAGCACAATTAATGACATGAATACGCAGATTGCCAGTGCGGCAGAAGAGCAAACAGGAGTGGCCGAAGAAATTAATCGTAATATTGTGGATATTAATGTTATCTCAGAAAGAAATGCGGTTGGAGCCACACAGGTGCTGGATGCCAGTAAGGAACTCAATAGACTGACTGAAGAGCTTAATAGCGTTGTGCAGCGTTTTCAGATTAGTGAAAAATAGTAAATGAGCGTGAAGCTTAGCTTATTTTTACCACTAATGGTCTGAATAAAGAGCATTTATTTTGCTCAGCATAAAAATATAGAATGAACCTGGCAATGTTAATGCTGGAACTCAGCAAAGGCTTCAATTTCCAGTAGTAGATTTGAACGGCAAATGTCCCCTTGTAAATAAACAATCGAAATGTTTTTGCCCATTCTTTGTGACAGGGATTCCTGTATCATTTTATAGTGCTCAGGGTAACGGATATAGACTTTCATTAATGACAGGTTAGTAATGTCATGGATAGGCTGTTGATGGGTATCACGAACGGTTGTTACCAAAGCTTCAATATTTTTGAGAGTCTCTTCGAGCTGAATTAAAACATTCTCTTCATGTAATGTTTCGTGGCCAACAATACTGGCGGTACCTGAAATAAAAAAGTGAGTTACCGATGGCCAGTGTTTAAGCGTAGCACGTGCAAATGACGGGCTTTTAGGGCTGTATTTTTCCGGGTAGTGATAGGCGCTGATTTGCCGTGGATTTTCAACCTGTACACCGGCTTTGGTTGTTGCAACAAAATAAACAATAAAGCCCTTACCATGCGAACCTATGGCTGTTGCTGCCGGCAATGTACGTTCAAATTCTGTTACATTCTGGTAGGCACTATAGCGGCCAATACAAAAAGACTGGTAACGTTCAACTGAATTAACGCTCGCATTAATTTCAGGGAAAAAATTCCAGATACGTATCAGGTGCGGAAATTCTTTTTGATTTATAAAATTCAACATGGATGAATAAGCGTGATTACTGCAATCTTCAAGTGAATCAAACCTGGACTCATCAAGACAAATTTTGCCAAATAAAATCTCGTTATTTTTTCTGAACTTAATATCACCCTGCTGGCCTGAAACAAGTTTATCACGTGCAACCCAGACTTCTGAATAAGCGGGTGTTGATAACGATGGCAGCATAATATTAAATGCTTCCAGATCTTCTGATTCAGCTTGTTCTGTTGCGCTAAACTGAATGGTAGTTATAATTTTTTCTTTATCGAGCGCCTGAATTTGTTCGGTCTGAGCGAAAGAAATACTAAAGGGGGCATGGCCTGATGAAAAAAGGTGATTCGAAGGATTGATATGAGCCACAGACATCTTGGGTAGACTTCCAGTATTGTTAAGGGTCGAGCCTGTTATTTTATCGCAAAATGGGCTTGAACAGGAGGTTGGTACAGAGATAAGGACGAGATTTATAGTAACATACTGATTTTAATGGCTTTGTCGGAACTTTAAGTGCTCAATAGTTAGCCATTTAAGGCTTTTTGTCACCTTACTTAGAGCGTTTCTGCTATAATTCCAGCCCTTAAGATGTAAGTACAGACAGTTTTATGGGGAATAACATGTCCGGTAGTCAGCATAGTGAGAGAGAATTAGAAGTTGCGGGATTAATTATAGAGGCACTCAACCTGGAAGATATCAGTGCGGCTGAAATTGAGCCGGAAGCACCTTTATTTCGTGATGGACTGGGTTTGGATTCTATCGACGCACTGGAAATAGCAATGGCGATTTCACAGAAATACGGGTTTCAGTTGCGTTCTGACGATCCGGATAATGCCACTATTTTTTCAACCTTGCGTCAGTTAAGCGAACATATCGAAAAAAACAGGCAGTAGCAAAAGTTTTGTCTTGCTACAATAAACTTTAATAGATTAAACATCGTGTTAAAGAAACAAAACTGGAAACTACCGGTCTTGCTGGCTAGCATCAGCTATCCATTTTTAGTGCATTACCTGGTTGTGACCGGGCAGTATCTGTTTGCCGGTATTTATATCGTTGCCTTGTTGTTACTTATTGTTGTACAAAATTTTTCACAGGGTTATAAATGGCTGGCAATGGGCTTATTGTTACTAAGTGCCGTTATTAGTGCGGTTTTAATTTATGAGGCGCGGCTGGTTGTCTTTTTGCCACCTGTGCTTATTCCACTGGCATTGGCTTATGCTTTTGGGAAAACACTAATGGGGCAGCAAACAGCTTTTGTTACATGCATTGCCCAGAAAATAAGGACAACACCATTAGTTGAAAAAGAAAAAAAATACACACGCTTTATAACCTATATGTGGGTTGTGTTTTTTCTGTTTCTTGCCGTGGAGTCGATGGTGGTAGCCGCTATTTATGATATAGAAACATGGTCTTATATTACCAACTTTTTAAACTATATTTTAGTTATACTTTTTGTCATGTTTGAATATCTGCTACGTAGAATTGTTCTGCGCCGTTTAGAGCACCCGAGCTTTATTCGTTTTATTAAACAGTTAATATATGTACAGCGTAGCCGTTAATGAAATTAAACCTGACACAACATGCAAATAGCCATTCGCTAGTTGCATGGAATGAGCAACTACAGATAACCCATGCGCAATTTCTGGCTGATGTGATGCACGTGGCTGCGCATTTACCAGATAACAGGTACGCTATTAATTTATGTGAAGATCGTTATTACTTCATGGTTGCCTTTGCCGCAGTCATAGTAAAAAGCCAGACAAATTTATTGCCTCAAAACAGAGTGTTGGAAACACTCGATGCAGTGCTAGAAGACTATGCCGACAGCTACTGCATTACCGAAGAAAGGCTGGCAGGTCTGGAATTGCAACAACTGAATATGAATGCACTCTTTAAAAAAGAAAATAAATTCAGTCGCGCAAAAAACACAATTGAAACGCCGGCTATTGATGATGAATTAATTGCGGCGATTGCTTTTACTTCAGGTAGTACAGGTAAGCCAAAAGGAAACAGAAAAACCTGGAAAGCACTGGTTATGGGCGCAGAGATGGCAGCCGAACGGTTTTCTCTGGATAAAAAACCAACTTATATTGTTTCAACTGTTCCTCCACAACACATGTATGGTCTTGAAACATCTATCCTTTATAGTTTACAAAATACCTGCCCGGTTTATGTTGGCCGGCCTTTTTATCCTGAAGATATTCGGCGGGTCATTGAATCTGCTCCACGGCCCGTTATACTGATCACAACCCCGGTGCATTTACGTGCCTGTGTCTCTAGTGGAAATTTACAATGGAACGGTATTGCTTTTATTATATCAGCAACAGCACCATTGCGAATTGAAATTGCCAGGCAGGTTGAAGATACAATGAAAGCAACGGTTAATGAAATATTTGGCTGTACAGAAGCAGGCTCAATGGCTTCGCGTGAAACCTTAAAAGAGGAAAGCTGGCAATTGTATAAAGGTATGCGTATTTATCAGGCCGAAGGTAAAACTTATATTGACGCGCCTTACATGGAAAACAGTGTTGTGTTAAATGATATTGTTGAAATTGAAGATGAACATCATTTTAAGTTATTAGGCCGTGATGAAGATATGGTAAATATTGCTGGTAAACGAGGGTCTTTATCCGATGTAAAGCTAAAGCTGGAATCCATCGAGGGTGTGAAAGATGCTGCGGTTTATTTTCCAGATGACAATAATGAAGTGTCAAGACTAACCGCGTTTGTGGTAACAGATAAATTAACCACTCAACAAATTTCAACAGCGTTAGCGCGAAAGGTTGATAGTGTCTTTATTCCGCGACCAATCTATAAGGTGCCGGACTTGCCTTATAATGAAACCGGGAAATTAACACGACAGGCGCTTATCGATTTATTGTGCAAATGTAAAGCTAAAATAGTATAGATGGAAAAAGGATAATGCCAGTCGTACAGCCATCATTTCAGATAAAAAAGGATCATCCCTGCTTAGCCGGACATTTTCCGGGCAACCCGATTGTGCCAGGTGTGGTTATTCTTGATGAAGTGGCAAGTATTATTTTGCAGCAAAATAGCCGGTTTAAAATAGCCGGTTTTAGCAGCGTGAAATTTTTGCAGCCTTTACTTGCCGAGCAGCAAGTATTTGTACAGGTTAAGGAGAATAGTGTTACCAGTACTGGTTATTCAAAAGTAAAATTTTTTGTGTATAACAATGATACGTTAATGGCACAGGGCGAGATAAAGCTTAAAGAGCAAGCTGGTACCGAGTAACTTTATTATGAGCCATACAGCAAAAAAAAGTACAAGCTGGAAGGAAGCGACGGAAAGAAGTAATTCGTTCACATTAAAATTAATTTGCTGGATAGCCTTAAATATTGGCCGCCCGACTGCAAGAATTATTCTATACCCGATTACAGCTTACTTTTTTGTTACCTCACCAAAAGTTATTCGCGCCTCTAAAAATTATTTTAAACGTCTTGGGCGCTTAAAGAATAGGCCAGGGTTTCCCTTTGTTACGGTAGTAAAGCATATTCACCATTTCTCAGCAACGATTCTGGATCGTGTTTATTTTCTTACTGATCAGCATGATAAGTTTAAAATAAAAATTTATGGGAAGGATATTCTTGATCAATATATGGTAAAGAGTAAAGGTGGTATTTTGCTGGGCTCACATCATGGCAGTTTTGAAGTTTTGCGTTCATTGGCGGTTAAAAATAGCAGAGTAAAATTAAAGATATTAATGTATCGCGAACACAATCAAATGATCACTCGAGTTTTTGATGAATTGAACCCAGATGTGGCAAAAACAGTCATTAATCTTGCTAATAACGATGCTCTTTTGCAAATGCAACAGGCGATCGATGAAGGCTATTTTGTCGGTATGCTAGGTGACCGGGTAACCGAGGGGGAACGAAAAACAGACTGTATCTTACTGGGTGATAAGGTCAACTTTCCTGCGGGCCCCATGTTAATGGCCTCAATATTAAAAGTACCGGTTGTGCTATTTTATGGTTTATATCAGGGTGGCAATCGCTATGATCTTTATTTCGAGTTATTAACCGAGGGTTTAAGTATTGAGCGTAAGAATAGGGAGCAAGAAGTGCAGATCTGGACACAAAAATATGCTTCTCGACTGGAGTACTATATTTTAAAGTCACCGTATAACTGGTTTAATTTTTATGACTTCTGGAATGATGAAAATAAATAAAATAATCAGAATACGATTATGGCCTGCACTTGCTATTTTGTTTTCCAGTGTGGCTGTTGCTGATAATAAGCAGCTGGAAGATGTTTTAGACCAGCTATCATCTGTTTCAGAAGTTTTTGCGACATTTACAGAAATAAAAACCTACAGTTTGTTGAATGAAAAAATAAAGTTGAGTGGCCAGCTCGAATATATCGCACCGGATACTTTAATAAAAAAAACAACGCAGCCTGAAGCTGAATATCTCAAAGTAACCGGTGACACGTTAATCGTTAAAAAAACAGAGGGTGAAGAGCAGCAATTACTACTTTCAAATTACCCACTGATCGAAGTATTTGTAGAAGCCTATAGGGGTGTATTGTCAGGTAATTTAAGAAAACTTGAACAGTATTATGCTGTTGAGTTTGTTGACACTTTGCCTTCCGGGCAGCAAGAAAATAAATTAAAGTGGGTTATAAAGCTGACACCCACAGACGAAGAAGTACTGGAATATATTCAAACTATTATTATTGATGGGGCAGGAGAGACAATCAATAAGGTAACCACATTAGAATCCGGCGGGGATAAAATTGTGTTGACGATAAAAAATCCGGTAACTAAGAAATAGCGTGTTAAATTTAAAAAATAAACAGTTACAACCTGCATTTTTGCTCCCAATTTTGGGTATTCTGTTATTCTTTATTTTTTCTGGCTGGTTTGTTGCTTCCAGAATAACAATCAGTTCTGATATGCAGCAGTTTTTGCCCGAGAAAGTCGATAATAAACAACTAGAAAAGCCAGCAGCGGCAATTAATCCACTTGTTATTTTAAATGCGATTAACGAGTCAAACAGCGGCCTGTTTCTTATTTCAATTCGTGGTGGTACGGCTGGTAAGCGTGCAAAGGCCAGTATTCAATTGCGCAAAAAATTATTAGCTACCAAAGAATTTATCCTGGTGAATAATGGTAAAGGTTTGTTGCCATTAAAAGATCGCAGCTTATTAAAAAAATACCGCTATTTGTTAAGTGCACAAAATGATGATCTTTCAATGTTTACTCAGAAAAATTTTTCTCAAACGTTAGAAAAACGTTATCAGGAATTGCGTTCACCCTTAGCCGGTATGGTAAAAAAAACATTTCGTGATGATCCGACCGCAGACGTACGCTTTATTCTTAATCAATGGCAGCTTGGTAAGCAACCTGAAAAAACACAGGGTGTCTGGTCTTCATCAGATGGCAAGTCAGCTTTGTTAGTGGTTGCTGCTGATATAGCTGGCTCAGATATTAATAAGCAGCAGCGGGCTATTAATAAAATTATTCAGAACTTTAATGCAATTCGCTCTGAAAATCTGGATATTACCATTTCAGGGATGGGCGTGTTTGCGGTACAGGCACGAGAAAAAATAAAATCAGATTCAAAACGTATCAGCATTATTGCCAGTGCAGCCGTATTATTATTAATCTTATTGGCATTTCGATCTCTCTGGTATGTTTTCCTTGCAGGGCTACCTCTGGTTTCTGCTATTTTAGGCGGTTTGGTGGCAACCCAGCTTGTTTTTAATAGTGTGCATGGAATTACGCTAGCCTTTGGTTTAACCCTGATTGGTGTGGCACTGGATTATCCGGTGCATATTTTTAGTCACCTGGCGAGCAGCGAGAATATTCGACAAACTATTAGAAATATCTGGCCAACGCTAAGGTTAGGTGTATTAACAACCTGCCTGGGTTTTTTTGCATTAACACAAACAAACTTTACTGGCCTGGCTCAGTTGGGTGTTTTTGCTATTAGTGGTTTATTAACAGCGGCGATTATTACCCGCTTTGTATTACCGGTGTTATTACAGTTTAAGGAAAATAAAGGGATTACAACTGTGCCACAATGGGTTGCGCGGTTAAGCTACTGCAATATTCCACTTAAACCTGGTTTTATGGTTCTGAGTTTTATTGTTGTGGCTATTTTGTTTTTATTATTCCCGGTTACATGGGAAAGTGATTTGGCTAAACTTAGCCCTGTTTCTGCAGAACAATTAAAAATAGATACGCAACTTAGACAGCAGCTAAATACTGATGATTTGACGAATATTGCCGTTGTCTCAGGTGCTGGCAGTAATGAGGTTATTTATAAAACAGAACAATTGAAAAGTTTTTTAAATAATCTTGTTGCAGGCAATATTATTTCGGGTTTTCGTGCGCCGTACCAGATTTTACCCAGTGTCGAAACACAGTTGTTGAGGCAAAAGAACCTGCCAAAAAAAGATAAGCTGACAGAAATCGTTTCTGAGGCAACACAAAGTAGTCATTTTAGAAAAGCTAGTTTTATGGCATTTATTGAAGATGTGGCTGCTAGTCGGACGCTTGCACCGTTGACGATGGCACAGCTAAAAGGTACTGTGTTGTCTAGACAGCTATCACCGATGCTGGTTGATTCAGATAATGTCTGGTTCGGTGTTGTCAGATTTATCGGTGTTAAAGATACTGCAGCGCTAGAACAACGTATTCGTCAGATTAATAGTCCGACTGTATCCTTTCTGAATATTAAAAAAATATCGCAATCCATTATTGATGAGTTTAGAAATGAAGCCATCATTCTTATTGGAGCAGGGTTACTGGTTATTTTTCTTACTTTATTGCTTGGTTTAAAGGATAGTCGGCGTTTAATGCAGGTAAGTTTTATTGTGGCAATGGCGTTGGCATTTAATATTTTACTATTAAATATATCAGGTCAGGCTTTGTCATTGTTCCATCTGGTCTCATTATTACTGGTGTTGGGTCTGGGGTTGGATTACAGTTTATTTTTTACCCGAAAAGGCGAGAGTCGAGCTGCCCGGGGAAAAACAGTCTATGGGATTCTGGTTTGCTTCGGGTCAACGGCACTGGTTTTTGGTATGCTAGCAAGTTCAAGTATTCCGGTTTTAAGCGCAATTGGTTTAACGGTTCTTTTTGGAGTGAGTTTTAGCTTTTTATTTTCCGTTTTATTCAGTTGCCCTCAAGATAAAAAGTAACATTACAATGGCGATTAAACCTTTAAAAATTACAAGCTACACCACCACCAATGCATTAGGTGCAGGTAATAGAGCGTCTTTGCAGGCATTACAGGAGGGCAGGACGGGCTTAAGCCAGAATCAATTTGACGGTTGTGACTTGAAAACCTTTGTGGGCGAGGTGGCGGGGCTGGATGAAGTCTGTTTACCTGAGCATTTGGCCGCATTTAATTGCAGAAATAACCGTTTAACTTATCTGGGGTTGCAGCAGGATAATTTTAGTGAGGCTGTGCTAGCTGCACGGAATAAATACGGTGGTCGCCGTATTGGCGTTTTTCTGGGAACAAGTACTTCTGGTATCCAGCAAACTGAACTGGCGTATATGGAATTGGCTAATCAAGCTAATTCGGGTAAACGTTTATCTTCGGACTATCATTATACTCAAACGCATAATACCTTTTCACTGGGTGACTTTGTGCAGCAATATTACGAGTTAAATGGGCCTGCCCATGTGGTTTCGACAGCTTGTTCGTCCAGTGCCAAAGTGTTTGCCAGTGCTTATCGGCATATACAAACCGGGTTTTGTGACGCAGCCCTTGTTGGTGGGGTCGATAGCTTATGCCTGACCACACTTTATGGCTTTAATAGTTTGCAACTTGTATCAGAGCAAAAATGTACGCCCTGGGGTAAAGACCGTTTAGGGATTAATATTGGTGAAGCAGCAGGCTTTGCTTTACTGGAGCGAACCGATAACAGCAGCGAACAACTTACCTTGCAGGGTTATGGCGAAAGCAGTGATGCTTATCATATGTCAACGCCACACCCAGAGGGGCGAGGCGCTGCAAAAGCCATGCAGGCCGCGTTAGATTCGGCTGGTTTAAATAGTAATGATATTGATTATATTAATTTACATGGTACCGCAACACAGTCGAATGATAGCGCAGAAGACAATGCTGTAATGACGGTATTTGGCAATACAACAGCTGCCAGCTCAACTAAAGGCTGGACTGGCCACACGCTGGGTGCGGCGGGTATCACCGAAGTTATTTTTGGATGCCTTGCAATTGAAAATAGTTTTATGCCGGTTAATTTAAATACGCAGGAAATTGACCCAACTATGAATGCGAATATCGTAATGACTAAAAATAATAATACAGTAAATCGCTTCATTAGTAATTCATTTGGTTTTGGCGGCAGTAATTGTAGTTTAATTATTGGGCGAAAAGGTTAAGCTAATGAGTACAACAATTTACGTTAATGCCATCAGTCTGGTTGCACCGGGGTTGCCTGATTGGCGGCAAAGCCAGTCTGTGTTATCGGGTAAAGAGAAATATACTTTTGAAGATCTACCCACATTTTCACCGGCCATTTTACCGGCTAATGAACGCCGTCGAACAACACAGCTTATAAAGTTGGCACTGCATGCGGCAGAAGAATGCCTGGATTCCAATTTAGTAGCGGCAGAAAATTATGCCACTGTTTTTGCATCTTCTGACGGTGACCACGGAATTATTGATAAGATTTGTAAAGCGCTAACGTTGCCCGAGCATCCTGTTTCACCCACCCTTTTCCATAATTCAGTGCACAATGCACCATCTGGTTACTGGGCAATTGCCGCAAAAGCGCAACACAGCTCAAACAGTTTATCTGCTTGTGATGAAAGTTTCGCGGCCGGTTTGGTAGAAGCCAGCACTTTTGCCCTGGTGGAGCAACAACCGGTTTTATTCGTTGCTTATGATTACCCGGCACCTATGCTTCTAGACAGCGTACGACATTTGCAAGCAGGTTTTGCCGTTGCAATGTGCCTGTCTGCCAATAAAGAACAAAATAGTATTGTCAAACTGGAATTACATTTAGATGAAAGTAACACTCATACAAAATGTAACAACTCCGGATTAGAGCATTTACGCACAGGTAATCCTGCGGCACGTTCATTACCTTTGTTGCAGGCGATTAGCAACAATAAAACACAAAATATTGTAGTACCCTACTTACAGTCAACATCTTTAAACATTAGCGTGAAAGCAGCATGATAGAAAGAGAAGAGTTGGCTAGTTTAATACCCCATTCCGGTTTAATGTGTTTAAACGACAACATTATCGAATGGGATAAGGCGTCGGTATTGTGTTCAACAACGTCACACTTACGTATAAATAACCCACTATATAAAAATAAAAAATTATCAGCCTTGCATGCTATAGAATATTGCGCACAGGCAATGGCTATTCACGGTGGTTTACTTGCACGGGAAAATAATAAAAATTTGTTGCCGGGTTATCTGGCCGCCGTACGCAATGTTGAACTAAATTACACTTATCTGGATGACATTAAACAAAGCCTGAATATTTATGCTAAACAATTAATGGCTCAAGGGGGCAGTTTAATGTATGAATTTACAATGTACTTTATTCAGGAAAAAGAAAACACAGTTGGTGAAAAAATAAAAGTTGCAACCGGCCGGGCAACGGTTATACAAATGGTAGAGGCAGGATAGAAATGGCAGAAAAAAAAAGACGTGCACTTGTTACCGGTGGCAGTGGTGATATTGGTTCAGCCATATGCTATCAACTGGCCGCCACTGGCCATCATGTTATTGTACATGCTAATTCAAAACCAGAGCGTGCCGAAGAGTTGGTTGCAAATATAAAAAAGGACGGTGGTAGTGCCGAAGCCATTATATTTAATATCACCGACGCAGAACAAACTAAGCAGCGACTTCAGTCTTTGTTAGACAAAGACGCGATACAAATTGTGGTAAACAATGCGGGCGTTCATGATGACGCTATTATGGCCGGTATGCGGTCAGAACAATGGCAAAAGGTAATGGATGTAAGTCTGAATGGTTTTTTTAATGTTACTCAGCCATTATTATTACCCATGATGCAAACACGCTGGGGACGAATTATTTCAATGTCATCAATTGCCGGGGTTATGGGTAATCGTGGTCAGGCCAATTATGCAGCCGCCAAGTCCGGTTTGCATGGGGCAACAAAATCCATTGCCATTGAAATGGCATCACGTGGCATTACCGCTAATGTGGTGGCTCCTGGTGTTATTCAGAGTAAAATGACAGAAGGGATTTTTGATAAAGAAACCATTAAAAAGATAGTCCCCATGCAGCGCGCTGGTACCCCCGATGAAGTTGCAAAACTGGTTGGCTTTTTAGTGTCAGATGATGCAGCTTATATTTCCGGCCAGATTATTAATATTAATGGTGCGATGGCATAAGTGGAGGTCGAAATGGAATTACAGTTAATATCGCTAAAGGATGCACGTGAAAAATTTACACAACTATGTGAACAATTGCTGGAGGCTGAAAAAAATCACGTTCACAATAGTGCAGAAGAATCGGTGACAACCACGATTGCGGCCATGAATCAGTTTTTTGATATAGTTGAAGGTGTTGATAAACGGCAGGCCAGTTTTGTTACGAATGATATTACAGATATTGGTGAACATGGCTTATTCATTTTAGAAAAGTTAATTTATCAGGCTGACGAAAATAAAAGTTTTGTTGAAAAAAATAGTTTGCAGGAGTTGTCGCTGGTTATTGCGGATTGGGTGATAAAACATGAAGGACAAATTAATATTCTGGAACCCATTGTTGATGCGCTGGCACAATTAGCCAATGCTTTAAAAGAACCAGAAGAGTTGACTGCCTTAGCTAATTTTATGGGGCAAATTGCTGATGCTTGCAGCGATAGCATTAAACAGGATGTCGAAATAACCAATATGCAGCGCCCGTGGCGCATACTTAATATTAATCGTGGTATTGTTGCAACTCGAACGCATAACACCGATACAATGCGTCAGGTTTTTAGTGCTTTAATTAAAGCTTTACCGATGGATGCGCCTGGTTTCTTCAAAGAAGGAATGTCTGAAATGGTACGTTTGAACTATCCGCAACCTGTACGTGATATTATGCAAGAGTATTTTGACCAAACAGATATGCCGCAAATCCATTAGTTTAAAAAAGATAATATTCCAATGATAGACTCAGTTAATTCACTCTATATCCATGCTGCGAATGTCGATAATTTTCAGGCGCTGGTGCTGGACAACTCAAATAAAGGTCCGGTGCTTGTTAATTTCTGGTCTAAAAAAGCAGGACCATGTTTACGCCAGTATCCGATCCTGGATAAAATTATTCACCAGTTTGATGGTCGAATGCTATTAGTGAATGTAGATGTTGATGCAGAATATAAAATCAGTAAAGAATATAGTATAACCAGTGTGCCTACCTTGAAATTATTTAGAAGTGGGAAGGTTATTGAAACCTTGCATGGTTACCAGTCTGAAATGGATCTTAATCGTGTGTTAAGCCAGTATATTGCCAGGGATTCTGATCAAGCACTGGCGGATGCCATTGCCGAGTATGCACAAGGCAACCATAAAAAAGCCTACCAAATGATTACCGATGCTATTGTTGAAGATCCGGATAATAGTCAGTTGCCGATTTCACTTTGTAAACTATTAAAACATGAGCAACGTTATACCGATGCACTTAAATTACTGGCCTCGTTGCCAGCTGGAATGCATAAGTTAAAAGAAATTATAGCTTTGCAAGATGAATTAAGTTTTCTGGTGATTGCAGATAAAATTACTAACGTAGATGCTTTAATAGAAACAGTCAATAACAATACAAATGATTTACAGGCAATGCAGCAACTTTCTGCTTTTTATGTGTTAAATAAAGAATATGCCAATGCACTGCAATTGCTAGTCGATATTATAAAAATAGATAAAAATTATAATGGTGCTTATCCACGAGTGGCGATGCTAAAAATATTTAATATGCTTGGGCAAGACCATGAACTAGTTACACGATTCAGGCCAAGCCTGCGATGTTATACACATTAATATTGCCAGAAAAGATCGCATCGACTTATAAAGTAATTAGTATATTAAAATAATTCAACGTCTTCTTCAGAGTTATCTCTTTTACGATGATTTTCCTCAGATAAAACCAGATCTTTTAACTTGGTGAGTTCTTGATTGCTCAATGCGGTTATATCCAGGCTTTGAAATGTCCTTTTAAGTGCTTCATTTGCCTGAAGACAATGCTGGTGTGCGGGGCCTGCTCCTGGAACAGATATTCCGGTTTCCCCAAATACCGGTTTATTACAAAATATACATTTCATGATTTATTGCACAAAGGTTTGATGTAAGGGGCTAATTGCCATCTTTCTGGATTTGTTGAGTATGGTTGCTTATTTTATTATAGACGAAGCAATAGTATATACAACTAAGGGGCATCTCGCGTGTAAATATTGCCAATGCTATTAGAATGTATAACTCAAACAGTGAAATAATTTCGAGTCTTTTACTATACCTCATGTTGCTGTAGTCACTTGCATTTAAAATAAGCTACCTAATAGTTATGCTATTAGAACGGGGTTTGCCTTTACTGAATGTTTTTGTCGGTAAGCTATTCTAGCGGTGATAGCTTTTATCTGGACTGGCTTGTTGATACCCTTTTATACTGTCTGATTTATGCAAAAAAATAAAACATCGTAAGGATTCAGATTGTGCTTGAATATGGATTATCCGGTAATATTAAAGTTAAAAATAAAGAAGCACTTGATAATTTATTGCTCACTGTCGAGTCAATCAATGCGACCAGCTTCGATACCAGCCTGGTTGAATAATTAAGTATTAGTAGATTAAACACTACTAATGTAATACAAAGCTATCTTACAAAAAGTTATAAAGAAGACTTCTGGCAATCACCCTTAACAGTGAAAGTGGTTAATAACGGTTGGTTTGCAAGTTTTGTCCTGGAATTGCCCCCGCTAGCTGTATTTTAAAGCAACTTTGTACTTTACTTAATAGACCGATCTTATATAAGGAGAATGTCATGTCTCAAATTGGTAAATTACTGGAAACCAAGGGCACTGATATATGGTCAGTGGATCCTGATGATTCTGTCTTTAAAGCCATAGACATTATGGATGCAAAAGGGGCGGGGGCACTGCTTGTTTTACTGGATGGGAAATTGATTGGTATTGTGTCGGAGAGAGATTGTGCCCGAAAAGTAATTTTGAAAAAACTGTCTGCCGAAGAAACTAAAGTAAAAGATATTATGACGCGCGATGTTTTTTATACTAACCCAACGCAAACTATTGATGAATGCCTTGCAGTGATGACGCAGCGTCGCATTCGCCATTTACCTGTTTTAGATAATAATAATCTGCTGGGCGTTATTTCTCTTGGTGATCTGGTCAAGGAAGTCATCGCGGAACAAAAATTTAAAATCGAGAATCTTGAGCATACGATTTCATGGGGTGAATCGTATTAATTAATAATTCGTAATGTGGCTAACGCCGGTTAGTTCAGCATTATTATAAGCTCTATATGTTTGCCGTTTAAATCAGCTAAATTTCAGCACCATTACCGGCAGGCATTTTTAAATGGCGTTGTTAATCTATGGAATTAAATTTACATGCTAGTGTCACTCTTTTGCTAACTGCATTAGCATTAATATTATTTACACAGGATAAAATTCGTCTTGAGTCATCAAGCCTGTTTATCCTTACTCTGCTGGTTTTATTTTTTACCCTGTTTCCTTTTTATACAGAAGATGACAGGCAACTCACTGCTGCTGATTTTTTTATGGGCTTTGGGCATGAGGCGTTGATAGCAATATCTGCTTTAATGATACTTGGTAAGGGTATTGAAACGACCGGTGCACTAAAGCCATTAACCAGACAGTTGTCTCAGTCGTGGTCAAAATCACCTGCACTTACATTTTTAATAACATTGCTGGTTAGTGCTGTATTAAGCGCCTTTGTTAATAATACCCCCATTGTCATTATGTTGATACCTATACTAATATCAGTTGCAATTAATAATCAGACTTCCCCGTCTAAATTATTAATTCCGATGGGGCTAACAACAATCATTGGTGGAATGGCGACAACGATTGGGACTTCAACAAATTTGCTAGTGGTTGCTCTGGCAAATGACATGGCTGGCATACAGTTCAGTATGTTTGAATTTAGTTTGCCGGTTATTATTGTTGGTGGTGTGGGTATATTGCTTTTATGGGGGATTGCTCCCTACTTTTTACCTGATCGTAAAATTGCATTAAATGATCAAAAGCAGCGAATATACAATGCGGTGCTGTTTCTTTCGGAAAAAAGTATTAATCAGGACATGGAAGTACGTGATGTACTGGAAAAGACGAATCACGAAATGCCTATACATAAAATCTTGCGTGGTGAGTACCAGCAAATTATTCCTATTCCAACAGTAAAATTGAAGCCTGGTGATAAGCTATTTATTACGGGTACAGCTGAAAAACTAAAAGAGTTTGAATCAAAGTTGAATGGAACACTCCATAATATAAATAATGAGGGTGAATTATTAGATGGTGAATACCAGACACAGGATGATGATCAGGTTCTTGCCGAGATTCTTGTTACCGGAGGCTCTATACTTCATAATCGATCAATTAAACAAGCACGAATTGCTGAAAGATTTAATGTGTTGGTGTTAGCTATTCACCGCTTGCATCATTCTTCTCAGCGAATGACTAAGAAATTGAGTAAAATGAAACTTCACCGTGGTGACATATTACTGGTGCAGGTTAGCCGTGAAAACCTGCATTTAATTAAAGATGATACAAAATTATTAGTGCTTGATAACGTTACAGATTATGTTTCGAATGGTAAAGGGTCGACAGCAATTTTAGTGATGCTGGGTGTTATTACGCTTGCGGCAACAGGCATCTTACCCATTGCAGTGAGTGCGCTTGCTGGTGTTATCGCTATGATACTCTCTGGCTGTCTAGGTTGGCGTCATATTGGTAAGGCTCTAAGTGCACAGGTTATTCTGGTTGTTGTTGTGAGTTTGGCACTTGGGCGTGCATTAACAGACACGGGCGGGACAGATTTTCTTGCTAACAGTTTTATTGGTGTTACTCATGGTATGAGCACAGTAATGATTTTATCATCATTACTTTTTTTAATGGCATTTATTACAAATGTTGTTTCAAATACAACATCAGCTATTATTGGTACCCCTGTGGCAATAACCATTGCACAACATTTAGGTGTGCCGCTTGAGCCTTTTATTCTTGCGGTTTTGTTTGGTGCTAATATGAGTTATGCCACGCCCATTGGTTATCAAACCAATTTACTCATTTACAGCGCAGGTGGTTATACGTTTATGGACTTTCTGCGTTTTGGAGTACCCCTTACATTGGTTATGGGTTTTGGATTTGCATTTATTCTTTCTATACTTTATGGATTATAGGGTTTTATTTAATAAATAAGTTTTCTGTATTATTACAATAGTCTCCTTATAACCACACAATAACAATTTTCACTTATGCTTGAGTGCAGGTTGTGTTGCTTTCAATATTAGCTCATATTTATGGTATGCTGGTAAAAGTAGGGCATTTAATTTCTATAAAATAAGTGGGAAAATTCAATGAATCGTATAGCATTAGTTTTAGTATTATTTTTTTTTCAGTCAACGGTTCTTTCTAATAATACAGAACCGGCGAAAAATACAGAACATGATCTGACCTTAATAAAAGTAGCGAAAAATATTTATGCTATCGTTGGTTCACTAGGAAATCGTTCAAAGCAGAATTTAGGTAATAACGCGACATTTGGTGTGGTTGTTACAAATAAAGGTGTGGTGCTGATTGATCCTGGTGCAACCTATGAAGGTGCAGCACGTATTCATCAGATTATAAAAAGCGTTACAAATCAACCTGTCAAAGTGGTGATTAATACTGGTGGGCAGGATCATCGTTGGCTAGGTAATGATTACTTTAAACAGCAGGGCGCAAAAATTATTGCCAACCAGCGTGCTGTGGCTGATCAGAAACAACGCAAGCAAAACCAGTTTTTCAGGCTTGCAAATTTATTAGGTTCAAAAGGGCTACAGAAAACACAGGCACGGTATGCCGATCAAATGTTTGATCAGTCAATGAATTTTAATTTAGGTGGAGAAAAGTTTAAATTAGTTTATGCCGGTCAGGCGCACACACCCGGCGACATTTTTGTCTGGCTCCCTGAACAAAAAGTGGTTTTTACTGGTGATATTGTTTATACCGAACGGATGTTAAGTATTCACGATTCGTCAAACTCTGGAACATGGTTGTCTGCTTTTAAAGCCATTGCGGCTTTAAAGCCCAGGTTTGTTGTTCCTGGTCATGGCCACCCAACCTCGCTGGCAATTGCAAAAAAAGATACCTATGATTATCTTTTTTATCTACGACAAAGCATTGCCGAATTTATGCAGGCGGGTGGTGGAATTGAGGATATTGGTAATTTGGAACAGACACAATTCAGCTATTTAAAGAATTTTAAAGCGCTGAAAGGGCGCAATGCGCAACAGGTTTATCAGGAACTTGAGTTTGAATAACAGTAGCTGTTCTTTTATGGGTAAATTGGCAAGTATACGTTGTGATAAAAACAGAACCATTAGCAATACAATTTAAAAATGAACGAAAACTTCATGCCAGTACACGTGATGAAAACGATCAGCGTTTAGCCGGTCAGCATAAAGTATTAGGTAGTGCTCAGGCTCTGGAATTGCTGGAACCGTTTGCAAAAGCTTATCTTGGTTTATTTATTGAGATAGACAGTACATTCCCTCCTGAGCAACGCGTTCGTTTTATTGCAGGTGATGAGCTTGCAGATGCTGTTATGCAGGGGTTATCTCGAGTGATAACACTGGACAATTTCCCGAGTGCGGTAGAGATAGGGGAAAAAATGGCTGAGGGTAAACGTCTGGAGTTTGGTTATGTGGTTCTGGTGAGTATGGATTTGCTTGTTAATAGGTCGGAAACAGAGCAACAGGCTTTTTCTAAACTTAAGCCACAAGCTTTAAGCGCGGCCTTATGCTTTAGTTATGCTAATAGTTGTGATTTTAGAAATACATGGGTGAGCAAGCTCATTGACTATGATCGTAATCTGGCTATGCAAACGCTGCAACAATTCTGGGTAGCGCAGATGGATAAAGGGATGCGCTATTTGCCGGGGTTGGCTGAACAGTTAAAAACAAAACAAGGTCAACAGATGGTTGGTGAGATTGTTTTACCGATATTATCTGGTTGGACAGGGTATAAGAAAAAAACACTGAATATATTACTGGCTATTGCGTTACGTTACGCTAATTCTGAAAAGTTATTACCCATTATTGAAAATATTCTTACAAGCAATAAAACAGTTAATCCACGAATGTATATACTTTGGTTAACGAGTGCTTTTATACTGGAGCCGGAGTATTACTGGCAACAAATGGTTGATTACACTTACCGTTCAAAAGAAAAGTTATTACCGTTACTGGATTTTAGTATTGTACTGCTGGATGAAATTACTCTCGAAGCAGGTACATTAACAAAAATTATTCGTTTGATTTCTCCAAAATTTCCACCACATATCGATGACTTTGGTGAACTGGCGGCCAACCCGCAAAAAACTCTGCGTTTATTTTATGAACTTGCTAATCGTGAGCAGAGTATCAGCAATGAGCTTCAATGGCTACGTTGTGCCCGTGTAATGAAAATTGTAAGCCCGATTCTGGATGAAACTGAGACATTAAACAGGAAAAAGCAGCAACAGAAAATAATTGTGGATTTTAATGGTTTTTTGTCTAACTTGTTGAAAAATGGGAACTTAAAAGAGCGGCGGAGTCGTTTTAAGAATAAACTCTAGTCGTTTCCAGCACTGGCCATTTAATAAGTTTAAATTGTGATTTTTCTGTGATATTTAGGCGCTATTTTAAGTATAAGGACATAAAACGATGCAAGAGAAAAAAACTCGAATATTAATTATTGAAGATAACCGTGACCTTGCGCATATTGTTGCCGTGCATCTTGAAGATTTAAATATGCAGGTTGACAAGAGTTACGATGGGCAAGATGGTTACAGGCAAGCCTGTCGTTGTGAGTATGATCTTATTCTACTGGATATCATGATGCCTAAAATGAATGGTATTGAAGTTTGCCGTGGGTTACGCAACAGGAAAAAATACACACCAATTATTATGCTCACTGCAAAAACATCAGAGATCGATCGTGTCGTGGGACTGGAAATGGGGGCAGATGATTACCTGACTAAGCCTTTTAGCATTCGCGAACTGGTTGCACGAGTAAAGGCCGTTATCAGACGCAATGCAGTTTATAAGGGCATTCCAGCAGAACAGGATTTTGAGCAATTACCTGAGGAAAAAATAGTACGAGGTGGCTTGAAAATTAATATTGAAAAACGTCAGGTGTATATGGATGGTAGCAGAGTCGAGCTTACCGCAACCGAATTTGATTTACTGGTATTTTTTATTCGCCAGCCGGGGCTGGTTTTTAGTCGTGGCCAGCTACTTGACAAAGTTTGGGGTTATGGCCATGAAGGATATGAACATACGGTAAACTCACACATTAATCGCCTGCGTTCCAAAATTGAAAAAGATGCTGCAAATCCGAAATACATTTTAACGGTATGGGGTGTTGGTTACAAATTTACCGAACAGTTTCCAGATGCAAAAGGCATTTCTGTTGTTAGTTAGTTCGAGTTTGCATAAAAATTATTTTTTGCTGCGAGCAATAGCACGCTTATTAAATTTATATTATTAGTCTAATGTTTAAAACACTTTACAGTAAACTTGTTGTTACTCTTCTTGTTATTGTGTTTATCCTGGCAGGCATAGGTTTTTTTGCTTTACGTTACAGTAGTGAAATGTATCAGCAGGAAGCAAATCAAAAACTTAATCGCACCTTAGCAAAAAACATGGTGGCAGAGGAACGCCTTCTGACAAAACAAGGTGTTAATGAAAAAGCCCTTAAACATTTGCTACATATGTTGATGGTTATCAATCCAAGCATTGAAATTTATTTGCTTGATACTCAAGGTAAAATATTAAGCTACCATGCTTCTTCTGAAAAAATAAAACGCAAAAAAGTAAGTCTGGGACCAATTAAAAAATTCCTTGATGGTGATCATGTTTATCCACTGGTAGGTGATGACCCTAGAGATCGCAATCGTCAAAAAGTTTTTTCGGTGGCTCGTATTCCGGAAAAAGGTCTATTAGAAGGTTATTTGTATATTGTGCTTGCTGGTGAGGATCACGACACGGTTTTTGAGCAAATTAAAAACAGCTATATTTTAAGCAATAGTGTTATTAGCTTAGGCTTGATGTTTGCTTTTGTTTTGATAGTAGGGTTGGGTATTTTTGCATTATTAACCCGGCGCTTAAAACGGTTGACGGATATTATTCGTAATTACTCAGGCATTAGTCAGTCAGGTGGAAATTCAGAGGATACGAAAGAAAATAAAAAAGCTGTACTAAAACGTTATCCGGTTAAAAATTTGCAAGGTGATGAAGTTGAGCAGTTAGGGATTCAATTTAACCAGATGGCGGATCGGCTGGATGCACAAATATTAAAGCTAAAGCATAACGATAATCAACGTCGTGAACTAATCGCCAATGTGTCACACGATTTACGAACACCGCTTGCGACATTGCAAAGTTATATTGAAACGTTATCTATTAAAGAGTTAGCCAGTAAACAGGAATGGAAGCATTATCTGGAAGTAGCTCTGGCACAAAGTAAACGACTAAGCACGCTGGTTGATGAATTATTTGAACTGGCAAAACTGGACTCATGTGAATCCATTGTTTATGCCGAGCCTTTTTCATTAGGCGAGTTGATGCATGATATTGGGCAAAAATTCCAGTTGCGAGCGCAGGAAAATAATATTGAGCTCAGTGTTCGCTGTCAGGATACCAGTATCTGGGTATATGCCGACATCGGAATGATTCAGCGCGTACTTGAAAACCTGATTGAAAATGCACTAAGGCATACGCCAGGTGGCGGGAAAATATCATTGGGATTTACTGCCGAAGGTGAGCAGGTGCTTATAAAAGTAGCCGATACCGGCCATGGCATTCCAGAAGATGAACTCGAACATATTTTTGACCGTTTCTATCGTGTAGACAAGAGTCGAACCTCTGCACAACAACCACACAGTGATGACCGTAATATTCTGAGTATTAATAAGTTAGAAAATCAGAGTTCTGGTTTAGGTCTGGCTATCAGCAGGCGGATTCTTGAGCTGCATAACTCAACAATTCAAGTGGAAAGTATAATTAATAAAGGAACTGTCTTTTCTTTCCCTATGCAGATTTATGCCGCATAAATCGTAGAGCCTGTTTGCCTTAATAAAATACAGTACGTTATAAAATTGTGATCTTTGTGTGACTCTATTGTTAATACTTGTTGCAATGATGGATGTTCAGCATATTGTTTGCTGTTTGATTAAATTAAATCCATTGCACAAGGAGTGACAATAAATGAAATCGTTTATAACAAAAATATCCTCAATTATTATATTGGGAACTGTCTTGGCCTCATACAACACCATGGCGTCAGAATATTCTGCTAGCGGGAAAATGGTTGAAGTAACCATAACCAATATATCGCATGGTGAATTTTTTACCCCAATCATGGTTGCTTCACATCAACATGGGGTAAAGTTATTTGAACCAGGTAAACCAGCGAGTTATGAGCTTGAAGTTTTAGCTGAGAGTGGCAATTCCAACCCATTAAAAGATCGTTTACTGGCTTCCGGAAAAGTATTGGACGTTGTTCAAGGTGTGGCACCATTACCGCCAGGGCAGTCGGTAACTTTAAACGTTCGTATGAATAAACACAACTCACATATTAGTGTTGCATCTATGTTGGTGCCTTCTAATGATGCCTTTTTTGCAGTGAATGGGCTGCATATTGGTAAAGCGAAGCATGCAGTTACCGTCTATTCGCCTGCATATGATGCCGGTAGTGAAATAAATGATGAGCTTTGTGTTTCTATTCCCGGCCCAGGTTTTGTTTGTTCGGGTGAAGGGACTAATGTTGAATCAGGTGAAGGGTTTGTTCATGTGCACCCGGGTATTCAGGGTAGCGCTGATTTAGACAAGGCACAATTTGACTGGCGTAATCCGACTGCAAAAATTACTATTAAACGTGTTAAATAATAAAAATTCTTAATCTCCTTCAAAGGTCTTGCATTTTATGTAAGGCCTTTTTTATTGTTTATGTTATGCTCTGACATCTAATACATTTTAAGGATAAAACCGTATGCCCGAGCACGAAAAAATAAATTATGTTGAATTTCCGTCAAAAAATATAGCAACAACAAAGAGATTTTTCACAGAAGTATTTGGCTGGGACTTTGTTGATTATGGTTCTGACTACGTTGCGTTTTTTAATGCTGGACTGAATGGTGGTTTTTTCAAATCAGACCAGGTGGCCAGTACAAAATCTGGCAGTGCCCTGGTTGTTATATACAGTGCCGATCTTGAAAAAACACATAAAAAATTAGAAGCAGCCGGTGGGCAGATTATAAAGCCGGTATTTGAATTTCCAGGTGGGCGACGTTTTCATTTTGCCGATCCGAATGGCAATGAGTATGCTGTTTGGTCTGATAAGTAATAAATAGAGAGGCGATTATTATGGCAACGCAGTATACAGAAATATCAGACAAGCTAATCTCATTTATAAACAAGCAGCCTGTTTTTTTTGTTGCCACGGCAACAGCAGATAGCCGTATTAACCTTTCTCCAAAGGGGATGGATTCACTAAGAGTCATTAATAAAAACAGAGTTATCTGGTTGAATGTGACGGGGAGTGGCAACGAAACGGCAGCACATGTTCAACAGTCATCACGAATGACAATTATGTTTACCTCCTTTGAAGGTGCGCCGCTGATATTGCGTTTATATGGTCATGCGCGGGTGATTCATCCAGGTGATGCCGAGTGGGATAAACTTTATACTTTACTACAGCCACTACCCGGTGCACGGCAGATTTTTGATGTGAATATTGATTTAGTGCAAACATCCTGTGGTATGGCTGTGCCTTATCTTGATTATGTTGGCGACAGAGAACTTTTAAATGAGTGGGCAACAAAAAAAGGTGAAGAAAAGATTAAGCAATACTGGCAGGATAAAAACCGGTTGAGTATTGATGGTTTGAAAACGCATATCGTTGAGGATAGTTAAGCTCGGGTTTACATAGGCATTGTTTTTTTGTGCTGTTATTGACCAGGATTCGCTGCGCTAGCCTACCACGTTTTATTCGTAGCTAAAGGCTCACTGCAGAGCACCACCTTCTTATTGTGAGTGGTAGCGCGGCAATCTTGTTTTATATGAGGAACAGATTATTTAGGCGGGCGAGAAGCGCGTTTACGTTCGCTTTCGCTTAACATCTTTTTACGAATACGAATTGACTCAGGTGTCACTTCAACCAGTTCATCATCATCGATAAATTCCAGTGCCTGTTCCAGACTCATGCGAATAGGGGGGGATAAAATCAGGTTCTCGTCTGTACCCGCAGCACGAATATTATTCAGTTGTTTCGCCTTCGTTGGATTTACAACTAAATCGTTATCGCGTGAATGGATACCAATAATCATACCTTCATAAACTTCTTCGGCATGACCTATAAATAAACGGCCACGTTCCTGTAAATTAAACAAAGAATAAGCCAGCGCCTTACCCTGTGCATTTGAAACCAGTACACCGTTTAAGCGTTGGCCGATGGTACCGGGTTTGGCTTCATCGTATTTGTCGAAGACACTGTAAATTAAACCGCCGCCCTGAGTGGCCGTTAAAAATTCGGTACGGAAACCAATTAAGCCACGAGCAGGTATGGTGTAATCGACTCGAACGCGTCCGTGCCCGTCAGGCATCATGTTGGTAAGTTCGCCACCGCGTTCGCCAAGTTTCTCCATAACGCTACCTTGATGTTCTTCAAGTACATCCACAGTGAGTTGTTCATAAGGTTCTAAACGTTTACCATCAACTTCTTTAAAAATAACTTCGGGGCGCGATACACCCAGTTCAAAACCTTCGCGGCGCATGGTTTCAATTAAAATAGAAAGGTGCAATTCACCACGACCAGACACGCGGAACTTGTCCGGGTCGTCGAGTTGCTCAACGCGTAGTGCAACGTTGGCAATCAATTCACGATCAAGGCGTTCTTTAATCTGGCGTGAGGTGACAAATTTGCCTTCTTTACCGGCAAACGGTGATTTATTTACCTGGAAGGTCATACTGACGGTGGGTTCATCCACCGACAAGGGTGGCAACGCCTCGACATTGTTTGGGTCACACAGTGTGTCAGAAATATTCAGGCCTTCAATACCGGTAAAGGCAATAATATCGCCCGCGCTGGCTTCAGGAATTTCGGTTCGTTGCACACCCATTAAGCGCAATACCTGCTGGATCCGCACATTGCGTGTTTCGCCTGCGGTATTAATTAGCGTGACGGCGGTATTGGTGGTGACTTTACCGCGTGTAATACGGGCAATGCCGATAACGCCGGTATAGGTGTTGTAATCGAGCGAGCTGACCTGTAACTGCAAAGGGCCTTGAGGATCAACATCGGGTGCTTTTACATGCGAAACAATGGTTTCAAATAAGGGTATCATATCACCTTCGCGTACATTCTCTTCCAACCCGGCATAGCCGCCCAGGCCTGAGGCATAAATAACCGGAAAATCGAGTTGCTCATCGGTTGCACCGAGGCGATCAAAAAGTTCGAACGTTTGATCCAGTGCCCAGTGAGGACGCGCACCCTCACGGTCAATTTTATTCACCACAACAATTGGCCGTAGGCCACGCGCCAGCGCTTTTTGGGTAACAAACCGGGTTTGCGGCATCGGGCCTTCAACGGCATCAACGAGCAATAAAACAGAATCCACCATCGACAAGACACGTTCTACTTCACCACCAAAATCGGCGTGGCCGGGGGTGTCCACAATATTAATTCGGTGGCCATTCCATTCCACTGCGGTATTTTTTGACAAGATGGTAATACCACGTTCTTTTTCGAGCTCATTCGAGTCCATAATGCGTTCTTGTGTTTCGCCACGGGTGTCGAGCGTGTGGGTTTGCTCTAACAGCTTGTCAACTAAGGTGGTTTTGCCGTGATCAACGTGGGCAATAATGGCGATATTTCTCAAGTTCTGCAGTGAATCCACAAGCGGCTCCGAATGTGTGTAGTGGCGGTGAAATCGTATGTACGAGGTAAAAGCCGCGCATTATACCCTAATTGAGTAAAGATTAAGGTTTTTTTGTGGCCTACCGATAAAGTAAGCCTAAACAAGCTATTTGAGGGAAGCAAAATGGGCAATTCCGGTCATAATTTAAAGGATCAGCAAGAGCCACAACGTGGCGAAAAGCCTGTGAACTGGAGCCATATTCGGGAAACAGTCAAAATGCTGAATTTATCAGTTGCCCGACTGGAACATGCTATGTCCGATGGCGAAGATTCAGTGGGCACCTTAACCAACTCCTTTACTTCGCTGGCGGCAAGCATTTCCACTATGGGTACCGCTGCCAGCGATCTGGAAGATAGCAGTATTAAAGACACCATTTTGCGCAACTGGACGGCCGTCTCAACAAAAGTAAATGAAGCGATAATTGCTTTTCAGTTTTATGACCGGCTAACGCAACGTCTGGTACATGTTTCTAAAAGCCTTTCTGAAATGACCGATCTGGTGGATAACGACGCTCGCATTAACGACCCTTACGAGTGGAAAGGTTTGCAGGAAATGATTAAATCTAAATACACGCTCGATTCTGATTTGGCCATGTTTGATGCCATTCTTGCCGGTAAGTCCGTCGAGGAAATTTTAAAGGAAGCACGTGAAAACTATAAAGAAGATAACGATATTGAGCTTTTTTAAGACAACACAGAAACAGTTGTGTGCGTTAATTCAAAAACCGTGAACGAAGGACTTTACCTGCTGTCCTAAACTCCCTATTATTTGCCTTTTTATACCTTATATATATTTATGTGGCATTCACCTAAAAGCCGGACTTATCGCTACGGAAAAATAACGGGCATTTTTGCAGGTTTGGCTCTGCTCGTTTTTATCAGTGGTTGCTCTTACATTATTTCACCGTTGACCAGCAAAATGGCGCAAAATTTATCGAGCACCATTCTTAATTCGGATGATCCTCAAACAGTGGCTGACGGCGCACCTTCTTATTTGTTATTAGTCAGTAGTTTTTTACGGGATGGCTCAGGCAATGAATCGCTACTCCGTTCTGCTGCGGTATTGCACAGTGCCTATGCCGGTGTTTTTGTAAAAGATGCAAAACGGGCGAGTAAAATGTCAATGCATGCGCTGGACTATGCCTTGCGCGCCGTTTGTGTGAGTAATTCTGGTTATTGCAATTTACGAAAAACCACGTTTGATGAATTTAAAAATGTACTGTCAACAATAGGTGAGTATGATGTTGCCAACTGGTATGCATTAGGTACCACCTGGGCCGGTTGGATACAAAAAAATAGTCAGGACTGGAATGCAGTTGCTGAGCTGGCACGGGTTAAGATTATCTTCAAAAAACTGCTTGAGCTAAGCCCGGACTATAAGCAAGGCGGCGTGCATTTATATACGGCTGTCTTATCCACCTTGTTACCTCCGGCACTCGGTGGCAAGCCGGAGATTGGACGTCAGCACTTTGAACGGGCCATTGTTTTATCGAAAGGAAAAAATTTAATGGCTAAAGTACTCTATGCCGAGAAATACGCAAAGCTTGTTTTTAATAAAAAGCTACATGATAAATTACTCAATGAAGTTTTAAAGGCAAACCCTGTTGCACATGATCTAACATTAATGAATACATTAGCGCAATCCAGAGCAAAAGAGCTGTTAGCCGCTAGTGACGATTACTTCTAGCCGTGGCAACTTTTATAGCACAACAAATGGAAAAATAATGAAACAAATTTATATTTTAATGCTAAGTATGAGTATTGCTTTATTTGCAAATACTGCACAAGCAGTTACTTTTAAAATGGCAACATTATCACCGGATGGTTCTGTCTGGATGAGTAAACTAAGAGAAGGCGCAAAGGAGATAAAAAAACGCACGGACGGTCGTGTTAAGTTCAAGTTTTACCCTGGCGGTGTTATGGGTGATTCTAATGCGGTGCTACGTAAAATTCGCATTGGTCAGTTGCACGGCGGTGCTTTAACCGGTGGCGTGATGACCCGATTTTATAAAGACAACCTGATTTATTCTCTGGTAATGAAGTACCATTCTCCGGAAGAAATAAAATATGTTCGACAGAATCTGGACGCGACAATACAACAGGGAATTAAAAAAGGTGGCTTTACAACGTTTGGTTTTGCCGAGTCAGGTTTTGCCTATGTGATGTCATCCAAAAATCCAATCGACAGTATTGAAATATTACGTCAGCAAAAAGCATGGGTACCAGCCAATGACGAAGTTGCACTGGAAGCAGTGAGCGCGTTTGGTGTAACGCCTATTCCTTTACCATTAGGTGATGTGCTGGCAGGTTTGCAAACTGGCTTAATTGACACGATTGCTGCCTCCCCCATTGGTGCGCTTGCCTTGCAATGGTATACACAAATTAAATACATTACTGATCTCCCCGTACTGTACTCGTATGGTGTGCTCGCTATTAGCAATAAGGCCTTTAAAAAAGCAAAACCAAATGACAGAAAAGTAATCACCGAAGTGATGACCCGTATTTTTAAAGAGCTAGATATTATTAATAAAAATGACAATAAATCAGCACTTGCCGCTTTAAAAAAACAGGGTGTAAAATTTATTAAGCCCTCGGCCAGCCAGGTTAATGAATGGCACATGTATGCAAAAAAATCACAACAAAAAATGATTGAGTCAGGGCGAATTAGTCAGGATATAGTAAATAAAGCAGATGCATTGATTAAAAAATTCCATAACAAATAACTGAAAGAGTCCATGTGTTAAAAGCCCTAAACTCAGCGAGAGCAGCATTACTAAAACTGGAAGATTATATTCTGATAGGTATGCTATTCACCGCCATTGTCCTGGCTATATTACAGATATTTTTACGCAACTTTTTTGACTCCGGTGTTGTCTGGGGTGATGTTCTGCTGCGTATTATTGTGCTGTGGATAGGTATGTTTGGTGCAATGTATGCCAGCCGTAATAATGAACACCTTAATATAGAAATTGGCCTTAAATATTTATCTGCAAAAGCAAAACCCTATGTGCAAGCGATTGTGTTTTTATTCACTGCATTGGTTTGTGGTATTGTCGCGTGGTACAGTGTTGGTTTTATCATTATCGAATATCAGGATGGGGCGTTCGCCTTTGCAAAAGTACCTGTATGGGTAGCCGAAGTTATTATTCCCATTGCCTTTATTAATATTTCGTTACGCTATCTTATTTTAACTGTTTTATTATTCCTTAAAAATCCACTATGACTATTGCGCTTATCGCCTTGCTGCTTGTTGTTATGGCCTTTTTTGGTGCGCCGTTATTTTCTATTATATTAGCCGTCGCGATGCTTGGGTTTTATTCAAGTGATATTGATCTGTCTGTTATTACAATTGAAATGTACCGCATTACGAATACCCCTTTATTGCTGGCACTGCCATTGTTTACTTTTGCCGGTTACTTGCTGAGTGAGTCAAATACTTCGCGCCGTCTGGTTCGCTTATCAACGGCATTGTTTGGTTGGGTACCGAATAATTTATCTTTTGTTACCTTAATCGCCTGTGCCCTGTTTACTGCTTTTACCGGGGCAACGGGTGTTACTATTGTTGCATTAGGTGCTTTGTTATTACCCGCATTGAGGCAGGCCGGTTATCCGGGGAAGTTCAGTTTAGGAATGGTTACAACATCCGGTAGCCTGGGTTTATTATTACCGCCTTCATTACCTCTTATTCTGTATGTGGTGATTGTACAGCAGCTGAGCCTTGAGAAGACCGTTACCATGGAAGAGGTTTTTCTTGCCGGCCTGTTTCCCACAGTATTAATGATTGCCTTGCTGGTGATGTGGAGTTTATGGGTAACACGCAATGACTCTGTTCCAAGAAGTAAATTTAATAAAAAAGAGCTGTTCGCGGCTCTAAATGAATCGAAATGGGAAATGCCACTACCTTTTTTTGTATTAGGGGGAATTTATTCAGGTTTCTTTGCTGTATCGGAAGCCGCCGCGGTTACCGCGCTTTACGTTATTATTGTTGAGGTTTTTGTTTATAAAGAAATCTCATTAAAACAATTACCTAAAGTAATGCATACCTCCATGATAATGGTGGGTGGTATTCTTATGATATTAGGTGTGGCGTTAGCGCTGACCAACTATTTAATTGATGCCGAAGTACCAACCCGGCTGTTTGAATGGATAAAATCAAATATTGACAGTAAGTACACTTTTTTAATATTACTTAATATCTTTTTACTGATACTGGGTGCGATTCTGGATATCTACTCTGCGCTGGTTATTATGATTCCATTAATTACACCCGTAGCACTGGGTTTTGGGATTCACCCGGTGCATCTTGGTATTATCTTCCTGGCCAATATGCAGGTTGGGTATTTTACCCCGCCGGTTGGAATGAATTTATTTATTGCCAGTTACCGCTTTAAAAAACCCATTACTGAAATTTACCACGCCACGATTCCCTTTATGTTTATTTTATTGTTTGCCGTTCTAATTATTACCTACTGGCCCGCCTTAAGTTTATGGCATCTTGAATAATGTATACAGGTGGATGTTATTGTGGCGCAGTACGTTTCGAAATTACTTCCGCAATAAGTAATATTATTTATTGCCATTGCTCACAATGCCGAAAATTGCAGGGCAGCGCATTTGCAACTAATGGTGTGGTTAATAGTGAAAGTTTTAAAATAATATGTGGTGAAGATGCCTTAACAAAACATCCGCTATCCGCAACACAAATACGTTATTTTTGCCAGCATTGTGGTTCACCTATAAAAAGTGAAAATACAAACGTGCCGGGGAAAGTGCGTGTGCGTTTGGGAACGATTGATTCTGACATTAAAGAACAACCGCAAGCACATATTTTTGTCGGCTCCAAAGCCAACTGGGATCATGTTTGTGATAATCTTCCTCAGTATAAAGAATACGAACCAGAGCGTAGTGAATAGCTAAAGATTATAATCGAACCAGATAGAGGTTATTGTTATGCCACATATTATTGTTGAATATGCAGAAAAAAATCTTGATGACACACAGGTGAATGCAATTTTACAGGTTATACATCAGGCGATTGCAGATAGCGGCCTGTTTAAGGCAGAGCAGATACGAACACGAGCTTATCCGTTCAGGCACTTTAGTAACGCAGGTGGGAGTGAACCTTATATGCATGTACAGGCACGCATAAAATCAGGGCGTGACGATGAAAACAAAAAACAACTGAGCAAGGTTATTTTATCGGGGATTGGCAGGTTAAAGCTGACGGTAACGTCTGTAATAACGGTTGAGATTATTGATATGCATCGCGATTCGTATGCAAAGTTTACAGAAAGCTGACCACTACAACATTAAAAACGCTTTAATTTCATCTTTTTTTGCAATGGTATCTTCAAACCCCAGATCAATTAAATCCCGGCAATAGCCCTTTTCAAATAGCAAATAACTCATCAGGCTGGAGCCCTCTGTGCGCATTGCACCAATACCACGAAGCAGCATGCGTATGGATACCGGCATATCATTGGCATAGGGGGCGGCAAGTTTGCCAATATCTTCGCTGGGTGAAATCATCAGGGTGTCAACATTACGCAGTGGTATATCGTGCTCGACAATAGCTTTGTCAGGAATTTTGCTGACGGTATGGTTAATCCGAGTTAAACGTTCTAGATCGGCTTCGAGGCTATCAAGAAAAATACTGTTTAAAACATGAGAGGCTATTTCGGCAAAGCTGGGGGAGTGTTGCTGGTTAATACGTTGTGTTGAGTCATCGTCTTCCTTACGGTTACCTATAATCATCAGCCGGTCTGCGCCTAAATGTAGTGCGGCGCTGAGTGGTGCGATCAGGCGTATCGAGCCATCACCAAAAAATTCACGATTAATTTTTTCCGGGCTGAATATAAAGGGGATGGCCGACGATGCCATTAAGTGATCGACATTGATCGTTTCACGGCAGCCAATACGGCGAGCACGTTTCCAGCTTTCTATCTTTGGGTTGCCCTGAAAAAAAGTTACATTATGGCCGGATGAATAACCCGAAGCGGTAACACTAACCGCATGCAGGTGGCCATTGTCAATATTGCGTTGAATACCTCGGGTATGCAGGTAGTTACTCAGTAGTTCATACAAAGGTGTACGATCCAGTAAATACAGAGGTTTGTTTTTTGAGAAACTGGCGAGCATCATGCTGAGTAGCCACTGGGCTCCGGTTTTAATAATGCCCGGCGCACTGGTATAGAATATCTGGTCACAATGAAAATTTCCCCAGACAGTCAGCAGTCGAAACACCGCTTTTTGATAATTATGCGCAGCACTGGCAAGGGCGGCGGCATTGATGGCACCAGCTGAAATCCCGGAAATAATAGTAAAGGGGCTGGGATCGCCTTTTTTGACCAGTTCAGCTACCCCTTTTAATACCCCGACCTGATAGGCAGCACGTGCACCGCCGCCCATCATGACTAAACCGACTTTTGGGGTATTGGTCGTTGTACTAGCGTTTGGTTGGTTGTTTTTTGAGCTAATATTCTCGACATCCATGTTCTAATATTAGCCTAAAATTTATTTTAAGCTCTTTAATAATCTGTTTAGCTGCCGATACAGTGAGTTATGACACTGGTAACTCAGTTAGAATTGATAAAACCCACCGATTTGCCTGCGCCACCTCAAGCTGCGCTGCAAATTATTCGTGCCTGTGCGCGTGAAGAAGTCACCAGTAGCGAGATTTCCGATATTGCCGAGACCAACCCGGCGCTTACGGCTGAACTATTGCGCGTAGCCAACTCCCCTTTGTATGGTATTTCCCGTGAAGTAACATCAATTAGCAATGCAGTCGCCGTACTTGGCTTGCGTGCCCTGCGTAATCTGGTGCTATGCATTTCGATACACGATGCAATAAATAAAGAAGCCATTCCCGGTTTTGATGCCGAAGTTTTCTGGGAAGATTCCTTACGCCGTGCCATTGTTGCAAGGCAGCTTGCAGCGTTGGTTAAACAGGATGCAGATGAATGCTTTACTGCCGGTTTATTGCAGGATTTTGGCCTGCTTATTTTATTTTATCTTCATCCAGAGCAAACCGGTGAATGGAAAAAGCTGCGCTGCTTATCACCGAGTGAACGCTTACAGCAGGAACAGGCTATTTTTTCTGTTACCCATACAGAAATAGGAAAAAAACTCACGGATTTCTGGGAACTGCCGGAATCATTAGGGATAGCAATTGGCGGGCACCATGCACATATTTATTCCGACAGTAAGCAAGGTCCGCTATCGGCTATATTACAGGCAGCCGACTGGATAAACAGTGTATTTATAACCAATAATCCATCGCAGGCTTTAAGTGCTGCTGTTTCTCGAACAACACAGGTGATTGGTATCGATGAACAACAGGTCAAGGATATTTGTGAAGCCTTGCCCGCATTTGTTACCGATGCAGCGATCAGTCTAGGCTTAAAAATAGACCGGCAAGTTGAGTTTGAACAGGTCATGCGTGATGCCAATGTGCGTCTGGCCGAGGAAAACACCAGCTATCAGGAACTCACCTGGCGGCTGGAAAAAACCCTGCGCGAACGTGACGCCCTGGCTGCCGCACTTAATAACGAACTGGAATTAGCACGCGAAATTCAGGCAAGCTTATTGCCACTTGATAACAACGATACACCTGTACATGGCGTTAATGTGTCTGCAAAAGAACTGTCGGGTGATTTTTATGATTTTTTCAAGTTGGACGATGGCCGGGTGATGTTTAATCTCGGTGATGTGTCTGGTAAGGGAATGCATGCCGCCTTGTTGATGGCAAAAACCAGTAGCCTGTTTCGTTGCCTGGGTAAAAAAAATCACTCACCGGCCGAGTTATTAAAAACCATTAATCGGGAAATTTGCGAAACCAGCATTCGAGGTATGTTTGTCACCATGGTCGCGGGTATTTATAACCCTGAAGATGGCACTGTCGTGCTGGTCAATGCCGGTAATCCCCCGCCTGTTTTATTTAATCCGAAAGCAACCGAAAAGAAAATACGGTTACTTGCTGCCGACACGCCGCCATTGGGTATTGTACCTGACATGGACTACGATGAAATTTCGATTAATTTACAGCAAGGCCATTTATATATTTACTCCGACGGCATAACGGAAGGTTATACCCCCAATGACGAGGAACTGGGGGTGATGGGACTGGTATCGTTAATTGCCAATCTGGACAATATGCCGGTGCAAAAGCGGTTGGATACCATTATTCAGCACTTATCGCAAAGCAGTAAAGGCCAACGCGATGATATGACCTTGTTAATTTTAGAATAAAGAGAAGCTAGCTGTGTCTTTTAGTGTTATTTCACAACTTGAATTTGAAGCCAATGCAATTAACCTGCAGGCTATTCGCAATAATTTACGGCAGATTTTTTCACAACATGACGTACCCAAACCAACAGCCGATGAAATGGTTATCGCATTGAATGAGGCCTGCATGAACATTATTCAGCATGCTTATTTTGGTGCAGGTGTAGGCGGAAGTGATGGCAAGATACTAATAATATTAGAAAAAAATAGTGAAAAATGGCGATTTGAGCTTATAGATTTTGCCCCGGCGGTCGATATAAAGAACATAAAGCCAAAAGACTTAGCTGAGGTTCGGCCGGGTGGCTTAGGTTTAAACTTTATTCAGCAGATAATGGACAGTGTGGTATTTGAGAATATCAATGAAGATACGCAGTTGGGTAATCGGTTGATACTGACAAAAAAAATATAAGAGAGAAAGGGAAAATGGAGTGTATAACCAAAACAGAGGGTGACTTTAGCGTTATCTATTTAGCCGGTGAGATTGATTTATATTGTTCGGCAGATGCGCGTATGGAAATATTAGCGCAATTATCGGAGTCCAGGCCGGTTATTGTTGACCTGTCCAGAGTGGAATATATTGACAGCTCCGGTATTGCAAGCCTGGTAGAAGGTTTGCAAATGGCAAAGAAAAATAAACTGGCTTTTTCTCTGGCAGCCGTAAGTGAAGCGGCAATGCAGGTTATTAAACTGGCGCGTCTGGACAAAGTTTTTACTATTCACCCAACTGTTAATGATGCCACTAAGAACTAAAAGCACATGCCATCAATTACACACAACATAGAATCATTGGGTCGAAAAACAGTCAGCAGCATTGAAGAATGTGGTTATGTAACGGCATTGTTCTTTGAAAGTATTTACTGGCTTGTTATGGGTAAGCGTCGCAACCAGGCAATTCGTTTTAGCGCCGTTGTTAATGAAGCAAAAAAAATTGGTGTCGATGCAGTGGCTATCTCGGCCGTACTGTGCTTTGCCATTGGTATTATGCTGGCGATTCAGGGTATTGAAACACTGAAAACATTTGGTGCACAGTCGCAGGTTATTTTAGGTATTGCATTATCGGTAACACGTGAGTTTTCACCACTGATTATAGGTATTTTAGTGGCAGGGCGATCTGGCTCCTCCATTGCGGCACGGATTGGCACAATGAACGAGTCACAGGAAATTGATGCACTGCAAGTCATGGGGATTAATCCGGTGCGCTACCTTGCCTCGCCTATTTTAATTGCAATGCTAATTATGTTGCCATTACTGGTTATCCTGGGTGACTTTATGGGCTTATTGGGCGGTGCAGTCTATTCGTATATCGATCTCAATATTAGCTTTTCTGCCTATGCCGAACGCAGTTTTGAAATTCTTACTATTGATGACATCAGTCAGGGGCTGATTAAAAGCGTTGTGTTTGCCGCTATTATTGCGCTGGTCAGCTTAAGCAATGGTTTTCAAGTATCCGGTGGTGCAGAAGGTGTTGGTAAAGCAACGACTCGCTCCGTTGTTATGTCGATTAGCCTGATTGTTTTAGCTGATATGATTTTCACTTACTTTTTAAATCGATAGATATGGAAAAAATGCCCGCAATACAAGTAGAAAACCTGGTTAGCCATTATGGTGAGCGTGAAATATTAAAAAATATTTCACTTGAAGTCCCACGCGGAGAAATTTTAGTGATTATGGGCGGCAGCGGTTCCGGTAAAAGTACTTTTTTAAGAAGCCTGTTAGGTTTAAAGAAAGCCACATCAGGAAAAGTTCAGTTACTGGGTAAAGATATTTTACAAATGAATGAATCTGAAATGCATACCATGCGTAAGAACATGGGGGTGGCTTTTCAGGGGGGGGCATTGTTTAATTCCTTAACGGTGGGCGAAAATGTCCGTTTACCATTGCGTGAGCATACAAAGCTGGACGAATCCACAATTAATATTATGAGTCGAATGAAACTGGAAGTCGTAAATCTGGCCGGTTTTGAAGATTTAAAACCCGCAGAATTATCGGGTGGTATGATCAAACGTGCAGCACTTGCACGCGCTATAGTGATGGATCCCAAGTTACTCTTTTTTGATGAACCGTCTGCCGGGTTAGATCCGGTTGCTGCCGTTGAGCTGGACGAACTTATTTTAACATTAAGAGATGCCATGCGTATGACCATTGTGGTGGTAACCCATGAACTGGAAAGTGCCTATAAAATTGCAGACAGAATAACCGTACTGGATCAGGGCAGGATATTAATGACCGGCAGTGTTGACGAAGTTAAAAATTCATCGAACAAACGCATTCAAAGTTTATTACACCGACAGGCACGCAACGAAGACATTGATGCAGACGAGTATCTAAAACGTTTAACACGAAAGTCACCTATACATTAAAGGTACAGTTAAAAACAAATTATGAAACGCGACAATATTAATTATTTTTATGTAGGGTGTTTTACACTGGCAATGTTAGTGTTGCTGGTTTTTTCCTTATTGAAAATAACCGGCCGAGGCAGCGATGCCGACTTTTATTATACCTTTTATAATAATGTATCCGGTATTCGCCAGGGAACAACCGTGACTTATGGTGGTTTTATAGTGGGGCAGTTGGTTGACATTACACCCTTACGAAAAAATGGCAAAACAAGGTACAAATTAAAATTATCGGTCAAGTCTGGCTGGCCTGTTCCAACGGATTCTTTTGTTCGGGTGGTGTCCCCCGGTTTACTGGCCGAAGCACAAATTGATATTTCAGAGGGAATAGCTTCGGATGTACTGGCGCCGGAAGGTATACTGGCTAGTCGTCCATCACTCGATATGATGGCAGTACTGAGTTCAATGGGGGGTGAGTTTTCAAACCTGAGTAAAGATGGCCTTATCCCGTTACTTAAAAATATAAACAAACAGGTTGATGGCTTTGGAAACCATATTCCAGAAATTGTGGGTGACTCAAGAGAACTGGTTGCTTCATTAAATACGGTGTCCCAACGTCTGGCTAACTTGTTAACAGCAGAGAACAGCTCACGTCTGAATAATACCATCAGCAATACCGATATGATCACAGAAAATCTGGTCAACCTGTCTTCGCGTTTAAATAATATTACAGAGCAGTTGCAGGGGCTGGTTAGCAATTCCAATCAATTACTGGCCAATAACAGTAATGATATTCGGCAGTCTGTACTGGATTTACGCAAAGCGCTTAATAGTGTTTCCCATAATATGGAAACAATTATGTATAACCTTGATATTTCCAGTCGCAATATCAGTGAGTTTTCCCACCAGATACGCAGTAACCCAGGTGTATTGTTAAATGGTAAACCGGTTAAGGATGAAGTGAAGTGATAGCAATAAAAAAAATCAGGCTGAGCTTACTGGTTATGGTAAGTTTATTATTAACGGCTTGTTTTGGAAGCCCGTCAAGTGTGCCTGAAGATCGTTTTTATACTTTAAAAGTTTCCGCTGCTGAAAAAGTCACAAGAAAATATAAACGTATTGCGATTAATAAAGTCTATGCTTATGGTCTTTATAATGAACGGGCGCTACTTTATGCCAGCGCGGAATTGCCACTACAAATAAAACGCTATCACTATCACCACTGGGTAATGCCGCCAACAAAATTAATACAGCATGCTTTAAGTGATTATTTAAGCCAGAGTAATATTGCTCAAGATGTAGTAGTGCAGAGAATTGGTTCAGATAAAGATTTAAGTATAGTGGTTCAGTTGCTTGCCTTTGAACGAATGCTTCAACCAGAAAAACAATCGGTGCGAGTTGAGCTGGAATTTACAGTACGCCAGGAAAATGGTGCGGTTCACGTTTTTAACTACACACAAAATACAACAACAGAAAAGAACACTCTGCATAGTGCTGCTGAAGCATACGGTGTTGCACTGGTGGTTATTTTTAAATCATTTTTAGCTGATTTAGATCGCATGGGCTAATTTTTTAGGGTTATATTTGCGCTATTTTTACTAATTAGCGTATTATTGGTAGAAAAAAGGCTAAACTCATAGCAATATTTAAATTTTAATACCTTGCTATTTTTCTATCACCGGGACATTTTATATGTTGCCAGAGAAACGAATAAAAAATGCTCTTTTTGTAGTGTTATTTTGCACGCTTACTCCTCTCCTGTCCTATGCGGACACAGTTCTTACTATTACCTCTGGTCGGAGCGAACCTTTTGTTACTCCAGAGAAAAATGGTTTTTATGATTTGATTGTAAAAAATATGTTTCAGCGTACTGGTATTAAAGCAGAAACAGTATTACTGCCATCGGAAAGGTCTTTAATTAATGCGAACACAGGCGTGGATGACGGCAATATAGCCAGAATTAAAGGTATCGAGAAAAAATATAAAAACCTGATTATGGTGCCGGAGAAAATCATTGATTTTGATTTTGTAGCCTTTGCAAAAAATAAAAATATTAAAGTTAAAGACTGGGAAAGCCTGAAGCCCTATAATGTTGCTTTTATTAATGGCTGGAAGCTGTTTGAAAAAAAAGTAAGGTATTACAAATCTCTGGAACAAACTCAGGATTCAGAACAATTATTTGAATTGCTCAATAATGACCGTACTGATATTGTATTGTACGATTTATGGAGTGGTGTTTGGTGGATGCGACAGCAAGCAGATAACAATAAAATACAGTATTTGCAACCACCTATAGCCACTTATCAATTATATCTTTATCTTAATAAAAAACATAAAAAATTGATTCCGAGGTTATCTTCAGCACTAAGTTCTATGAAAAAAGACGGAACATATCAGCGAATTTATGAGCAAACCTTAAATATATTATTAAAATAGAAAATCAACTAATTGTTCATGCCTGCTGAAATAATGAAAAGTTATATAGCCCGAAAACTAATTATTTATATAGTTCTATTTAGCTCAGCCATTACATTAATCATAACGGCAATACAGTTATATACAGAATTTCAATATGATGTTAAAGGTATCAACCAAAAACTTGAACAGGTAAAAACAAGCTATCAGGATAGTATTACCCATTCTGTATGGGTGTCGGATCGGAAACAGCTACAGGTTATTCTTGATGGGATCACCGTATTACCTGATATTGTTTATGCAAAAGTAACAAAAATAACTGCAAGTAATAAAGAAAACATAATAAGTGGTACTCTTCCGCCAGCTGATTCGTCAGCAGAAAACATTGAGCTGAAAATTGATTTAAACTATTTGTATAATAATAAGAGTATCAATATTGGACAATTAGTTGTCACGGCTTCTCTTGCAGGCGTATATAGCCGGTTGCTTAATCGGCTCTGGATTATTTTATTATCAAATGCACTAAAAACAGCATTGGTTGCTACCTTTATTTATTTTCTTTTTTCCCGTCTGGTTACTCGGCACCTTACTAAAATATCTGAATTTTCTGAGCACCATGACGGGCTTGCAGATACCAAAATATTAACTCTGGACAGAGAGCCGGGTAGTGATGATGAATTTGATACGGTTGTTCTGTCAATTAATAATATGCACAGGAGATTGCACGAGCAAATAATGCAAATCAACCAGCAAAAGCAATACCTGTCGCAAACACTTAACAGTATTGGTGATGCAGTTATTACTACCGATGAGCGGGGTTATGTAACACGTGTAAATCCGGTTGCAGAAAAATTAACAGGTTGGGCAAGTAGTGAGGCTTTAACACAGCCATTAAAAACAATCTTTCCTATTGTTGATGCTTCCACCCGTGAGCCCATAGAGAATCCGGTTGAAAAAGTTCTGGCAACTGGCGAGACGGTGTATTTAAGCAATCATACAACTTTAATAGCAAAAGATGGTACCGAATACCAGATTGCAGACTCTGCTGCCCCCATTCTTGACGGCGATAAAATATTAGGGATGGTACTTGTTTTTAATGATGTAACTGAACAATATCAGATGCGTGAAAAATTACATGCCAAAGAAAATGAGCAGCGTGAAATTCTTCAGTCTATGGTTGATGCTGTTATTACGATTGACGAAAATGGCATTATTTCCAGTTTTAACCAATCAGCAGAAAAATTATTTGGCTACTCAGTGGATGAAGTATTGGGAAAGAATGTTAATTTACTTATGCCCGTTTTCTTTTCAAAAGCACACGATCAATACATTAAAAATTATCTTGAAACAGGCGATGCGAAAATTATTGGTTCAGACAGAGAAGTAACAGGATTACGCAAAAACAATGAAACATTTCCAATGCGTTTATATGTCGCAGAGTTACCAGCGGCAGCCGATGGACGGCGGCGTTTTATTGGTTCCTGTATAGATTTAAGTACAATTAAAGAACGCGAAGAGCAGTTACGGCGTAGCCAGAAAATGGAAGCACTGGGTAAACTGACAGGTGGTATCGCGCATGATTTTAATAACCTGCTTGGTATTGTTCTGGGTTATGCGGAACTTGTAAGGGATATGTGCAGTGAAAATTCTAAACTAAAAAATTATGTTGAATATATTATACGCGCCAGTGAACGTGGTGCGAAACTGACAAAAAAATTACTGTTTTTTTCCAGAAACAAGTCGCCTGACATTAAAAAACTAAATATTAATACATTGCTCCAGAATGAACGGGACATGCTGAAAAAAACCTTAACGGCACGTATTAATCTGGAATTTAATCTGGATAAGGACTTATGGTCTGCGTGTCTCGATGAAAGTGAGTTGGAAGATGCTCTTCTGAATATGTGTATAAATGCAATGCATGCAATTAAAGATTCAGGTAAGTTAATTATTGAAACCTGTAACGAACAATTAAACAGCCTTAATGCCGAAAGGTTAGGACTGGAACCTGGCGATTATATCCGGCTTAGTCTGTTGGATACCGGTTGTGGAATGGACGAGGCTACTAAAGAAAAGATTTTTGATCCTTTTTATTCAACAAAAGGTGACAAAGGTACAGGCCTGGGTTTGAGTCAGGTATACGGATTTATTCATCGTTGTGGCGGCGCTATCAGTGTGGATTCGATACCCGGGCAAGGTGCGCGGTTTACATTGTATTTCCCGCGTTATCAGGGGGGCGAGGCAAGCCATCATAGTGATAAAATTAAAGACAATGGCTATACAAAAGGTAAAGAAGCAATACTCGTGGTTGACGATGAGCTTGCGTTGCTTAACCTGGCCTGTGAAGTCTTGCGTCAGCAAGGCTATCAGGTGTTTAGCGCCAGAAGTGCAGCCCAGGCATTAGAGATAATGGAAGCAGAACAAATTGATTTACTTTTTTCCGACATTGTTATGCCCGATATGGATGGTTATGCCCTTGCGGCCATCGTGCAGGAAAAATACCCGGCTATTAAAATTCAGTTAGCGAGTGGTTTTTCCAGCGGTGAACATACGAATGAGGCCGACAAAGCCCTGACACAAAATTTGCTTCAGAAACCGTACGATGCACAAACCTTGTTAAATCAAATACGCAGCTTATTGCAGCTGTAAGTGGTATTTTAAGGGAATTTGGTAGTCACGAGTGGATTCGAACCACCGACCCCCACCATGTCAAGGTGGTGCTCTAACCAACTGAGCTACGTGACTATTACAGAGCAGGGAGGCATTGTATCGGTTCGGGGGAATTTGTCAAAGCGGATTTTGGCCTGACCAGGTACCTCTGGTAAATTATTTCTGTATAGACTCTGTATTGATATATCAAAAATTTATGAGTTTGATTTGGCTTGATTGTTTATCTCACCGGCTTTTTTTAAGGCAAACTGGAATAATTCATCATTTATTCTGAATCCTGTTGCTCTTAAATTAATAAGATAGGGTTTTATTGCCTCAATCAGGCCGACATTTTTTGCTTCAAGTAAAATACCAATTATACCTATAATATTATTTACCAGTTTTTTTGCAATAGCTCGGCCAGCTACTTCATCGATAATGAGTATGTCGGCGTTCTTTTCCAAAGCCAGAGCTATAGCTTCTGACTCACCTAAATCCAAGCGTGCCTTCAATTTAACGACAACCACCGGGTTTGTAACTGGTACTACTTTAATTCAGGAAGCATTCATAATTTGCAGTGCGCCTGGTTGAGTTTTCCCGTTTTTAGTCAGTTCATCATATACGGCTTGAGGTATAAGTATTTCATTATAAAGAGAATTCAATAAATCAAGTGCATTAATTTTAGCTAAGTGCGTTATGGCTGTGGTGTCACTTACTATGATTCTGAGCATCTTCCTTGCTCCTAAAGATCATTGCTTTTAATATCATCTGCCAGATCATCAATTCCATAGTTGATGGCCTCACCTTTTTCAGAAAGCAGGTTATGAAATTCAAATTCAGTTAGGCCAATAATTTTTCCAGCAAGTGAGCCATGAATACCTCTAAATTTATATAGTGCAATAGCTAAAAGCGTGAGAGCCTCTTTCTCATCTAATTGGCACTTCTCTGCAATTTCATCATTTATTTCAATTTTCATAGATTTCTCCATATTAATTTTAATCGTGAAGCTCGTTTTTAAGTTAACTGAATTTATAATTGCTGGGGCTCATCAAGTTTCTATTTTTACTTACAATGCCTTCGCTGATTCCAGATCATAGCCTACCCGTTGAGGGGTGCCAGTTTTATTCGAGGTATCATGGTCTTTATAATTGATAAGAATTCTGGAAAAACTTAAATTAATAACTTCCTGTGGTTGGCCTTCTGCATTGGCAGCAAATTTATAGCCACTGATGATGCAATCTTCCAATATATGTTCCAGGAATTCTGTCAATTTCTCAGTGCCGGTATGTACATACTTTATTTTTGCCTTCTTGCCAGCAGAGCCGGTAACTGACTCTTTAAATAGTGCGGAGCATGAGTTATCCGCTACTTTAATTATTGTGACTTCGCTAATACTCGGGCGAGAAGTTTCGCGGTTGGACAGATTGCCTGGTGTCATAGAAATTTTACGTGCTACGTTAAAGTCTACCGACAAAACCGAAATATGGTCTTTATAACCGTCTGCGGTGACATTGCCTTTGATACCTTCATATTCAAGATAAATTGCCATATTAATATTTTCCCTTTATTTTAACTGGATATGTCTGTCTTTATATTGTAATTAGCAGCTTACTATAGTGAGAGCCGCCTGTAATGGCTATGAGATTAGAGTGTGACTTGCATCAGGTTTAGTGTATTTCTTTGTGGAGGTTGCACGATTAGTGTGGATTATTACAGATTAATAAATCCGTACTAGCTAGAAATTTCTGGCTGATTGGTGTGCCTGAATTATGATTTGCCTATTCCCACGAAATTTAGCGTTGCCGGTCATTGCGAGGAAACACTGAAAAACACCTGTTTTTCAGTGTTGACGCGGCAATCTCATGATTAAAACTTATCAACTTAAGATTGCCGCCCTCACTTTGTTCCTTCGCAATGACCGTGTTTTATTCCAGTATTGATACCTGTATTTTTAAGCGATTATTTTTGATTACTTTTTACTGGAAGTTGGTGGGGATACCTCAGGTGCTGGGAATCTTGTTATTTGAATTAAATGTTTGGCGCGCCCGGAGAGATTCGAACTCCCGACCAACTGGTTCGAAGCCAGTTACTCTATCCAGCTGAGCTACGGGCGCTGGTTTGTTGATTCTAGCATGAAATTTATTTCTGATGTATTTCGATATGCTAATTATTTTGTCTGCATATAGTGGTCGATGATGCCGACGATGGTATTGCAGAGTTGTTGTGCCTGGTGTTGGTTATTAATATCAAACTCTGCTGGTTCGAGATTGGGTACCTGGCAAACGGTGATGTTATTTTTTTCTGCCGTTTGTGTGTCAACAAGGCTTGTATCGGCATTGGCAATAATTAAAAGTTCCAGTTTTGCCATGCTATTGATAAGCTCTGCATCTAAGGGTGTATTGAGTGTGACGACACAGTGGCTGCGCCAGCAGCGTTCTTTTAATTCTTCACGATCCAGCCCTAAAAATTGTTGCCAGCCAAATTTATTGGCGGCGAGTGGTGGAAATTCAACATCGGCAGGTAATAGCTGGCTATCGGGAATAACTATATTCATGTTGTTCTCTTTGTTGGCTTTTACTTTTTGCGGCGCTGTTGTACGGCCGTACTCAGTTGCTGTAAAACAGGTACGGTGCTTTCCCAACTAATGCAGGCATCGGTAATGCTCTGGCCATAAACAAGTTCCCTGTCATGGCAAACATTTTGCCGGCCTTCGACCAGATGACTTTCAAGCATTACACCTATTATACGTTTGTCACCGTTTGCAATTTGTTCGGCTATATTTTTACTGACATCAATCTGGCGTTGGAATTGTTTTTCACTATTGGCATGGCTTGCATCAATCATTATTTTTTCAGGCAGTTTAGCGGCACTTAATTGTTCGGCTGCAATGTTGACACTGTCGGCATCGTAGTTGGGTTTTTTGCCGCCGCGTAAAATAATATGCACATCATCATTACCGGTGGTGGTGAAGATAGCAGAGTGGCCTTGCTTGGTCAGTGATAAAAAACTGTGTGGCTGGCTTGCAGATGTAAGTGCATCAACTGCAATTTTCAGAGTACCATCGGTGCCATTCTTAAAGCCAACCGGACAGGATAAGCCGGATGCCAGTTCGCGGTGTACCTGGCTTTCGGTGGTGCGTGCACCAATGGCGCCCCAGCTGATTAAATCGGCAAGGTATTGTGGGGTAATTAAATCCAGAAATTCAGTTCCTGCGGGAACACCCATGTTATTAATATTGGCTAACAGGCTTCTGGCCAAATGCAGCCCCTTATTAATTTCGTAACTGTTATCCAGGTTTGGGTCGTTAATTAACCCTTTCCAGCCAACGGTTGTACGGGGTTTTTCGAAGTACACGCGCATCACAATAAGCAGATCTTTTTCATGCTCTTTGCGTGCCTGCTTTAAATGTTTAGCGTAGTCGAGTGCGGCTTTTGGGTCATGCACGGAACAGGGGCCGGCTATAATCAGGACACGATCATCTTTGCCTGTCAGAATATTGTGGATGGCATTGCGGGTCTCAAAAATGGTTTTACGCCCCACATCGCTAACCTTAACATCATCGAGCAATTGCTGTGGCGGGATAACCTCCTGCAGGCCGGTTATGCGCAGGTCGTCTGTTTTGTACTTCATTGTCATAATCTTAAATTTTTTGTGCTTAATGAAAGCTGTTGAGAGCCGAATTTTAGTGATACCTTATATAATATCATTATTTACGTGAAAGCTGCGAATAGTAAATACACCTTTAGGTCGTAAATCAGTTGAATTTTAGTGCGAGACGAGAGTTGCGCCTTTTGGGTGGGTGGAGTATGTTTTGAATAATAATGGAAGACGATTTATGCAGCATACAACAGAGGAGCGGTTAAATGATTGGACAAAAAAATATTGCATTTGGGTTTATTTATCTGGTATTTACAGCCTCATTGGGCGTTGTAATGGTGGATAAATACGAGGGTTTTGGTAAAGTCGCACAGGAAAAGCAGGCCAGTGTAGGGCGCTTACAGGCTTTAAAAGGAAGTGATTTTGAAGAAGAACTCGAGCCGCTTAGTGCCATGCAAATTGCAAAGGCCAATACCGCCGGTATTTTAGGAATAAACAAGCTCAATAATACCGAATCAGAAATTGACGCGATTAAAGGTGGCCCGCATGCGCACGGTAATCTGGAGTCGGTACTCAATATTATTGTTGGTCTTACGCTTTGTTTTATTGCGGCGGCGGCATGGCTAAAACAACTGATTAGCTGGTTGTTTATTATTGGTACGCTGATGCATTCGGGAATGCTGTACCTGGGGACGGTATTCGGGTTTGCATGGGCAACCACCTTACTGGACACAGGCATTGGCCCCTTTGCTCTTTTAGCGGGTTTACTGTTGATGGGGCTGGTGAGCATTAAAAATTTCAGCAGCAAAGTTGTTACCGATTAATAGTGCGAATTTTTTACCCAAAAATTCAGCCTTACCAAACGCACCGGTTAAAAGTCGACGATGTGCATGAGCTGTATATAGAGGAGTCTGGCTCGGCTGACGGGGTACCGGTGGTTTTTATTCATGGGGGCCCTGGCGCGGGCTGCGTCGAGAGTCACCGGCGTTTTTTTGACCCGGAAAAATACCGCATTATTCTCTTCGATCAGCGCGGCGCAGGCCAGTCGACCCCGCATGCCAGTTTAGAAAACAATACCACGCAGTATCTGGTTGCAGACATGGACGCCATTCGTGAATACCTTAATATCAGCAAATGGGTGCTGTTTGGTGGCTCATGGGGGTCAACCCTGGCTTTAGTTTATGCACAAACCCACCCAAAAAGAGTGTTGGCGATGGTTTTACGCGGTATCTTTTTATGCCGCCCGCAGGAAATTAACTGGTTTTATCAGCAAGGTGCAAGCAGGTTATTCCCCGATGCCTGGCAGAACTATTGCCAGCCCATCCCTGAAGGTGAGCGCGGTAATATGGTGGCCGCATATTACAAACGCTTAACCAGCGATAATGAACTGACACGAACCAAAGCCGCAAAGGCATGGGCAATCTGGGAAGGGCGCACATCCACACTCAGGCCAAGTAAAGAAGTCGTTAACAGTTTTGGCAACTTGCACACCGCAGTTAGTCTGGCACGAATTGAATGCCATTATTTTATAAATAACAGTTTTTTAGAACCGAACCAGATTTTAAATAATGCCGACAAGATAAAAGAGATTCCCGCTATTATTGTGCAAGGTCGTTATGATGTTGTCTGCCCGCTGGAGTCTGCCTGGGATTTGCATCAGGCTTTGCCTGCATCTGAACTGGACATTATTCCCGACGCCGGTCATTCGGCAATGGAGCCGGGTATTATTGATGCACTGGTTAAAGCCACCGATAAAATGCTAAGCAAAATAAAATGATAGCTTTAATTCAGCGCGTTAAGCATGCCAGTGTAATGGTGGACGAAAAAATTATCGGAAAGATCCCGCAAGGTTTACTGGTACTGGTTGGTGTAGAAAAACAGGATGACAACACAAAAGCCAAACGGCTGGTTGAACGTGTTTTAAATTACCGAGTGTTTGCCGACCAACAGGATAAAATGAATTTGTCGGTAAAAGATATCAAAGGTGGTGTGCTTTGGGTGTCACAATTTACATTGGTCGCCGATACCAAAAAGGGCAACCGGCCGGGTTTTAGTCGGGGTGCGCCACCGGAACAAGGTGAGCAATTATTTAATCAGCTTTTACACTATGCAAAACAACAACATTCAAATAATGCCGTCGGGCAGTTTGGTGCAGACATGCAGGTAAGCCTGGTTAATGACGGGCCGGTTACGTTCTGGTTAGAAGTTTAAATATTGTCATTGCAAGCGATAGCCCAGCAATAACCATTCGTAGGATGGGTGAAGCTTGCGTAACCCATCACCATGCTACAACAAACGATGGGTTACACCCATCCTACACCTGCATTCCTCACATTAACCAGTGTTGTTAAGATCGGCTACCCCATATTTTAGCAACAGCACGGTCTGTTCCTAAAAAACCCACAATAAACCCCACCAGTGCAATCCCGCCAAAAATAACAACCGGCAGAAAATAAGCAACATCGGCTTTCTCTGGCATTAAATACAGCACAATGCCTGCAAGTCCGCTAAACAAAACACTGATCACGATCAGAATTTTCCGGCTCAGAGGTTTAATAGCATAAGGCTCGTTACCGCTTTCAAAAATAGTCAGGACAGGGGCAAAGATTTTTCTTAGTATTTGTTTCATAATATAAGGGGCTATGTTGAATGTATTTTTAAATAATACCACAGAGGCAGAGGTATCCCCACGAATTCCCAGGAAAAAGTAATCGAAAATAATAGCTTAAAAATACAGGTATCAATACTGGAATAAAACACGGTCATTGCGAGGAAACACTGAAAAACATCTGTTTTTCAGTGTTGACGCGGCAATCTTATGATTAAAAGTTATCAGCTTGAGATTGCCGCAGTCACTTTGTTCCTTCGCAATGACAGGCAACGCTAAATTTCGCGGGGATACCTCAGCCACAGAGGGCATTTTGTATGACAGTAGAACAGAACAACAAGTCAAATAATCGGCTGGCATCACCTTGTATTCGAAACTGCTGTTTGAATGAAGAGGATATTTGCCTGGGCTGTTTTCGTCATGTTAATGAAATTATAGAATGGGGCGCAGCCGATAATTTACGGCGCGCCTGTATTTTAAATAAAGCAAAACAGCGTAGAGAAGAATAAGTTTTCGGCCGAATAAAAGCGGTCATTGCGAGCAATAGCGAAGCAATCTGGCTTGTTATACAGCACCGAAGTTAAGAGGCTTCGCAATGACATTATAGAGTATTTGTTTATCAACCGGCTTTGTTAAGAACTCATTTATACCTGGATTATAAACGTGGTCATTGCGAGCAATAGCGAAGCAATCTGGCTTGTTATGCAACAGCTAAGTTAAGTAAGTTTGGCAATCATGTGATAGAGTTTTTGCTTGTTAACCGGCTTTGTTAAAAATTTATTCATTCCTGCATTAAGGCAGGCTTGTTGGTCTTCCGGTGTTGCATTTGCGGTTAATGCAATGATGGGCGTTTGTTTTTTGCCTTTTTCATATTGGCGCCATTTTCGGGTGGCTTCCAGGCCATCCATTTCAGGCATACGCATATCCATAATAACAAGGTCATATGTGTTATTAAGTAGCTGCATCACTGCGAGCGAACCATTTTCAACATGGGTAACAGTATGACCGGCCTCCTCCAAAAATGCGCTAATAACTTTTGCATTGATTAAGCTATCTTCTGCAACCAGAATAGACAAGGGCTGTTGTGTCTTTCTCTCTGCATGTTCTGGTTCCGATTCTTTTGTATTGATGTTGCTCTTCTGTTGGTATTGCCACGGGACTTCAATCCAGAAAGTAGAGCCTTTGTTAAGCTTACTGTTTACACCCACCCTGCCATTCATAAGCGAAACAAGATTTTGCACAATGGCGGTTCCTAAGCCTGTTCCTGTTTCTTTTATATTATTTTTGCATTGATAAAAAGGGTCAAAAATATTGTGTAGGTGATGCGATTTAATGCCGATACCCGTATCAATAATTTCTATACGCACACGACAGATCTGTTCGTCTTTATTAACCAGCTTCGCATGAATAGTAATGCCACCCTCCGGGGTGAATTTAACAGCATTACTAAGGAGGTTAAGTAAAATTTGTCGCAGGCGATTAGCGTCGCCAATAAAGGTGACAGGTAAGTTTTTATCGTAGTGGGTTTCAAGCGTCAGGCCTTTATTGCGCGTAATGGGGGTAAACATATCGTTTACCCCTTTTATTACTTTAGGCAAATTGAAGGGTTCGTTGTCCATTACAAACTTGCCGGCTTCAATTTTTGACAAGTCTAAAATATCGTTAATCAACGAGTGCAATGCGGTTGCTGACTCATCCAATGAATCAACATAATCTTTTTGTTGCTCATCAAGTTTGGTCTTGTGTAGTAAGCTAGTCATACCAATAATACCACTCATTGGTGTGCGGATTTCATGGCTCATGGTTGCAAGAAATTCACTTTTAGCTTTATTGGCAGTGTCAGCCATTTTGCGTGCTTCCTGTAAACTTTTAAGCATGCGATTGAGGTATAACGGCATAATAACAAGAAAAATACTGTAAACCAGTGCAGTGGATGTATCGGTTTGCCAGTAACCTTCAGTTATTAATAGCCATTGATAGCCGATAAAACCAGCAATAACCGCAGCTAATAACAACCCTCGTCCATAACGTATGCCATAGCCAATAAATATCCACGGGTAGAGCAAATAAAATGCGCCGAATGCACTGGTGCTGGTTAAGACCATGGAATAAGTAACCGAACCGAGATCAATTGGTACCATTAAATACCGCCGTAGTGGTACATTGGGGTAAAGAATAACGCTAGCAGCATTTGCTAGTGTAATAAGCAAAAAGCCGCCTAAAAAAATAATGAAATCCATGGGCGGTGCGTTAAAATAACCGTACTGAATACCCAGGCCAATATAGGTGCTTGCAAACAGCCAGATACCCAGGCGGACGATAGTTTGTGCAATCTCCGGGTTATTGTTAAGACGTTGGCGAAATTTTATGATATTCATATCCTTATAATATAAAGCAGGAACAGGTTTAATAAAACAGCTATGAGCAAGCAATCTGGAATTAAAATTGAAATAACCACAGAAAATAAATGCAGTTTTTGTCCTGGTACCCGGTGCTGCATTTATACAACACAGGAAATCGATACCCCCAGAACCAAAGATGATTTTGACCACCTGCTATGGCAAATGGCACATAAAAATATTCAGGTTTATAAAGATGAAGGTGAATGGTTTTTATTAGTAAACAATGAATGCCAGTTTCTAGAGGCCAATGGACAATGCAGTATTTATGATACACGGCCTCAACTTTGCCGGGATTATTCAAATGACTATTGTGAATTTGATGAGCCCGCTGAAAAGGGCTTTCAGTTTTATTTTAAAACCTATCAGGAGCTGGATAAGTATTGCCGGAAACGGTTTAAGAAATGGGATGATCGGTTTACGAGTTAAATCAAATTTGGTTTTGCTTTATAAGTCAGATTGCTCCACTGTATTCGCAATAATGCCGTTGGGTGGTCATTGCGAGCGATAGCGCGGCAACCTTTTTTATTTAGAGGTATACGCCAGCAATATTGGTGCCTTTTTGTGGTTAAGTCATGTCAGGCATAATATCTTCAAAACTATGGATAGCCTTAAACTCATCTACCTCTTTAATAGCTTGCTGTGTGTCCGGTTTATAAATAGAAAGTAAATACTGAATGCCATATTGCTGTGCCGATCGCAGTACCGACAAACTGTCATCAACAAAAAGTGTTGACTCATTTTCATAAGGGATTTGTTGTTTGAGCCTGTCCCAGAAAGCCTGTTGTTCTTTTGGCATGCCAAAATCATGTGCGCAAACAATGTGGTCAAAATAATTATGTAGCTGTGTTTTTTCGAGTTTTAGCGCCAGACTTTTCTGGTGCGCATTAGTGACCAGTGCGGTTTCAATGTTGCGTTGTTTTAAAGCGGTTAAAAACTCACGCACAAAGGGATGTACCGCAATTAAATGTGCCACTTCGGTTTTAAGTTGTGCAATGTCCAGCTCCAGCCGTTCGGTCCAGTAGTCAACACAATACCAGTCAATCGTGCCTTCAACTTCTTTGTAAATAGGCATTAAGGTATCGTAGGCCTTGTCAAAGCTCAGGCTGTTTTTTTCAGCATAACGAACGGGCACATGGTGTTGCCAGAAATGGTTGTCAAAATTCAGATCGAGCAAGGTACCATCCATATCCAGCAGTACCGTTTTGATGTTTTCCCAGTTAATCATCATTGTTTTCAACAGTGTATTTTGCAGTCATTTTGGGTATTGCCGTGAATTCCAGATAGTTTAAGCTAGACTTAAAGATTGAACCCTTATTATGCAACGGAAAGATTAACGATGCACTTATTAAAAAAATTTTTATCAGGCTTTACGCTTTTGCTGGCAATTGTTTTTAGCCCCGTTATTTGTGCAAATAACTTAACGGAAGAAGAAATGGAACGCTGGCTTAACAGCGATGATCTTGAGCCGCCAAATTATCAGAAGGCTGAAGTAAATGACGGGGTTCTATTCTTTCTAACCGAAAAACCGCTAAAATCAGTACATCATCACCATAATGCCTTTACCCTTTATAAAACAAGTTTAGAAGACGGCTGGATTAAGCTGCAGCAATGTCACAGCAATATGGATCGGGTTCCTCGGGTACAGGTGGTCTTTAATGAAGAGCGGATCCGCGATATTAAAGTACTCAAGTCCGACGCAATAGAAAAAGCCTGGGTAGAGAAAAATACCGTGCAACTGGAAAATGTAAAAGATAATGCACGTCTTTGCATCGAAGCCTGGTCCAGAGCGCTGTTTAAAAATAAGGATGGCAGTTATCGTTTAATGAACGGCCCGTTTATGCGCAAGTTTCTGGACGGCTACTTTCCCATTCATGTTACCATCGACGTTGATTTTACAGCCACAAACTTGCAACTGGTGTCGGTTGAACCGGCGGCACAGCGTGGCTTTAAAGTGACCCAAACAGCAAAAACAGTAAATATCGACACCTTGTTTGAAGGGCGGTTAAAAACAAAACTAACCTTCATAAATTAGTAATTTACAGGATACGGCTCTTTTTTTGGCCTGTGGCACTGGCGAAAGACGCCCTAAACTGTCAAAATCGCGCTTCTTATGGATATTTTGCAATCATATTTGGAAGCAGTACGAAACCTGGCCAGCATGGCGGGTGAGAAAATCCTTGAAGTCTACCAAACCGAATTTAACGTCGAAACAAAAGCCGACCAAACACCGGTGACGCAGGCAGACTTAGCTGCAAATGACGTTATTCTTGCTGGCTTACGGGCACTTACCCCGGATATCCCGGTGCTCTCAGAAGAAGAGAATATTCCGGCATTTTCTGAGCGCGCTAAATGGCAGCGTTACTGGCTGGTTGACCCTCTGGATGGCACCCGCGAGTTTATCCAGAAAAATGGCGAGTTTACGGTAAACATCGCCTTAATTGACAACCAGCAACCGGTACTGGGGGTTGTTTACGCACCGGTTTTGCAAGTTATGTACTACGCACTAAAGGGCAAGGGTAGCTACAAAACATCGGCACATAATAGCGCAGAGAAAATCCACGTTGCCAAACACTGTGCCCGGCCGGTGCGTGTTGCCGGTAGCCAGTCTTTTACTAATAATGAGTTTATTGCTTTTGTACGCAACCTGCCCGAATGCACGGTTATTAATTTGGGCAGTGCTTTAAAGTCCTGCCTGGTGGCCGAAGGCGGTGCCGACGTTTACCCGCGATTTGGCCTGACATCGGAATGGGACACAGCAGCCACACAATGTATTCTGGAAGAAGCCGGCGGCTATCTGGTGGACTTAAATTTACAGCCACTGCGCTATAACACCAAAAACAAGCTGTTAAACCCACATTTTCTGGCCTATGGCGATAACCGGGTAGAATGGGCCTCTTATTACGAACCAGCACTCGCTGGCGGCTAGCCTAATCCTTAGCTGCAATCTTTATTGTCATAAATCGCCATAATGGCTTTTAATTCCTTTAGTATTTCCTGTTGTTGTATTTTACTAACACCCTGAAGTAACTCAGGAAGGTAGCTAGAATGGGCCTGCTCGAGCAATTCAATGTGCTGCCGCACAACAGTGCAACCCTGCTGGCATATTTGTTCGATACAATCCTGAGTTTTTTTTATGGGCATGGGAATAAGCTAATGTAAGGGGGATAGTTTATAAAAATCAGGCGCTTACAGCCCGTCGGCAATAAAAGAGCGCAAATACTAAATGTTTTCATAGGGGCAATCAAGCTTAATTATCGCTACTTAAATTATGGTGGGTTAACCCATTTGATACCTGCAGAAAATGGCTAACCCGTTTAGGTGACAGATGATTTGCAGTTTATCATGTAGACTTCACTTTATAGACTTAGTAAATATTTATCCAATTAGGCAGACAAATGAAAATTTTACCAGTAGTTCTTTTTTTAGCCAGCTTTGCAACCGGTGCGCAGGCAGCGGTTCTTGAGTCGTATGCAACCGGCACACCGACACCCACAACGCTGGGCGGATATACGATGACCGATTTCGCGTATACCGGTGGTAGCGGAACCACAACAAGCATCTTATCACCTCTAGGCGGCTCGTTGAGTTTTATTGACAGAAACGGCATTGCAGCTCCAATGGTTATCGACCAGGCTAATAATGTAAGTTGGTGGAATAATGGCGAAGCAGCCGATTACGACGTTTTTCTAACCGGCGAAAGCTTAATTACTATTTTGTTACCAGAAAATACCCGTGCATTTTCGTTTAATGTTGGCGCCGATCTCAGCAGCACAGGAAACAATGCATGGTTAACAGCAGCGGAAACCACCGGTTCGGGTGTAAGCAAAACCTGGTTTAACGTTAACCGTAACAACACCCCTGGCTACGGTATCTATGCCGACAACAGCAATGGTGGTTGTTCAGCACTCACCTCTGTCACCATCGACCCGGTTTTCTGGGGGTTTGGTAACTTCTCTATTAACCAAAGCAACTGTGCCAGCGTGCCTGAAAGCGCATCTATTTACTTATTAGCAATCGGCCTGTTCGGTTTGCTTTTTGTAGCACGACGAAAAGTTTAATTTTAAAGAGTAGTAACTCCTAAAAGTTCCCGCTTTTCAGCGGGATTTTTTTTGTGTTAAAAAACAGGTAGTGAAGAATAAAATACAGGCAAAAAGAAAATCTCCAAATATTCAATGTGTTGTTTATTTCAATTTGCATACATCCGAAAGTTGTTTGATATGTCCCATCTTATGAACACCAACCTCAACTAGAGCAGTAATTACTTTTCCAATAGGTTGTGTTAAATCGTTATCATGAATGTACTGGTTGATCATTACGTCATACACGTCAGTATATTCGCCAAATAAAACGGATTTTTCCAATTTTTGGCCATCATAATCTAAAACACCAGCGGAAGATAAATCGTTACTTTCTTTTAAGGTAAGCATAATGGCTATGCGAGAAAGTATATTTGGTGTTAGGCCAGTATTCGATTTAATGTATTGGAGTTTACTGGTGGCGTTTTGAGATAATGCAATTCTATTGGGTAACATTATTGGGCAACCTTCTGTTTTTTTGTTTTCCAGAAGTAACCTTCTTTCGCCGTAGTGTGCTTTTCGATTGATGAATAGTTTAGTTTATAAGCATGTGAGATATGTGGTGATAATTCACTATAGAATTCTTCATCAACCTCAGTATCGGTTGATAGAATAATGACCTGGTGGCTAGCATATGGGAAATAATTTTGTATTAAATTAGCTCGGTGTACGGAGTCTAAACGTGCTAATGGTGTATCTATAATAATAGGCAACTTACGGCCAGACGTACGAGCTAATGCTTCAAGAATAGCTATTGCGTATATTTGTTTTTCGCCAGCAGATAAGTCATTCTTATCAATTTCCCTTTCTTCGCTATCTGTCAGTTTAACAGTAAATGTTTCGGGGTTTATTTTAGCTCTAAGACTTATATCTTCTTTTCGAGATAATCGATGGAATGAGGTGATAAATTCATTTTCAAGATCGTGGATCTTTCTTTTTGCCATCGCTTTAGAAAAATCTGTTAAAAGTAGCTTCGAATTATTTGCATATAAGACGGTACGGTCTTTTTCATCTTCAGACCAGAGTGAATCAGATAACTTGCTCAATTTACGAGTAATATCCATTGCTTCACGTAAATAACGTTTTCTATTTTCAATATGTATTTTTTGCTGCATTAAATTTTTAGTGCGCCTTTCTTGCGCTTTTCTGATTTTTTCAACAACAGGTTTTATTAATGTTTCTTCAGGTGCTCTTGCTATATTTTTACCGGCTTTATCTATATCTGAGTTTACTTTATCGAGCTGCCTACCTAAGTCCTTAACCTTTTTGCTCTGTTTATGTAAGGCTTTCGTTATGGTTGAATCTATAAAACGCAGTAATGTTTCTGAAATGTCATGAATAATTTCAATTTTCTGGTTTTTATTTAAAAGTTTCCCAAATTCTTTGTCGATTACTGATTTGGTTTTATCGTAGTTATTTTTATCTAATAGTTTTTTAAGTTTTTTATCTAATGCCGTAACATGCTTAATAACAATATCGGATGTGTTTGTAAGCTTTTTTTGATCAGATTCATTAATTAATTGTTTTAATGTTTTTTTAGCAAACATTGGCGCGAGTGAAAGAGGGAAAGATCCATCAATTAACTCTTGCAGTGTTCTTTCTAGTTGAACTTTTTCTGCATATAAGTGGGATTGTTTTTCGAGTTCTTTTTCTCGTGTGGCCGCCCATGCGCCCCCCCTTGCAGAAAGGTCGAGTTCAAGCTGGTTTATTGTATTACTTGCTTCTGAGGCAGCCGCTAATAAATTTTGATAATTATCACGCTCAGAATCAGCAAGTATTTTTATTTTTTCCAGGTTTTTTTCTAATGCTGTAATCTGTTTTTGTGTTTCAAGTGCAGCACTTTCTTTATTCTTCCCGCGAAGTAGTACACCCAAGTCAGCATTAAGTGTTTCTAAAACATCAAGGCCAAGTAGTTTTTTTATAGCTTCACCTAAAGCAACGCCGCCTGTATCATGTGCGAGTTCTGCAATTTTTTCACTATCAAAGAAAAACAAATCAGAAACACCAATAGGTATAAGTTCATTTAAAAAGCCCTGGCATTGCTCTGCATTCAATTCAGATAAGTCATTTCCATCTTCAGCAATGCTAAGTGTTTCAAATATTGTTTTACCTTTAACCATCCATTGTCGTTTTACAGTGTAGTGTTTTAAAACGCCCATATTGGCGTAACTAAAAGTAAGTTCTATACAAGAAGTAGCTGCTTGAATATTGCCATTTTTTGATGTATGTATAGATTTTCTCAGAAAATTATCATATACAGTTTTAGAAACAGTTTTGCCTAAAGATTGTTTTCCATACAAGGCTAATCTAACAGCTGTAAGTGTGGTTGTTTTACCCGCACCATTTAGTCCGCCATATAAGATAATAGGGCGAGTCTTACCATATTTTATACGTGGGGTTAGATCGAAACTGTGCTGCCCCTGAAAGACTCTAAAGTCGGTAAGTGTTAAGTTTTCTAAAATCATAGTGCACGTACTTCTTCATATTCTTCTTTTAACTCATTGAGGGTGTTTTCCCATAAGTCACTTTTTTTGGTTTCAAGGTTTCGAGTGTTAATCTCTTCTAACTCGCCCCAATCTTTACGCAAGACAGTTTCAATTTTCTTCAGTACGCCTGTTCTTTTGCCTAAACCAGTTACTGATAATTCAACTTCAATCAGCTTCATAATAAGTTCAGCAGGTATATTGTACTTTTCGCCTAGCTCACCAAGTAATAGTGCATCTGGCTCTGTAAATGCACCTGCATCGTTTTCAATCCAATCTACATGTGTATCGTAAACTTCAGAGTATATTCTAGGGAGAGAGTCAGCCCAATCGGGTTCATTAGGGTCACGTAGCCATTGCTGGCGAATGGCCTGTAATTCATCAATTGAAATCAGCTCAAATTCATGACCGGAATCTTTCAGGGTTTTTTCCATTTGAAGAATTTCTTTTAGCCACTCTTGTCGGTACTTCATCCAGTAAGGGCCATAACTCACTTTACTTTCTAAATTTTCAATTTTACCTTTCTTACGTTCACGTATTACTTTTCCGTTTTTATCTTTTTTGTTGGTGTCCTCTACGCCACTCCAGTAATGAACTTTGCCTGTCCGTCTTTTAAAGTTGCGATATTTTTCTTTGTTCTCGGGTTTGGTTGTTTTGTATAACAAGTTTCTAAACTTGAGAAGTGGTTCCATCCATGTCGCACCCGATTCGATTAGGCCGTGCAAAGCTTTATCTTTTGATACTACGGTGCATGTCCAGCAACCAAAACGTGAATTACCACACGAAGGGGTACTTTTATCAATAACAAGTGGGCATTCACCCTGGTTAGAACCTTTATATAAATCAAATAAAAGCTGGTTATCACCATCCCAGGGGCAAGGTGCGCTCATTAAGTACTGCCATACATCGTCTGCGCTCCAGTCAACAATCGGCATATAGGTAAATGCATTAGGGAGGGAGTCATGCTTACCTAAATCGGAATCTTTTCGTTTGTGCTTATTAATAGCCTGTGCGCGAGTAGCACTTTCCTGGCTTCTGGAGCCAAGGGCTACAATCACTTCACCAAACTCACTAGCCTTGCCTGTAATAAATCGGCTTACAGGGTCTATTTTCATTCGCTCGGTACACCAGCGAAAACCTTTTGTTGGCGCAGGGTAGCCACGTCCTAATAAACTTGTCCAAAATGTTTTTTCAATTTCGGGGTAAACCTTGTGCGCACTTAATGGCAGTTTGTTACTTTTAGCCTGTATATTAATTTTATTAAGCGTATGGTCGATGAGGTCAACAACAACAGGTGTTTCTACCAATGTATCAGAAGAAACAACATAAACAGGTTTATGTCGTTCAGCTGGCTTAAGTTGTAGTAGCGCGCTATAAATTAAAGAGAGAATACAGGTAGAGTCTTTGCCGCCACTAAAACCAACAATCCAGGGTCGTTTATCGGTTAAGTATATATCTTTTATTTTATTAATTAGTTCAGTGAGCGGTTGCTCTGCAATTGATAAATCATCAAGCATTGCCTGATGAGTTTTATATATAAATTTACTTGCCATGTTTAAAATTCTTTTCTTCTTCTGCTTCAATGGGGTTTAATTTAATGCCTAATGCTTGTTTAATGTAACAGCCGGTTAAAATTACATTGGTGCGTGCTTTGCTAATACGGCCATGTACCATTGCACGGCCTTCCCAATCTTTATTTACTCGCGCCCAATCAATTGTTTTTAATTTTTTAAGTTTCTTTTTCCACGTAGATTCAGCAGTGGTTAAAATATCTGCACCTATTTGCCCCATAGCTTGTAAAAAAACACCATGAGCATGAATATACTGTTCTCTTAAATCGGAGGTTGTTACTTTTTTCTCAACAACGTGCTGCCAGTCAATCATATTTGCAGCAACTTCATTCCAGTACTTTATAGCAAGTTCTTTTTCTTCTTTGGTTATTTCTTCTTTATTGCCTTTACGGAGTAGCGCTTTACTAGCGTTTTTAATGCTGCTTAAAGTGAATAGCTTGGTACTGCGGTTAGATATGCTCGATTTTTCCATTTCTGTTAAGCGGCTAAAAACACGTACTTGTTTTTGTATGTATCTGCCGAGCTCAGAAATCGTATCGCGCAGGTCATATAGGGTGCTAATAGAGTCGCTAGGGCGTACAGCATGTTTGTTTAAATCAGCAAACATTTGCTGGCTACGGGAAAGGCCCTCATCAATAAAAAAGAGAACAGAAATATTATCGTAGGCAAGCTCTGGGTTGTCTTTAATAGCTTCTTCAATCGCTGCTCGGCGATGTTGCCCATCGTTAATTAGAATATGAGCATCCATTGGTATAGATAGGCTGCCCATATTTTGCCCAATTCCAGTGTCAGAAATTGGTTCAAATAGCACATTTGCATCGACAGATGCTGTCAGAGACGATAAAGTATAATCTGCGTGATTATCAATTAAATAAGAAGAAAGTTCGGGTATCCTGCTTTTGTTTAAGGTGCGTTGAGCCCTTAATTCAGGCGGTACTTCGTCTTCGTCAAAAATAAAAAGTTTTGGAATTATGCGCATTGGACACATTGCGATGTAACAGGGTCTTCCAGCCTGAATCCCCCTTACGGCTGGAAATGTATGGTGAAAGTTTGATTCCGACATATTTTGCATTTCGTGAAATGGAAGTTAAATTAATATTACAGGGAAGTTAAATGCAAGTCAATAATAACTTCCATTTTATTGCGGTGTTCTTTTCTGTCAGCCCATTTTGGGTTCTAGCTGTGTATTTATAATAATAAATACTTAATTAAGAAAATAAATTCGGGTAAGTAATGTTAAGCGAATTAAACCTTAAAGATAATTATTCATCTGATGATTCGAATATTCTTAATGAGTTTGTTAAACCATGTTTGATGAACTCAAAAGAATATTTTAGATCTGTTGGTTACTTAGATAGCAAAGTTTTAGCTTTACTTGGCGAAGAATTTGAATCATTTTCAAATATTGGGGGTGAGTGTCGTTTATTAATAGGTAAAACCATATCTCCTGAAGATTATTTAGCAATTAAAGAGGGAGCTTTAAATCCTGAAAGGTTTTTAGAGTTTCCAGATTTATCAATTCTTTGGAATGAAATTGATAAAAATGATGTTCAAAAAAAGGGGCTTCTGATTCTAAGTTGGCTGGTTGCAAAAGGCGTAATAAGAATAAAGTATTCTCTTCGTCCTAATGGTATACACCATGATAAGTTTGCATACTTTAGAGATCACGATCGTAGTGAAATTGTTGCGCATGGCACAAATAATGATACAAGAAATGCTAATCTTCCCGAATACAATTATGAATCTTTATCGGTTTTTAAAAGTTGGGATGTTGATGTTTATAAAAGATTTGGTGAATATAAATTAGCAGAGTTTTTAAGATTGTGGTCAGGAAACTCAAAAAATTCTATTTCGGTAGATGCACCAGATCCAGTACTAGAGAAGATTTCATGCCTAAGCGAAGATAAAATACATGATAATGAATTTAGAGAACTATTTTTTGAGTTGAAAAAAAATATAGAAAAAGGAAAAAACTTACCAGACATTCCTTTATTCTTTGGTAGTACACGATTTGAACTTAAAAGGCATCAAGAGAAAGCAATAAAAAACTATTTTAGTTCTGATTATAAGGGGATATTTGCCTTAGCTACTGGTAGTGGTAAAACAATCACAGCAATATATGCAGCAACATTATTATCAAAGCAAATAGCTTTAGATAATAATATTGATATATTAGTTTTAGTGTCAGTGCCATATCAAATATTAGCTGATCAATGGGTTGATAATTTAAGAATATTTGGCTATGAGCCAATTAAAGCTTATGGGTCAATTAATAATTGGTTTGAACCAATTAAAATGAAATTAAATCTTAATGCTTTTGATTCTACTGCTCGCATTACAAGTATAGTTTCTGTAAATAAAACCCTTCAGTCTAATGAGTTTTTAAATTTAATAAGTGAATATGATTCAAGTCAGATAATTTTTATTGGGGATGAATGCCATAGGCTTGGAAATATTGTACATAATAAAAAAACCCCAAAAGCTGATTATAAGATTGGTCTTAGTGCAACCCCATGGGGTGAAAAAGAAATTCAACTTAAGGAACGTTTAATTAGTTACTTTGGTAAGCCTATTTCATATTATGGCTTATCCGATGCTTTTAGAGATGACGTCTTAGTAAAGTATGAATATTATTTTGATATTGTCGAGTTAAATGAAGATGAAGCTGAACTTTATGAAAATCATTCTAACGAGGCTAGAAAGTTGCAGGCAATTCAGCTAAATGGCGGAGTTATTAATGAGAGTGCTCTTGCCTACCACTTAAATATGAGAGCTGCTGTGCTAGGTTCTGCAAATGAGAAATTTGAATTACTTCCAAACATACTAGAAAGAATTAAGGAAAAAACTGGGCTAAAACATTTATTAGTTTACTGTGGTTCAGGTACAACTGATGATAGTGATATTAGTGATATGTCATTACGAGATATTGAAAGAGCTCAAATAATCGCAAATAAGAAGAATAATCTTCAATCTGCTCGAATAACAGCAAAGGAAAGTCAATCAGCTAGAAATAGCATTCTTGGTTCATTTTCAGCAGGAACAATTGACTCTGTATTTGCAATTAAAGTGTTGGATGAAGGCTTTGATATGCCGGGTATTAAAAGTGCACTTCTTTTGGCGTCTTCGAGGAATGAGCGTCAATTTATTCAAAGACGAGGAAGAGTATTAAGGAAAAATAAAGGTAAGGATAAAGCATATATATGGGATATTATTGTTACGTCAAAGCGGTCGTTAAGTGAAGGAACATCCAAAGAACTAACTGAATATGAATTGTTAAGAGCACTTGAGTTTGCGAGATTAGCACTGAATTGGAAGGATCTTGAAAAACAATTACAAGACTTAGCAGATGAAAATAATGTTGATTATGATGAAATTTTTAATAGAGTTAAATCTCTTCGTTATGAGGTAGAGGATTGTGAATGAAGACATGTATGAAAATAAATTGGATCAGGTATTTAAAGAGATTCTCTCTGAGCTTAATGAGGGATCAATTGCAATAAAAGAAGTATCTGACTCGAAGCACAAAGATAATATTGAGAATATATTAGAGTCAGCAATAAGTGATTTAATGGAGTAATTATGAAATTACTATCAATTAAGTTAGTTGATTTTCGACAATTTTATGGTGAAGCATATTTATCTTTTGCGCATGATGATGAAAGGTCTGTTACTCTTGTTCACGGTGAAAATGGCGTTGGTAAAACAACAATACTTAATGCGATACATTGGTGTCTATATGGAAAGTTGCTTGAGGAGTTTGAGCAGCACGACAAGTTGGTAAATGAAACTAAATATAAAAATGATATTGCTACCACATTAGTTGAACTAATTTTTACACATAATGAAAAAATATATCGAGTTCTTAGAGAATACAATCAAAAAACTCATAAAACTAATAGTGGCGTAGTAAGTGGTTTCCTTGTTGATGGTTCGAATAATGAACCTATAGATAACATGCAAACTGTAATTAATCGAATTATTCCCATTGCAATGTCACCTTATTTTTTCTTTCATGGTGAGGGATTAAATAATCTGGGAACAAGTAGCTTGCCTTTCAAGCAGGCTATAAGATCAATATTAGGTTTTAATCACGCAGACAAATCTATTGAAATTATTAAATCAATTAAGCTGAAGTGGCAAAAGAGTTATGCCAAATTATCAAAAATAGATGATGCTGCAAAAAATGCCCTTTTACAAGAAGCAGATGCATCTGAATTAATTGAAAAAATAAAGAATAAACGTGCGGAGTCTGAGGCAAATCTAATAAAGGTTAATGAAGCATTGGCTGATATAAATGAGGAGCTTGCAAAAATAAAAGTTGATAATATTGAGCGTCTTACTAAAAAGCGAGAGAAGTTAGAGCTAAGAAAAAGAATGATACCTAGGGAAGTTGAAAAAAATACGCAAACTCGAATTCGATATTTATCAACTTATGGATGGTCAATTTATGGCTTTAAATTTATGAAAGGTGGGGCGGCAATATTAAATAAGTATAGAACTGAAAGAAAATTGCCAGCTGAATATAATGATGTTTTTATTAATGATCTTCTTAAGAATAATTTGTGTATCTGTGGCTCTTGTTTAAAAGAAGGAAGTAGAGAGCGAGATAAAGTTAAGGAGTTACTTATTGGTGCGGCAACATCTGATCAAGAGGAAGCCGTGACAAAGGCAACAGGAATCGCTGAGAATATTAATGATGTTTCAAAAGAATATATTAATAGAATAAATAGCTTAGATATAGAGATAAAGCAGCTTGCTGAAGAAGAAGGAACAATAGAAAGAGAATTGGAAGAAATTAAAGAAAAGATCATTGGTATAGATAAACCAAGAATATACAAGCTTGAGTCTGATCGAGCCGACTATATGGATCTTGCCGAGAAATTGAGGACTGAAAAGCATTTGTGCGGTGTTGAACTGGCAAATGCAACTAAACATTATGAGGAAGTAAAAAGGAAATCTCGACAAGCAGTCGAAAGTGGAAAACTAAACGAATATAAATTACGAATAGAATTTCTAGATAAGCTTGTTGAGAAAATACATTATGTTATCAAGACTGAAGAAGCTAGTGCACGCAATGAGATTGAAGAGTTAATTAATGACCGGTTAGATAAGTTTTCACGTAAAGATTATTATTCAGAAGTGAAAGAAGATTTTACCTTTGAGTTAAAGAAACGTGATGGTTCTAGTGTAGCAAAAAGCAAAGGTGAAAAAGCATTGTTAAACATGTCATTTATATCTTCTTTAATAGAGCTAGCAAAATCAAGAAGCAAGCAAAGTAGTAAATATTTTGTGCAAGGTACTGTTGCACCATTTGTTATTGATGCACCATTTGGTGAGTTGGATAATCAATATAGAGGTGCTGTTGCTAAGTTTTTACCTGAATCTACGGAACAGTTAGTAATTCTTTTATCATCATCACATTGGAGCAGTGCAGTTGAAGAAAATATTTCTGAATATGTTGGGAAGGAATATGTTCTCATTTCCGAATCTTCTGGAGAAAACTCTGGTGAAAAAACTTTGGATAAACGAGTGTTAAAAGATAAAGAAATTGAATGTTCAAGATATGGGATGGCCATTGACCGTTCTGTGATTATGGAGTTATAAAATGCCATCATTATTTTTTTCAAAGAAGTATGAAAATCTTGTTAAAGATTTAACTAGTAGATCTGAAGACCACCCTAATAGGCCGCAGATATTTCCATATTTACGTGATTTAATGCTTTTTGCTGCGATGCTAGGGAAGTCTGAAGGTAAAATGGAGGAGAGGGATGGTAATGGAGGTGAAGTAGATTCTACCTATATCGCTGGGCAAAACTTTAACAAAGATGGTGTGGTATACCTTTTAGGATTGCTTGAATTTGATTCCCCTGACATATTTAAAGACGGTGCTTCACAATGTTGGAAGCTATTTGAGAAATATTGTTCAGGAGGAATGAGTATACTATCAGATTGGCTTAAAGATATTAATGAACCAGATGAATATTACAAAGTAATTCAAGATAAAATTTTTGAGCATGCTAGAAATTCAAATAAGAAAAAAGTTGTTATCAAAAAACCCAAAAAAATTATACTTCCAGAAAACAACTAAATAATTATCTTGATAAAATAAAAATATTTTTATTTATGAGTGGTGCTGGTGTGAACACACCAACATAATCAAAAAAATCCACATCCTGCTCCCTAAGCTTAATTTTAATCCTTTCTAATAGTAACGGTTCTTTTTTATTCCAGTTGTCATAGCCCATTAAGCTGACCTTGCCTGAAGTAATATGGGCTTTAATAAGTTGAATATCTTCAAGGTCACCATAGAGTTGTGTAGCACAACCAATATAAATTCTTAGCTCTGGTGGTAAATCGCCAATATATTTTTTATGGAAGGTGTAGCTATGGCCTTCTTCCATTAGGCCGCATTGTAAAATATTGTATGCATTGATGCAGGCTTCTTTGATTATGTCGGTATTTGATAACGAAAAGAGTACAGCTTTTGCATATTCTATAGCCGATGTGTAGGAATTAAAAAAAGCTTTGATGTCGCGTTTAAGGTTTTCAGGCATATGGGTTTGTGGCCGCCTTTTTTCAAACAGGCTTAGTGCAAAGTAAACGAGTAAATCATTCTTTCTTTTTTCGGCTGCTTCGTTAAATACATTCTCGCCAAAAAGTTCCAATAATAAATGATGCGCCTTTAAGTGCGAGCCAGTAATGCGCCTAATTTGTTCGGAATATTCAAATTCACTATTCGCGGGAATGCGACCTAACTTTAGAGTGGTTTCCCAGTAATGGGTGAATAATTCAATATGTTTTTCAAAAATAGACTTTTTAATTTTTATTGGGTTGGTTTTTAGCTCACGAATTGTTTTCTGGCGCCAGTCTCGGCTTATATATTGTCTTTTTACTAAAAAGTTTTGCTCTTCAATTTTGTCTTTAAATATTAAAAAAATTCCTTGTCCTGCGGGTATGGCTTGCACATTTAGAATATTTTCTATGTAGTATCGAATTTCGCTTTGTGCATAATATTTCTGGAATGTGTTGGCTTTAGTGATTACACCGTCTTTATAAGGTGAAAATTTTTCTAGCATTGCATCACCGGCAATCATGACCGATACAGCTAAAATTTTATTGGATAATGCCCATGCATTTTTTAATGTTTCATCTCGTTCTGCCCGTTCTTCTATAACATTTAGAACAAAGCCTAAATTGACAATGTCGGACTTTATTTTATCTCCATTGGGGTAGTGGTGTGGATCGTATTTGGCGACATTTAAGCCATGCGCTTCTAACTCCCGGGCATCATCGCCTTTACCGCAACCATAGTCGAATAGGCTGTAGTCACCATTTAGGTAGTTGTGCTTGGCAAGAATGCTCATTGGTTTAGATAACTTGTGGCGATTGATAGCTGTTTTATGACGTTCCACCTCGCCACTGAAATTTTTATTAAGATTAGTGTTTACAGGCTTTTCGATTAGTGCTTTTAACCGGCCACTGTCATCCAGGTAGTGACCTTTCGATTTTATTATTCTTCCCCAGTTTTTTTTAAAACCAATAGAGCGCGGGTTTTCATAGAGGCCTATTTTTTCACCTTCGGATGTTATTTCATTGAACAGGTTTATGTGTGGGTAATCTGTTTTTACAAAGGTTTCTTTACGGTGCAGTATGGGTGGGTTTTCTGATGTTTGGTAGTTACTTTTTGTAAATGTATTATTTTCAATGTCAATCGTAATGCTTTGTGTTAGAGCGGGGTAAGCATATTCATCAAACTCAGGGTAGTGCAACAAGGATACTTTATGGTCATTTTTATAGAGTTTTAATAAATTCCATTCAGTCTTGGATAAGGCGAGTTCTTCAATTACCGTTATAACATGAGATAGTAATTTTGGGGGAATACTATCTAGTGCAGACTCATGAATATATATGGCTGTTGGCAATTTTTTACCAACGGATATTTGTGAAACATTCTTTTTGAATTCAACAAAATTCACGGTTTAACCGTTTTGGTTATTACGCTAGTTTGTATTTACCTTTTTCGCTCATATGAAAGATGATGGTTTTAGCTTTAGGATCTGCATCCGATTTTTTCCGTAAAGTAGATGATACAACGCTAACCGGGTTTTTGGCACCAAATGTAAAAAGGTCGCGTCTAACAATTTCAGAATGAATCTCTGCTGGTGTCATTGCTTCAGCCGAATCCTGTAATACACTTTTTGCTGCTTCTGCTATGTTCATAAAATTTCCTTTTTGCTTAGTTTTATTGCGAGATTATTTTATCTCTTTTTTTGGTGTGGAGTCTATTGGGCTGTAACTGTGCGCAAACGTGACTAATGTGAGTTGGTAGATGGATGTTGTAAAAATCGAACTACGCCCTGACAACCCTAAGGGTGTTAGTTGGATTTCAACTTCCCAAACCTGGATTCTGGCCAAAACACTGCCGGAATGACGGCTTTTTGTACCTGGTCATTGGTCAAAATAGTTTTTTTATGCCGTGTTTAGGTTAATTTGATAGGAAAACGGCTTTTAAGTCATTTTTGTCGAGGTTTCCGATATAACAATTTTCTTATATTGGAAACTACGTGAGTAGCCGGCATAAGGAGCGATCTTGTTATTAAAGAGCTACTTGCTCGTAGCTGCCGATAGTTTTCAGTTTTCAGTTAAGCCTGTTATTATTTAAGCTTATTTTCTATATAACATTGGGGTTTGCTGTGTTATTAACTGAATTACAGGCAAAAAGAGAAGTGATTAGAGCATTAGCTGAGCAGTATGGTGCCCATAACATTCGTATTTTTGGCTCTGTCTCCAGAGGTGAAGAAAAACCAGACAGTGACGTAGATTTTCTGGTGGATTTTCCGCGTGGCTACGATTTATTTGCACAGCGCTTGCCATTAATCGAAAAGCTTTCTGACTTGTTACATCGTCGTGTTGAGGTTATACCGGTGCATGAGCTAAACCGGCATATTAGTGAACAGGTTCTTAATGAGGCTATCGATTTATGAGTAAGAACTAGGAGGCTTATGCGTTGCATATTCTTGATGCAATAAAAAAAATTCGTGACATCCAGAGCCGTGGCGATTTGACAAAGGATGAAATTCTTTATGATGCGGCTTTACGTAATTTACAAACTTTGTCTGAGGCCACCCAGAATTTACCAGAAACTAAATATTCGATTTGTGGGGACGTCCCATGGAAGGAGATCAGCGGTTTTCGAAATATTCTTGTCCATAACTATATTGGCAATATTGATTCGCTTACAATTGTTTCTGTTATAGAAAAACATTTGCTCCCACTTGAAAAGTGCATACAAACAATGCTTTCGAAGTAGGCGCTAGATCGACGAAGAGAAGGATATTTCAAAGAAGTGGTGGCCGGACCTGGAATCGAACCAGGGACACGAGGATTTTCAATCCTCTGCTCTACCGACTGAGCTATCCGGCCTTATTTCAACTGCCAACTCAATGAAGGCCGTATGGCTTTTATTGAGCGG
>JALTJZ010000010.1 GCA_027076325.1 Chromatiales bacterium | reverse complement strand
AATGCCCTGAGTGTAAAAAGGCCGCGTTAAAAAAGCTGATATCTGCTTCGGTTTTTCGTTTGAAAGGCGAAGGCTGGTATGAGACAGACTTTAAGACGGGGAGTAAGAAGAATTTAGCGGGTGAGGAGTCGGGTAAGCCAGATAGTAAATCAGGTTCTGAGCCGAAAAGCGAGACTAAGGCTTAGTAGGTTATATTTATTTTAGGTTGAGAAGTTTTATCAGTGTCGCCATTCCCGCCTCCGCGGGAATGGCGGTGTTAAATATAATTCAGTGAATTAAAAATTTTTGTAATAACAGCCAGTAGCCCGGATGAAATGTAATCTGGGAAATAGTGCATTAATACTCCCAGATTTCGCTGCGCTACATCCAGGCTGTATAAATAATAAAGATGGGAATGACGGCATTAATAACATATTTTGTAATAACACTTTGTTTTTAAAGGAACATTTTTATGCGTACCCATTATTGTGGTGAAGTGAACGAATCTTTAATTGGTCAGGAAGTAACCGTATGCGGTTGGGCACATCGTCGGCGTGACCACGGCGGGGTTATTTTTATTGACCTGCGTGATCGTGAAGGCTTGCTTCAGGTTGTGTATGACCCTGATATTAAAGATGTTTTTGCTACAGCCGAGAGTGTGCGCAATGAATTTGTGCTGCGTGTTCGCGGTAAAGTGCGCCATCGCCCTGAAGGCACTAAAAACGATAATCTGAAAACAGGCCAGATTGAAGTATTGGGACTGGATCTGGAAATTTTAAGCCGTGCCGATACCCCGCCGTTTCAGATTGATGATGACGATGTGTCTGAAGAACACCGCCTTAAATACCGTTATGTTGACCTGCGTCGCCCCGAAATGCTGAAACGCTTGCAACTGCGCTCGAAAATTTCCAATTTGTTCCGCCGTTATCTGGAAGACGAGGGTTTTTTAGATATCGAAACCCCCATGCTCACCAAGGCCACACCGGAAGGCGCGCGGGATTATCTGGTGCCCAGTCGAACCCATGAAGGCAGTTTTTTTGCTTTGCCGCAGTCACCGCAAATTTTTAAACAATTACTGATGATGTCGGGCATGGATCGCTATTATCAGATTGTACGTTGCTTCCGAGATGAAGATTTGCGTGCCGATCGTCAGCCGGAATTTACCCAGCTGGATATCGAAACCTCCTTTTTAGACGAAGAAACACTGATGAACATGATGGAAAACATGATGCGCCATGTGTTCAAAGAAGGCATTGGCGTTGAATTACCAAACCCCTTCCCGCGTATGAGCCACGAAGAAGCCATGTTGCGTTATGGTTCAGATAAACCCGATTTACGTATTGCACTTGAATTAGTGGATTTAAAAGACGTGATGGCGGCGGTGGATTTCAAAGTATTCAGCGGCCCGGCCAAAGATCCTAAAGGTCGAGTAGCGGCTCTGCGTTTGCCGAAGGGTTGTGAATTAAGCCGTAAAGAAATTGATAATTACACCGATTTTGTCGGCATTTACGGCGCTAAAGGCCTGGCCTATATTAAAGTGAATGATGTCTCGCAAGGGAAAGAAGGCTGTCAGTCGCCTATCCTGAAATTCCTGCCGGATGACGTGGTTGGAGCTATTTTAGAACGTACGGGCGCAGAAACAGGTGATCTGATTTTCTTTGGTGCCGATAAATCAACTATTGTAAATGAAGCGTTAGGCGCATTACGCGTCAAATTAGCCGAAGATCGCGGCCTGATAGCCGATGAATGGCAGCCAATGTGGGTGGTTGACTTCCCCATGTTTGAAGAAGATGAAGCGAATAAACGCTGGACCGCCTTGCATCACCCGTTTACTGCACCACAAATCGACAATGTGGCGGAGCTAGAAGCCAACCCGGGCACAACATTGTCCCGTGCATACGATATGGTTCTAAATGGTACGGAGTTAGGGGGCGGTTCTATCCGTATTCATAGCCCTGAAGTCCAAAAATCTGTCTTTAAATTGCTTGGTATCAGTGATGAAGAAGCCGACGACAAATTTGGTTTCCTGCTCGATGCGTTGAAATTTGGTTGCCCACCGCATGGTGGTATCGCTTTTGGCCTGGATCGTTTGATCATGCTGATGGCCGGTGCCCACTCCATCCGTGATGTGATGGCTTTCCCTAAAACCCAGTCTGCCAGTTGCCTGTTAACACAGGCACCTTCGCAAGTGAGCACTAACCAGCTGCGTGACTTGCACATTAAATTACGTCAGCCTGTTAAAGCCGAAACCGGTAGCTAAAGCTTTAAATTTAACCCGAATTAGCGAAACTGGGCATATTTTGCGCAGTTAGGGCTTAATATGCCTATTAAACAAGCAGATAGCTGTTTTTTTTGTAATCATGTATGCTGAATCTATTCATGTTTAGAGTCGAAGTGCCGATAATTAGAAGAGTATATATTAAGGTATGATATGAGTGGCTTAGCAATAATAAAAATATCGCATAAAAAATACGGTCTGCCAGAATTTATCGGGGTCAATGAACGGCAAGGTTTAACTGAACATAAGGAATGACAGTGCGCTCTGCTTTTTTAAAATCCGATAAATTTATTGGTTTGCTGGTTGTTTTGGTCATTTACCTTTTTTCAGGTAGTGATTTTTTGCGTCAGTTTGATAATGCCGCCTATGATTTAGGGGTAAAGTTTTCTTCGCCTCGGCTTGCCAGCCCCAAAGTAGTGGTGGTGGCTATCGACGATACTTCTCTCGATGAGCTTGGCGCCTGGCCCTGGCCGCGTGACATTCTGGCCGATATTGTACGGCGTATTTCAAAAGCGCACCCGGCTGTGATTGGGCTTGCGCTGCCGTTTGACAAAAAACAAAGTTCACCAGGCCTGGAATATATTCAGCAGTTAAAGATGCTATTTGAAGGCGATCGTCAATCCTACAGCCGAAGTGCACGTCGTCTGTTAAAGCGTGCCGAGAACAATCTGGATACCGATAATCTTTTAGCCATGGCGTTTCGTAATGCCGGGCGTGTGGTTTTAGCTTTACCTTATCAATCGTCAACCGATAAAAATATTGCTCGCAGTGCGGTTTTAAGCAAATATCTGAAGCGTTATGAGCTCAAAAAAGTAACCGGCATCCCCAAGCCCGCTTCATGGTGGAATGCATTATGGGTTGATAACCCAGTGCCTTTAGCCGATGTGATTTATCCACCTATTAAAGAACTTACCCGTTTTGTTGGCGCGATTGGGCATCTTGAGCTCGGTGTTGGCGATATTTCAACGTTCCGTAGTGAGCCGCTGGTTTTGCAGTACGGTAAACATTACCTGCCATCATTTTCGTTAATGTTGGCCATACGTAATAACAACAAATCAACACGCGATATTCGTGTCGATTTAAAAAAGGGTGTCGTCATGGGTGGCGAACGTGTTGCAACGGATGAACAGTTACGTGTTTATCCCCGTTTTTACCAGGGTAAAGACGGTAACTCAGCATTTAATATCATCTCAGCCAGTGAAGTTTATAACAACCGGGTGATGTCCAAAACTTTACGCAACAAAATTGTTATTGTTGGTATTACTACCCGGCAGAATACAAAAATTATTCCTACCGCATTAGGTATGCCAATGGCGCCAGCACTGGTGAGTGCGCATACTGTGTCGAGTTTAATCAATGGTGAGCAATATCAGTTTCTTGAAAATACAAAGTTGATCCAGCTTGCCAGTTATATTCTGGTCGCTCTGTATCTTATCTTTTTGCTACCGCGTTTGCGCATTACCACTGGTCTGGTTGTGAGCATTCTGTTACTGATTGGTTTTATTAACGCCCATTTTATAACAATGATAGCCAGTGCAACCTGGTTGCCGTTGATGATACCGGCCTTTGCGCTGGTGGTCGGACATTTTGTTATTGGCTTTAAACATCTTTTTGAGCAGAGTTTTTCCGGTGTGAAGCAGGAACTTTCTGAGGCACATTTATTACTAGGAAAATCTTTTCATGAACAGGGTCAACTGGATCAGGCTTATGAAAAATACCGAAAATGCGTCATGACACCGGATGTCTTACATAGCTTATACAATTTAGGCCTGGATTATGAACGTAAACGCCAGTTAAACAAAGCGGCCTCCGTTTTTAAATTTATAGAAAGCCATGATGAAAACTACAGTGATATTCAGGAACGTATTGGACGCAACAAAGAAGCCTCCGATGCATTGGCTTTTGGGGGCAGCGCTAAAAAAGCAAATATGAATGGTACTCTTATTTTAAGCAGTCCGGGTATTCAAAAACCAACCATTGGCCGTTACAGCGTCGATGAAGAACTGGGGCGTGGTGCCATGGGCATGGTTTATCTGGGGCATGACCCTAAAATAGGCCGTACCGTTGCAATTAAAACAATGATGCTTTCTCAGGAATTTGAAGGTGACAAACTGGAAGACGTAAAAAAACGTTTTTTCCGTGAAGCAGAAACAGCCGGACGACTTGACCACCCTAATATTGTGACAATCTATGATGTCGGTGAAGATCAGGATTTATCCTATATTGCAATGGACTACATTAAAGGTCGGCCGTTAAATGAGTATTGTCAGCCAGACAATTTACTACCGGCTATCGAGGTATTTGATATTGTCATAAAAGTAACAGAAGGCCTTGATTATGCAATGGGTAAAAATGTTGTGCATCGGGATATCAAGCCAGCCAATATTATCTATGATAGAGACACTGGTACGGTAAAAATTACCGACTTTGGTGTTGCCTGCTTAACCGATGCAAGTAAAACAAAAACAGGTACGATACTGGGTAGCCCTTCTTATATGTCACCCGAACAACTTGCGGGTAAAAAAGTCGATGGCCGCTCCGATTTATTTTCTTTAGGGATTACTTTTTACCAGCTATTAACAGGTGAGCTGCCTTTTATTGGTGAATCAATGGCCAGCTTAATGTACAAAATTGCAAATGAAAAACACCCTGATATTCGCATGTTTCGTCCGGACTTACCGGCTTGCACCAGTACCATTATGAATAAAGCGTTACACAAAGATTTAGAAAAACGTTTTCAGTCTGGTGAACGTATGGCCAGTGCACTACAGCGCTGCCAGGATAGAATTGGCAAAAAGCGAGGTAGTAAAAAAGCATGAGTAACAATGCGAATAAAAATTCGAGCAAAATAGATGCTTTTGGTATAACCGATGTTGGCCAGGTTCGTGACCATAATGAAGATGCGATTGATTGTGATATCGAACGTGGTATGTTTATTCTAGCTGATGGTATGGGTGGGCATAATGCTGGTGAAATAGCCAGTGCGCTGGCGATAGAAAGTATCAAGCATGCCTTGTATGATGTGTTGACCCCAGAAATTATTGACTCGGAAATCGTGGATTATAACGATGCCCTGTATGAAGCAATAACCTACGCAAATACTGAGATTTTTGAGCAGGCACTCGAAAATACAGAATATGCCGGTATGGGAACAACGCTGGTAATGAGTTTAATCCAGAATGGTAAGGCACTTATTGCTAATGTCGGTGATTCGCGTTTATATGTTAATAATGGCGAGACTTTAACCCAACTGACAACCGACCATTCATTAGTGCAGGAAATGGTGGATAATGGTTACCTGTCCGAAGACGAAGCTTATTCTGCAGTAAGCCGTAATTTAATTACCCGTGCATTGGGGATCAGTGAAGAAGTTGAAGTGGATTTAATTGAGCATGAAATACAGCCAGGTGACATATTCCTGTTATGTTCGGATGGTCTGTCTGATCTTGTGCTCGATGAAGAAATATCAGCTATTCTTAATGAGCCGGGCAGTTTAAGCGATGCGGGGAAGAAATTAGTCGCTGCTGCCAACGAAAAAGGTGGTAAAGATAATATATCTGTTATATTGATAACTATGCGGAAAGCCTTTTCAGATGACAGTGGCTATGAAGCATCCGTTGCGTAAAACTTATTTCTTTGACAGGATAAAAGTATGTCTAAATTAGTATTAACCCATGATGGTGCAGTAATAAAAGAATTTGTGCTCGATAAAGAGCGCCTGACCATTGGCCGCAAGCCCGGTAATGATATTCATATTGATGACCCCACCATCAGTGGTGAGCATGCTGCAATATTGATGTTACAACATGCTTATGTGGAAGATTTAAACAGTACCAATGGTACCAGTTTGAATGGTAAACCCGTTACCAAACGGCAATTAACCAATGGTGACCTGATTAAAATTGGCCGACATGAATTTAAGTTTATTGATGAAAATATAAACGAATTTGAACGTACGGTGATGATTTCACCCCAAAAAAACACCAAAGATGTTATTGAGCCGACCAAAAAGTATCAGGTATCCATTATTTCCGGACCGAAAACAGGTGAAGTGATTGCCTTAAACAAACCCTATACGACGTTAGGTTCACCCGGTGGACAGGTGGCGGTGATAGCGAAAAGAGGGAGTAAATATTATTTAATGCCAATGAGCGGCACAACCAATGCCAAACCCCCGTTACTTAATAATAGCGCGATCGGGGTTAAGAGTGAATTGTTGTCCTCGGGCGACAAAATTGAAGTTTCTGGTACGCAGCTTGAGTTTCAGGAACAGCCTTAGGCTCTGCTTTGTTTAATACTAATTTATAATCTGGGCTTGGTTCAGCGGTGGCAAAATTAATTCTGAAACACGATGGCATTAACTTGCGCTCTTATTTATTAGGAAAAGCGGCAACCACCATCGGCCGTAACGACGATAACGATATTTATATCGACGATTATGCAGTGAGTGGCCTGCATGCCGTGATTGTTGCGGAAAATAATCCCTATCTTGATAATGCACAGGATTTCTTTGTTCAGGATATGGACTCGACCAATGGCACCTTTGTTAACGATGAGCGTGTAGAACGTTATTTATTAAAGCAGGGTGATATCGTCAAAGTTGGCAGCCATGAATTTACCTTTGATTCAGGGCAAAACCCCACGCACGAGCGCACAGCCATCTACCTTCCAGATGAAGACGAATAAAGTGATAAGCTCAAAAAAAACAGCCGTAGGATGGGTGTAACCCATCATTCCAGAATAGAAGGCGATGGGGTTCCGTTAGTGCCCGAAGCGATTTGCGATGTGACGGTATTGATTATTTCACTACTTTGTACATACTTTTAGCATAAGTGTTACTTTACTGGAGAGGAATAATGAAAGCAACAAGCTTTAAATTCGATGAAAAAACAATACAACTCATTGATAAACTTAAAGAAAGTAGCCATGCATCATCACGGACAGAAGTTTTGCGAAAAGCGCTTTACTTGCTGGACTTAGCCACTAAAGCGAAAGAAGATGAAAAGCGCCTTGTCATTAAAGGCGCCGAAGGCGAACCTGAAAAAGAAATTTTAATGTATTAAACAGTTCAATAATGTAAGCAAAGGAGTGCTTTAAATGACCCCGACTAACGAAGCCTATAATTTATCCAAAATTCCCCCTGACTTTGCAAAAGGAGCTGATGAACTAACTGAGCCTTAAAAAGCTCAAATTAAAATGACGTATTATGTTCTTGGTGGCGCAGCTATTTTGTTATTGGCGAGTGGTGGTGCCTACATTTGGGCCGAGAACGGGGTTGCTGATTATGCTGGTGATGTTAGAGCATTATGTGCTAACAGCACTGCGAGTACGGCAGCAGATTTTTGTAAAAAATAGGTAGAAGAAAAATTTTTAGTTAAAAATATACCCGCAAAAGAAGTTTTTGAATTTTTCAAAAACTTCATACCACCGATTGTTACGCTTGTTTTAGGTGCCCATCCTGTAAAGGCAATCTGGGCAGCTAAGCCCGATTATTCACTATTTTCGAACAAATCCCTCTGTTTTAACCTGCGCAAACTGAAGAGTGGTGGTAAAATCTTCCCATATTTGCATTAAACAGTATTTATTTGGAGTCAAAATGGCAGGTCATAGCAAGTGGGCGAATATACAACACCGTAAGAAGGCGCAAGATTCAAAGCGAGGCAAATTATTTACTAAATTAATCCGCGAGATTGTTGTTGCCGCTAAAATGGGTGGTGGTGACCCTGATTCAAACCCACGTTTGCGTGCTGCTATCGACAAAGGCCTCAGCGGCAACATGACACGCGATACCATTGAACGTGCGGTTAAGCGTGGCAGCGGTGCGGGTGATAATGAAAATTACGATGAAGTCCGCTATGAAGGTTATGGCCCAAGTGGTGTGGCAGTATTGGTGGAATGTTTAACCGACAATATCAACCGCACGGTTTCTGAAGTGCGCCATGCTTTTTCAAAGTCCGGCGGCAACCTGGGTACCGATGGTTCAGTGGCTTATCTTTTTACCAAACAAGGTGTTTTAAGTTACCCGGCGGGCAGTGATGAAGAAAAGATCATGGATGCAGCTTTAGAGGCCGGTGCCGAAGATGTTGTTACAAATGACGATGGCAGCATTGAAGTTATCACATCATGGGAAGATTTTCTGAATGTGAAAGACACCATGATTGCAGCATCGTTAGAACCAGAACATGCCGAAGTCACCATGGTGGCATCGACCAGCGTGGAGTTACAGGTAGAAGACGCAGAAAAAGTAATGCGGCTAATTGATGTTCTCGAAGATTTAGATGACGTGCAAAATGTGTATACCAACGCCAATTTTACCGAAGAAGTGATGCAGGCATTGGGCTAACTAAGAAACAAAATAAATAATTAAAGAAGGGCTAAGCCAACGACTGCAAACCTCACAGAGCAACAACAATTAAGTTCGGCTACGCGAATTTTAGGCATTGACCCGGGTTCGCGTATCACGGGCTACGGTATTATTGACGTTACAAAAAATAAAAGTTGTTGGGTAAACAGTGGTTGTATTCGCACACCGAATGAAGCGTTACCGATTCGGCTCAAGTCTATTTTTAGAGGGCTGTCGGAATTAATTGCCGAATATCAGCCCACCGAAATGGCGATTGAAAAAGTGTTTATGCATCGTAACCCTGACTCAGCTTTAAAGTTAGGACAGGCGCGCGGCACCGCCATTTGTGTGGTTGCTAATCAGGACATTCCGGTTTATGAATACACACCGCGTGAAATAAAACAGGCCATCGTCGGTAAAGGGAATGCCAGTAAAGTACAAATGCAGCACATGGTGCGAGTATTGTTGGGTTTAAATAAGCTCCCGCAGGAAGATGCGGCCGATGCGCTGGCCATTGCGTTATGCCAGGCACATTTACGAACCAGCCTGCAAAGCTTTGAACAGGCAACCGCTAAACAAACATTCGTATCGAATAAGAATAAAATTGATTTAAAAGCCATGAGCGTATTCAAACGCTCAGCGCGTAAACGCCGAACCCGAATCTAAAATCCGGAATTTAAGAATAATAGTAAAGATAAAAATATGATTGGTCGTCTTACAGGCAAAGTAATAGAAAAAAATCCGCCGGTGCTGGTTATTGATGTACAGGGGGTCGGCTACGAAGTTGAAGTGCCGATGAATACTTTTTTCAGCTTGCCAGATCTACAGGAAACGCTGACCTTGTTCACGCACATGATAGTGCGTGAAGATGCCCAGTTTTTATGTGGTTTTATTTCAGATGAAGAACGGCGTTTATTCCGAACGTTAATAAAAGTAAACGGCGTGGGCGCAAAGCTGGCGTTATCTATTTTGTCCAGCATCAGTGCACAGGAATTTGCGCGTTGTGTGAATGAAAACGACACCAAAGCGCTGATACAACTGCCAGGCATTGGCAAGAAGACAGCCGAACGACTTATCATTGAAGTGCGTGACAAATTAAAAGACTGGTTACCGGCAAGCCTGCCAACGCAGAATAATATACAACAACCGGTTGCGCAGCAGGATGAAACGGCCGAAGCCACCAGCGCCTTGATTGCGTTAGGGTATAAACCACAGGAAGCCAGTATGATGGTGCAACAGGCACTTGCCGATTCTGTTGACGACACTATTTCCAGTGGTGAGCTTATTCGTGCCGCTTTAAAGAACAAGGCAACGGTTTAAAGGAATACCATGATAGAAAATGATCGACTAACAGCGGGTACAGAGCAACGACATGAAGACTCACTTGATCATGCTATTCGGCCGAAAAACCTGAAAGATTATGTTGGCCAGCCCAAAGTCTGTGAGCAAATGGAAATATTTATTCATGCGGCACGCAAACGGCAGGAAGCACTGGACCATGTTTTAATTTTTGGCCCACCCGGTTTGGGTAAAACCACACTGTCCAATATTATCGCCAATGAACTCGAGGTTAACTTAAAACACACTTCGGGGCCGGTACTGGAACGGCCGGGTGATCTGGCGGCGCTATTAACCAACCTTGAGCCACACGATGTTATTTTTATTGATGAAATACATCGTTTAAGTCCAGTAGTTGAAGAAATACTGTATCCGGCAATGGAAGACTATCAACTGGATATTATGATTGGTGAAGGCCCGGCTGCACGTTCGATTAAACTGGACTTGCCGCCTTTTACTTTAGTCGGTGCAACTACACGTGCAGGCTCTTTAACGTCACCGCTACGCGATCGTTTTGGTATTGTACAGCGGCTGGAGTTTTATCATCACAATGATCTGGTGCAAATTGTAAAACGCTCAGCGCGGATATTAGGCGTCGAGCTGGATGATGCTGGTGCAATTGAAATTGCAAAACGTTCTCGTGGTACGCCACGAATAACCAACCGGTTATTGCGACGTGTTCGAGATTATGCCGAAGTAAAGTCGAATGGTGAGGTTTCCGGTGAGGTTGCAGAACGCGCCCTGAATATGCTGGATGTGGATGTTGAAGGTTTTGATATGATGGACAGAAAGTTATTACTGTCGATTATGCAAAAGTTTGATGGTGGTCCGGTCGGAGTGGAAAGTTTAGCTGCCGCCATTGGCGAAGAACGTGGTACGATTGAAGATGTGCTTGAACCGTTTTTAATTCAACAAGGTTTTATGATGCGCACCCCGCGGGGACGAACAGCAACCCAACAGGCTTATCGGCATTTTGGTTTAACACCGCCAACGAATCAGGCAGAACAACAAGATCTGGAAATATAATTAAAGAAAGTGTCATTGCGAATCTTTAGCTGTGAATAAAAAAGATTGCCGCGCTATTGCTCGCAATGACATATATTTAAAAGTGTATGTATAGTGAACACATTTAACTGGCCAGTCCGAATCTATTATGAAGACACCGATTCAGGTGGTGTAGTTTATTATGCGAATTATTTAAAGTTTATGGAACGCGCGCGTACCGAATGGTTACGTAGTTTTTCGATACAACAGGATGATTTGCGTGAACGGTTCGGTATTATTTTTGCTGTACGTCAGGTACAAATAGATTACTTGCTACCCGCAAAATTTAATGATGAACTGGTTGTCGTATCGAAGGTCACTAAACAAGGTAAGGCCAGCATTACCTTTGAGCAAATAGTTATGCGTGGTACTGAAGTATTGGTAAAGGCAACTATTAAAATAGCCTGTCTGGATGCCGGTTTATTTAAACCACTACCCATGCCAGTAGAAATTTTAGAAAAATTAACAGGGGAATAAGTGTGTCAACAGATATGTCGATAATGCGTTTAGTAATCGATGCCAGCTTTGTAGTGCAATTGGTAATGCTTTCGCTACTATTGGCATCCATACTGTCATGGATTGTTATTTTTATTAAACGCTCAGTAATAAAACGAGCAAAAAAATCGGCGAAGCGTTTTGAAGATCGTTTTTGGTCTGGCATTGAATTAAGTGAGCTTTACAAAAGTATTTCTGCCCGGCGAGATCGCTTAACGGGTGCAGAATCTATTTTTGAAGCTGGCTTTCGTGAGTTTGCCCAACTTCGGAACCGCAAGGGCTTTGATACGATGGATATTGTTCATGGTGCGCATCGTGCGATGCGGGTAGCAACCAATCGTGAACTTGAAAAACTTGAAAGCCACCTGTCCTTTTTAGCCACCGTTGGTTCAACCAGTCCTTATGTGGGGTTATTTGGAACAGTATGGGGGATTATGAATTCATTTCTGGCTCTCGGTAATATGCAGTCGGCCACGATTGCATCAGTTGCGCCGGGTATTGCCGAGGCCTTAATTGCAACCGCTATGGGTTTGTTTGCCGCGATACCGGCGGTGATTGCCTATAATCGTTATGTCAGTGATGTTGAACGTTTAACCGGGCATTACGATACCTTTGTTGATGAATTTGCCACTATTCTGCAACGGCAAACACATAATAACCAGTAACCAGAGTAGAATTAAATGCAAGCACTCGTGCCAAGACGACCTAAAAAACGGCCTATGTCGGAGATTAATGTGGTGCCGTATATTGATGTGATGCTGGTGCTGCTTATTATCTTTATGATTACCGCACCATTATTGTCTGAAGGGGTTAAAGTTGCTTTGCCGCAAGCAAATGCAAAGCCAATCACAAAACAGCAACATGAACCGGTTATCATTACGGTTAATCGTAAGGGTTTATACTATTTGAATATTGGTGACCATCCTAAAAAGCCGGTGGATGCTACCACACTGGTGTCGCGTGTTGCGGCGGTTAAGCGACAGCGTAAAAGTAGCATGTCGGTACTGGTGCGAGGTGACCGGCGGGCAAAGTACGGTGATGTTGTTAATGTGATGGCACTGTTACAGCAGGCCGGTGTTGATGATGTGGGGTTAATTACAAAAACGCCCAAACGAATCCGGCACTGAATAAGCTATGCCCGATTTCAAGTTACGTTATGTTTAAGTTTTAAGCCATGTGGAGTTTAATTAAAACTCATCCTAAAGCAGTCTTTTGGGCGGTGGCTGTCCATGTTGTTTTTTTAGTGGTGATGGGGGTTAGCTTTCGCTTTATAGATGCCCCTTCTGTTAGTGTACCGGATGTTCAGGTTGTTAAAGCAGTACTAAAAGATGACTCGATTGCACGTAAAAAAGAACTACAGAAGTTAAAGAAGGAACGCGAGAAGCGGGAACGCCAGAAAAAATTAAAGCTGGAAAAAAAACGCAAGGCGGAACTTAAAAAGAAAAAGCTTGCCCAATTACAGGCAAAGAAAAAGCTGGAAAAAGAACGGGCGTTAAAAAAGAAACAAATTGAAGAAGAAAACCGAAGGCAATTAGAAGCGGAAAACAAACGTATTGCGCAAGAAAAAGAAAGAAAACGACGAGAAGATCAGTTAAAAAAAGAACTGGAACTCGAACAACAGCGTTTGGCTGCAGAACGCAAAGCAAGAAACGCAACCATTATTTCCAGACAGTTGGCAATTATCAAAAGTCATATTGAACAACGCTGGATTAAACCAGCGAGTACGAAACCTGGAATGGTGTGTGTAATAAGAGTGAGCTTAATACCCAGTGGTGAGGTTATTAATATACAATATATAAAAAGAAGTGGGAACACCGCTTTTGACCAGTCGGTTTATTCGGCAGTTAAGCGTTCTTCCCCTTTGCCTTTACCCCCCGTAGAATACGGCTTATCTGATCAGTTCAGGCAGATAGAGTTAAAATTTGGTACAGAAAAATAATTTTAGATTGAAAGAATATACTATGCATAAATTAAGTCGTTTTATCCTGTTACTATTGCTTGTTTTCGGTTCGATGCGGGTGAGCTTTGCCGCACTCACAATTGATATTACGCAAGGCATTGATGGTGCCTTACCCATTGCGGTTGTGCCTTTTGCCTGGGGAGGAACGGCACCGACTCAGGGTGCAGCCATTGCGGCACCTGAAAATATAGCGGCCATTGTGGCTTCGGACTTGCGTCGCAGCGGGCGTTTTGCCCCTATCCCGACGAGTGATTTAGTAGGTCGACCCTCTCATGGTTCAGAAGTGAACTACACAGCGTGGCGTGCATTAGGTGTGGACAACCTGGTTGTGGGACGTATTAAACCACTGGTTGATGGTACTTATGAGGTGCAGTTCCAGTTACTTGATATGTATAAAGCCGAGCAGCTGGTGGGTTACAAAATACGCAGTCGGCGTTCAAATTTACGGCGTACAGCACACCAGATCAGTGACTTAATCTATAAAGCGTTAATGGGGGTACAGGGTGCCTTTGACACAAATATTACTTATGTCACAGTAACCAGAAATCACCGTAACGAAAAAGTTTATCGTTTAGCGATTGCAGACTCAGACGGGTATAACGAAAAAATCATTCTGGAGACAAAATCGCCCCTTATGTCGCCAAGCTGGTCGCCGAATGGTTTGCAGTTAGCCTATGTTTCCTTTAGTCGGGGTCGCCCTGAAGTGTATGTTCAAAGTATTTTAACCGGGCAAGCCAAACGGGTTGCTTCGTTCAGGGGCATCAATGGTGCGCCATCATGGTCCCCCGATGGTAAAAAACTTGCGCTTACCTTGTCGAAAGACGGCAATGCCGAAATCTATATTTATGACTTAAGCAGTGGCTCAACCCGGCGTGTTACTCGCAACAGCGCAATTGACACGGAGCCGGTCTGGTTGCCCGATGCATCGGCTATTATTTTCACCTCGGATCGTGGCAATGGCCCGCAATTATATCAGGTTGAGGTCAATGAGCAGGGCGCAACGGGGCGGCCTCAGCGCCTGACTTTTGAAGGAAGTTACAATGCACGTGCAAGTGTCTCGCCTGACGGCAAATTTATTGCTATGGTACACAGAATTGAAGGTAATTATCGGATAGCGGTACTGGAGCGGCAAACAGGTTACTTAAGAGTGTTGACCGAGTCACGTTTAGACGAGTCACCCAGTTTTGCTCCGAATGGGAGTATGATAATTTATGCGACAGAATATAAGAACCGGGGCGTATTAGCCGCCGTTTCCGTGGATGGCCGGGCAAGGCAGCGGCTACAGTTAAGTCGGGGTGATGTACGAGAACCTGCATGGTCCTTTTTCAAGCAAAAATAAGTTTAATAATTTAAAATATAACTCAGGAGATTAAAATGAAAAAACAATTAGGGATTGTTTTATTAGCGGGTGTGTTTGGACTGCTGGCGGGTTGTTCGTCGACAACAAAAGAAGACGATGCAGATAAAAACACAACGGCAAGCGCAGACTCGACTCATGGTATGGAAATGGGAAGTGGTGGTATGGCAACCAAAATGCACGGTGACCAGGCTGATGCATTATCAAAACGGGTTATTTATTTTGAGTTTGACAGCAGCGACGTAACATCCGAAGCACGTGATATTATTGCGGCACATGCTCAAAATCTGTCACAAAATGCAAATTTATCGGTTGTGCTGGAAGGCCATGCTGATGAGCGTGGTACGCGTGAATATAATGTTGCTTTAGGTGAAAGTCGTGCAAAAGCCGTCAAGCAATTACTGGTTGTGCAAGGCGTGAGCCCTTCGCAAATTCAGGTTATCAGCTTTGGTGAAGAGCGTCCTGCTGCTGTCGGGCACGATGAAAGTGCCTGGCGTTTAAACCGCCGGGTAGAGTTACTTTATTCAGGTTCATAATTCCGCTTATTATTTTTCGGGATTAACTAAAGAGAGAGTGTTAACGTGCAAAAGATAGTGGTTGGTATTTTAAGTTGTATTTTTATTCTGGTCTCAACCAGTAGCTTTGCACGTGACAAGCAACCCCGCCGGTTCACTAGTCAGGCTGACACAGAAGAAACAATGCAAAGCGCATCAGAACCCATTACGGCCAAACGCAAAATGGGGGTTGACGAGCGTTTGCAACGCTTAGAGCGCTTAATGAATAGTCAGGGGCTAGTGGATTTATTGCTAAAACTGGAAAGTTTGCAAAAAGAAGTACAACAACTGCGTGGTGATGTTGAGTTACAAACACATATAGCGAATGATTTAAAAAAGCGTCAGCGTGATCTTTATGTCGATATTGACAGGCGTTTATTGCAGATAGAGCGGAATGTTGCGGGTAGTACCAGTACTAAAGGTAATAGCTATCCGGCTGATATTCAACCTGACGTTGCTCCGTCGGTTAATCAGGCTGCAACACAGTCACCACCGGTTAAACAGGTGGCGCCAGTGGCGAGTCGCCCGGCACCTAAGTCAGTCGACCCGATTAAAGAACAAAATGCCTATCAAAAAGCATTCGACCTGTTACGTGAATTACGCTACGAACAGGCGATTAAGGCGTACCGTCAGTTTATTCGCGATTATCCTAATGGCCGTTATGCACATATTGCACAATATTGGTTAAGTGAAGCCAGTTATGCGCAGCGCCATTTTAAGCAGGCAATAAAAGATTATCAGGATCTGATTACCAACTACCCGAATAGCCCAAAATTAGCTGAAGCTATGTTAAAAATAAGCTATAGCTATAATGCGCTTGGTCAAAATAAAGCTGCTCGGGAAATGGCGGAAAAGTTACTCCGTGTTTATCCTGATACGACCGCCGCCGGGCAGGCGCAGAATCTGCTTAAAAAAATTAAATCAGCTAAACGATAATTTATTTTTAACCACTTATTTAATTTTTACATTATGCCGATTGAGGCTAATGCATTTTTACCCAACCTTTCTCTTTAGAACGACTGATGCCTGAACCTGCCCGTAAATTACGTATCACCGAAATATTTTATTCATTGCAAGGTGAATCCACAACAGTGGGTTTGCCGACTGTTTTTATTCGCTTAACAGGGTGCCCTCTGCGTTGTAAGTATTGTGATACGGAATATGCCTTTCAGGGTGGGGCGTGGTGGCATTTTGACAAGGTGATTGCTGAGGTTAAAAAATATAATACACATTACATTACGCTAACCGGCGGTGAGCCTTTAGCACAAAAAGCATCCATTACACTATTGAAACAACTGAGTGATCTTGGTTACAAAGTTTCACTGGAAACAAGCGGAGCACTGGACATTCAGGCTATCGATCCACGCGTAATGAAAGTAATGGATTTAAAAACACCATCATCAGGTGAAGAAAGTAAAAATAAGTATTCAAATCTGGCTTTTATAACGGAACATGATCAAATAAAATTTGTTATTTGTAACCGGAAAGATTATGACTGGGCTGTTAATATTCTTGGACAATATAAATTAACTGAAAAATGTGAGGTGTTATTTTCACCTGTTAATTCAAGTGAAAACACCAGCATACAGAAAGATCTGGCAAACTGGATACTTGCTGATCAGTTAGCCGTACGCTTTCAGATACAATTGCATAAAATTATTTGGGGTAATATTCAGGGAGTTTGAGTTTATTCAAAGGCATCTTCAAAATCGTCAATATGTGTGCCTTTACTGCGATTAGAATCATAAGAACGAGCTGCGGGCTTGTTTTTTTTCGGTATAACTTCAACTTTATTATTTAACGCTTCCTTTGTTTCTTTTTTTTCAAGTGGTGGTTTTTTCTGGCTTGTTGCAGGTTTCTTATTGGTGGTTACAGCAGGTCTGGATGTGGGTGCTTTTACTTTTCGTTGTTTATTCTGAGTGGTTAATTTTTTTTTCAACCGTGCGTTCGCTATTATAGCTCTTAGTTGTTTAATCTTTACTATTGCATTGCTGTGGCCATTTATTTTTGCTTTGTTATACCATTCAAGTGCTTTTGTGTAATCCCGTCGGGTGCCACGGCCATCCTGATACATTTCGCCCAGAATATACTGTGCTTTTGCACTGCCATACTCTGCCATTTGTGTCTGAAATTTAAAGACACTTTTCCAGTCGTCATCTACAGCTTCTGCGGAAGTTTGCGTAATAGAAAGAAGCAGGCAGAAGAACAGGCTAAATGTTATGGTTCGTTGCATTGTTAAACCACTCCCGTTTGTTTTAATATCGTCAAAATGACAGTTGAACTTTAGTTTCTACACAAGAAAATCAGAAAATGCACTTAAACAGCCTGTTTTTCACGATATAATATGAAATTACTCCCCAAATATTTTTTATCTGGATAACAGTAAAGAAGGTATGGCTCATTAATGGGTAAAGCAGTTATTTTATTGTCGGGCGGTCTGGATTCGGTTACTGCACTTGCTATTGCACAATCTCAAGGTTATCAATGTCATGCGTTGAGTTTTGACTATGGCCAACGGCACCGCTCTGAATTAGATGCAGTAAAGCGTATTCTGGCATGCTTTGCGGGTGTAACACATAAAGTGATTCATCTCGATCTTGATCAAATTGGCGGCTCGGCATTAACCGACAACGGTATTGCTGTACCGAGGCAGCCATCCGAGGGTATCCCTGTTACTTACGTACCCGCGCGAAACACAATATTTCTGTCACTGGCATTGGGTTGGGCCGAAGTTTTGTCGGCAGAAGCTATCTTTATTGGTGTGAATGCCGTGGACTATTCCGGCTATCCGGACTGTAGGCCTGAATATATCAAGGCTTTTCAATCACTTGCAAACCTTGCAACTCGGCAGGCAGTGGAAGGAAAAGCGATTAAACTTGAAACCCCGCTTATTCATTTGAGCAAAGCTGAAATTATTCAGAAAGGCATGCAGTTAGGCGTCGACTACAGTTTGACCGTTTCGTGCTACGCTGCTGACAATCAAGGCCGTGCTTGTGGTGAGTGTGATAGCTGCCGTTTGCGGGCGGCCGGTTTTGCTGATGCGGGGGTCAGTGACCCAACTATTTACCAGTAATCAAGACCCTGCCCGGACTCTCATTTTCTCAAAGTGAGTTCCAGCATCTGAAATGTTAACCAGCCCTGGTGTTAAAGCCCTTGTTTAAAGGGGCGGGCATTTTGATGCAAATCGCATTATGGCTATCGTGTAGCCACTTCTGGGCGTTACATGTGAGATCCATTTCTGTATAATCGCGTGAATTTCATCACAAAACCCGGCCATTAACGGGATTTTGCTAAAAATATTACACATTTGAGGAATACATTATGACGTTTGAAAGTTTTGCCGCAGGGCATTCTTTAGTTCTCTGGTTGGCATTCGGTATTGCCCTGATCATGGGTGCTGTTGTTAATAAAACAAATTTTTGCACAATGGGTGCCGTATCAGATGTCGTAAATATGGGCGATTCCAGCCGTATGCGTGCATGGGTTTTAGCCATGGCGATTGCGATGCTGGGTGTGACTATTTTTGAGGCAATGGCCTATTTCAGTGTGGATGTTACCCGTCCGCCTTATCGTGGCAGTAATTTTGCCTGGTTGGAATATGTGATAGGCGGGGTTATGTTTGGTATTGGCATGACGCTGGCCAGCGGGTGTGGTAATAAAACACTCATTCGCATTGGTGGTGGTAATATTAAGTCGATTGTTGTTTTAGCCATCATTGCGGTGTGTGCATACTATATGATTAACCCTTTTCCAGGCACCGATAAAACTATTTATTCTGAAATATTTTATCCCTGGACAAGCCTGGCCTCGATTAGTCTTGCCGGTAAACAGGATATTGGCGGTTTAATTAACTCAGCAACAAGCATCGATCTTGGCACATTACGCCTGGTTATCGGTTTGTTAGTGGTTGCCATGTTAACGTTTATCGTCTTTCGCTCCAGTGACTTCCGCAGCGATAAGGATAATATTATTGGCGGCTCGGTTGTCGGCCTTGCGGTTTTTGCAGCATGGTATGTGACTGGAGGCTTTGCCACAATTTCAGCGGATGGCGATACCTATAGCTGGGTTCAGTATGCCAGCGATGACGTTTGGTCTTTAATCGAAGAAGGTAAACGTCCACCTGCGGTTGCGGTTCAATCACTTACCTTTATTAACCCAATGGGTGAAACGTATGGCTACGTCTTAAGTGGCTTCAGTAACAGTGTGATTACATTTGGTTTAATGACTCTGTTTGGTGTTATTTCAGGTTCTTTTTTATGGTCACTTGTTTCTAAATCTTTCCGAATTGAATGGTTTGTTGATTTTAAAGACTTTAAAACACACTTTATTGGTGCAGTTTTGATGGGTATTGGTGGTGTATTATCTCTGGGTTGCACCTTTGGACAAGGTATTACCGGGGTTTCAACTTTATCGGTTGGTTCTATTCTTGCTTTTGCCAGTATTGTTTTTGGTAGTGCACTCACAATGAAAATTCAGTACTACAAAATGTGTTATGAGGAAGAAGCAACTTTTATGAAATCATTTGTGACTGCTTTGGTCGACATGCGCTTTTTACCTGCTGGAATGCGTAAACTCGATGCGATTTAATCCGAAATTTTTAGCCACGGAAATAGCATTTACTCTTGTTATTTCCGCTGGTTAATGTAAAATTTCGCCTTCGTTTATGGGCCGTTAGCTCAGTCGGTAGAGCAGTTGGCTTTTAACCAATTGGTCGAGCGTTCAAGTCGCTCACGGCCCACCATATTCAACACGCCCCTTGCTACGTAAAAAGAGCAAGGGGTGTTTTTTTGTATGCACACATATGCCAGAGAGCGCAAAGCGAGTTCGGCGTTTACCCCATTAACCTAAAAGCCTGTCCATTACTGATACATTGTATTCAAATCAATACGACTATTGCTGTTAAGAACCCTTTACCGGGGAAACCGGTAGGATGGGTGAAGCACAGCGCAACCCATCACCCACCACGATCCGATGGGTTGCACACATATGCCAGAGAGCGCAAAGTGAGTTCGGCATTTACTAGATTCCCCTAAACCCAAATGCAAGTATTTTTTCATAGAGCACTTTCAAATACTCAAAAATAGTTTAAGCAGCAAAAACACGTCTTTTATCCGGTTTGTGACAAAGTACTTTTATTTATGTGACCGGGTTAAACATTCCTGATTTCGTTTTGTTACATAGATCAAATAAATATTTTTTGTTTAATCTATATTTACTGGCAACAATTTGAAACATACTTCAGGATTATGCATGGATACATTTCTCAGAACAGTGAGAAGCTATGGATTGAAATTTTCAGTATTCAGTTCTCCACAAATATTTTTTTTTGAAATAGAAAAAGCAGTTGCTCTATTTTCAATGGCCATGGTTTCTTTATTGCTGGTCTCCTGCGGTGGTGGCAGTGGCCCCGGTGAGGAAGGTGAAAATTACATTGTCAGTCAGCGTTTAACGAATCAAAATTCGAACAGTGCAATCGCAGGGGAGGGCACTTTATCGAATAACACATTGCAAACAAAGCGTGTTTTAACAACCCCTTCAGTTGGCTGGTGTCAGGCAGCGAATACGTTGTTATGTGAAAATTTTGAATGGAGCTCCAGCCTTGCTTATCAGGCAAGCGAACAGGACTGGCAACTGAAAGGCTGGCAGTTTAATGGCCGAGGTTTAAGTGGTAATGACTGCAACCAGGTGGGTTCAAGGGGTAGCCAGTGCGCACTTAAATGGCAGCAGACAAGCAATGCCGAGTTAAATACGCAACAAACGGCAAGTTATGTTTTTGCCCAGTACGGTTCAACTTTTAACAAAATAATGTTGAGCTGGGCTGCCAGCTGGTCAGCAAACTGGGTATGGGGCGAGACTTCAAACCCGCATGTTAGCCTGGGAGCAACAAATTTAAGTTCCCAGAAAACACCGTTTATTTCGCTTGGTTTTGACTCAGCCGGTTTTATTGAAGTGGTTATTGCAGAAGACAAAAATTGTGCCAGGAATAAACGAATAATAAAATCAGATAAAGCACTTGTATTCAATAATACAGAACTGGCTCAGTGGTCTCAATTTCAATTAACGGTTGAAATAAATGCTAACCATTCTAATGCTAGCAATAACGATACAGTGCAGTTAAGCATGAATGACGAAGTTGTGCTTAGTGTTTCTGATGCAGATTTAAGTTGTACATCCACTGCAAATACGGTGACATACTTGTCAAATAGCCTTGCTCCAAAAGCACAAACAGCGTTAATTGACAATGTTTTGTTAACGTTGCAGTAGTTAACTATTTGCTTGTTATTTTTAGGTTTCACCTTTTAGCTATATTCAGCGGTTTGAACGGCGACAGTTGGTTGAGTAAAGACCGCTGCGGCATCGGGTGTTCAATCGCCGGGGAACACACGGAGTATTCGATGAAATAGGATGGCAACAACGGTCATGGTGCCGGTAGAGCCAGCAATCTGCATGGGACGACGCCCTGGCAAAATCGCGCCATAGGTGACCGCGGTCGGATCTGTCCCCCCCGGAACCGCCCCTGAGGTATTCCCACAAATTTTCAGGAAAAAGTAATCAAAAACAATAGTTTAAAAGCACAGGTATCAATACTGGAATAAAACGCGGTCATTCATTGCGAAGCAACAACGTGAGGGCGGCAATCTTAAGTTGATAACCTTTAATGGTAAGTTTGCCGCGTCAACACTGAAAAACACCTGTTTTTCAGTGTTTCCTCGCAAAGACAGGTAAGGCTAAATTTCGTGGGGATCCCTCAGGCGCAGCCCCCTTTATCTTTGCTTATGAGATTCTAAGCGGTTCATTGCTGAACTGTCATGAGCCTGTATTATTATATAATTATCCACTAAATTGCTGCTAAAGCAGACTTAAAGTATTATAATGCGCTTCATTTTACCTGCTGGGAATGAAGGGGTGACCGTTTTGGCCAATTTTAAAGTAAATTTATCCATTAAGCAGATTGTTGCGGCATTTATTTTTGCGATTGTGGCTATTTACCTTGCGGGTGTTGTGCCTTCAGTTGAGATTGCCTGGGTAACGGCCATTCTTATCTTTACTATCTACATGTTTGCTTTTGAAGTCGTCGACGTTGATTTGGTTGCATTAACGGTGATGGTTCTGTTAGGGCTTACTTCTTTTCTCGCACCCGTGATGGGGCTTGAAAAAGGCTTGGTGTCCAATACACATTTATTTGATGGTTTTGCCAGTAATGCGGTCATTTCGATTATTGCTGTCATGATTATTGGTGCCGGGCTGGATAAAACCGGCGTAATGAGTAAAGTGGCTGCGATTATACTCAAATATGGCGGTAGCACTGAAGGCCGTGTTATTCCTATTATCTCTGGTACAGTCGGGGTTATTTCTTCTTTTATGCAAAACGTAGGCGCTGCGGCACTGTTTTTGCCGGTTGTGAGTCGTATTTCGGCACGCTCCGGCCTCCCGATGTCACGCTTACTGATGCCAATGGGTTTTTGTGCCATTTTGGGAGGCACGATGACAATGGTGGGTTCAAGCCCACTGATTTTGTTAAATGACTTAATTATGACCTCAAATAAAGCCTTACCGGCAGAACAGCAGATGGAGATGTGGTCACTCTTTTCTGTAACACCGATTGGCGTTGTGATGATTACGGTGGGTATCTTGTATTTTGTTGTGGCAGGTCGTTTTGTCTTGCCAACGGTTAGGACGGAAGGCGCAAGTGCAACGAGTACAATGGACTATTTCCAGGATATCTACTCAATTGACTATGGCTTGTTTGAAGTGGTTGTTCCTGCAGACAGCCCGCTCGTGGGTGTTAAGTTGGGGGACATTGAGCATAAATCGCATATTCGAATTGTTGCAATGTACCGAGCAGCCAAAGACTTGCGTATCGGGCCGGGAAGCCTGTCCCGTGAAGTAGAAATTCGTACTAATACTGTGCTGGGCATCCTCGCGTCACCTCGGCAAGTGAGAAATTTTGTCGAAGAGTTTGGATTAAGACAGCGTAAAAGTTTGCAAACATTTTCTGAACATTTAGCGTCGACAAAGGCCGGTATCGCTGAAGTTGTTATCCCACCAGGTTCATCCATTATCGGCAAGTCTGCTTTAGATATCTGGATGCGCAAAAAATACGGTATTGCGATGGTTGCCCTGCATCGTGGTGGTGAGACCAAACAGGAAGGCGATAGCATTCGCACCATCCCTTTTGAAGCCGGTGATACCCTTGTTGTACATACAACCTGGGATGCGTTGGCGCGTCTGGAAAAAGATAAGGATTTTGTCGTAGTCACAACAGAATATCCCCATGAAGAAGTGCGTCCGCACAAAGTGCTGCATGCAGGCATATTTTTCATGTTGGCTCTGGGGTTGGTTCTTTTCTCGGATTTAAGGCTTTCCGTTGCATTATTAACAGGTGCGGTGGGTATGATCTTATCGGGCGTATTAAGCATGGATGAAGCTTATGAAGCCATTAGCTGGAAGACGGTGTTTTTGCTGGCAAGTTTGATACCGTTAGGTTTTGCCGTGGAAACAACCGGTACCGCCAAGTGGATTGCAGATCAAACACTCTCTGTATTAGGTGGAATGCCCATCTGGGTTATTCAGCTTGCCATTGCGGTATTGTCGACTTTCTTTACGTTGGTGATGTCAAATGTGGGAGCAACGGTTCTGTTGGTACCGCTTGCGGTGAATATTGCGATAGGTGCAGGTGCTGATCCGGCACTGTTTGCCTTAACGGTTGCTATTGCAACATCCAATTCGTTCTTAATTCCGACACATCAGGTTAATGCCTTGATTATGGGCCCTGGTGGTTATCGTGTGGTTGACTTTATGAGGGCGGGTGGCATCATGACCCTGTTATTCCTAATCGTAATGATGGTTGTGCTGAATATGTTTTATTAAATGCGATAGCTCATCATTACGGGATGTGTATTTGAAAAACACCAATCGTGAGATTGGTGTTTTTTTTAGTGTGCAGGATGAGTGCAACCCATCATTTCGGTTAGTGGAAGGGTGATGGGTTACGCTGTGCTTCACCCATCCTACCGGTTTTCTTTGTAAAGGGTTCTCAGCAATAGTTGTATTGATTTGAATTCAATCCAATGCATCCGTGATGGAACGGACTTGGGGGGTAAGGTAAATGCCGAGTTCGCTTTGCGTTCTCAGCATGTAGGATGGGTGCAACCCATCATTTCGGTTAGTGGAAGGGTGATGGGTTACGCTATGCTTCACCCATCCTACCGGTTTTCTTTGTAAAGGGTTCTTAGCAATAGTTGTATTGATTTGAATTCAATCCAATGCATCCGTGATGGAACGGACTTGGGGGGTAAGGTAAATGCCGAGTTCGCTTTGCGCTCTCAGCCGCTAAAAAAAAGCCCGGACAAGTCCGGGCTTTTAATTAAGTTAAGGATTAAAACTTATTGGCGAACTGCAGGGCCGTTAAGTTTAATGCCATTACTCATATAGGTATGGAAATATTCCAGAGCAATATAGCCAGGATGTTGTTTCGTCTTCCACGCTTTACCGCTGTTAAGTGGCTTAGCTCGAACCTGTTTGTTACAACCACCGTAACGACGATGGAGTGTACCAAAACCACCGAGAGCGCCTACTTCACCTTTTTTGGCAAGGGTTTTCTTAGCCCATTTGCGGCGCCAAACCGGGAAGTGAGACGTTTGCCCTAAAGCAGGCCCTAACAAGTTACCACGTACCATCTGGCCAGGGCTATCTATGTGGCAATTAGCACATGAAAAGTTTAACTGACCGCGTTTTGCGTAGAAAAATGTTTTACCGTCGTTGTAGATTTTTAAAGCACGTTTGTCGTTTGGTACAACCACATTTTGTACTTTACCTCGCGAGGTATAAGCCATATAGCCTTCAATAGCAACCATGTTCCCTTTTTTCATGCCAAGGGGTTTGTGGCCATTTTTAACAATACAGGCCTGAATGTCACCAATTAAAGTGCGTACTTTCCCGCTTTTACTATCAAAGTACGGGTAGTTTTGCTTGATGCCTTTACCGCCATTTTTGAAGCATTTAGCCAAACCGTATTTTTTGAATAAAGCTTTGCCTTTAGCAACGCCATCTTCATACGGAGGAAATTCTTCAATATTTTGCCATTCATCACGACGTACAGGATCGAGTGCGTAAATACCATTACCGAAGTCCTGCAGTTTTACTCCAGGAAACTTCTTGAAGAAGTAAGCACGTAATTCTTTTAAATCCTGTTTTGGTGATGCATTAGCCAACAGTGGTAATCCTAATAAGGATATTGCTGTTGCTGTAATGAGTAGTCTTTTCATTTTAATTAACTCCTATCATCCTCAACAGATGTTATTTAACCTTGGTTTCAATGGAATCTTTCTTTCCGAGGTTGTCAACCCATGCAATACCCACGGTATCGCCCGATTTACCACCGCCGAATTTGAAAGAAAGGTAAGGGTTTTTAGAGACTGCACCGG
>JALTJZ010000009.1 GCA_027076325.1 Chromatiales bacterium | reverse complement strand
TACGGCCACGGATGGTGGAGGCGTTATTACCTAAAATACGGTTTAAAGCAATGGCACGGCTATTGGGTTGAACGTATTGCACCCGTTCGTTCTGTTCGACGTTATAACTTTGCCAGTTAATCACCATGTTTTGGCTTTGTTGGTTAATACGGGTATTGAGGTTGTTTTGGTGGATGTGGCCGATACCGCCGACGACCTGGCCGCCCTGGGGGGCGGCATAAGTGTTAGACACCAAACCTAAATGAAAAAATAAAACAGCACTGCTTAAAAAAGACAAGGGGTGAAGCTTTAGAGTAACACTTGCTTTATTATTACTTTGTTTAGTTATTATTTTATCCATGTTATTCATCTCCGGTCCTCGCATCCTTGCAAAACTAACTGTCCTTAGTTTTTTTACATTATGACTATGTGTTTAATTTTTAGGCGTTGTGTTTGATTCCATATACAATGAATAAGTGCCATTGGCCGTTGCATACCACCACATAGTGCTGCCGGTTTCACCTAATAATGCCCCAAAGCCGGTAAAGCCCTCATTCGGCTCGGCGACAGAGCAAAATACAGAGGGCTCGGTTTGTTAAGGGGCCAGCCCACCATCGGTTATAGTCCAGTTATAGGTATTAACAAGCACATCGCGTGCGTTTTGTGCAGCAGCCGAGTACTGGCTGTTACCTGCACTAAAAGTGACATTATTTTGCACGGTTTGTCCGCTCCAACCTGATAGCAGGGCATCGTAGTTGGCGGTCGAAAGCGTAACGCCAGCAAACATGGCACCCATATCGGTCACCGCAGCGACATTCCATTGGCCGATGGCCTGATTAAAGGCTGTGGCATTAAAAAACATGCCATCCATATTAGTCACCCCGGCGACATCCCATTGGCCAATGTCCTGATTAAAGGTCGTGGCGCTAAAAAACATGTAGCCCATATTAGTCACCCCGGCGACATCCCATTGGCCAATGGCCTGATTAAAGGCCGTGGCGCGATAAAACATGAACTGCATATCGGTCACCGCGGCGACATCCCATTGGCTGATGTCCTGATTAAAGGCTGTGGCGCCAGAAAACATGGAGCGCATATCGGTCACCGCGGCGACATTCCATTGGCCGATGGCCTGGTTAAAGGCCGTGGCGCCAGCAAACATGGAGCGCATATTAGTCACCGCGGCGACATCCCATTGGCCAATGTCCTGATTAAAGGCCGTGGCGCCAAAAAACATGGATTGCATAGTAGTCACCGCGGTGACATCCCATTGGCCAATGGCCTGATTAAAGGCCGTGGCGTTTCGGAACATGGACTGCATATTGGTCACCGCGGCGACATCCCATTGGCCAATGTCCTGATTAAAGGCCGTGGCGTTTTGGAACATGAACCGCATATTGGTCACCGCGGCGACATTCCATTGGCCGATGGCCTGATTAAAGGCCGAGGCGTTTCGGAACATGGACTGCATATTGGTCACCGCGGCGACATCCCATTGGCTGATGTCCTGATTAAAGGCCGTGGCGTTTTGGAACATGCCATACATATTGGTCACCGCGGCGACATTCCATTGGCCAATGTCCTGATTAAAGGCCGTGGCGCCAAAAAACATGGATTGCATAGTAGTCACCGCGGTGACATCCCATTGGCTGATATCCTGATTAAAGGCCGAGGCGTTTCGGAACATGGACTCCATAGACGTTACTTGAGACAGGTTGGGGCGGTCAGTTGCATTAATAACAACATTGCTCGCATTTTCAAACGCAGAAGCCATCGAAGTCCATTCTTGATCCCCCCACTGCTCAACCGATAATAACTTTGCGGCATCTG
>JALTJZ010000008.1 GCA_027076325.1 Chromatiales bacterium | reverse complement strand
ATTGCATATTTATTTTCCTGTACCCCGCCACTACCGACACCCACCCCTTTAGTCAACACATCTTTATTAGCCACAACAGCTTTTGTCACTGCCTTTGATGTTCGACCACTAACCATAGCAGTAACAGCAGAAGTATCCATTAAATCGGCTAATTCATTACTTAAAGCCAGTAAACCACTCGACTCTGCCTTCTTTCGAGCCTTTTTCAGCTCTTTGGTTAAAGGTTTATTTTTTCTGGCTCTGGAAGGCGGTTTCTTTTTAACTTTTGGTTTTAATTTTGGCTTAGGTAAAGGCTTTGGTTTTTTCTTTATAACTTCCGGTTTTTTCTTCTCGGTAAGAAATTGTGCAATACGTTCAGGTACAGCTGCCCGTGTCTTTCGTTCTTCCTCTGGAACAGGAATTTCAGATACTACAAAGCCAATAAACAGAGTTAGAGTTAAAACAATACCGGCAAAAATATTAAACCGATAATCACGTTTACTTTTCGGGCTCCACTTAAGAGCTAAACTATTATATGTAACAACTGCACCCATTAAACTTAATCCTTAAACACCAACCATCATATTTTATCTAAATTTTGTACTAACTTTGTTTATTTTTAGCTTTTTGCATGGCAGCAAAAGCAATATGAGTAAAATTTGCCTGTCGACAAGTTGATAATATCTTTCTTAGTAACTCATAGGGGATGCTTTCATCACCCATAATAGTTACAGATAATCCGGCTTTTCGCTTACTGCCCACCACCTGTGTGCTTTTAGCATACTGGAAATCCAGCTCCTTCTTTAACCCCTCAATTAGAAGACTATCATCTGAACGGCTTAACTCATTATTTATAACGGCAACATGCCTACCATCAACAAGAATGTCTTTAGTCGTTACTGCAATAACAATTGTTTCCTTTGGAGATTTAGTTGCAACTGATGTTGGCAACTTCATTTCCTTACTATTTGGTAATTGTTGAGAATTACTGGAGTTAACAAGAAGAAAAAATACCAGGATGGTAAAAATATCCATTAATGATACTAGATTAAGCGATGATTTCTTTCTGAATTTTTCATAGCGCATTTTTCGGCGCTCACTGATCGAATTTTTTGTCATTTTAGATATCTCACTGTTTTTGATGCTGTCACCGGTGTATTAAGTACAGGCGCATCACCAATCGAGATATTAGGAAACAGCTCTACCGTTTCAACTGATGTGAACTGTATAATGTCAGCGTAACGAACACGATCCATAACGGCAATAAGCGTCTTATACTGCACCTTTTTATCCAGCAATAACGTAATGTCTTTTTCATCTGGAAAGCGTGTCTTAATTTCAAGCAGAATATCGGTAAAAGCTTTCCAGTTTGTGTTTTCTGCAGTACGTGCAAACCGTTTTATAATCCCCAGATTGGCATCCTGAATATCAAAGGTGTTTTCCCTGATAACCAGCTCCAGTTGGAGTTTTATTTTATCTTGCTGCTTAGCTGTTGCATTCTTTGGTGGCAAGTTTAATTCAAGTACTGTTAATTTTGAAAAAACAGCCGTTATTAATAGAAACGGAATCAAAATCACCATTAAATTCAAAAAGGCAGTGATATCCATTTCCGCTGTATCCTGTTTTAATTTTCTACTGTGCCGTTTCATCATTTAACCGCTTGTTGTTCATCCATTAAGTTTAAACATTTCACCGCTGACATCTCCAGAACCTCAACTAACTTAGCCGTTTTATTATTTAAATAAGAAGCGGTTAAAATAAGTGGGATGGCGACTATTAAACCGAATGCCGTTGTATTCATAGCAACTGAAATACTGGCGGACAACAAGTCAGCTTTCTGTGCTGCTTCCGCACCCGCAACGGCTGTAAAAGCCTGAATAAGTCCGATAATTGTTCCAAGCAAACCCAGTAAAGTAGCAACATTTGCAAAAGTTGCCAGGTAATGCGTTCGTTGCTCCAGTTCTGGCATCACTTCCATTATGCCTGCTTCAAAAGCCGACTCAACCAGCTCACGTTTAGCATTAGCGCGCTGACGGGCAAAACCATAATTAAGCACTGTTGCTAATGCGGTTTTATTTTTATGTGTAAACTGATGTGCGCGTTGAAAGTCATTTGCTTTTAGCATTGGCGTTAATTGCTCCCATATATTTTTTGTCTTCCTGAATGTAGACGATAAAAATATAAAACGTTCAATTGATATAGCAAGACCAATTGCCATCACTATCAATATTGGGTACATAAAAGGACCCCCCGTTTGGAAAAACTTAATAATTTCCATATTTACCTCACTTTAAATTAAACAAACAATTTGTTATTAACTTTAATATTTACTGCTCAAGCTCCTGAATAAGCTCGACCTCATTAGCAGAACCATCTTTATCAAACTCTTCAGATAATGCCTCTGAATTATTATCTTTAAAGTAGAACTGATTGTACTCTTCATCCAGCTTGCGTAGAATAATTCGCCGCTGCAGACGGTATTCAGAAAAAGATACCCTGTTGTTAGAGTAATCATCTGACAAATTTCTTAACAGATCTGAAACATCTAAATCACTCATATTAATTCTGCACTTCCCGTAAAACTCTGAAGCCGGTATATATATCGGCATTTCCTGTTGATGAGACAACCGTATCGAAACGGCAACTTTCCATTGGTGAGTTATAGGAACCACCTACAGCCACAAGCTTTCTCCCTTTGTCATAAACCCATTCGCGTGCATTACCTATATAATTCACCATCCCCCAACTATTGGGTTTACCCACTTTAACACCAAAAAGTTCTTCACCCTTTTCAATGCCCCGGGTTTTTAAATAACAGTTTCGGTTAGGATCCAGATATTTTCGACTTGCATTGGCAGCATAAAGCCATTCATTTCTTGTTGCTAGACGATATTTTTTTCGTGTTCTCTTGGACAACCATCGCATATAACCTTTTGCGGCAGAAAAAGAAATATTCGTTGCAGGTAAATTTTCTTCTTTTCCATTTACAACACTACATAACTCTGACCGCTTACAGAACATATTCATTTCTCTAATAGAAACTTCATACTTCCCAATTGCAAATGTGCCCATATTTCCTTTGCTAACTACTACGATTAAATCAGGGCCAGTGCCTGCAATGCCATGAAATTTATCTTTACACACTGTACGTTTACCACGCCCGCCTAATCCTGCAATGGATTTATTGCAGGGATCTCTGGGGGTTATTTTTATTGCAGCAATGGCTTTATCACGATTAAAGATTCGCAATGCATATTTCTTGTATTCCTGTGCTTTTTCTGGAAAAGGCTTACCTAGTTCAGTAATACAGGATACTAATTTATTTATAATTTCAGGTTGCAACTTTTTGTATTTTGTATTGTTGTATGATTTTAATTTTTTAATTGCAACATCAATATTTCGCATATTTAATTTTGACTGGCAACGTAGTTGCTGATTTACATTGTTCAGTGCGATATTAAATAGTTCAACTTCTTTTTTTCTGCTAACCTGAATTTTTTTCTTCGCTAGTATTTCTTTTTTCTTTAGACTTGCTCGCTTGTTCTTATTTAAATTATATTCATGAATAGCCAGTTCAAGTAATTTTTCTTCGGCAGCTAAAGCACTATTATCCTCTGTATAACGAGCAGCATTAACAATCAATTCTTTTGTACGCCTGAAATTCCCTTTTAAACGACTCCCTTTTATAGCAGACAGGTATTTAGAAAATATTTCTTTTTCAACTGTTGCAAACCACTCATGAGTAGCTTTGCTTTCCGACGCCGACACCCATTTTTCAATATTATTCAGCATATTCCTGAACAGCTTAAACTCAACCCATAATTGTTCTTCCCAGGCCGGGGTGAAATCCGGGTTATTAAGTAGCCCTGTAATTGTTTTTTTGTGGAAATTAAGTTGCAATTCATATTCAACCTTACTACGAATCTCTGATTCTGATAAACCAGCAGGAACATCACGATAAAATTGCATATAGCCTATAATTGAAACCAGCATGATCAGCAGCAACGCAATCGGAAAAGTATAGTTCCGAGTAATTGTTGTCGAGATTAATTCCAGAAAGTCTTCAACTGAAGCCATTCGATCTTCACGTTTAAAAGCCAGACATTGTTTGATCGCCCGCCATTGACGTTTACTTATATTATTAATTCTTTCAGGCTCGAGTCCTTGTTTTCTAGCTTCATCTGCCGGTACTTTGTTAAACGGGTGCTTTCCGGTAAATAATTCATAAGCAATACAGCCCAGTGCATAAATGTCATCACGCGTATCTGGAGTTTTTCCCTCCAACATTTCCAGGCTGGCATACGCAGGGGTAAGTGCGCCTAGATTACCGGCATCGAATACCGTCCTGTCTTCTGTTGCATCACCATGCTTTGCCACTTTTGCGACCGCACGTGCAATACCAAAATCAAATACTTTGGTTATTCCTTTGTTGGTAACAAAAATATTGCCTGGCTTAAAATCTGAGTGAATAATTTTTTCAGCATGCGCATGTATCAATGCCCTACACATTGATTTCAATATACTCCATGCATCATCGGTGGGTAAACCGGTTGAACGATATTGGCGTATAATCTGATCCAGTGGCTTGCCATCCATGTATTCCATGGTCATAAAAACAACATCACCATCACGATCAAAATCAAATACATTTACAATATTCGGGTGGGCAATGCGTTGCGACTTTCTCGATTCACGCTGCAAGGAAATAAAAGCTTCAGGATGCGCTTTGAATTCTTCGCTCAAAACTTTAATCGCAACATAGGGATCGCGATCTTTTGCTTCAACCTTTAGCAAATCTTTTGCCTTGTATACAACGCCCATTCCACCCGAACCAATAATCTTGGCAAGAATAAATCTCTCTTTTAAAACACCATGATGGCCGGCACCGTTATTCTTATAGGAATAACGATGATTGCTCAGTTTCTCTGATGCGACAGGTTTCTTTACTACAGGCTTTCGAGTGGATGGTTTGAACTGGGTTGTATCCGGTGACACATTCTTAATACGTGTTTGAGATGAAACCGCCGGTTTCTTTTGATGTATCCTTGTTTTAGATGAAGGGATTTGTGTTAAATCAGCATTATCCTGGCCTTTTTTTACAGCCTGCCTTTTGATACGAGTTTTATTATCTTCTACTTCACTCATGGTTTTACTCAATCTACTGCGTTAAAACCAATGTGTCATTGGTAATTTTATCGACTTCACCACGAGCGATAATCATTGACACATTATCGGCAGCCTTATTTTCAAGTGCTATTTCTAATAATCTTTTGATGCTTTTTTCTATATCTACCACATTTAAACATTCGGCTATTTCAGGTAACGTAACTGAGTTGTACAAACCGTCGCTGCACAGTAAAAATGTGTCTCCAATTTGTGTACTAAAGACATTAGCATCAATGTAAATATCATCACATGCACCAACAGCACGTGTGATAACATTGGCATCGGGGTGACTGGCTGCCTCTTCTTCCGTTATAAACCCTTGCTGTATTAATTCCTGAACCTGACTATGATCTTGCGACAGTTGTTGTAACTCACCATTACGATACCGATATAAACGAGAATCGCCTGCCCACAAGCAAACACCGACTCTACCTTTTATAATTAAACCCACGACGGTGCTGCCCATCATTTGCTTATCTCGCATCACATCGGCATACTCAAGAATATTGGCATTCGCTTCAATAAACTTATCTTCAACATCATCAACTATTTCTGAAAGTGAAGGGCTATCTTTAACATCATCAAGCAACGCCACTATCATATTGCTTGCAATATCACCCGCTTCATAGCCTCCCATGCCGTCAGCAACAGCCCACAAACCAATTTCTGGTTTTAAAAAAAGGGCATCTTCATTGATTTCTCGAACACAGCCCGAATTTGTTTCCGCAACAGAACTCCATTTAATTGCGCGTCTCATTGTAATATCTGTCATCACATTACTACTTGGTTAGCTGTTAATTTATAAGGTTGCTGCCAGTCCCACTGACCATTCATCATTGCTGCTATTCCCTTAATAGGAGGTAAACCCTGAGAGAGAAACAAGTTAGGGGCAACACGTTCTGAACCAGGCGTTGTCCATGCACTATAGCTTGCAACCGATTTCTGTAAAATTGTATCCAGCATATAATCTGCAACTGATGAAGGTGACTGTTCTTCAAAGTCCATATTAATGACAACCGGGTTATTATTTTCAAGATCATCTGTGTTGATATATATCGTATTGTAGTTTATCTCTATTTTTTCAATTTCATTATTAAGATCATCGACCGTCAAGTCACCACCAAGTGCTTTAAGTGCCTGCTCTTCTACTTCACTAAACCAGCTATTTTGTTCCAATAAAAACTCCAGCGAACTGATATTAGATGGCAAACGGGTAACCACAGAAAAAGGAAAGTAACGCCCTATTTTATCCACACTCGGCAGCATAATGCCGGCCCAGGCATCCGCATCGACCGCGCCCGATGAAAACATAAACCGCCATATCGGGCTGGTTAGATACACATCCAGCCATTGCTCACCTAGCTGCTCCTGTGATGCGGCAATATAATGCTGTAGCCAGTCATCCCATATTTCAACAAAATTGCTCGGTAGATTACGCTGCACAAAATCACCATGTGCTGGCAACTTACCAAATAAGCCTGTTAGTACATCGATTGCCATTTAGATGCTTTCCGAACACGTGAATGTTCTTAACAGGTTACTGCTAAAAGGATTATTTACACTCTTAGCTTTAATCTGGAAAGTAATATTCTGGTCATTTTTTGCAACTTTATATTCGTTACCATCGGTGCTTTTAGGTATGCTGTAATTAACAAAATAAGTATTCGACTGTCGTGTTTTTGTTAATTTAGATTGATCCTGCAAGCGAAACCATGCCCAGTTTCCTTCATATACTTTAACATGTAACTGTTCATTCAAATCTTCAAAAATAAGCCTTGCACGGGTATTATCGTCCCCGCCACTCCATGTCAGCGTTTTCCAGAATTTTGGTCCATGATTATACACAATACGCTTATCACCCACTTCCAAGGTGAAACGGGCATTATTTTTACCCAGTAAATAAGGTTTTAACTGAAAGCGGATACTGGGTGTTTCTGGATTTGCTCTGAAAAAAATGTTTTTGATCTTTTGTGCTTTTCTAATCTGAGCAATTGTTCTCTTAGACAAACCAATACTATGGTTATCAACGACCCGATTTGTCCAGCCTCGCTTTGTATTAATAAAAGGTTTAACAAAGTCATTATAAAAATTATCCATCGTTCCTTTCGGCTTAAAAAACTCACTAAAGTCGTATATTGCCAGTTCATTGCTGGCTGATTTTCGTAACGGATAACGCCCGGCCAGACCTTCAACATAAGCACGGTGTACTTTGCTTTTCCATTCCGAGTTTATGTGTTGGTGAGCTGAGCGCAGTATCACTTTCCATGACTCATCTGCAAGTGAGATCAACCAGCGTTTAACGGGTTGCGGTGTATTCTTTGCATATAAACGTAATGATGTAATCGCATTACCTCCACCACTGGTATAACGTGCTTTTGCAATATCAAATGATTTTTTAGCCGGGTCAGGTGATAAGCTCACTTCACCAATAAAATCACGCAGTTGTTGAATTCTTAGTATAATAGCGGCAACGGCTGCAGGCTGTTTGTCTGATTCATGTAACAATTTATTAATTTCACGGAATTGTCTGTCAACTTTATTGCCGAAGTTTTTACTGGCTAAGAGCGAAACTTTTGCTTTACCACCATCGAGTTTGTCTCCAGCTAAATTTGCAACTAATGGAGCCGTTAGCTGGGTGTTTTCTTTGGATACCTGTAAAACTGACAGCAGTGGGGAATAAACGGGATCGGTGAAGTTTGTTAATACATCATTTGCCTGTTTTAAATTAGAGAATCCGGAAACATCCAATGCTGCTAAAACATTACGCCATGTCGTCGCATAATCTGCCAGGTAATGTTCTTTTACTTTTTTGCTGATATCGGCCAGATCTTCTTTTATAAAGTCAACGTTAGACGTTTTACCATCTTCCAATACCCAACGCTCATTGACGATACTTGAAATAACGGGTGAATCCACAGAAAAGTCTATTGTACGATAACCTTCATAAGTAAAAAGATAGGGAATAGTTAAAGCCCTGGCTGCACGGTTATCAATGTTATAAGCTTGCCGCACCGACATTCCAAACTGATTAAGTAAATCAACTTTCTGATTGTAATCTGGATTGGTTCGAATGCGGCTGTAAACACGTTTTGATACCGGTACGCGTAACAAGAGTGAGCGGGTTTGTGCAATAAGGCTGTTATTTAATTTCACCTTATTCAAATCAAGTTCCAGCAAATTAACCAGATGCTGTTCCAGCTGTTTGCGCGCTGTTGCTTCACCATGCAATCGTTTGGCCCAATTGGCTTTAAACCAGTCCACGACCATTGCTTTATTTAGATGTTCCGTTTTATTAAACATCATATATGTTCTAAATGTATTATATAAGTCACCACCACGATGGCCTTGCTTAATAAACAGTTCAAGCTCGTTGATTAAACGTGGTAATAGCAAGATTTTTAATTGCGCTGCGTAGGCACCATCGGCAGCCAGGTCAACATTACCATCGTATAAACCTAACCCTGTTAACCAGGGATGTTCTTCCTGATCATAAACAACACTCGCTTTCGCAAGCACATTCAGTGGCGGCAACACACTGCGCAGATCCTTTTTCCATGTCACCAAGCGTTTATTTTCAGCTTTAAAGTCCGCAACGTAGCCCGACACCTCCGACATAAACATTTCATGTCTTGTCATACTGCCCAACCAGACAACAAAAAGTGTAATACCAATCGCGGCAATACTTGCGTAGCTTATATTCTGCACCCAACGGAAAATAGTTTCGTAGCGCCGGTTCGAACCCACTAATTCAGACTCGGGGAAAATCACATCACGGAACAATCGCCCCAAAAAGAAACTTTTACCTTGTTGAAGTGCAGACTGTGCGGTGTCACGCGCAAAGCCGAAATTAGCCGAAACTGAGGTCATCAAGCGATCAATGGATGTCCCATCCTGTGTGCCACTGGTAAAATAAATGCCACGTAAATACGGCTGAAAATGGTAGCGATTTTTAACAAAGGTTTGTGTTACAAAGCTATCAATAATAAACTTTAAATTTTCCATCTGCTGCGGAAAACCCTGAATAGCAGTACGCCGTTTAGTGTCTGTTTCCTGTTGTACACGCCACAAAACGCGGTCATAGAGGCGTTCAATTAATTTTGAAAACTCTTCATTTAAATAGTTAAAGTCGGGGCTGTCCGAAGCATGCGGTGCATTCGGTAAACTAATTCCCCAAACCTGTTCCCGTTCATCTTTGGCTAAGTCTTCAAAATATTCTGAAAAACCGGAAACCATATCGGTTTTTGTGAACATTAAGTAAATCGGGAAGCGAATTTCAAGTTTTCCCATCAGCTCATCAATACGCATGCGTATTGTTTTGGCATGCATAATGCGTTCTTCTTCTGTCTGGAACAATAAGTCATACAGGCTAATAGCAATAATAGCGCCGTTGATAGGTCGCCGACGGCGATTTTTTTTCAGTAAATTTAAAAAGCCTTCCCATGCCGAACTGTCCACAACACGATGGCTGTCCTGCGTGGTATAGCGGCCTGCGGTATCAATTAATACCGCTTCATTGGTAAACCACCAGTCACAATTACGGGTTCCACCCACACCTTGTAAGGCGCCTTTGCCAAACTGTTCAGCCAGAGGGAAGTCCAGACTGGATTTAATAAGTGCCGTTGTTTTACCTGAGCCAGGCGGCCCGATAATGATGTACCAGGGTAATTCATAGAGCGCTTTTTTTGAACCCTTACCGGAAAATTTCAAACGCTTTAATGTTGAAAGCGCCTCGCTAAAGCGTTTTTCAATTTGCATCACTTCATTGCTGGATTGCGTATCAACTTTGCTGTTATCATTTTTTAACTGATTCTCGTGCAAATCAGCCACAAATTCCTCGTTGTTTTTCTGGTTTTTTTTCTGCGTCAGCAGGTTACTTATCCCCCAGGCAATGGAAATAAGCAGAATAAAAACAAGCCGGGCTGTTTCACCCCCCAATGGTGCGGTATTGCTTTCGCCAAATTTAATCAACGGCCCGACAAACCAGATAATAACCGACAGGGCAATAAGCCCAATAATCGATATCACGGTACGGTTTTTAAAAAACAAGACAACTTTTTTCATTACTCAAACTCGTAAGCATTTATTTACTGCGATATGACGCGGGCTTGGATTTTACCTGCGCAATGGTTTCCAGTTGTGCGACAACAGGAACAGATGAGTTATACAACCAGTATCTGAAACCGGAATAACTTGAGAATAAAATGGCAACAACAACACTCGCAACAACCCAAAGCGGAACATATTGCACCATCGTGTTTCGCATTTTTCCTAACCCATGCCAACTTGGAGAAAGCTCACGCTCATATTCACCACGGTACTGGCGAATAATGCTAAACAGCTCATCACGTATTCTGTTTATACTTTCTTTACCACGCGGACTTAAGCGATACTTACCTTCAAAACCAATGCTCAGGGAAATATAAAACAACTCTAAAATATAAATATTTTCGGATGGGGACTGTCTCAATCGGTCAAGAATCAGATAAAACTTTTCACCACCGGAAGTTTCATTATGAAAAATGCTTAACAACGACCGCTGATGCCAGGCACTTTCACAACCCCAGGGGGTGTTTAATACCGCCTCATCCAGCATGGTGCATAAAATATACCTTGCCGATAAAACAATTTCAGAGGCAATGCCCTGTTCCTTTGCGCGAATTTCAAAGGATTTAATTTCATTTACCAGGCGCTGGTGCAAACCACCAATATCCGGGTGGCTGACCGCCTGTTTTGTTTTTTCGAAAACGGCCAGCAGCACCGATGCAGCATTAACTAATGGGTTTAAACCACGCGTGGTTCTAAAATACGCCGCTTCTGTATCCAACCGCGGTGCGGTTTGCTGTACTGGTTGTTGCATCTTTTGTGATACTGGCCGCTCTGCCGGTTGGGATAAATCGGCCGGTGGCATCGCCGATCCAGCTGATCGTCCACCCGGCATCGGCTTAACAACAGTTCTATCCGATTTAACACTCGGTTGACGAAAAACGGTTTTATCCGGATTAAAATTATCTGACGACATAACTGGCTCCTGCCTTAATCATTATCACTGGCGAATTGCCCAAAATTCAAGTTCAAGCCCGGGAAAGTCCCCACCCACATGCATTGCAATACCACCGGACTTTTGTAAGTCCTTCCATAAAACACTTTGACGATCCAGTTCAAAATAAGTGTAACCGGAATGAAACGGGATCTGGCGCGGAGCAACTGGCAACGCTTTAATCGCAATACCCGGCATACCGGCATTCACTAACTGGCGAATACGTTCAACCGAGGCAATTTTTAACTGTGCTGCGAGCGCAGACTGTAAATTAGATTCGGTCACATCCGCACGCGCTGCTAATACAAACTGCGCCTTGCCAATCAGCGTGCGGTCGGTGATTTGCGCCACACGAATACCGTATTTCTTTTCCACCAGCTTAAGCGACACGGCGGTTTGTTCATAAACCATGGTTAAGCCCGCACGTAACGAATCCATAATCGGTAAAAATGTTACCTGTAATTCTGCATGCAAATACGGTGGAAATACCGGTGGCCGTTTTTGCCCGGCAACAAAGGTCGACAACTCACCAACCATTTGAATGGTTTGTGCGTACAGGTCAATGGGATGCAACCCCTTCATCTGTGACAAATGCAGGCAAAGTGGCTCAATGCGGTTAATCAGTTGCAACATCATATAATCGGCAACTTCGGCAGTACCACCACGATTGACATCGGCTAACCGACCTGCGATGGCTTCAGCTCGATGATGTAACAGCCCCACCAGCTCAGATAAGAAACCGGATAACTTTGCTGAAACAGTACAATCCAGACAGGTCGGAATATATTGATCATCTAAAATAACATTTTTATCTTCTCTGGACTCCGCGATCTTGATCAACCCAATACAGGCATAGCCACTGCGGTCGTCGCTTTCAAATAACAGGCGTAACCGCAGTTTGCCAACATCCAGGGACAGATTATCTCCGCTATCGGTTGTGACATCGCGTATTTCATGTTCATGAGAATAATACCGAGCCAATCCCTGACTGTTAATATCTTTAACCACATCCATTGCACCGGGTCGTTTAACCGGCACCCCCAGATAAACAACACTGTCATGTGTGTTCTCTGGCACGCTTAATACCGGTGGTGCCTCATCCGTGTCGGGGAAACTGAACGGTGTACCATCCGGGAATACACCTTTAGCATGAATAATGGCAATTTTCCCTAATTTTAATAATTGCTGGTCGAGTTCAAATTCCTGCAAACCCCAACCATAAGCACCGAGTGCAGCACACTTACTGTCAACAAAACGTTCAAAATAACGCTCCTGTTGCTGAAAGTGCTGCGGGCTTAGAAACATTCCCTCATACCATAATATTTTACTTTCTAAAGACATTATTAACTCGCCATATTGATATTATTTAACAATGGGTAACCGAAACCCTTATGTACTAGTCATCCAGCAACTTTAACTGGCTACCGGATACGGCCACCGTAATAGAAGTTGCAATCACATTATTTGAAACCACCGGTACAATAATTTTATATTTTGCTGTCTTGTAATTAAGAAACTCCGCATACAATGCGATATAACGTGTTTCTTTATTTAACACGAACTTTTCTTCCCGGCTAACCCCTGGAACCAGACGTTTCAATTCCTGCTTAGCGACAAAATCGGCACCGAGCACTTCTTTGTCCCGCTCATATAAACCAATAAAGTCCGCACGATTAAACATTTTATTTGTTTTTAACTCATATAACCTGACGAACAGTGGCGATGGTCGCTTTTTATCATCAGGGTTAATGTCTGCATCGACTTTCAGGTTTAATGTAAGATCGGTGTCAAAGCCCAGCTTTGTCCCCACCCATTCATTCACTGTTGAGCAAGCTGAAATAAATAATGTAACGCTCCCAATAAACAATAATGTAATGATTTTTTTTCTTAACATTTTAATTCAATTAACCCTTATGTAATTTTGATTTTCGTTCTATAACCAGTCGCTGCAGCTGATCTTCATAGGCTCGAACAAATTCATCACCAAACAGATACTGAAAGGAATTATCCATATCATCAAAAAGATCATTGTAATAATGAACAAGCTGACTCCAGTTTTTGGCCTTTTTTAAACCTGGAATCAAATCAAGGTTGCCTTTACTCTGGCGGTCAAAACGATCTTCCAGATTTTTTGGATTAAATCGTTCAATCACGCTATCGAAAGCTGCACGAATACCCGCCAATATCGCAACCTGATGCTCAGCAATACCATAAAAACCATCCTGTATAGCTTCAACCGGTTTTTTATAGGAACGCCCCTTTTTAATAAACATATTCTCCAGTGCATCATCCACATTAGCAGAAAACTTTAATGGGTTATTTTCAACTGGTTGAATAGTAGTTACATTCATACGAAATTCATTCTTGATGCTGTTACGCGAGGTTAAAACCTGCATCATTCCTCTGACGGTTTCACGGATCATTTCACCCACCATACGGTTAATATCCATGACTTGCTTTTTATCAAGACCTTCAACTTCCAGCCCCATGGCTCTGATCATGGTGGTGTCTACCGATATATTAGATGGCAGCTTATTTTTCTTCTGATAGGCGATAAATTTCTGCTTAATAGTATTAAGCTCTTTACGTAATTTAATATTTTCATTTTTTAAATCCTGAAGTTCTTTTTTATCAAGTTTCACTTCAGGTTTAACAGGGCTACCCATCTGAATCGGGCTAACTGTATCATTAACAGCCGCTGCAACATCATTTTGAATAACAGCCACATCTTCATCGCTATCTGGCTCATCCCAGTCTTCAGGAATACCCGAAAATCCTGCATTAGCCTGAGGCCATGCAACTGACTGACTCATTACATCAGCCTGATCAGAATAACTGTTGCTAGCAAACGTATCGGTAGTAAAGGATGCATTACCCGTAACACGCTGTTGATTATCCAGTACAGCCAGCGGATCGGTTTCTTGCGATGAAGAATCGACGAGCGATTCAACCGGAGAAATAATTTCGCCGGTTGCAAATGGGTCGGTGTAATCAAAATTCTGGCTCGGCTGCGAATTTAAACTCTGAGCTGCAAAAGGATCATCCAGCGCGTCATTAAGTGGCGTATTTACCACGCTTTGATCAGATGTCCATAAATTTATTTTAAATTTATAGTCGCTTAATTCTATTTCGTCACCGTCCTGCAATTGTACTTTGTTTCCCTTCCCCATTGGTTCTCTGGAACCATTGAGAAAAGTACCATTCGTACTCATATCAGTTAATAAATAGACACCATTTTCAAAACTAATCTGACTATGGCACGAAGACAGATAACAATCAGGATCACTTAAAACCCAGTGATTTTCCGGGCCGCGGCCAATTGTCCCCCCTTGTTCTCCAAAGGTTTTAGATGATTCCTGAACAGTGCAATTCTCGGGAAACTCAATAATGGTCATTAATAAAGACATTAAATAAATCCGTGTATCTCTTACTTGTTTTTAAATGAAGCTATTTTTTCACTACAGCTAGAATAACAGTATATATTTACATATATCACAATCTACCGCTTAAATAAGCCGCACGTCTTTTTGCGTCGGCTTGATTTTTTTGTTAGAGCTTTTTGTTCATGTATTTAATAAATAAATCGGCAACTTCACCAATACGGGCTGCCCACCCCCATTCTTCAAGATCAGGTTTTACTGAAAAATGCTCTACTAATGCGATACCAAAAGCCATTGAGTCACTATCGACAACATTAAAATCGTTTATAATATGAGCACTTTCATTCACAGATACTTTTTCATCCTCATCTAGAAAACCTAGTGTCTCTATGAAAATGTCAATCACATCCTGTATAACCGCCTCCCGTGTTACTTTTGCCTCAGACATTATCATATTCCTTGCTATTTTTTGTAAGCACATTGTCCAATGCTAATAATGTCATATACAGCTAAACCAATAGCAGCACAGTTTTCGTCTAATCGAGCGCCTTATTGCAATCATTTATGTGCGAGATAAGATCCAGTATTTTTTCTCATCTGCGCCAAGACCTGCACAAGTTAAACCACCAGAGAACCTTTTGGATGATAATAGCGCCGTACCTTTTTTTATAATTAAGGCTTGCATCTGCTCTCCGCAATCATCTCTTTTTAACGTAAGAGGATACTCGGGATCTTTCGCTGCCGAAGTACCAACTATCAGAATTACATATGTATCAATATCATCATAATATTTAAAACCGACTTTTTCAGATCTAACTGGGTAACTTTGTTTGACAAAATAACACCGTGGCTTCATTTCAAGATTGAATGTTATATTATCAATAGTCAGCATACATTTTTCACTGTCTAGTGATAGTTTTTTACCTGCAATCACCCCTTCTTCGAGTGATGCATGAGCACAGCCACTTAAAAAAAACATGACACTCAAAAAAAATATGTTTAATTTTTTCACTATTAACTCACCCCCCAAAAAAACCATACTTCTTGAGAAGCAGAAAAATAATACAATTCACCACCAGCTAATTTTTCGCCATTCCATAAATCAATATGATCACCTTGATTTCCTGCGCCCCAAAAATTCTTTAAAAAGATAATTCCTTTTTGACCTGCGTAATCGGATGCTTTTACGTTTCGTTTTATCTCAACTTTTCCAAAAAATATGGGTTGTGTTTTCATCCATTCCGCAAGTTCCTCAGCACGAAGAATATGAGATTGATTATGATTATGACCTGGATAACATTTTGCACCAGAAAAAGTATTAAGGGGAACCCCTGATTTAGAAAAACATTCTCCCATTCTTATAGCACATTGATTCTCAAAATTCACTTTGCCATCTGTTGTGCATGGGTTTGTTATCCCCAAGTTAGATGGATGCCATGTCCAAAGTGTTTTAAATGATAAAGCCATAGTTATCCTTGATTTATATCTCTAATGTTTAAGTTAGAATTCACGCCACTTTTGCATATTCTTTTTGAATAACTTATTAGCATTTTTTCTTCAGCGACAAGGTATGTCCAGCAAGTTTTGCCTCTTTCTTTTTTTAATTCTTCTAAATTTTCAGGCTTCTTATTTTTTTGTTCCATCATCTCGTCCTTCTCTCCCTTTCTTCCTTACTTGAACATTTTTGCTGATGTGTTCTGTAAAATGGCATGCAATATACCAAAGCTGACTTTACCTATCGATGCGTCTTTCAATTAATGTTTTATCTTTTTATCATCCCAATCTAATAACATCAAACATCTTCTTTTTTACTCTAAACAACTAAAGATAAATATTAATCTGGACAATTTTTAACCATTTAATTGAATATGTAAGTTTACTACCGGTTCATATTATTTCGGTTTGTGAATTACAACTCACTTCAAGCTATCCATGCTTTACATAATTATCTAAATATCTTATAAAAGTAAAGGATGTAATTCTCAATAATAAAAATTGATTACATATTGATTGCATACTGGTTACAAAATAACCAGACATGGCGCTTATTTCGATTTAATATACAAATCTTTGATGGATTTGCTTTTTAGATATTTGCCTTATCTTAGATATGGATGTACTTAACAATGGCCTCTGCAACAAACATAGATATAAATAAATTACTTGAGCCTATCGCCGAAGATAATCCGGTTGGCACCGATATTCGCCAGGATCAAAAACCCGATTCAATTTACCAGCAGATAAAACAAGCACGCATGTCTGCACGCGCTGCCGAGCGCAGTAATATGTATGACAAAAACAACAATGAGGCCATTGAGCACTGGCGAAATATTAGCCTGCTCGCCCCCGAAATAATTTCCAAACACAGTAAAGATTTAGAAATATCCAGTTGGTATATTGAAGCACAGGTTCGTCTAAACGGCTTTCAGGGGTTACGAAGTTGCCTGAAACTCACACGAGAATTAATCGAACAATACTGGGATTCAATTTATCCCTTACCTGATGAAGATGGCATGCTTATTCGCGTTGCCCCGCTAGCAGGGCTTAATGGTGAAGGCGCAGAAGGTGTACTAATGGCGCCTATTCGCAATATTCCCATCACCGAAGGTGGGCAACCCGGTCCCTTTAGTTACTGGCAATATCAACAGGCACGTGATGTACAAAAAATAACCGATCCTGAGATTCGCTCTGAAAATGCAGCAAAAAATGGTTTTTCACTGGACGATATTGAAACCGCCGTTAACCAGTCCAGCGAAACATTCTATATAAATCTGCGAGATGCAATTGCCGATTGCATTAGCGAGTATAAAAAAATTAGCCAGCTTCTCGATGAACGCTGTGAAACACATGAAGCACCACCAACAAGCAATATGATTGCGGTGCTTGAACAATGCTTAGGTGCCGTTAATCATTTGGGAAAACATAAATTTCCTGTCGAAACCGATGAACCCGCAGAGGGCGATACTTCATCAGATAACACTAACCGTATGGGCAGCACAAAAGTGACTGGCTCAATAACCTCACGTGAGGTTGCGTTTCAGCAACTTCATGCAATATCCGAATTTTTTCTAAAAACCGAACCCCACTCCCCCATTCCCTATGTTCTCGCAAAAGCGGTGAAATGGGGGAATATGCCACTCCATGAACTTATCGGTGAACTGATCCCCGATAATTCATCCCGTGATTATTTTTCATCTGTAACCGGCGTTAACTTTAAAGATGAAGACTAAGCATTTAAATTTAATACAAAATTAAGGAATTATCATGGCTGACAGTATCCACGACAAACTAAAAAGAGTACGCAAACCCCGAGTTCATATCACCTATGATGTTGAAACAAATGGTGCCATCGAAGAAAAAGAAATCCCATTTGTAATGGGTGTGATGGGCGATTACTCCGGTGACAACACAGAAACAAAAAAACCATTAAAAGACAGAAAATTTTCTCAAATCGACCGAGACAACTTTAATGATGTAATGGCCAATATTGCACCAAGCCTAAATATGAAAGTTGACAACACACTGGAAAAAGACGGCGGTGAATTTTCGGTTAATCTTGACTTTAAAAGCATAGAAGACTTTGAACCCCATAAAATTGTGAATAAAGTTGAACCCCTTAAAAATTTAATGGAAACACGTAATAAATTACGTGACTTACTCACAAAGGCTGATCGTTCAGAAGATCTCGAAAATATACTGGAAGAAATTTTAAGCAACTCCGATGCCCTCAGTTCCTTTTCTGATGAACTGGGTATCGATAAAGAAAAAGGTGGTAAATAATGGCTAAGAAAGAACAACAAGTTGAAGAGCTTCTGGATGATGATGTTCTGGAAGTCAGTTTACTGGAGCAGGCCATTGGTGCAACAAAGCAAACGGCAAAAGATGTCACTGAGGATTTATTAAAAACCCTTACTGCGGAAGCAATGAAAGGTACGGTGAAATGGAATAAAAACCTTGCCGTCACAATTAATGCCGCAATCGCAGCGATTGATAGTGCCTTGTCCAGCCAGTTATCAGCCATTTTACATAATGAAAAATTTCAGAAACTCGAAGGTTCATGGCGTGGCTTAAATCATCTGGTAATGAATTCTGAAACAAGCACCCAGTTAAAAATTCGAATGCTGAATATTAGCCAGAAAGAACTGGTTAAAGACTTATCCACCGCAGCAGAATTTGACCAAAGCCAAATATTCAAGAAGATATACGAAAGTGAATTTGGTATTGCCGGTGGTGAGCCTTATGCCGCTTTAATCGGCGACTATGAATTTTCATCGCATCCAGATGATATTGATTTATTAACCAATATGTCGAACATTGCTGCGGCCGGCTTCTGCCCGTTTATATCGGCAGCCAGCCCATCGATGTTTGGTTTCGATAGCTATACTGAATTATCCAAACCACGCGACCTCGAAAAAATATTTGATTCAGCAGAATATATCCCCTGGCGCAGCTTCCGTGACAGCGAAGATTCACGCTTTGTTACCTTAACCATGCCACGCGTGCTTGCACGTTTACCTTACGGTACAGCAACAAAACCGGTCGAAGTGTTTAACTTTGAAGAAGCACACGTGACAACAGATGGTAAGCACCTAGAAGGTCAACATGACGAATATTGCTGGATGAATGCGGCCTATACAATGGGCACAACCATTACTAAATCGTTTGCTGAAAACGGCTGGTGCACCAGCATCCGTGGCGCAGAAGGTGGTGGCAAAGTAGAAGGCCTGCCATCCCACGTTTTTGTCAGTGATGATGGTGATATGGATCAAAAATGCCCAACTGAAATTGGCATTACTGACCGCCGTGAAGCTGAACTAAGCAAGCTCGGTTTTTTACCTTTGTGCCATTATAAAAATACCGATTATGCCGTTTTCTTTGGTGCACAGACAACACAAAAACCCAAGGTATATGATGACCCAGACGCATCATCTAACGCTGCAATATCAGCACGTCTGCCATATGTCATGGCAACCTCCCGTATCGCTCACTTCCTTAAAGTAATGGCACGCGATAAAGTCGGGTCATTTATGGAAGCCACCGATGCAGAAGAATGGCTTAACCGCTGGATAGGCAACTATGTGAATGCCAGCCCCGGTTCCAGCCCTGAAATGAAAGCAAAATTTCCGTTTGCCGAAGCACAAGTTGAAGTTAAAGAAGTGCCTGGCCAACCCGGTGTTTACAATGCTGTGGCGTGGATGCGCCCGTGGTTGCAAATGGAAGAACTGACAGCCTCATTACGGCTTGTTGCAAAAATACCAAAAGCAGGATAAATAGTCGCGGGGAGAAACCTCCCCGCCCTTATTTAATATGGATAAAGCAGTGCTGTCGCCCAATAATATTAAATCACCAGCTCAACAACCTATCAATCGCAGTCCAATATTAAAGTCGCTTACCGAACAACCGGCCTATATAACCAGCCTTGATGAATTTTTGTCTGAAACAGACACCATCAAAGCCCTTTTTTACTGGCTAAATGAGCATGCGCAAAATAAACTAATAAAGAGCACCGATGATATTACTGCCATTATCCATACTTCTATTTCCGAAATTGATCATTTAATTAACGAGCAACTGAATAAAATAATCCATCACCCTCGCTTACAAAAACTGGAAGCGTCCTGGCGTGGCCTCTGGTATTTGACCGTACAGGCTGAAGAAGCTAAAAATATAAAAATAAAAGTACTGGATGCCAGTTGGGCTGATGTTGCTAAAGACATTAACCGTGCACTGGAATTTGACCAAAGTCAGTTATTCCAGAAAATTTACAATAACGAATACGGTATAGCCGGTGGTGAACCTTTTGGTGTACTGATTGGTGATTATGAAATAAGCCACCGAATCTCCAAACGCCATCCTTATGATGATCTGGTGACACTTGAAGGCATCGCAGAAATTTCAGCAACAGCCTTTGCTCCCTTTATTGCTGGTGCATCGACAGAATTGTTTGGCCTGGATGATTTTGCAGGCCTGGGTCAACCACTCAATTTACAGAGTATTTTTAGTCAAAAAGAATACATAAAATGGCACCGTTTCAGAGATAAACCGGATACCCGCTTTATTGGTTTAACATTGCCACGCATTTTATTACGCTTACCCTACCGTACCCAGCCAGGCAGCTATAAAGGTATCTTTTTTTATGAACAATCGGCAACCCGCAGCAATGAAAATTACCTTTGGGGCAATGCCTGCTATGGCTTTGCCAGCATTTTAATTCGTGAGTTTATTAATGTTGGCTGGTTTGGCCATATACGCGGTGTTATACGTAACCAGATAGGTGGCGGCTTATTAACAACACTCCCCGTTGATTGTTTTAAGACTGATGCCGAAAATATTCAACCTAAGCCTATCACCGATGTCATTATTACTGATCATCTTGAACGTGAAATGAGTGACCTGGGTTTTATTCCCTTATGCCAGTGTTACGATAGCCCTTTTGCCGCTTTTTATAATAACCAGTCAGTGCATAAACCAAAACTGCAAAGCAATAAAGAAGCCAACGTCAATGCAAAACTGTCGGTTATGCTACAGCATATTTTATGTGGCTCACGTATTGCTCACTATATAAAAATTATATTCAGAGACAAGATTGGGTCATTCCAGTCGGCCAGTAACGTCGAAGAATATATTCAGAACTGGTTACATAAATACACCACCGGGCGGGAAGATCTTGAATGGGAAGCGCAGGCGCGTTATCCCTTACGTGAAGCCTCAGTTCGGGTAAAAGAACATCCTGCCAAGCCAGGTCAGTTTTTATGTGTAATTCATATGAAACCACACTATCAACTCGATCAAATGGTTTCTGAGCTTGAACTTGCAACTGAGCTGTTAAAAACAGGCTAACCGAGTTTATAACGAAAATGGCACAAGTTAATAAAAAAAGAAAGTTACGTGCTTCAATACTGGACAGGCTACTCGATGATGAACCACAATCCAGCATCGATGCCGACAGCAATAAATATCATAAGTTGAAGAATTTACGCAACAGCGTACGACGTGACCTGGAAAATTTATTAAATACCCGACATAGAATTATGGAACCAGCTGAGGAATTATCTCAATTAGAATTATCACTTCTGAATTACGGCTTGCCAGATCTGGCAACCGTCAATATGTCAGATCTCGATAAGAAACAACAATTCATTGAGAATTTCGAATCCATATTAAAAGATTATGAACCACGTTTTAAGTCTGTAACAGTTTCATTGCAGGACAATACTGATAAACTGGATCGTACTGTCCGGTTTAGAATTGATGCAACCTTATATGCCGATCCTTACCCTGAAGTTATTGTATTCGACTCGGTACTGGAGCCGGTAACACGTTCGATCAATGTGCGGGAGGTTGGTAATGGCTGATGAACTTCTCCCCTACTTTGAAAAAGAGCTGGCCTTTATCCGCCAACTCGGTTCAGCGTTTTCAAAAGAGCAGCCTAAAATTGCAGGGCGGCTTGGGATTAATGCCGACACCATTGAAGACCCCCATGTCTCAAGATTAATTGAAAGCTTTGCCTATCTGAATGCCCGCATTCAACACAAACTTGACGATGACTTCCCTGAACTGAGCGACTCGCTACTTAACGTCTTATTCCCACATTACCAACGGCCCATTCCGTCGATGAGTATTGTCCAGTTCGATGCCGATGAAGAACAACTCGACGCCAGCTATACGGTTGCAAAAGATACATTACTCGAAACCGAACTGTTTCAGGGAGAACGCTGCCATTTCACTACCGTATACCCAACCGAGTTGCTTCCCATTAAAGTCACATCGGCTAAAGTTATTGGCAGGCCATTTGTTACACCAGGTTCTTCGTCAGTAAAAGGTGCACAGAGTGTCTTAAAAATAGCGCTTGAAACATTTTCGAATGAAATTACATTTTCAGATCTAACCCCCGACACAATTCGTTTTTATTTAAAAGGCCAGTCGCAACACATTAACCCATTATACCAGTTACTATTAAACGATTGCCTTAACGTAGTTATAGCACAATCAGAAGGTGATACCAGTCCAGTACCTTTAGGAAAAGATTGCATTCAAGCAGTTGGTTTTAATGAAGACGAAGGCATTTTACCCTACCCGGATTCTTCTTTTTCTGGCTACCGGTTGTTAACAGAATATTTTATCTTCCCGGAAAAGTTTATGTTTGTTGATTTTACCGGTTTAGAAAAAAAGCTAACCGATTACGAAACCAGTAAGCTTGAAATCTATGTATATTTAGCCTCATCGGATGTCGAGCTTGAACACAACATATCAACCGAAACATTTTTATTAGGCTGCACACCGGTTGTTAACTTGTTTAAACAAAAAACTGACCCCATAAAACTGGATCACACACAACATGAATACCAAATAATACCTGATGTTCGCAGACCAGCCGGTTTTGAGGTTTACTCAATTGATAAAGTAGTCGCAACCAGTTCATCAGGAGAGCACGAAGAATTTCATCCCATCTATGGGCTAACACACGAATATCAGGAAAGTGAAACACACTCATTCTGGTCGGCTACCCGACGACATTCAAAACTTGGTGATTTTGAGCGCGATGATGCAAGTGATGTTTATATAAATCTTGTTGACTTAAACTTTAATCCCAATGAGGCTGATGATCGCATCCTAATTATAAATACAACCTGTAGCAATCGGAACCAACCAGCTAAACTTCCTTTTAATAATGAACAACCTGGGTTGCAATGTGTAGACAGTGCACCACCATGTTCCAGTATACGGTGTATAACAAAGCCATCAGCAACGATACAACCCCCTTTACGCAACCATGCTCGTTGGCGCTTATTATCACACCTAAATCTTAACCATCTATCGCTGACCGGGCAAGATAGCGCAACCGAAGCACTAAAAGAAATTCTTAGGTTATATGACTTTAGTGAATCTGCAATCACTCGTGCACTCATTGAATCTATCGAAAATGTAGATGCACATCCTATCAGCGCACCACTCAATATTGATGGCCATGCAACATTATGCCGGGGTATTGAAGTTGAAGTAACATTGGACGATTCACAACTCGCTGGTAGCAGCAGCTTCTTGTTTGCCAGTATTTTAGAACATTTCTTTGCTCTGTATTGTTCCATTAATTCATTTACACGTGTACTTATAAAGTTAAAAAATAAAGAAGGCTACCTTAAAAAATGTCCTCCACGAGCTGGAAAAAAAATACTTCTGTAACACAGGATTTAACAGACAATGTATCTGCATACTCCTTTATTCAAACCGTGCGTTTGTTAGAGCGTAGCTGTTTTTATGAGTTGCAAGACAAACCAAGCAATAATGGGATAATGCCAGTTGCACAATTTGTACCGCCAGAAAATGAAGCAATCCGCTTTCATAGCAACCAAAAACTGGAATTTCACTCATCAGATATTTCCATAATAAAGAAAGAAAACAAAAATTTTGGGCAGAAAAAACAGTGGCAGGTTTTAGTTAATTTAATGGGACTCACCGGTACAACGGGAGTATTACCCTACCACTATACTGAAATGATATTGCAACGTCTTAAAATAAAAGATAAGTCGCTGCTGAATTTTTTCGATCTTTTCAACCATCGTACGATTTCACTATTCTACCAGGCATCAGTAAAATACCGATTACCTATCGAGTATGAAAGAAAAAAATTAATAGCAAACCCGAAACAGGAAAAAGACGCACATACAAAAGCACTTTTATCACTCATTGGCCTTGGTACAAAACACCTTGATAATCGACTTTATACAAATGATGAGTCATTGCTTTTCTATAGTGGTTTATTAAGTCAAAACGTAAAAACATCAGCGAATTTAAAGCAAATATTACAGCGTCACTTTTCCATACCCGTGCAAATAAAAGAATTTATTGGCCAATGGCAACCCCTAATTGATGATGTTCGTACACGACTAACGTCAACTGCGCAGCCAAAAGGCCAGAATGCCTGCTTAAGTCGCTCTGCAATTCTTGGCAGCAAAGGATGGTATACCCAAGGAAAAATACGCATTATCCTTGGGCCTCTTAATAAAAACCAGCAACAGCACTTTGCCCCCGGTACCCCTGCATTAAAGGCATTAAATGAAATTGTGCGGCTTTATGCAGGACTGGAATGTAATTATGATTTTATCATCCGTATTAAACGTTTAGATATCCCTGACAAAGTTGAACTTAATAGAAAATCACCACCTATTGTTGGCTGGAATACCTGGTTGCCTAAATCAGGAAAACAACAGGATAAAAGCGGAACGGTTGACATTACTGTGTCACCGAATAGATTAAAATAAACATAGGATTGTCATTGCGAGCGTAATAGATACAGGCTGGAATAAGCAATAGCAAACCCAGAAAAATAAAGTACAAACTAAATAGAATAAGATCACAGAGGGAAGAACCATGATCAGCATCGACTTAAAATCACTCGTCGGTAAATTAAATAGCCCATGCCAAACAGCACTCGAAGGTGCGGCTGGATTTTGCCTGTCACGTCAACATTACAATGTTGAAATAGAACATTGGCTGATTAAATTACTGGAAATACAGGACAGCGACTTACTGGCTATTTTAGATAAATTTGATGTTAACCCCGGGAAATTTGCTCAGGAATTAAATAAAGAACTGGAATACCTTAAATCCGGCAACACCCGCGCACCGGCATTATCCCCGTCTGTCGTTGAGCTGGCTAAAAGTGCATGGATGCTGGCATCCATTGACTATCAACACACAGTGACAACATCGGCGCATCTTTTGGGTGCCATGTTACTTGATGATAATTTACGTCGAGCCACCGAGGCCACGAGTGGCGAATTGGGAAAAATTACGCCGGACTCACTGCGAGGTGTGATCCGATCTATTGTCGGCAGTACTAGCGAATCGGCTGATAGCCAACTCGGTGACACGTCGTCATCTACTACTCATACTGATAGTGATAATACTGGCAGCCCCAGCAAAACACCGTCACTCGATAAATTTACAATCAACCTTACCGAGGCAGCAAAGCAAGGAAAAATAGACGCTGTGCTAGGTCGCGATGAAGAAATCCGTCAAATCATTGATATACTCATCCGCCGCAGACAAAACAACCCAATTCTAACCGGAGAAGCCGGTGTTGGTAAAACAGCGGTTGCTGAAGGTTTTGCCTTACGGATTGCCTCTGGTGATGTGCCCTCTCAATTAAAAAATGTCACACTCTTGAGTCTTGACCTTGGTTTACTGCAAGCCGGTGCCAGTGTAAAAGGCGAATTTGAAAACCGCTTAAAATCAGTTATCAGTGAAGTGAAGGCGTCACCTGAACCGATTGTGCTTTTTATTGATGAAGCGCATACCATGATCGGTGCAGGCGGAAAAGAAGGCCAGGGCGATGCCGCCAATCTATTAAAACCGGCTCTTGCACGTGGTGAGCTAAAAACCATTGCAGCGACCACCTGGGCAGAATATAAAAAATACTTTGAACGTGATGCGGCTTTAACACGCCGCTTTCAGGTAGTAAAAATAGAAGAACCCGACGAAGAAAAAGCCATTAATATGATGCGTGCGATTTCGGTGATGCTGCAAAACCATCATGGTGTACGTATTATGGATGAAGCAATCATTGACTCGGTTAAATTATCCAGCCGTTATATTACTGCGCGGCAATTACCGGATAAATCCGTTAGCTTACTCGACACTGCCTGTGCCCGTGTTGCATTAAGCCAGAGTGCCACACCGGTGTCTGTCGAAGAGACACAGCGCAGAATCACACAATGCAAAACCAACATCAAATTACTTGAACGCGAAAATGCCATTCTAGGAAATTGTGATAAGCGTATTGAATTGCTCAATACGGAATTAAATGAACAACAGGACAAACTGATTAAACAAGAAGCACAGTGGAACAAGGAAAAGGACATTGTTGAAAAAATACATCAGCTGCAAAAAGAAATGGAGGCCGATTTCCATAATACGAAGAAATCAGCCGACAAAAGAGAGCCTAACAAGAAAAAAATAACCGAAGCTGAGCGCAAAAAAATAAAGGCCGAACTAAAAACCTTACTGGATAGCTTAACTAAAATTCAGGGTGAAAGCCCCATGATTCAAATTAATGTTGACAGCCAGGCTATCGCCGAAGTCGTCGCGAACTGGACCGGCATTCCGGTTGGAAAAATGGTGGCTGATGAAATTCATTCCATTATGGATCTTAAAAATATCCTGAGCAACCGCATTATAGGTCAACAACATGCACTGGAAGCTATTGCACAAAGTATTAAAACATCAAGAGCCGGGTTAACCGACCCACGAAAACCAGTCGGTGTCTTCTTTATGGTGGGTTCCAGTGGCGTCGGTAAAACGGAAACCGCACTGGCGTTAGCCGATATTCTCTATGGGGGCGAGCAAAATATCACAACGATTAATATGTCCGAATTTAAAGAGGAACATAAAGTATCGATGCTACTCGGCTCACCACCTGGCTATGTGGGTTATGGTGAAGGCGGTGTACTCACGGAAGCGGTCAGACGCAAACCCCATAGTGTTATCTTGCTCGATGAAATGGAAAAAGCCCACCCCGGTGTGCAGGATATTTTCTATAACTTGTTTGACAAAGGCACTATTAAAGATGGTGAAGGACGTGATATTGATTTCCGTAATACGGTTATCATTATGACATCCAATGCAGGCGAAGAACATATTCGAGCCATATGCGAGGCCAGTGATACAATACCAGAGCCCGATGTGTTACTGGATAATTTCCGACCCCAACTTTTAAACTATTTTAAACCTGCCTTTTTAGGAAGAACCACGGTTATCCCCTACTACCCATTGGTTGATGAAGACTTAATGAAAATATGCAAAATAAATATGCGGCGAATTGAAAAAAGAGTTCTTGAAAATTATAACGCCCAATTTACTTATAATGAGGATGTCATTTTGCATATCGTAGCCAGAAGCCAGGAAGTGGATACCGGTGCACGCAACATAGAAAATATACTAACAAAAACCATGCTGCCTGAAATGGCATCAGAATGTTTATCTATGATGGCCGATAATGTTGATATCTCGAGTATTTATGTCGATGTAACCGATACGGGTTGCTTTAAATACAGTATAAACAAACATACTGTTCCTGAAACAACCGCAAAACGGCAACAGAAACTGCCTGAAGCTGCGCTTATTGAAGACTAAAAAATATAAACACAAGAAGTTACCTGTTACAAATGTTCTCGAAGTTAACACTAGTTCTATCAATATTACTCTGGATCACACCTGCTATGGGTGTGCATTCAGCCACGCATGAAGAAAATAAAATAAAAAAGGAAATAAATAATCTGGACAGGCTTTATATTCGTTTATCATCAGAAATATACAAAACTACCAAACTAAAACCTGGTAATACATATACTAAAATAAAAAATATAAAATCACTCCATGAGTCCATCAGCTTTCTGGTAGAAAAAGGCAACCATATTAAAGCCATTCAGCTAATACAATACCACAATAAATTAATCCAGAAGAATATTGACGATCCTGCTATATTCCATTTTCTGGAATTATTACTGGACCATAATGAATGGAATACTGCAAATAGTTTGTACCAATATATTAAGACGGAAGGAGATAAATCACTTATATCCAATGTAAAATTTATCTTTTCCAGGTATTATTTCAATCGAAGCAACTGGAAAAAAACACTGAATACACTTGATGGTATTTATGACGATTTATCAGCCGATAATGGCCATTACGCTTTAGTGATGAATGGTGTTGCCCTACAGAATATTCGCAAGCACCGTGAGGCACTAAAATATTATAATAAAGTTTCGTCTGAATCAGTATATTATCATTATGCAAAATTAAACACCGCCATTGCCTATATACGGCAAGGCTGGTGGTCAGACGCTCATATTATTATCTCTGCTTTGCTAAAAGCACAACCATCATCCGAAAAAGAGAACAAAGAATTTATTAACCGGCTTTATCTCGTATTGGGGTATTCATTTCTTCAACAGGAATACTTTAGAGAAGCCAGAGAATCATTTCGAAATATACAAAAAAATAGCCGCTACGCAATCCGGGGTATGTTGGGTATCGCACTCGCAGCCGCCAGCCAGGGCGACAATACAGGCGCACTTAATATACTTAACCTATTACAACAGAAAGATGCCTATGCCCTGCCGGTAGAAGAATCTTACTTACTATTACCCTATGTATACGAAAAACTCGGGCAACATAAAACAGCCGCTGCCAGCTACTCTATTGCCTTAGACTACTACCAGAAAAGAATTCATGAGATAAATTCAGTTTCAACAAATATAAGAATTACATCAGATGCTTTGTCAACTATAAAAAATAATACATTTACAATAAACCGAAATAAAATAGACCTGAGTCAAAAACACCTTGTTTTATTTATTAACAATCTGAAGGAGCTGGAACGATTTAAATCAATTACAGCTACTACTGAATTGCAGAATAAAATAACTTCCCTGATAACTAAACACCACAGCCTGTTAAAAAGTATCGTTCTTGCAGAGTTAAAAAAACGAACCGGCTATTTAAAAAGTTATCGAAACCAGGCTCAATATGGGCTAGCCAGATTGTATGACAATAGCAAGCAAAAATAAAATGAAATACTATTTCCTTACATTTTTTATAATAAGCAGCCTGCTACTCACTTCCTGTGCAACACAGAAACAGCATAATACGCTGCGAGATATTGATGTTATAAAAAAAGACAGTAAACCCACCATTGTTTATATCAAACCAAAAACTAATGAAGAAATTAAGGCCGCATACCTTGAATATCTAAAACATGCCAACAGTAACAATAAGGCTAGAATGACTGCGATCAGTCGACTTGCCGATATAGAATTTGACTTGAGCGACAAATTACTCAATAGCAATAAAAAAAATGAAACCGAAAAAGATATATGGGATGACAAAAAATATTATGCACGAATTAATAAAACAATCGAACTATTAACAACCTCGCTTCGTGACTACCCAAAAGAAAAAAATAACGACAGATTGCTTTATCAGCTATCAAAAGCATATGAGCAAAAAGGGGATATTATAAATTCAATAAAACAGCTTAACCAGCTTATTATAAAATTTCCAAAATCGCCCTATTACATTGAAGCACAATTTAGAATTGGTGAAGCGGCTTTTACCCAACAAGATTATGTAACAGCCGAAGATGCTTACACTGAAGTAATTAGCTCAAAGAAAAATGCGCTTTACTATGAGAAAGCCATATTTAAACGTGGTTGGGCGCGGTTCAAGCAGAACTATTATATAGAAGCAGTCGATGATTTAGTCAGCGCCATTACTTATCATAATTTCCAACCTTATAACTCACTCGACAAATCAGAGAAGTCCCAGTTTGATGAATACTACCGGACTATTGGACTTGCCTTTGCCTACGCAGGGGGAGTAAAGCCCCTGCGCCAGTATATGAAATCCAATCCAGGATTAAAATTTAAATATCAGATTTATCTAAGTGTCAGCAATATTTACCTAAAACAAGAACGATTTTCAGATGCAGTTAATGTGCTCGAAAAATTCATAAAGCATGAAAAAAAATCCAAGCATATTCCCTATGCTTATCTGAATATCCTTAATATCTGGGACAAAGGCGGGTTTGCAGAAAAACTCAACAAAGCAGTAAACCAGTTTTACATAGCTTACAACCCTAAAAGCCCCTACTGGAAAACCAAACAGGTAGATAAAAAAGCCAGTCAATCTATAAACCTATCGCTTAAAAAGTATATACAGAAAATGTCAGCTTATTTTCATAAATCCTACCAACGCAATAAAAAGAATGTAGATTATAAAAGTGCAAAATTATGGTATCAACGCTACCTGAAAAATTACCAGCCTCATATACGTAAAGACAATATCAACTACCTGTATGCCGAGCTCCTGAACAGCGCAAAGCAAACTAGTGAAGCGCTAAAATATTATGAAAAAGCAGCTTATGATCAGAAAATCATCCTGAATAAAGATGCTGCCTATGCAACTATTATTACAACAAGTCGATTGCTTAGCACGCAAAAATTATCAACGAAAAAAACCCGCTTATATCTAAGAAAACATATTGAATATGCTGCACTCTATAGCCAACTCTACCCTAACGATAAACGAACAGCCGATATCATCACCCATGCAACTGAATTGGCTTTTAACAACAGGCAATACTCCAATACCATCTATTTGGCAGGACTAATCCCCGAACCAAGCTCCGAAAAATTTATCAAGAAAACAAGTATATTATCTGCACAGTCTTATTTTAAATTAAAAAAATATTCTGAAGCAGAAGAGCGCTATACTGAACTGTTAAAATACCGATATTCCAACCCAACAAGTATCAAGAACCTGAAAAATCACCTGGCTCTATCTATTTACAGACAGGCTGAGGTAGCGAAAAGGCATAAAGACATACCCACAGCAACATCACATTTTTCACGTATTGCTGACATAACCCCACATACAGATATAGCGCCAACCGGCCTATATGATGCAATCGCGCTCTTTATGTCACATAAACTATGGAATAAAGCCATCTCAGCGATGAAAAAATTTCAGAAGATGTATCCTACGCATAAATTAAATCATAATATTACCAAAAATCTGTCACTGGCCTACCTGAATTCCGATCAGAATTTAAAGGCTGCACGCGAATTTGAGCGCCTGGCTGCATCTGGAAGTGATAAAAATCTGAAAAAAACAGCACTACTCCAGGCTGCGGAATTGTATGAAGAAAAAGGCGATTACCCGGCTGCAATACGTTCGTATAACAAATATGTATCGAATTATAAAAAACCCTTTTCTCAATATATGGAATCCATGTATAAACTGTTCAAACTTAACAAGGCTGTTCATGCCCCTAAGGAAGCTTCACTCTGGCGAAAGAGAATTATTAATGCTGACAGTCGAACATACAAAAAGAATAAAACAGCACGAACAAAATTCATCGCTTCAACAGCGATAATATCACTTGCACGGGAAAAAGACAGGAAATACAGAGGAATACAGCTTATTCACCCTTTAAAGAAGAATTTACGGAGAAAGAAAAAAGAAATGCAACGAGCTGTGCAACTCTATGGGAAGGCGTCAGTGTATAAAATTTCCGAGGTCAGCACCGAAGCAACCTATGCCATTGCTTCTATTTACAATGACTTTAGCAAGGCACTTCTTAAAGCAGAGCTACCTAGAAATTTAAATAAAGATGAACGAGAACAATATATGATTTTACTTGAAGATCAGGCTTTTCCATTTGAAGAAAAAGCCATTGAGTTCTATGAAATAAATATGGAGCACACCAAAAATAACATATATAACAACTGGATTAGAAAGAGTTTCGATAATTTAAAAATACTCTTCCCTGTAAGATACAACCGAGAACTTAAAATAGACAGGTATATTAATGTACTACACTAATCATTTTATTAAATACGTTAGCCTGATAATACTGATAGCAAGTAGCGTTGGTTGCGCACAAATTTCTGAAAATACAGAATCCACGCAAGCAGATGGAAATTCCAGTGCCAATACTGCATTAAGCTCTGCTGACTTAAACCATTACAAAGAAGCACTCTATGCACTAAAAGACGGAAAACCAGAAGCAGCAGAGGTTTTATTGAAAGATATAATAGAAAAGCACCCAAACCTGGCCGGACCACATGCCAATATTGCCCTGATATACTTCCAAAAAGGTCAAACTAAACAGGCAAAACAATCTCTTGAAAAAACCATCACCCTAAACCCAAAAAACCCATATGCCTATAACATAATGGGAAATATTGAAAAAAATAAAGGTAATTTCTCTAACGCTGAAAAATATTTCTTACTGGCATTAAAATATAAAACCGATTATGCAAAAGCACACTATAACATTGCCTTACTTTATGATATTTATTTCCATGAAATAAAAAAATCAATACACCATTATCAGGAATATCTGAAAATTATCAATAAAAAAGGAATTAAGGACAAACAAACCGCAGACTGGATCCAGCAATTAAAAAACTCAATCAACAAAGGATAAAAATAATGGGAAAATTAATATTAAAAACATGGCTAATATTAAATATAGCTCTGCCTGCAATACTTACGAGTACCACACAGGCAGAAATTGAAATAAAAATGGATACAACAACTATCAAAGGTAATACAGAACTACCCAAAATACTATACATTGTACCCTGGCGTGAAATAAAACATTCAAAAAAAAATGAACAGCAGTTTGTTATTCATAGTTTGTATGGTAATATATTTAGTCCTGTGTTACCCAAACTATAACTCCATACGAACATCCAAAAAAGAATAATAACATCCAGATATAAAAATTAATCACATATTCATTTCCAAAAAATACTTTGCCGTTTTTTTCAGACCTTTATCAACAGAGACTGGAGGATTCCAGTTCAGTAGGGTTTTAGCTTTAGTCATATCGATCAACAATGAACTACAAATTCGATTAGCTAAGTCTTTTTTACCAAATAGCTTAAACAATAATTGAATAAATTCCTGATTTATCGGTAGTAAACGAGGCTGCTTACCTAATGCTAAAGAAAGCCGTGTTAACAGCTCACTCATCGACATATCTTCACCATCCGCCACTAAGAATACTTGATTTGAAGCAGCAGAATGCTCAATACAGGTGACAATAAAATCTATAAGGTTTTCTAAAGCAATAAAGCTACGTTTGTTTTTAATTGCTCCAAACGGCAAAGGCAACCCCTTATGCAACCACCTCATCATAGTTAGGAAATTCGCCTTTACGCCGGGACCATAAACTAATGGTGGACGAATAATAACAACCTCCATTGTAGTTTTCTTTGAAATACTCAACAATCCTTGCTCAGCTTCATATTTAGACAAAGCATAAAAATCAGTTGGCACAAAAATATCTTCGGGCGTGAACTGGGTTCCTGGCAGGCTTTCTTCCCCATTAACTTTAATACTACTTAAATAAATAAAACGCTTAACACCAGACTCTGCTGCTTGCTCAGCAAGATTTAAAGTTCCTTCTGTATTTATTTGGCGAAATTCTTTTAAAGGATCAGCCGTTCTATCAGACATGACATGGACACGTGCAGCAGCATGAATAATACAATCAACATCCTGTAGTGCACTACTCCAATCCGTTTCTGAAGATATTCCATCAATTTTTATTTGTTTAACCGCAGAGGGAATATCATCGACCACCCGCCGCACAGATGCAGAAACATGATAATCATGATTCAATAGCATTTTCGTTATCAGGGCACGGCCGACAAATCCAGTAGCACCCGTTACTAACAAATTCACTTCAAGTTCCTTTCTTGCAAATTGATAACACGTCATTAACCATTAATTCCATAATATTCTTACGTGTAAATTTTGAAATAAATTCAGGCCTTTTCATATCGTTTACATCAAGATTTTCAAATACGTTAGCAGCTTCATTAACATCACAAGGTGAAAAAACAACTGCATTTTCAATTTCAGCTTTAATGAATTCGGCTGAAAATCCTGAAACTCCTGCCCATATAGGCTTTCCTAATGCGGCATATTCAAAAATCTTTGATGGTAAGACTTTACGAAAAGCAGCATAATCATTCAAGTGCAGAAACAGCACATCTGATTCACAATAAGCTTTAATTAACTTATCACGACTTACAGGATCACGTAATTCAACATTTTTACAACCAGCATTATATAACAAACTTTTTAACTGAGACTTTCGTCCTCCATCACCTATCAATACAAACTGCACCCTACCTTGCATCTTCTTTGCTAGCATCGGTACAACCATATGCAACCCCTGCCCTTCCCCAAAATTTCCTGCATAAAGAACTTTTATTAATTTCTTCTTTTCTTTCTTTTCTATATTAATATGTCTAGACTCAATAAACTCATCATCAATACCATTTGTGAAGAAAGAAAATTTCTGGTTTGGGTAGCGCAATTCAAAATATTCTCGAAATCCACCAGAAACAAGGTTAACTTTATCTGCTTTATTGATAGCCCACCACTCTAGAAAAGAAAAAACCGGCTTTAAAAAAAATGTAGCCTTGCCAGGTAAAACATTGTTAATTGTATCAACAAAAATATCACGAATATCAAGATATAACCGCGCTTTTATTCGCGTAGTAATCCATGCTCCTAATACTGCCGTCATTAATCTTGATGAAGTGGCATAAATTAGGTCATACTTTTTCTCGGAAACAATAGAATTTGCATTCTGAAAAAATTTAATAAATGCCAGAGACTGATCCCACATCCCACTTTTGTGCAATGGAAGTTTAATTCTAAATACTTCAAGCCCATCATTTTCCTCATGTTCTTTTGCCGCACTAGAAAATGTGCTATATCGATTCGGCACGGTTGTTATAACATCAATATGCACACCATTAGAATGCTTATTTAAAATAGCACGAACAAATGCATCTGTTCTAAAAGAACCTGCTGACAAATCTGGAGGATAATAAAAACTGAGAACCAATATCCTCATAATCTCATTCCCAGATAATAGACACTGATATTTCAGGTGAGCTAAAATCAATACTAATGCACTTATTAGCCACACTTAGCCCAAACTCTGGATGCCAATTAGAAGATATTAAACTTGTGCTGTCATAATTTTTAATTCTAACTTGAAAGTTATTACCAGATGGGACAGCCAAATTAAATATACCCATCAACTCATTAGCTTCATTAATCTTTATATCTGGATGAAGGTAAAAATTTGCAACCGCATTTTTATATGTACCGGTAATTTTATCTATAATACAGAGCCTTTTTTCCTTGAATATCCACTCCCTCTTGTGAATACATTTTCCAGGTAACCTTGTATAGCCATCATGCTCGCATACAACCTTGATTTCACTATTAAGCTTTTCTACCTCTAAGTGTTTAGGGTATGCACGCCTTGCAACTCTAAAACCGGCCCATACTTCAGAAGAATTATATCCGTCAATCCCTACTGTATTATGAGCAATAGTGCTACGCTGGTATTGACGCACAAGGTTATTTCCATATTGTGACACGCCTGAATTTATAAAAACACGCTGACCAAACAAGCTTAATTCAAAACTTAATGTATCTGCATGAGCATGACCTGGCAAATAATCTGGCCCAATTGGTGCCACATCAATTAACCCAACTGCCACTCCATTCTCAACTCTTACATAACCACTCTTTGGAAGATTAATTAGTGATTCAGAGTTAAAATCAACATTTATCCCTAAACGTACCGCGTACTCTCTTAGTTCTTCAAAAGGTACTACGATGCCAAATGCTGCATCATTAAAAAATGGAATTTCTCTGTCAGGGTGTAGAATACTTTGCAACCAATAAAACATTATATCAATGGTATTGCGCCATTCAACAAGTTGCTTTTCTGGCACTAATTTCGGAAAAGCAGCCGTAATGTTGACAAGATCAAGTAAATCTTCCAGTACAATTTGATGGTACATCGGGCTACGTTCAAAATGGCCACCATCAGAAAGTATTTGTTCAGTTACTTCATCTTTCAGGATATTTAAACCTGTCGCCAGCCAACTAGTAGCTTCTGCCCCTTTAAAGAAAAGCCCCGCAAATATCAATGCTTTTGCATTTGCAATTAGGTGATTACCTAAAATATGAAATTCTAAACGCTGGGCTAACCAACGGATCTGAATTGCTAAACTATGAATACTTTCTTGAGACAATTCATTTCCTGATAAAGCCCACTTGATCCAGTTCACAATACGAAGTGATGTTGGATACGGTTCCCAACCTGTTCCTATAGCAGGTGGATTATCTCTAATCCATTTAGCCATAAGTTCTTTATGCCAATCCACACGAGAATCGGCATTTACTGCATTCAGATCATCAAAATAATGAAGATTATATCGCCAAAGCTTCGAAATCCCGGGATCATCCCAGTCTGCCGGACTATCTAGTAAATGTTTCTCGTTAAGAAAGCAAAACTCCCATTGAGTTAATAGTGATACTTTATGTTGAACTGGTATCTTCCAGTGACCATCTGGAGTATAAATATTTGGTGGAGTACTTCTGTCAATTGGTGGTTTGTATAGTCTAAATTTTATACGAGAATAAATCTGAATCGGTCGCAAATAACGCACCGTGTAAAACATAAATCTTAACCAGGAGAACATTATTTATTTCTGCAAAATTCCTGCTCAAGTATGGAAACTATTCTATTGCTTGTTTTGCCATCCCATTTATCAGGTACCAAGCCCCTTTTCCAGCCATCGTTAAAAAGCCTGTCAAGCACTGGTTTTAATTTTGCAGGGGCAGTACCAATCAATTCATTCGTACCCAGTGTAATTGTTTCAGGACGTTCTGTAGAGTCACGCAGTGTCATACAGGGCACGTTCATAACCGTACATTCTTCAGTAATACCACCAGAGTCAGTAATTACAGCTTTTGCATGTTTTACAAGATAATTAAATTCAAGGTATGACTGCGAATCAACAAAATATATATTATTCGGAAGCCCCTTCAAGTTTGACAATGTTTTTGCTGTACGAGGATGAACAGGAAAAATAACAGGCAAACTGCGAGTGCTTTCACCAACAGTTCTCAGAATTTCTTCAAAACCATCAACAAAGTCTACATTTGCAGGACGATGCAATGTCAATACAAAGTAGTTACCAGGCTCTAATTTATAGTCGTCCCAAAATGATGGTGCACACAGTTTGTCTATGTTAAAAAGTAATGTGTCAATCATCGTATTGCCAACAAAAAATACTCTATCATCAGAAATCCCCAGACATCTTAAATTTTTATTTGCTGTTTCACTGGTTGTGAAAAAATAATTTGTTATTGAATCTGTTACCATCCTGTTAATTTCTTCTGGCATAGACCAATCACCTGAACGAATTCCCGCTTCAACATGAGCAACAGGCACACCTAATTTCTGTGCAGTAATAGCGCAAGCCATAGTTGAAGTAACATCTCCCACAACCAAGCACAAATTAGCTGGATACTGTATTAATAACTTCTCATAATGAGTCATTATAGCTGCTGTTTGTTCAGCCTGTGTCCCTGAACCTACTTCCAGATTTATATCAGGCTCTGGAATTCCAAGCTGCGTAAAAAAATCACCAGACATACGAGCGTCATAGTGTTGCCCTGTGTGAACCAAACGATAACGCAAGCAACTATTATTTTTTTGTCGTTCTTGAATTGCTCTAATAATAGGAGCAATTTTCATAAAATTTGGTCGAGCACCAGCGATAATATCAATAAGCGTCACTACTACACCTTTGCTAGTTCTATGCTGATCCGGCTAACTTCAATAATTTCTTCGAAAGGAATTGGTTGTACGCCACCTTGTTCAATCGCTGAAACAAATGCTGATGCACAGGCCTTTTGCCCTTTGTCCTGTCGCCAAAGATTCAGTTTTCTAAATCCTGACCAACCATATCCTCTTAGCTTTCTGAAGTTATCTAATTGTAAAACACGCCCCGAAGCAAAAACCTCTAATCGCTCTTTGGGAAACGCCTTACTACCATTAGCAAAATAATTTACTGTACCAATTGAACCATCTGCAAAACCAAGCTGTAGTGTCAAAGTATCATTTGTGACATCATCCATTACAATGCGCTGCCATTTAACAATTGGGGCATCTGCCAGAAAACGTAATAGGTCGATAAAATGACAAGCCTCACCAATTATTCTACCACCCCCTACTTCCATATCCTGCGTCCAATGGTTAGCTGGAATAGCACCTGCATTTACTGTCATAACAAATGATTTTGGCCCACTTACATTCGATAGAAGTTTTTTTATCTTCAGCACATGCGGCGAAAAACGTCGATTAAATCCAACCATCACTATCAGCCTTTGATCCTGAGCAATACCAGACTTATACAAACTTTCAATTTCTTCAAGTTCCTCTAAAGCAAGGCAGAGCGGTTTTTCTACAAAGACGTGTTTACCAGCATGCAGAGCCTTGACTATAAAACGGGCATGGCTATTATGACGAGTTGTGATGACAATAGAGTCTGTTTCAACATCCTTAAAAATATTATCCGTATCCGTCGTCGTTTCTTCAAATCCATATTTACGACCAGCATGTACACCACTAACACCTTCATTAGAAGCCACACTTTTAAGTCGTGCTCCAGCTGCTTTAAATGCAGGAATAAGAATAGCAGTGGCGTAATTACCTGATCCTATAAAACTAACTGTGGGTTTCTGTGTTCTATCAAACGCGCGTGATTTAGGAGCAGATAATTTGACTGTGCGAGACTCCGGTGTAATATCAACTCCTGGATAAGTTAATAAGATACCGAGTGATGGCTCAGATCCACTAACAATCTCATAGGCACTTTTTGCTTCATCAATAGTGAAACGATGTGATATCAATGCTTTCAAATCCAAACGTCCATCAGCTATCATGTCAAGCACAGCCTCAAAATTACGTTGTTCAGTCCATCGCACATAACCAACAGGATAATCGTTGCCCTTCACCTCATAGTTTGGATCATAACGCCCGGGGCCATACGAACATGAAACCTGAAAGGTGAGTTCTTTTTCGTAGAAATCATCCCTTGACAATTCTAGGCCTACGACTCCTACTAGAACTATCCGTGCGCGCTTACGGCACATAAGTGCTGCCTGATGCATGGGTTCGTTACTTTTAGCTGATGCCGTAACGATAACCGCATCTACACCTCTGTTACGAGAAAACTGTTGCGCAACAGCAACTGGATCCTCACCAGAGGAAAGATCTACAACCGCGGCACCATATTGCCGTGCCAAAGCAAGTTTCTGTGCATCGTAATCAATACCCAACACTCGGCAACCATGGGCACGTAAAAGTTGTACTGTCATTAAACCAATCAAACCCAAACCCGTCACCACCACTGTTTCGCCTAAGGTGGGCTTAACTAGGCGGATACCCTGCAGAGCGATGGCACCGATAACAGTAAAAGCTGCCTCTTCATTAGATACCGAGTCTGGTATCCGAGCAGTAAGATTGGTTGCAACGCTAACCATTTCCGCATGCTTACCATTCGATATAACTCTGTCGCCGACTTTAAATCCCTGAGTTGCAGCACCTACTCCTTTTACCACACCAACATTACAGTAGCCTAAAGGTAGTGGTTGATCCAGTTTGTTAAAAACAGCTTCGATGGTAGGCATTACCCCATCAGTCTTCATTTTATCAAGCACCATGCGTACTTTATCGGGCTGTTGGCGAGCTTTATCAAGCAGGTTTGCTTTACCAAACTCAACTAACATACGCTCAGTTCCTGCCGATACAAGCGTGCATGTTGTACTAATTGATAAGCAATTCCGTCTAGGAGATGGACAAGGAACATTGGCGATTTCTGTTTCACCTGTTTTTAGACTTTGTAAGACTTGTTTCATAAAATTAGTATTTACACATTTTTCTTGTGATTGATTCTTTAGTCGTTCTATCAGGATAATTAATAAGTACGGCTCTATACTTGCCTTTGAAAACGAACAAACTACCCGCTGCTGCTCCAATAATACCAAATCGATGAATCAGATCCTCTATGCTCTCCAATGACTTCGCACCACCGAGCACCGTCAACGGTATGTTAATTACTTCACGAACTTGAGTAGCCAAATCAAGATCATATCCAGTCATCACTCCATCTTTCTCTATCGAATTAACCAGTAATTCACCGGCACCAAGTTCTTCTACCTTTCGGGCAAACTCTACTGGATTAAAACCAGTCTTGCGTAAACCATTGTGAGTCAATATTTCATAACGACGACGAATACCTGTTTTTTTATAGTCCAATGCTACAACAATGCTTTGGCTACCAACCCGTTCAGCAGCTTCTGTAATCAGTTCAGGTGTGTCCAATACAGCAGAGCTAAGTGAGACCTTTTCTACCCCTAAACTGATAATTTTTTCTACTTGCTCAACTGTTTTAACACCACCACCGTAACACAACGGCATGCGGCATTCATTTGCAAGGTTTTCGATTAATATGTAATTTGGTGTTTTACCTAATACTGTAGCACCAATATCCAACACAATTAACTCATCAACTTCCTTTTCGTTAAAAATTTTAACGGCATTGATTGGATCACCTACATATTTTTGATTACCAAAATTAATTGTTTTAACCAACCCGCCATTCTTAATTAACAGGCATGGAATAATTCTAGGTCTTAACATACTTCAATATTCGCAAAATTTTTTAGCAACTGTATACCACACTGATGGCTCTTTTCAGGATGAAACTGCACACCAAAAATATTATCTGAATACACAGCGGAAGCAAACTCATAGTTGTACTCTGTAACCGCCAGAATTTCCTTAGATTTATGTGGCAAAAAATAATATGAATGAAGAAAATAAAATCTAGGGGTGTTCTCCATTTGTTCAAACAAATAATTTTCCTTTTGTGGCATTACATCATTCCAACCCATATGTGGCAGGAGAGTCTTCTGTTCAAAGTCCGTATCGTCAAACTTTTTCACTTCTGCGTCTATCCAATTTAGTCCCTCCAACCTACCTTCATCGCTTTTTTTCGCCATCATTTGCATACCAACGCAGACTCCTAATATTGGGCGTTTTTCGGACAAAACCAACTCATCAAGGCAAGTACGCATACCTGACTTATTTAATCGAGTCATTGCCCAATCAAAGGCACCAACACCAGGAAGAATAATCTTAGTTGCTTTTAGTAACTCTTCAGTATTGCCTGCAACTGATACTGGAATATTTAGACGCTTATATATATTAACAAAAGCTTGAATATTACCAAGACCATAATTAACCACCGTAATCATCGTTTTCCACCCAGCTCTAGACCAAACATCTTCATTATCCTGGCACCCAAAGTATATATTTGGTCTTGAGACCTGTAGTCTTTATACGATTTATTCGGTGCATCCATGTACCCTTGTAGTTCATCAATAGTGATACCCAATTTTGTCGCTATATATTCGAAATCTTGCAAAATAGTAGATTCGTCATACGGTAGCACTTTAAGTTTTTCAAGCGCCTCCTCTCTGGACATTTGTCCAGTAACAATTAGACTTGAAAACTGTACCCTTCGCGTGTCATAGCCAAATTTCTTTGGTAACCAATAACCTTCATAAAATTTTGTAAACCGTGATTCAAAATGCTTTTGCGGATAGGGTTGCCACCCAAACTTATCAATGAGCAACTGAATCGCTTCTTCCTTTATATAAGGTACATAATTCAGTGGTCTTACAGCCTTAATTCCTTTAATGTAAGGTAAGTAGATCTTATGACGTAAAATTGAAGTAACCGGGAAGTTTACCAACGGATGCTTGCCAAATTTCTTATGTATATCTCGAAGTTGAGTCGAGTCTGATTGATAATACATCCATTCAATAGGGTTACGAATACATTCTGTCGAAAAATTTGCGCCTGTCAAAATATATTTTACGTTATGCTGTTCCGCAAACTTATACATCGTGGCAAAAAATGCATGATCTTGAGGTGTATCAATGTGTGATACGCCTGATTTAAAAAAGGAAAGCTGGAGATCTTTCATTTCTTCCCAGTCAATAACCTCCGTATACAAATCAAGATTTAGCTTATCTACAATCCTTTCAATATTGTTAACAGCTTCTTGGGAATTCCAGCCAGCATCCACATGAAATACCAAAGGACGTAAACCTAGCTTCTCCTTTGCAATATAGGTAAGGTATGAACTATCAATACCACCGCTCATACCTATAATACAATCAAAATCTTTCCCTATACCTTTCTTTTTAATCTTCTGAACTAACATTTGAAGTGCTTCATATCCTACCTCATCTGTTCTCCAGTTTGGTTTGATTTGTGTATTAAAAGTATTACAATGATCACATACGCCATCAGAATAAAATTTAATCATTGAATCAGAAGTATCCATAACGCAAGCGGTACAAATTTGATATGGTCGTTCATTTATTCTAGTCATGATCGAGCTACATTTGGATAAATTTCATTAAAGAATTTAAGCATTGAACGATTTTGATCAAAAAGATCAAGAGCATGTGATGAAGGAATATATGGCTTGTCAACATTTGAATTGGCAAAATTAATTGCATCCTGAAACCAAGTTCCTGACCGAGTATCTATGACAATTATCCTGGATGCCATACACTTAGGTAATAGAGAAATCCATTCCCCTTTAGTAGTTGCAACCAAACAACCACAAAAAATAGCCTCATAAACGCTTCTTGGAGATGAATCACTTACAGGGATAGAAATTACTAATTTTGCAGAAAGCATTAATTTATAAAGTTCAAGACGAGACAAGCGCCCAATATCATGGTCTACGTTAGTTAGTTTCATAGACATACTTATCTTGTATTCCTTCTCTTCAAATGGATAACAGAAATAAAGAGGAATCCCAGGCATGGAATCATTGCGAGCATCAAGAATAGATCCAATCTGGTAATTAGGACAAAATCCCCGAATTGATATTACTTTGTTACGCTCAATATGTTCATTATTGAACTCACTGATTTTATCTAAATCTATCCCGTTCTGAATTATCACGGAATCAAAACCAAACTGCTCGAATAGTAAATTCTGCATAGCTACAGAATCCACTGTAATACTGGAAGCTCGTGAAAGCGCAATGCGAGAGAATAACTTATATGCTACGCTCTTGTAAGGCCTAACTAATATTTCACTACCCTGAGGAGTGGCCACATATCTGCATGATGAAAAGCGAGCAATAGCAATATAATACATCGAGTGTGCATGAACTACAGGGTTTTTATATTTTTTAATTAGCTTTCGAAATTTTACAATCTGAACAGGAAGCAACAAAAGCTTTAATAGATTACGCCAAATATTTCCGATACGAGATTGATTCTTTAAAAGATATCGATCAAGTATTAACAACTTGACTACTGGATCTCCTGTTTTTATTAATTTATCAAAAGATTCACTTTCTATTAAATCCGTAGCGAGTAATGGCGGATACTCAGGAGAAAGCTTCTGTGCACTTCGGAACCAATCGAGGGTATGATAACAACGGCCATTACCGAGAAATACAATAGTTCCTGTAATACAAGTCATAATCTTATTAATACATCCACCTTGCTACATATAACTAGGTATAATGGTTAGTCTTATCATGTGATTAATTTTTAAAATACATATTTCTCAGCGTGACTGTAAATAACGTATTATAAAAGGTGAGAACAAAAACGCAAAGATCGCACTATCCCACACAGTGCTTCGCTGAAAAATAAATGGAAAAAGGACAATCAAAGAAACACATACTACTTTCTCCTCATTAGATAAGTTTTTAGTGATAATTTTAGAGAAAGCGGTAATTATCGATACTATTAAAATAATCGAATATCCCAGGAAAGCACTAATACCCCCCATCTGTATGCTATAACCGATAGCAAAATTTGATCCATAATAATGAGGATTTTTACTAGTAGATGATGTACCTTCAGTTAATTCAAAACCTATTGGGTTGTCAACAAGCATATCTGGTAAATTTATCATAGTGTTTTTTATATTACTCACTCTACTAGCTATTGAGTTACTTTTATTTTGGAAAATAGGATCGTTTAAGTTATCTAGATAACTTATTATAAAGCCCAATGAGATTAAAGTCACTGCAGCAACAGGTATTAACACTGGCAATTTTCTTTTATTGATAGCTAAAAATAAAATAAAAAGAACCATCAAGAAAAAGCTAATATACCCACCCAGAGAATTGGTAAGATATAAAGCTAAAAGAAAAATAGCTAACCCAACATATTTCTTATGATAATATGCATACAAAATAACAGGCAAAAGAAGCATTGCTAGATTGCCTGGTTCACCAAAACAAGCATACAAACGGGAATGCGCACTACCGTCGCTCAGTAAATGCAATAAAGAGAAGCTCCCCGCATAAAATTTACCGCCAGGTATTGATATTATACGCATCGAAACTATGTCAGAAAAGAAAAGATAATACTCTAGAATACCCAGTGATGATGCCACTAGCATAAAGTAGTAAAAATATTGCCACAATTTATCACTATCATATTCCATTTTTTTCAGTAGCGCAGGCATAATTAGAAACATTGCCCAAGGTACAAGCAAGCCAAAATAGTTTATTACTTTGTAGTTGTCTAGGGTATTTATAGAGAAATTAAATAAAAACCCGAGATAAACCAATAAACCAGGGATAATATAATAAATCCAAACATTCTTATTATACCGAAGTGAAGTTATGGCATAAAAAACATACATAATAAGGAATATCAGTGTTGCTGAATTAATGATTCTTGATAAGTCTGCAATCGCCCATATATGCTTAAGTGTAGTGAGCTGAAATAATAGCGTTATCCAGAACAATACTAAGACAAGGTGGTGGTATGTCAGTCGCAAGCCAGATGTTTCATTTGTATGTATTGTAAAATCGTTCATCGTATAGAATTAATTAACATCCATAGTGACTTCAACTTAATTATAGGCTTTCCATGACGCGCGCTAAAAGCCAAGCTTTCTCTAGCAGTCCTATAATCTTGGGATAAAAAAGCATAACGACCTTTGGTATATTTTAAGTCTGACTCAAGAGAATGTCGTTCTTTATCACTCAGTAAATGCACAAAAGATGCACTGGCGCATCTTTTAGGAATTGACATATCTTTCCGTGAAATTCCCTCGTCATGCAGAAAATAATACCCAAGACATTTTGGTATGTGACAAAAACCATCGGATATTTGTGCTAATCGTAACCAAGTGTTGTAATCTTCTGCTGCAATAAGGTTTTGGCTTTCATTAAATCCACCAATTTCATCAAGAAGCCTTTTACGTACAAATACCGATGAAGTACTTATTGTGTTTCCATTAACTAACAAATCTATTAATACCGGTGTTTTTAACTGTCTTGATTTTATTATTTTGCTTTGAAATAAACCTGATCTCCCGCGTCTTATACTCAAATCATGGTATATACAATCAGTTTTGTCATTGATGTGATCGATGCAGGTTTGTAGCTTATTTGATGACCACCAATCATCTGAATCTAGAAAGGCAATCCATTCACCATTGGCTTCCTGGATTCCCATATTTCTCGAGGATGCTATGATACCATTATTATGAATTTTTAGTAAAGTGACTCGAGGGTCTATGAAGCTTTGTACGACTTCGTCTGTGTTGTCTTGAGAATGATTGTCTATGATGATTATTTCAAAGTTAGTATAATCTTGATCCAGAACTGATCGAATCGCACGACTTAGAAATTGAGCATGGTTATATGTCGGTAAAATTACTGATACAAGCGGACGTTCACAATTCGTTTCAATCACTTGATTCACATTTCACACACATTCATAGTATTTTTGATTTCAGATGTTACGTCACCTCTCAAGCTAAAACCAGTTTTTAAAATTTTATCAATGCTGTATTTGACAGGTACATGAGTTATTGAATCACTTTCATCCTGAACTGTATCTATTCCCTCAATTTCTTTATTATACTTCACCTTGTACACATCTGATATTCTGTTAGCCACATCCAGCATCGACATAGAACAGTCTCCGCCCAGGTTATAAAGTCCATCACCCCATTTATCTGGTATGGTAAAAAGGAAGTGTCGTAAAGCACGAGCAACATCATGCAATGCAATAAAATCTCTATGCTGCTTTCCTGATGATTTCAAAACAATTCTACCCGTAGTAACAGCTTGCTTACACAGATCATTAAAAATTAGTGTCCATCTATTTACATCCTTATTCATAGGATAACCATATCCATTTGACAATCGAAATATCAAGGTTTCCATTTTATAGTAGTGATTAAAAAACGTAACAAAATCTTCTGCTGCACGATGAGTTATTGCGTATGGATGAAATGGTTTTGTAGGCGAGTCTTCGGTAACAACCGAGTTCGATGTCACACCGTATACATGAAATGTTGAAAAATATACAAACCGATTTATTCTATTATCATTTGCGACTCTTAGAAGATTATAGGTTCCTTGCGTATTTACTTTTAGTGCTAATTCCGGATCTCGAATTGAATCAATTTCATTAAGTGCTGCCAAATGTATAATGACATCAACATCCTTATTTTTTAATCCATTGATAATGGAAGACTCATCAAGAAAATCCATTTCCAGGACAATAAAATTATTTGACCATGAAGGTAAGGTTTTATTAAAGCCCCTTGTTGTAAGAAAGATATTGGTATTAGGTTCTTTCTCTTTTAGATAACTTGCTACTCGTCCTCCTATATAGCCCAATCCACCCGTTATCAATATATTCATTTATGTTTAATTACCCAGTCATACGGAATAGATGGATCGAATGGATCACAACGATCAATTTCTTGTGGGTCATGCGGTATCGAAGCACAATTTGCGACAATAGCCATTTCAGTGCCCACGCCTTTAAATCCATTCCATACCATAGGAGGAACAGTGACTAGTTGGTATTGATCGGGGCCAAGGAAAATTTCCTGGAGTTCTCCCTTGGTAGGACTATCTGAGCGGTCATCGTACAGTACAAATTTTATATTCCCATATGGAACGGCATAGTTCAAAGTCATTTTTTTATGAATATGCCAGCCTTTAATTGCCCCCGGATAGATAGTAGAAAAATATATCTCACCAAATCCCTGAAAAATTGTGGAATCACATTTGAGCATATGCATCACTTTGCCCCTTTCGTCAGAAATTTGCCTGAGGGGAGTTATTATTACACCATCAATCATTTAATTCTCCCGTGTATTCCTTTATCTGCTGCTTTGATATTTGTAATGCTTGCTTTCCGGAATCCACTTCCTTATACCAGTGTGTGGTTTCATCTACCGCCTGACCAAAATCCCAACGAGGATGCCAATCCAAAATTTGTTCAGCCTTGTCACAATTCAAGTGTAATAATGTTGACTCATGAGGTGCGTTCGGATCTACGTTGATTTGAAGCTCTCCTTTTCCCCAAAAGGCAACAATCCTTTCGACTAAACTCTGTACCGTATGGAATGAGTCATTTCTTGGTCCAAAGTTCATTGCACCAGAAAACTCAACAGGACTCTGATATAGCTTTGCAGCCAGTAGTAAATAACCTGACAAAGGTTCCAGAACATGCTGCCAAGGACGTGTTGCATTTGGATTACGTATTACAATCGGGTGTCTGGATTGCAATGCTTTGATAGAGTCCGGTACTATTCTGTCTATAGACCAATCTCCGCCACCGATCACATTGCCAGCACGCACACTGGCTGCACCGAACCCTTTTCGATCCTTAAAGAAGGAATTCATATATGCACTAAAAATAATCTCCGCAGAGGCTTTTGAAGCACTGTAAGGATCATATCCACCAAGTTCATCATTCTCACGATAGCCCCACATCCATTCCTTGTTCTTATAACATTTGTCGGAAGTCACATAGATCACAGAACGGAGTGAAGAAGTCAATCGTATTGCTTCAAGAATATTTGTTGAGCCACCAATATTGGTATCAATAGTCAATTTTGGTTCATCATAGGAACGTTTGACCAAGGCCTGCGCTGCTAGATGGAACAAAAATTCAGGTTGAAATTCTTGAAAAACTTTATTGAGAGACGAAAAATCACGTATATCTCCCTGAACATGATGAATCGTTCTGTCTAACTCGATCATATTAAAATGATCTTCATGCCACTCCGGTGGTAAAGCATAACCGACCACATCTGCACCCAATTCATGCAACCACAATGATAGCCATGACCCCTTAAATCCAGTATCACCGGTTACGAGTACGCGTTTCCCGTTAAATACTTTTTTATATATATGAGCTGAAGAATCTATCACCATACTTTCCAAGGAGCTTTGTTTGTTTTAATCAATTGATCCAGATAATCACGTTCCCTTACATTATCCATACACTGCCAGAAACCGTCATGACGATACGCCGATAACTCACCCCCACTGGCAATTTGTTGCAGTGGTCCAAATTCAAAGTCACAATTCTCATCCTCAGTAAGATAGGACAACATTTTTTTATTAAACACGAAAAAACCACCATTAATATACCCACCAGCCATCTGTGGTTTTTCTTCAAACTCCATAACACTATCCCCATTCAATATCATTTCTCCAAATCTTGATGGTGGATGCACAGCAGTGACTGTTCCAAGACGACCAGATGACTCATGAAACTCCACTAACTTTTTTAGATCAATGTCACATACACCGTCTCCATAAGTTAAATGGAATGAATCGCTTTTAATGTGCTTCTCTAGTCGCTTGATTCGACCACCTTTTAGGGTTTCTTCACCGGTATCAACCGCAACGATCTCCCAATCGACTTCATCGGAATGATTAAAATATTTTGGAACACTGCTGGGTTCTAAACTTAATGAGAAATCCGAATTCGTAATTCGATAATTGTAGAAGTATTCCTTTATCTGACAGCCCTTATAACCCAAAGCCAGAATAAACCTTTTAAACCCATAGTGGCTATAGATCTTCATGATATGCCAGAGAATAGGTGCACCACCGATTTCAACCATAGGCTTTGGTTTTTTGATAGTCTCTTCGCTTAAACGCGTTCCTCTACCACCACATAATATTACAACATCCATAAATCATTCATTCCTTGGTCTATGAAATTATTTTACACATTTGTCTTTTCATGTTAAAGAAAAGTTAATCTTAAAAAATGTTATCTTTGCCAATTTTGAGCTCTTTATTAACTACATTAGCCACAGATTCCTGATTCTCGTCAACCTTAAACTCTCTGACAGCATTAACCACAGCTTCCTGATCATTTTCTGAAAGATTAGTATAAAACGGTAATCTTAATAGGCGGTCACTTAGTATCTCAGTATTAGGCAAGTCTCCTTTCTCAAAACCAAACTTTTGGCCCATATCTGAAAGGTGTAGAGGTACATAGTGAAAAACGCTAAGTATACTTTTCGACTTAAGAAAACTAATCAATTCCTGGCGTTTTTCCAATGATGGCATAATCATATAAAACATATGGTATGCCTGATCACAAAGCTCTGGAACAATTGGTAATCTAACTTTATTTTCTTCTGCCCAGGAATAAAGATTCTCATAATAGCAATTCCAAATCCTTTTTCTATTTGACTGGATCTTCTTTCTTTCCTCTAATTGACCATACATAAATGCAGATAAGATGTCAGATATCAGATAAGATGAACCTATATCTACCCAGGAATACTTATCTACCTGTCCTCGAAAGTACTTGCTTCGGTTTGTTCCCTTTTCCCGTATGATCTCAGCACGCTGTACATATTTCTCATCATTAATTAGTAAAGCCCCTCCTTCACCACACGAAAAATTCTTCGTTTCATGGAAGCTCAAGGTGGACATAGCACCAATTGTCCCTAAGTTTTTACCATCGTATTTCCCAAAAAGGCCGTGCGCATTATCCTCAATTACCGGAATACCATACTCATTAGCCACTTTCATGATGACATTCATTTCGCAAGCCACTCCAGCATAGTGCACTGGAATAATGGCTTTGGTCTTTTTTGTGATTAGCTTTTTCAGATGATTCTCATCTATATTTAGAGTATCCTCTCTAATATCAATAAACACAGGTTTAGCGCCTCGCAAAACAAAGGCATTGACTGTTGATACAAAGGTAAAGGAAGGTACAATGACCTCATCCCCTGGACCAATGTTTAGTAAAATTGATATCATCTCTAGCGCATGAGTACATGATGTGGTAAGCAATGCCTTTCGCACACCTAACTCTTTTTCAAGAATATCACTACATCGTTTAGTAAAAGTTCCATCACCAGAAACATGGCCTAACTGTATAGCTTGACGTATATAGTCTAATTCTTTCCCATGTGTATCAAGGTGATTGAAAGGAATTTTAAATGACGGATGCATTAATTACTCTTAAATTCTATAAAGTACAAAACATGTAAATCTTATCTACGTTTTATTTTATGAAATTGCATAGTGTTTTTCAAAAAATAGCCCCATATAAAAGAAAATTTTAGCTGTCATTTTTGAATACAAAAAGTTTCTGTGTTCCATAATCTCCACATTCTGGTAAGAGAGAGCACCACCTATTCCATTCCATGTCTGGATCCGATACATTTATCTTGTTACCTATCATTGCATTTAATAAAGGCTTAATAACCCGGGTACCAACATAATATGAGCTTGCGAAATTTTTTATTTCTACTAATTTCAATGTCATACCAACAGTTTCAATCACCTTTTCTTCATCCAAATAGGAGTTAAAAGAAGGCATCGGAATATCTTCTAATTCCCACTCACCCCGTAGCTTATTAAGCTTTTGCCAACCCTGAATTGTTGCTTCTGATAGAAGAAGTAAACCACCAGGCTTTACTAATTTCGCACAATTTTGCAATGCTCGTTTTTGATTTTCCCAATTATTTAAATTAATTACCACCCGGGTAACAATAACTTTATCATATTGTTGATTATGATTGTCTAATTTAAGAATATCGCCCACATCAAATTCTACATTACCTGATATCTTATCAGAGAATTTCTGTTTTCTTAATTTAGCTGTATCAATCATTTCAGGAATCAAATCAATACCGCTAATATTTATATTTTTTTGACATGCGAAATGAATTGTCGAGTATCCATTTGCACAACCAATGTCAAATACAGTATCTCCATCATTTAAATAATTAACATATTCACGTATTTCCAAATCGATTGCTCTTTTGTCTGACCATGACGCCGATGGTGAATCACCATGTTCAATTGCTTGTTCTGTCCAAAATTCACGTATTTGGTCCATATTATCTTTTGCAGACATCTTCTTACCTCTCAGTGCACATAATTATTATTAAATTCCCCTACTCATAGTCTATTTAACGGTTATTAGCTAATAACTCATCAAACAAGGAAATATATTGGGTTGCTTGAGTAGAAGGCCAACACTCATTTCTAAGTTCTAGTCCAGTGTCTTGTTTACAATCTTTTTCTCTAAAAAGACAGTGAAATAAACCAGTAGAAAAGTCCTCGGCACAATAATTCTTAGCTAAATAGCCTTTATTATTTGATTTAATTAAATCTGGGGCAACCCCTACATTAAATGCTACAACAAGGATAGCACACATATATGCTTCATTCACCATCATCGGGCCACAATCATCAGTAGATGGAGACGCAAGAACATCTGAAGCCTGGTAAACTAGCGAAAGAATTTTATCGTCTTTTATTACTCCAAGATGGATCGAATTGAAAGGAAGATCGTTTGTATTAAAGTCATTTTGTTTGCCAATGGTCAGTAAAATAATAGAATCGCAGAGCTCTTTATTATGACTAGCAATCTTTTCATGCAGCTTCTTTAATGCCTTCAATAGATATTGGCCTCCCTTTCTTCGATCATTAAGATTGAAGGCTCCAAATAATATTATTCTCTTTTTCTTAGGTAACTGCAGAATTTCCCGTGCTGTCTCCCTATCACCTTTTTTAAACAGGTCTTGGTTGACACTCAAAAATATACTTTTCGTTTGCTTTGAACCGAACAAGGAACTACTTTTAATATGTTCAAGCACCCAGGATGAACCTGCTACAAATGTAATCGGTATATCGTTTAAGTCTTTTCTTTTTTGACTCCAAATACACCTTGAAATATCATTCTCCCTTTCATTCCCTAATTGGGGACAGTTACCACAGGATTCAGTAAAACGTTTACACCCATTATTAAAATGGCAGCCTCCGGTCAGTGGCTCAATATCCATGGGCGTCCAAACAATTGGAATTTTAAAAACACGATATATGTCTTGAATAAGACTTGAGGATAATAATCCCTGAATTGAATGCAAACAAATGATTTCAACATCATGCAGATATTTGTGTAATTTAGTAATAGATATGAATGGAATATTAAAGTTAAATAGTGTAGAGGGCTTCCATCTATAAAATTGTAGTCTCCAAACAGCTTTTTGGAAATAAAAAGGTATTGAAAACATACCTCGATATAGCATGTCTTTATTCGACTTGTTTACTTTATTAGTTGATTGTCCGCCAGTAATTTCAATTACAGTATCATCAGAGCAGTCCCCTCTGTAAACGAGCATTAAAGACTCCACTCCTTTCTCCAAAAGTGCTTTATGCAACCTGTAAGCAGCCTTTCCGGCACCATCACTTAAATTATTTGTAAAATGAACGACTTTCATTTTAGAGCATATTTGATTGCAGAAATTTCCTTAACAACACTTTTTTGTTCACTATCTATTCTTTAAATTGCTGAAATAGTAATTATAGATTTTCCCTAAACCAAATCAAAATCAACCATCCTTTCCATAGCAGCAAGCAATATTTTAAAGCCTTCGTTTCCAACACCTAGCCCCATAGCCCCATAGCCCCATAGCCCCATAGCTTCATAGCTTCATAGCTTCATAGCTTCATAGCTTCATAGCTTCATAGCTTCATAGCTTCATAGCTTCATAGCTTCATAGCTTCATAGCTGACTCTTATGTACAATCCAGGTTTTTCTCGAATAGCTATATTTAGAGCATTCAACACAGTAATTTACCCATACTTCAATGCATCTTTACCTGTTATAAGCCGTTACATACAGAATATTATTCTAATACTTTCTACTTTGTAATACGCATTTTCACTTCACCAACTTCTTCGAGTTTCGGATTCGTATTTATAAAGGAATGCTCAATTAAATTCACCATCATATGTTTATACTTATTTTGTTGATTAACAATATATAATACACGATAGATACTAGCAAGTTTTTCATTAAAACTAGTTGAATCAACAATATTTTGAAATAGACTGGATAGCTTAGCAGTCAAGCCTGTTTCAACTTCACATATAGAAAGAAGATTTTTAATGGTTCGTTTGACTGACTCATCAAATTTGTTTTTCTGTTCGTTTATATGGCATATATAATTCTCATCAAAGCTAATGTTTATTATATTTTCACTATCTGCATTTGCTGTTAATTTTGTTTCTAAAGCATCTATTTTCTTACTAAGCCGCTTTAATTCCATTGATAATTCTATAAACAGATCAATTCCCTCAAGCATAACATCTAATACTGCCCCGTATTTTGTAACTTCGTAGTATGGTTTAAAAGCTATATTCCTTGAGTTTTTTTGAAGAGAAATAATATTACTTTTAATATTATCAATGTATTTTGTCATCTCTATTATCGAGTATTTAGCAAGGTGGCTATTATTTTTATTGTTTAGCGTATTCTTATTCCCTGCCTCCTCAATAAAACCTCTTTTTAATAACAATTTGATGAGTCTGTCTGCTTGAATGCTATTTTCCTTTTGAAAATATAAACACAATGAGAGAATATCGTTAAACATAGACTCATACTTCTTAACTCCACAAGTAGCTCGCCCTAATTTTCTAACGTTAGCCTTCCATGGTGTTTGTGGAATTCTCCATTTATATATATTCTCTTTTAAACCCTCTATATAAACCGAAATATCTGCATTAATCATCAACATCGCTAAAGATATATCACTATTAACATATTTCATTTTTAGATATTTAGGAATGTGCTTTTCCGCACTATTAATATTTTCCCCGTTTATTATTGCTATGGCTCGTTCGACGTTTAATGTAATATCCTCTTTAGGGATAGCATTAAAATATTGAAGCGCTTTTTCATAATCCTTTTTATGGAAATAATACAATCCTATCATTTCATCTCTATTAGTAATTTCTTCGGTGCCAAAAAGGTTCTGGAGACCCATTTTCTTCGCGAGGGTTGTAAACTTTTCAAATCTCTCTAACCTGGTTAGGTAGGTGTTATTATCCTTTTTTATTTCCCAATAATCTGGCGAATCATTCAATTCTACGCCCCATTTTTCTGGATTCATGTTTCCAAAAGACCCTGGCCAAAGAGCACAAAAATTAATTGCCGGATTAATTTGCCAAATATCATCCTTATGATCCCTTAAAAAGTCCATAAGTGAATTAAAATCCTGCTCAGTCTCACCGGGCAAGCCAAACATAATATTAATAGACACATTAATACCGGCATCTGTTCCTTCTTTTAATACAGCTCCTATATCAACCTTTCTCGAAAGATGTTTACCAATACTTTCTAGTAGCCGTGGCTCAGGTGACTCCATTCCATACCCAATAGTAGTACAACCTGCTGCTTTGAGTTTTTTATAAAGAGGGGCCCTCATTTCCTTGCGGATTACTGCATTTTGCATAATTATATTTATATCAAGCCCAGATTCTATTATAAGATCACATAATTTTTCTATTTCCCTTGTTGAGGCATTTGATATTGAATCGGCTAAGTTGAAATCACGCACATGAGGATATTTGTTTTTTAGTACTTTTATATCATTAAATATTGTTTCAGCTTTTCGTATCTTAAAATTACTAAAATAATTTCTTTCACTACAAAATACACATTTATTTGGGCAACCTCTTGAAGCAAAAATATTTAGGCCAGACTTATTATTATAGTTTTCTAAATCATAGTCGCTGTAGTCTGGTACAGGTATTGAGTTTAAATCGATAGAGTTGCTGATATAATCTCCTCTTATTACCTTTTCATTCCTTTTGTACGTTACATTTCCAATCGGCTCACAATACCTTTTATTATCTGCATTCTGTAAATACTCTAACAATGCTATTTCTCCTTCACCCTGAACAAGAACATCAATATATGATTTCGAAAGGTAATAATCTACATTATTTTCGTATGGTGCAATGTGAGGGCCGCCAATTAGAAATTCAGTATCTGGCATGAAATGTTTTAGTTCTTCAAGAAATAACTCGGAAAATAATCGAGTTGCAGTGTAAAGGCTGGCTCCTACTCTCTTGGGATTTAGGGATACTATCTTAGAAATATAATACGCTCTTAATGCTTCTATTGAATTGTAGTACTTGACTACAGACAGCTTATCTTCTGGATAATAAAACCCATTTTTCATTTCCCAATATTCTTTATATTCAGGAGATGCTGCATTATATAATTCTACATTTAGATCTAGAGTAAAACAGGAAAATCCTTCTTTTTCTATGTAGGCTTTCAGGAGAGCCGGCCCCATTGGAGCAAGAGTAGGCGTCCAAAAAGGGCAAAATAAAATCAATAAATCGCAAGTATTTTTCATTTAATTTTCCTTTGAATATCAAAGGTGCATGGATTAACCACAATTATTGCACCTGGATACTGATATGTTATTCACGTATTTCTGAAGGCTTCCTGTTTGTAGGACAAAATTAAAAATGAGATCCTGGCTTTCATTAAGTATTTTTAAGTGTAAATTTTTGAACCACGACATCATGAAGGTAGACCAGATGGTTATCGTATATCACATTCATAAATTCGTACTCCATTTTTATATCTCTCATCATCTGCTGGCGTTAGCCGATTCATAAGTCTCTGCTGATAATTAGTTCATCGCATTCTAATTTTCATTGGTATTAGTACTTTTTGAGAAGTAGTTTATATTCTAGTACACGTATATCTATATTTCAGGAAAATTCAACCGGAAGTCTAAAACTTACAAACAGTCAGGTCTTTTCATCATAATTTATGAAATATAACTGCGTTAGTATCGAAATACCGGTTTTTGGAAAGCTAATTTGTGGAACAATATTCTTCATTGATTGTCCCCCAGGATTGCAATATGCTTAAGTGTTGGATGGATAATATAATATGTCTCACTGGCTGCATCCTCCTGGCTTTCTACAGTAAAACGACCTGTATCTGTGTAATTTTGTAAAACTTCGATCAAAAGTTCGGATCTTATAAAAGGATCATAAAAATGATCGATAGTTGTTCGATCTTCAGGTGCTGGATAATTCTTCTGTCGCACCACTGGACCAGTATCGATATTTTCATCAATGAAGAATGCTGTTGCACCACACACTCCCTCATTTATTAAAGAATAATAGATTGTAGTACTACCTCGGTAATGCGGAACTAGTCCAGTATGTATGTGTAAAAACTGCTTACCAATATCAAGTATCTCCTTTCGTAATATAACCCCGCCAGGACCTGAGTAGATAATAACAGATTGTTTAAACTCCTTTAGTGCATTGACTATTTCTTTATTATTTGGGTTAATAGCATCAACAATCCTCACAGGAATATTATATTCTTCAAGTAAACCAAGCAAAGGAATGCTGAGATCAAATCCTTTGTATTCGGATAATACACTGTTATCACTCTCTTTCCCTTTTGATTCAATAGTCCTTTCTTCCGATATAACTTCAGATGGATCACCCATAAAAAGCACAAAAGAGGGCAATAACTTGTTTTTAATCATTTGGTGTAGATAAAACTTTGTGCGGTTTGAGGAAATCGCAAGGATGCCGACATCTTTAACAATCATATTGTTAGCCCATTCCTTGAAGTCAGATCTTTTACAAATTTTAACTCAAGTCTTAGCGAAAGTATCACAAGAAAAGTGTCTTCAACACTTAAAGTTTCCTGGATATTTGAACAAATAAGATCATTAAGTTTTAAGGCGCAGTTTAACATCTTCAAGTTTAAATTTTTTTCATACAATAATAATAGATTTATTGCCAGTAAGACGTAATTTCTTATGAAAGTATAATTTTCTGTAACAGGTTTCATCTCCTTATTATAGGTAATATAGATCTTTCTTGTTACTTCAAATCGGGCTGTAAAGAAATTTAACCATTCCTTATTTTTATCAATACTACTAAAATTATCACTTAAATGTAGAAAGATATTCTTCATTAACATACTTTCTGTTTCTATTTCTTCACTAAGGCGATCACCGTCACAAGCATGCTTTTTAATTATGGCTGAAACTCTGCCAACCCCATCAGCCTCTGATTGAATTTCGTGAACCACTCGAATATTTTCTGAAAATATTTTTCTAAGTCTTACTAACGAAAGGTATCTGACATCCAGAAAAAAATCGCTGCAAGACTGACCTTTACCTTGCATCAGACTTATATATTCTTTTTCAAATCTGCTTACACACTTGTTCCGAGAAGAAAAATAATTCTCAAAATATTTTGAGCCCTCATATTTACTATATTTGTAATATTCTGGCTCATCCAGCAAGTTCTTTTCAATGTATCTGTACCTGTTTACTTTTGCTTCCATAGCTAACCATTCTTATTGGGAATTGAACGAACGATACTCTGAGCAATTTCTTCGATTGAATCTAAATTTTCTGCATTATCAATAACAAGATCCGGCTGGGCAGGTTCCGGAAATTCTATATCAACGCCAACCACATTTTTGATCTGACCATCAAGAGCACGCTTATATATTCCTTTTGAATCCCTCTCAACTAAAATATTAAACGGCACCTTAATATAAACTTCATAATATTCTTCAATATTCTTCCTGTTCCATTCCTGTAAATCAGGGAATATCGAGAGGATTGCAAAAACAACGTTTACACCCTGGGTATCTAGATATTTGCAGAGTTTGGATATTCGACAGGCATTAGTTCTTCTGTCTTCAAGGCTGTGACCGAGATCGTTTCCCATTATTTCTCTAAATATATCGCCATCAAGAAATAAAACACTTTGCCCTTCCTTTTTCAACAACTTACATACTTCTTGACCAATAACTGTTTTGCCAGCATTGGACATGCCAATTAACCATATAACCATTTAAATATCCTTTAGTTAATTTAGATCTTTCTTTTACTATTCTGTAATTAGAAAAGTATCTCCCTTGGCCTTAAAACATTTATTGGCAAGTTGAAGATCATTGATAGAATCTATTTCTAACCAGCCCCTTTTGATCTTAACCGCATAAAGATCATGTCCTTCATTAACCAATCCTTGTAACATATCAGTCATATAAGCTTGCTTAAATGGTCGCTGACTAACCCACGCATTCTCTGACTCTTGTGCTTTTAAAAATGACTTCTTAAAAATATCGATGCCTCTTCCTTTAAATTTTATTAATCCAATATAACCTGCCTCAATATCAGAAAGTTGAGTAGCCTTCTGCCCAATTATCTTAATTCTATCACTGGAGTCCATACTAAAAGCCTCCGCATCAGATAAAGGATCACTGAAACGCTTCTGCCAATAGCTTTTCCAATCCATATCTACTACTACAGATATATCATATGGAGATTTCATCAGTGCCTCCAGAACTTGAGCGCTATATACTATATCGCCATAAGCCACAATAACTTCATCTTCCATTTTTTCCTTCGCACACCACAAGGTCATCACCATATTAGTCGTAGCATAATCTTTGTTTACATAGGTATTTAATCCTTTGTCATCAATTTTATCTGCGAGATAGCCTTTTACTATTGTTATATCATCTAAGCCGCAGGCTCGCATTGTGTCAATTTGCCAATTTAGAATACCTTTCCCTCCTAAAGGGACCATGCACTTAGGCATATCGAGAGTATAAGGACGTAATCTACTTCCTTCGCCTGCGGCTAAAATAATAGCTTTCATGATTTTTCTTCCCAAAATAGCTCTTGCCTTAGCAAAGCATTGAATAATATTTTATCAACTTGCTCAGTTGATCCCGGACGTTCTGGGTGCCATTGAATACCAGCAATAGGTAAATTTGGATGATAGATACCTTCAACAACCCCATGTCCTGACATCACAAATGTCTTCAGTTGAGGTGAAAGTGTTGACAAAGTGACAGCCTGGTTATGATAAGAGTTCGTCACGAGATCTTTTGGCTCCAACTCATCTTTTAATATCATATCATCGATCTGAATTTCATGAGAAACATTTGCATGTACTGTAGACGACCCACATAAATCTGATAAATTACGGAGTAGTGAACCACCAAAATAGATATTTAGCATCTGCATACCTCTACATATACCTAATAGAGGCAGTCTGTTATCAATCGAGTAACTAATAAGTTCTCGCTCAGTGTGATCTCTGTCTAACGAAATATCATCTATACCCACTTGCCTCTCACTTTCATTTTGAGGACATATATTATTACCGTTTGATAGTATTAAAGCTGATGGTTTAATAGATTTAATGAATTCAGAAATATTTGATAACACATTCGGTATCAAAACAGGTGTAACACCATAAGCTGAAAGATAACGTATCCAATCATGGCTTATTGAATCCCTAGGCTCTTTATAACTAGTTGCCTCAACCACACGCAAACTAATTCCAACAATTTTATTCAACGAATCACCCGAATAGACTGTCCCGAACAGTCTAATTCAATCACTTTAGATTTTAATACTCTACTATAAATCAAATCTCCGCAACCAATTGCAGCAGGTATAGCTAGCTCCGCCGCCCGAATAGCCATATGAGAGGCTGCACCTCCATACTTTGTTACTAATCCTTTTATTCCTTGTCCAAATATCCAGTCATAACCAGGATCAGCACTCTCTATCAAGACAATCTCTCCTTGCAAATCAGGATACTCATCAATGCTCTCTAAATCAATAACTGATCCTGCTATAAGCTTTGCGGTAATAAAATTTGGATGCCACCTAAGTAATTCAAAGTAATTAACATCCTTGGATGAAGTTATCATATGAGGTAACTGAACAGATTCATTAAGAGCGTAATTTTTACGGTTAAGGCTTACCGCTCTTTCCATGCTTTTCTTCGCAATTATAGACTGGCTACTGGTTGATAACTTCAAAATGTCTTGTATTGACAAAAAAGACATGTCATCAGCATCAAACCCAAAACTTTTGCCAAATTTGGCAATTAGTGTCAACGCTGCACTCAGATTCTTTGTGTATTCAAATTTTGCTTTTTCACGCGCTGAAATTGCAGAAACTATGAAATTCCAAAGTTCTGGAACCGAAAAAGATAAACCTGCCTTTTTAATTAGTATATCTATCTGTGAAGTTTTACTGAAAAATAGCTCTTCACCAACTTTAAGTTCATTTGTACACTCCTGATCTAACTTACTCTCGTCAATATCACCTAAATAAAAGTCAGGATCCTCACTATAAGACGGACATCTAATATCATAAGTACCAGGCCTCAGGTGCCCATATCTATCCAGAAACTGCTTACGGTTGATATGCCCCATTCTTAATTTACCAAAATCTTCAAATATATCTGTGGCCACAGTAGGTATAGACTGCTGCAAGACATTGACCTCATCGGTTGAAAAAACGTTTAGTGCTTCTAGTGATTTAAGAAATGAAGTGGCAATAAATGCATATCTAGCAACAATTGAAAAAGGAAGGGTTCCAAGCCTCTTACAATCACTTAGCATATTGTCGATAGCTCTAACATATGAAAGTGTTGTACTACGATTAAGTTTCAATACACCTTCACGACGTGGAGCTAAAGCAGATACCATATCCATCTGTTCATCTATGGTTGCAATTCGGTTGCATACAATATCATCTGTCAGCTTCAACAACGCTCTGTTTATTTCATTTATTTCGGCTTTAGTAAAACCTGACTCACGAAGTTGTTCATGATTTTTTGAAAAATTGAAATCCATACAGGTTATCGCAACTTCAAATTCAACCTTATCATGGAATTCAGGATTTGACTCAAGCCTGTCCATATAGTAACAAACAAGCTTCTCAGATAATTTCTCATCCAGACTAGCAGGAATAAACGAGTTAAAACTTGCTCTTACATCTACATAGGGGTGCCCTGATAATACTAAAACAAGTGGTTCCGGATAAGTCTCTTTATATCCGCATGCTGTACGTGCCTGCCCCCATACTCTGTCAGTAATAAGATACTGAAAGAGTGACAAAGCCAGAGGTCTTGGTGAGCACCCGATTAACTCAGCTGGATTCCAATCTGGCATATTCGATAGAATAGTGTAATCACAGTGAAGATTAGGACGCGGGTGCATAAGTTCATCAATATAGTTCTTGACTAAAGTTAGTTCCTCATGAAAATCCTCACCAAGAATTCTGGAAATCGTTTTATCCACACACAGAACACGAACTTGCAGTATGTAGCATTTCTTATCCTTGTCAAAAGCAAACTCGATATCAAGCGCATCATGTCCTGTTAATTCCTCAATCTCATGAACAACATTTATTAAATGCGCCATATGCTGATCGGGAATATCTTTTGGTGTACATTGTTTATATATAATGGTTGTTTTTAAGTCTTCACCCTTACCGGAAGTCACTGTATCTGTTCTACTACTAGTATTATCATAGTTAATAATAATATATGGTGCAGCTGTCGCCGCATTTCTAGTAAACAACACACCACTTAATTCTACATTTTCAAGATACGACTGGACAAATATTTCATCATTTTCATGACTGCTTCCATTGACTTTAAAACTATTTATCACTGACTCAATAGAATTATATAACGCCTGGCTATTCTGCGCTTCTATTCCTAGTATGCTATCGTAATTTCCTGCCTGTGACTCATTCCATGAATCTTCATTCAATGCGCTACTACGAATAATTAGCTCACCTTCCGGAAATGAAGCCTGTAATTGCCTTATTATTTTTTTTGAATCATCTCGCCACTGTTTTACAGTGAACCGAACTTGATCTAGTATTGTTGCTTGTGTAACAAGAGGCTGCAAACGTTCTAAGGTTTGTGCCTTCGTATTGAAAACAAATCTAGCAAGAGATTGCGGTGTATAGATCCGACTATAATTATTATCTAGCTCAACTAATTTTAATGGGATATCTAGTTCATAGAAAACATCCCTTAAATTAGGCATATGCCCATTATTAATGGAATCAGTCTCAAGCAAAGACTCTATTTTATTTTTTAATTTACTCGAAGCATGTATGGATAAAGATGTTATACCCGTAAAGTCATCTTCAAAGTCAACTTTTGCCTCAGTTTGGTTTTTTTCAACTCCAATAGTAAGATCAAAATTAGAACTTAGCAGTTTCTCAAGTGCGTCAGCATAAAAGACAACCTCTGACTTTACTATTATACAGGGGCTGTCGAGTTCACTCACTGCACAACTTAACGCTTGAAGATCATTTCCACTATCCCATCCCGAATTATAATAGAACTTCATATTAGGGTATGATCTAATGACTTTTTCTATATGATAACCACCAATAAAAATAATATCCTCTATACCAACCTTATCTAAAGCAGATAGAGTCCAGTCAATAGCTCTCTTACCACGCCTATCACCTAGCAATGCCATTGGATAACTAGCATCACTATCAAGATGTTGGATACCCCTGTTAGAACCAATAATAATTGCTTTCATAAATAAACAAACTGCCCTTTAAATAATCAATTTCTTATTATTAAGAAACTAAGAAACAACCTTTTTCTTACTTAATACAATAGTTATTCTTGATAAACGACGTATAAAATGAAGAAACTTTTTATTGGCCATTTTTTCCAAAAAATCATCTACTTTTATATTGAAATCAAAATATTTTGGCTCTTCGGATATACAATAGTATGCACCATCAACCTTTAAAGAGCCGAAACCGGATCTTTTGCATAAATTTTTCAATTTAGGTATGGTGAAAAGGTTTTTCTTCAGTTTGTATTTCCACACGTCGTGGCCCTTCAACATAAACTTTGTATTGAAAAATTTAGTATTTTCAAATCTACCGAATATAACCCCCAATTTAGAATCACAGAGCATAGCCTTATATGAATGAAAAATTTCATATTTTTCCCTTAAGAAAAAATACAAGCAAGAACATAAAAATGGACGGATCGAAAGAAAGTGATTCAGTGCATAAGCGGTTCTCTGAGCAATAATAAGATGTCCTCCCGGCTTAAGGACACGATAGACTTCTTTAATACATGCTTCGTAATCATAGAGATAATGTAATACACCTGATATTACTACTAGATCAAATGTTTCATCTTCATATTCCAGTCTTGACTCTATATTGCCGATTTTAAAGTAATACTTTCCTGTAGGATCCTCTTTCTGACACCTGGTTGTAGCAATTTCAACAAACTTCTCCGAAACATCGACTCCATGCACTTCATAACCACGCTGGCCTATTTTTAAAGCTGTCTGACCGGCACCATACCCTAACTCCAAGGCCTTTGCCCCTTTTGGTAGATTGATATCATCAACAAATTTTAATACTTTCTCTAATCGACGATTAAGAGAACGAACAGTTTGGCTGTCCCATTCATCGTATTGCTTGTCCCATTTTACAATCTGATCGCTATTCCACCATCCACTAACAGCTTCTAGTTGTTGCTCTTTAGTAATAGTTTTCATATTCAATTTCCTCTAATAGTATATTGTGGCTTCTTCTTGTTTAGTATATTTCTATTACCATACTTATCTTTTTCAGATGAACACAGTTGAGTTCCTAATACCTCTGGTACAAATATATCAGGTTCAGAAAATGGAACGATGTACTCCTCTCGTTTAGCATCTAAAAATTCACTTACAACTCCCAACCCCTCTTCTATGCAATTATATGCTCGTAAACTAGAACCAAAACTGTCATGAGCATTCTCACGCAGTACCTGATATTTTGGTCTATGAAGAGCTAATACAGGCATGTCTGAGTATAAGCATTCAAAAAATGCTGTACTAGGAATATCACAAAGAACTCTATCCACGAAAGGTAACCATCGATACAGTGAACTAGAATCGAATTTTATATTCTCATATTTTTTCGCCCTAATTATCTCTGCCATAAGATCAAATTTTTGTTCCGATTGAATAAGTCCTTTCCAAATAAAAAGGATATCTTTTCTTGAGCTAAAATAGTCGGCAAGTGCCCTATGCCATTTTACATATTCCATTGGAAATGGTTGGTTTAGCTCTATTCCTCTGCCAGGTCGAGACCCATAAATTATTGGTAGAAAAAGCACAACTCGTCTATTACCAGCAAAGTTATCAGATTTGTTATTATTTTTTACAGTGATATTTTTTGTAACCCTTCTGCAAAAATAAGGGGATTCATATATATCAGGATAGGTATAATTGAATCGTCTGGCTAGCTGCCTCTCATGCTCTGCTTCCTGTTCTGAAAGATTAAAGAAGATATCAAAATGCCGATCCATAAAAAAGAATCTACTTTTACAGTCATACACATCAGAGCCATGTGAGAATCCAATACTCTTAGTTGATGTGGTTAGTCTTGCTGCAGCAATAGCAGCATGGTCATCAGTAGTCCAGAGATTAGGTGCGACAACAAAATCAATCCTATTTTTTTCATAAAACTCGATGTAGCCACGTATCTTTGAGAGCACTTCTGGGCAGGTCTTTAATAAAAAATATCTAAATCGAGCATATAAAATACCAGAGACATCCATCCCACATTGGCTATTTATCCAATTCATTAATTCCCCATCTAGAATCTTATTCAACACATCTTCTTTTGGGCAATTCTCCTTCATTCTTAATTCTGCAATCTTCATTCTTCTTGGCCATGGTTTCCATGACAATTGCTGAATATCCTCATTATTTCTAATAAATAGATCAAAACCATATTTTCTTGAATCTATACAAAACTCATTCATAGTACCGGGTACTTCTAAAATTAGAATACGCCCTTTTTTCTTGACGTTTTTCATAGACTTCAGATAAATGAATAATGACTTAAGGTAAGAAGCAGGCAAGTATTTTTTTAGTAGATGCTTTATTCGACTCTTATCAAAGCCTATCTTTGATTTCTTTGAAGTTGAAGCTTTCTTCTTTGGTATTTTCCTGGAGCAAAACTCGATCCGTTGAAATTTAATATCATAGGTATTACAGATTGGTTCTATTAAAAGGGAATACGGATTTTCTCCTGTCTTAAAATCTGGATCTAACAAGTGCTCTTCAAAATCATCGTTTGTAGAAAAGCGATTAATACCCTCTATGCTATATTCAGGCCCGATATACCAGATCTTACCCGGCTTAACTGATTCAATAAATTTTCTTAGTATTCTCGTTGTAAGTATAGAATTACCTACTACTCGTCTTATTGGATAAAAATAGATAGTTGCTAGATTGACCCCCATGTTTTCAGCCTCTGGGAAGGTTTCTTTAAGCAGCCTATCAAACTCATCGAACCAGGAAAGTTGCTTAATGAGGAATTCATCTACATCACCCCTAATCTCCCATGAAGTATAGAGCTCCTCAAGTGTAATATATGGGATACCGCAATCTTCAAGTTGGAATATGGCTTCTTCTGTTAAAGCAACGGCCGTACTCTTTTCAGGAAGAGTAATTTCAGCTATCCACTTCTCTACCAAACAATAATCCATAAATTATATCTTGCTACTTTCGTGATGCTCTATCATCGACATTAGTGAGTTAATTGCTCCTTCAGATGCAAGCTCTTTTATCTTATCAAGCTTGTTATCTCGAACGTCTTCTGAAACAACACGCGGACAGTTTTCACGCTTAAGCACGTCAGATGTATAAGGTGTCCTTTCTCTATTTAAAAAAGAACATATTTTTGCCACCGCAGGGTCGGTGTCGGTTACTATTTCATCAAAGGTAAGAAAAAGAACTCCTTCACGTTCTTTCTCTGAAAGAGAGCTAAATGCCTTTGCATAGTTTGTCCTTATGCATTTAATCATATAGATAACACGATCCATCTCAGACAATTCCGTGTATTTATCTTCCCACCCCAAAGCGTAGTACGGAACAGCATTACCATTTACTTTAGTCAAGATAACCTGGGCAATCTTGCTATTGTATGCCTCAGAACCGTGTGTAATAGACGATTTATTTTTTGAGATAGGCTTAACTTCCTCTCCATATCTATGATTATACCAAGAGTAAACCACATCTATTGGATGTCGACCGATGTATACCATCTTAAGAAATGGATAAGCTTCAAACCATCGCTTAGCATGCCAGAATGCATCTGATAATCCTACAACAAGTAATGGTCTCTCCTCATCTATCTCATCAATAATAAACTCACCTCTTTCTGCCAGTAAACGGTCAAAGTATTTTTCAGGGTTACTCGAATCCCAAATACTTGTCTCATCTCCAAATCGAAAGTTCATATCTCGACCAATCATATTGTCATACAGCATGAAATCCACCGTATTTCTAAATAAAAAAGTCAGCACATCATCAGACAATTTCCCTAAATAATTGAGTGTCCCAAGATGTTCTAATAAGATGCTCATCCGGAAATTCTCTGTACCTTTTAGACTAGCAACGATAGGAGAAAGCATACTTTTACCTGATGTAGGAGAACCGGTAACAATTACTAAATCCTTTAAGAAAGTTTCTTTTAACAATTCAATGTCTGTACGGCTATCGCCCATATTTTACTTCCTTCTGAATATTAAAGAGTTGTGACTTATGCCTGAATTATTCGACATATGATTATTGATTTAATTGATAGAAATATTTGTCTTGTAGTGGTCAAGTTTTTTTGGCCACGGTTTTGTATTCATTCCAGTACTTTTCTTCCGCCACATTGGGGGGCCAAGCCATCATTATGCTGATGCGGTCTTACCTGGTTGTAGTAGCCAATAATATAATTAATAATGTCATGTTTCGCTTGGGTAAAAGAATCGTAGCCGGTTCTCGGTATCCATTCGGTTTTTAAACTTCGAAAGAAGCGTTCCATCGGTGCATTATCCCAACAGTTACCACGACGACTCATGCTTTGCTTGAACTGATAACGCCAGAGCTGCTGTCTAAACTATCGACTGGTGTAGTGGCAACCTTGATCAGAATGAAACATGACATGCTTAGGTTTGCCTCGTGACTCAAACGCCATCATCAAGGCGTTACAGGTTAATTCACTATCCGGTGAACAGGACATGGCCCAACCGATGGGCTTGCGGGCAAATAAATTCAGCACCACCGCTAAATAGGCCCAGCGTGTGCCTGTCCAAATATAGGTCACATCACCACACCAAACTTGATCGGGTGAGGTTACGTCAAACTCTCTGTTTAAGTGATTCGGTATCTCAACATGTTCTTGTTTCACCTGCTTATAAGCGTGTTTAGGCGGTTGAAGGCTGCTAAGACCACAGTCTTTCATCAGGTTACCGGCACGATAACGACTGAGTTCCATGCCACGCGTGGTGGCGATGTCAGCGATAGTTCTTGCTCCAGCAGAGTCACGGCTTTCATGGAATATACTTTTTACCATCGTCATCTCATTCAATTTTTTTACGTTAATCGTTTGTGAATGTTTTATCCAATAATTATAACTACTGCGATGCACATCAAAGGTTCGGCATAGTTCGGTAACCGTATAATTGCGCTCAGTGAGTTGCTCGATCATCGTAAAGTGTGTATCGAGTCGGACATCAAGAGCGCCGTAGCCTTTTTTAGGATTTCTTTTTCCCGTTCAATCTGCTTAATTTTCTTTTCGAGTTCTTTTATTTTTCGTTGGTCAGGCGTCATCGCTGTGGCATGAGGCGTGATGCCATTACGTTCATCCCGGAGCTGACGAACCCACTTATCCACCGTGGACTTGCCCACATTCATCGCCTCAGCCGCCTCGCGTACCGAATAACCCTGATTTAGCACTAATTGGGCGACTTCGAGCCGAAATTCAGGTTTAAAGGTCGGTCTTGTTCTTTTTGTCATAGTCTCACCTATCATGTTATGAGATGATGATATCACCTCTTGTTAGGTGACCAAATTAACTATGCCACTACATCTCGAGCTAACCATATTCATAATTTACTGTAGGCGATGTAATTAAATACTTAGAATCACGAGGAACAATAATAAATACCAAAACACTGTAGTTTTAGGCAGGCACCATTAAAACATCCCAACGATGGCTTCACTCTGACCTTATTTTTGTTCCAACTCAATTTTTTCTAATTCTGAAATTTTCTTTTCACACCAATTCTTTAGTAAGGTTAGGTTTTTAATGTATTGCTGATTACTGAACCTGCCATGCGCCAAACTCTTGTCATTTCTAACCTGTTCTTCCCAGGTACTTCCATCCTTACTTCCTTTAGTGTCGACCATTATTTACCTCTTATTCGCTATATTTCACATCTGTCATATGAAGATTGTCATATTCACTCGACATTGACATCAACATTTCAAATGCTTCACTAGAACAAAGTTTCTTAATCTCATCTGATTCTTTAGCTATGTCATCCTTATGAAACTTTCGTGGACATCGCTCCCTTTTACATATTCGTTCTGAGTGCTTAGAAAGGCTTGTCCCAAGAAAACCACATATATCGACTAAAATGGGATCGGGATTTGTAATCATTTTTTCAAATGGAATTATCATTATTTTTTTACGTTCTTCGTCTGATAAATAATCATATTTTGCTCGATGATTATCCTCTAGTCTTTTGTTCATATGGATAATTCTATCTATCTCTGACATACTCAGATACTCTTCTTCCCAGCCTGCAGCGTAATAAGGAAGCAATTCTGATTTCCATTGAATTGTTACGGTGGCATTTCTCGGATCAGAAAAGAAGTTACCTCCATAGCCTTTCTGGTGCCAATCGTAAACCATAGAAACAGGATGACGAGTCATATGGAGCATTTTCATTTCAGGAAATGATTTTAGGTATATGTCAATATGCCAAATTGCATCATGGAGCTGCATAAGAAAAAAATGATTATTCTGCATTAATTCCTTCAACGCTACGTCACCTTCTTTAGCAAAAATTCTCTTCAGATACTGGTAGGGTTGCTTAGATTTCCAAACACTGGTTAAGTCTCCAAATCTAAAATTAATGTTTCTTCCAATAGATTGATCATAAAACATGTTATCTATTGCATAACGCATAAGGCCTACAGCTGCTTCATCTGGAATGTTTCCTAGAATATTCATCATAGGAACCTGCTCCATCAAATAATTATAAGCAAGGTGTTCTACCCTTTCCATGCTTGACACAATAGGCATAAGCATTGTCTTGCCTGATCTTGTTAATCCAGTTACGAACACAAGATTCTTCACATGATTCTGGCGATATATTTTGTTCATATTTACAAATTATTTACATCAGGTTTAATAATAGAGTAACTCAGAATCACTAGAGTAAAAACCAAGCATACGCTAACTTACTATTTAATAAATTATTAGACTAACAGAAAGAAAAGCAAATCCAGTAAATTTTTTCTTTTTCTAAAACAGGCAAAAATATTCACAATTGAACTCTTGTGTTACCACATAATGCAATTTCATTTAATTTTCTTTATTGATATGTGACCATTCCAACGGACTTCCTCTTTTTATATCCGCTGTTGATTTCTGACCAATTATTTCCTTCCAATGCTTAGGCGCCAAGCCATTTGAAGGCCGTATTGACCGTATATTTTCTTCAGAAAACATTTCGCCCTTTTTAATATCTTTAACTACGAATAAAGAACGGCGAAAGATCTTACTTTTTTCATCTTTAGGCGTTAGAGAGTTATCAGTGCCCATTGTCTGTTCTACTATTCTGATATCATCAATTAACCTTTTCATTTCCTTCGGCTCAGTGGAAAAAAAACTATCTGGCGTATCCAGCTTGCGCGATGATACAAAATGCCTCTCTAGAACCACTGCACCTTTACACACAGCAGCAACAGCTGTTACAGGCTCAATAGTATGATCAGAAAATCCAATGGGACACTGAAACTCTTTTTTCATTATACTAATTATACCTAAATTCATCTGATCAGGCTTAGCAGGATAATTACTTACACACTTAAGCAATATTATGTCTTCATTTCCTACTTCACGTGCAGTGGCTACTGCATCAGATATCTCACTCATTGATGCCATACCAGTAGACAGTATTAAAGGTTTTTTTGTTTTTGCCATATATTCAATGAGTGGCAAATCGACCAACTCAAATGATGCGACTTTGTGCGCTGAAACATTTAAATCTTCCAGAAAATCGACAGAAGTTTTGTCAAATGCAGACGATAAAAAGATAATGTCTAATTCATCACAGAGGCTTTTTATCTCTTTGAACCAGTCCCATGGTGTAAAAGCCTTCTGATACAGATCATGAAGGGTCTGATTACCCCACTCTGGATGCTCAACTTCGAAGTACTTATTACGAACATCAAGAGTAATTGTATCTGGTGTATATGTTTGAAATTTTACTGCATCAGCACCGCACTTTTTTGCTTCTCTGGTTAATGATAATGCTCTCTCCAGGCTCTGACCGTGGTTGGCAGAAATCTCAGCAATAACAAAGACTGGTTCTTCAGCACCTACATATTTATTTTCAATCTTAATCCGGCTTTTCATTTACTAATCCCATAATTACCAGGTTATACCATATACCGTCTTTGTTAATCATATCCCTTAACAGTCCTTCCCGCTTAAACCCTGACTTTTTATAAAATTCAATTGCACGTTTGTTATCCTCTCTGACTTCCAACTTCAGGCTATGTAAACCACCTAAATTAAAACTTACATCCATAAGAGACGCCATCAACTTTGAGCCTACCTTATTTAAACCAGGATTGGCATATATACCCAGATAAGCATTTTTATTATTACAATCAATCCGGGTTAATGACACAACCCCTAATTCTATATTTTTATCCGCAACCAACCAGTAAGTATTTTTATTATCATTCTTTAAACTCTCTATAAAACTTAGATGTTCTGATTTGCTAATAATATGATCGGTTATCATCCATTTTTTAATATCAGCGTCATTGCGCCAATTACGCACCAGTTCTTTTTTGCTCTCTGGCAAATTAATAAAATTATATAGTTCACATTTAGTTAATGAAAAATCTTGTGCAAAGTTGAACATTATTATTTTCAGTAATTATGGTTTCAGAACTAATTACTTCTCAGACTCATAGTTTACCATTATTTCTAAAATTCTCTCCGCTATTCTCAATACTCCTTTCCCATCAGAATAACTTTTTCCAATATTACTACGTCTAATCCTTTCCTCCAGGTTCATATAGCTCTCTACTGCTTTTCTTAATTTTATATCTAAGTTTCCATCATTATACCAACCAACATAATTTACAAAACCAGCAGCTTCCAACCGTTTAATATTATTTAGCTGATTATTTGCCATGCAAATTGAAAGAGTCGGAACCCCAAGATATGACAATTCATTTAATATCTGACCACCCCCAGTTATACATAAATCTACATTTTGCATTAAAAAACACATATCCTTAATACTTAATTCAGAATGTAAGTTAATCTCTGGTTGATTAATAAAAGTATTTGACGAGTTATCAATTCCTATTGCATGCACGGTAAAGTTATAATCTGATAATGCTTGTATCGTATTTTCAATAAGCTCTGTACAGTCTGTTCCCCCAAAGCTAATCAACACATTTTTTATTACCTTATTAATTCTATAATTTTGTTTTTCCCTGTATTCTTTATTTAAAATAGAATATTTTTTCCCAACCAGGTATTCAACATTATCTCTATTCTTATAACCAACACTATCTTTGTTATAAACTGATACATTAATGATAACATTAGCATCATAGGGGATACGATTATAGTCATCTATTGCAGCTAAGCATGTACAACTTTTTAGTCTGCGTAAATCCTTATAAATAGATAAAGGTGCATGATAAGAATCAATTATTATTATGGTGTTGTCTTTAACTATCTTCTTAATTCTTTCTGAGTCTTCTAACCAGTCTATATCTAAAAAATCAACAGCATTTTTTTTAAAAAATCTCTTTCCACTTTTATCAGCTTTTACTACCAGCTTAACATCTAGCCGACCATCCACTTCATTAAAAGCCTGCGACAATGCCAGGCATCTTGATAAATGACCATACCCTGATTCTTCACCCCCCTCTGTAAGAATCAATACCTTATTAATTTTCAAATATTGTTCTTTTTTCAATATTTACGGTTATTTAATCATTTATTGATTGTAAAATATAAAGAATTAAGCAAAGACTCTTTGAAATGGGAGCATAGCTAGACCCGATAATGAATATCCAAATTTCCTAGATCTTTTGTTTTTCAAATTTAATTCTATTTGTCACCAGAAATATATCTTGATCTGATTCTGATAAATAGTAAAAGGCTCTACTCGTATATTTACCATTTTAAAGATCTGCTCTTGAGGCACCAACTACTGCTTTGCTTCTCTCTTCTACATCTCCAGTGTGAGGATGACGTACTGTGTTCTGTGCTCCTAACTCATTTACTGCCCACCAAGACAATTCAACCACTTCTTCATCTTCGAGATCACTAAAATTAGTTCTTACTTCTTCTCCTTGCTCACCTAATTTCAGTAAGTATTGCTCAATAATGTCATCATCAGCGGGTCCCTTTTCTCCAGTGACAGCTTTTCGAATCAAACCTTTTTCCAATGCTAAATCCCAGAAAGCCGTGGCAGGATATGCTGTGGTAAAGAAAAATACTTCTGGTTTTAACCCAACCTGCCTGCAAAGGTCTACTGTTTCTTCAACAGTCTTTCTAGTCTCGCCCGGTGAACCAATTATAAAGGAGCAATCTGCATACCCAAATATTCTTTGCGTTTCTTCGACTGCTAGAATTATTTTTTCTGGAGTTTGCCCTGACTTGTCTATTGATTTTAGAATTGTTGGACTACCAGTCTCTACACCATATCCGGCTTGCCTCATGCCTGCTTCATAAGCGCGCTCAAGCATATGTGGCCGTCCCTCCTTTCGTGCGCGTAGAATATCACTTGCAACAATATTTGTTCTGCATGTTCCTCCCCACTGAACATCCAGTCCATTTTTTTCTTTTCTATTTATAAGTTCTTCACTCAGTGCCAAAGACCAGCGAAAATCTGTCATCAGTAAATCATCTAAAAAATGTATGTACGTTGCACCATATTCATTATAAATACTTTCCATTTCATCAGCGACTTCTTTTGGGCTTCTCAATCGATAAGCCTCGCCAAGATACGAGGCATAACAGTAATCACATGCACGAGCAGCATATGGGCAACCACGAGATGCTAACATTGAGACAGAATAGGCATCGCTCACCGCAGCTCCATCTTTCCACTTTGACTGCCAGTTCAAATGTCCAACAGGATTATGCTTATAAATAGATTCAACCGGCCAAGCGCTGCGTAATGGCCAAGGTACAGAATCTAGCCCTGTCTCTCTCTTACCAATCGATGGTCTTAAGCCATTGTCTACTATTTCGCAACTCCCATTCCTGTGATACTCCTTGTAAGCAACTCCTTTGAGCCCTTTCATATCTATTTTCTTCTCTATACGAAATAGCAATTCTGAAATTGTTACTTCCCCTTCTTCCTGAACTGAGTAATCAATTTCCAAACGTTGCAACATAAATACAGGCATCGAAGAAGCAATACCTCCACCTAATATAATCGGCACATCTGGAAGTAATTCTTTACATAATTTTGTCGCATGTTTGATACGACTATATTGAGTAACTATCCCACCGAATGCAATGACATCTGGTTTTACTTCATTGAGCTTTGCGGTTATACGACTATCTATCCATGAATTAATTTCGCTATCAGATATTTTTAATGGTTCTTTCCTTTCTGCATTTAAGTCCAACACATTTATCCTATGTCCATCCATATAAGCCACTGCACCGACATAGCCCTGTCCAAGCGGCATAATGTTAGGGTATGACCATTCTCTTATTGGAACATTAATAAATAGTATATTTAGACCTTCGTCTCTCACACTAAACTGAGAAAGTGAATCTTTATCTGTAATTCTCGGCATATCAGGGAATTGAATAACCCCATCTTTAAACCTTTGAAAAAAGTAGTTACATTCACCCTTGCGTTGAAAGGTAGTAGAGATATCTATAGTAAATTCATTCATAATAACCTCAGTTTTTGCAAGCGTTTTCTTTAGATTTGTTATGCACTTCCCAGCCAAGTGAATGTTGCAGAGTACTATACATAGCGAGAAAGTAAGTTTTTTCCAGGTTCGGTTTTGTCAAATAGTCGTTGTCTAAAATTATACTATTTCGTTTAACTCATGCTACTCTTTATCTAGATGCGATTACAATGTTAGAAGCAACACCTAAAATTAGGTCCACAGTAATCATAATAGTTTATGCTAAATAAATAGCAATTTTTCATAACCTTACAGGTATATTAGCCGCCGCCATATTCTCTTTGCAGCTTCTAGGAGTAAAGCTAGTAAAGTGAAAAAGGCTTGCTGCTGATACTGCCGAGGCACCAGATTTTATCGCACTGCTACAATCAGTCGGGCTTGAAGCCCCACCTGCGACAATTATTGGTATGCTTTTAATACACTTTGATACGTAATTGATTAGATCTAAATCATAGCCTTCCATCACGCCATCATTATCTACATTATTTACTAAAATCTCGCCAACATTAGAGCTCGCTATTAAATCTAAACATTCATCTAAAGATAAATTAACCTTTTTGTCTGAGTGTGAATATAAAATATATTTTCCATTACTGTCCTTTTTTACATCTATGGAAACAATAATGCACTGACTTCCAAAGACAGCTACTGCCTCTTTTAATAAATCTATATTGTCGAAAATAACAGAATTTAAAGATACTTTATCAGCGCCAGCTGCCAAGGTCTTAGCTATATCATCACAAGTCTGAAGTCCTCCTCCAACAGTTAATGGCATGAAACACTCTGCAGCCACAGTTTGAACAGTATGTAAATCTATTCCCCGGCCTTCCTTTGTAGCGTCAATATCTAAGAGAATAAGCTCATCGACATTTCGCATATTATAAACACGAGCCACGGTAATTGGGTTGCCTAAATTTCGGCGGACATCAAACTGAATGGTTTTAACGACCGAATAACCATCCAATAAAACTAAAGGAATTACTCTGTATCGCAACACCTACTACATTCTCCTGGCAAAATTCTGAAGCAAAGTCAGACCTGCTTTTTGGCTTTTCTCGGGATGGAATTGCACGCCAACTATATTATCCTTCTGCACTGCGGCTACAATATCTACACCATAATTAGAGTACGCTGCCTGTACCGATTCTTGAATAATCATTTCATAACTATGCACAAAATAAAAACAATTATCACCTTCAAGTGAATCAAATATCGGCATATCACATCTACTTACATCGTTCCATCCTACATGTGGAACCCTTAAATTTTCATGACTAGAACGTAAATAAGAGACTTTTGCATTAATAAAATCCAGACCTTTAGATTGCCCTCCCTCTTCTCCGTAACTAGCAAAAAGTTGCATCCCAAGACATATCCCCAAAATAGGAACCTTTTCCTCCAAAACCTTCTCTCTTAGCAAAAGATCCCATCCCAACGAACGCATCCTGTTTGATGCTTCAAAAAAATTTCCTACGCCAGGAAGAATAAGTTTATCAGGTTGACCTATATCTTTTGGATCATCTACGACTTTATTTTCCAAGCCCAGTGTATCTAAAGCTCGTAAAACACTTGCAATATTGCATATCTTTAAGTCTATGACAGAAATCATACTTCTATAGTATTTTGCTCTGTTTCCGTATAGCCATAATCCCGTTTGATGAGGTTGCCATCTTTGTCTCTAATAAATTCGTTATTCTCGTCAGTTAAAAAGATCTTTCTATTAGTAAACCTATCTAAAGTCGCAAAAAATTCCTCTTCTGTACAATTTAAGTACTTCAAGAAATCGGGTAAGTATTTTCTAGGTAATTTTCCTTCATAATTTCTAACGATCCGTAGTGCCTCTTCACGATCCATCCTCCCTGATCTGATTTCCTCACAGAGTTGATCAGTCGCTCTTGAAAATCCGTACTTTAAGAATTTAAAATGATCATGCAAACCACCGATCCATTTGCAATCCAGGTTTTCATAATCATGATATGCTTCTTCTACTGGGCCATCCGGGTTAGGACTCCATCCCAGCTTCTTCATCATTTTGACCTGTTCAGCATTTTCCCACTTTATGTAGTATCCCAAGAACAGACCTGTAACGCCCACTTCTTTCAATTCTTCATCACTCGGATATTCAAAGAACAGCAAATCTTTTTTGTCAAAACCTTCGTCATACAAGTCAGATATGCGATAGCCATACATTTGAAACTCTTCTAACCACGATCTGTCAAGAAAGTTATTTTCTCTCCTAGATGCAGGACCACCAAGTTCAAACTGTGAGTTTTCCCCCCACATAATGAGAGGAATTTTATACTGTACAGCTACTCTAATTGGAGCAGTAAAAATACCTATGTGCTCCGGCCAGCATGAATCTCCTAAATCAAAAAAGCCTTTCCTTGCCATTTTTCGATACATTTGCCGATTAGCGCCAACTTGAATCATATCGAAACCTAAATCTCTTAAAAATGTTAGGTTCTTCAAACCGACTTCAGTTATCTCACAAGGAATATGGTTTACGAGAAGGGGATTCATACCAAACTCATATTTTAAAGTGTACGCCTGGAAACAACTATTTTTTCCCCCGCTAACGGGCACAATGCAATCCCACCATGTGCCATCCTTATTTCGATATCGATCTAAAATCTCACCTAACTCTTGCTTTCGCTTTGTCCAGTCGATTTCATTATATTTTTTTTCTGCTGAATGACAGGCATCACATATGTCGTTTTCATCAAATACCTGTTCAGGACGGGTATCTGGCATTATACATTTTTTACAGTACCTCATATATTCCGCTCCGTGTTCAATCTTTTACTTAAAAGTTTCTCTGGACCTTGATCCTAGGAATGCAAATGTCGCTCCAGATAATAATCTAACAAATCAATATCATCTGGATTATCAATTTCATGTGAGTACATACTCTTTTCCTGGATAATTGGAATCACCCTTTCTCCTAGATAAATATGGGCTCTTCTGATACCTCGTGTCTTGTAAAGATTATCCGTTCTTAACACAAGTATTGATCCATCAAGTAAATAGCGTTTAGGAAATTCCTGCTTCCGTATACCCCTAACGTCTTTTTGCAAAGGAACTATTAAGCCCTCTTCATTAATCAGTTTCATCTCTTCAACCGCTTCCAATGATGGGCGACAAGTCACACAAGAGTCTGCGTCAGAATTACATAATTTTTCGATCGCCTGATCAATAGCGCCTGTTTTCCTTATTGGAACGTTAGCCTGCATCCAGACAACAACGTCAGCAGTAAAGTTCTTCTCTTTAGCAAAATACTCAACAGCATGCAATAAGGACTCTTCAATTGGAGAATCATCTTTCGCAAACTCTGCCGGTCGCTTTATAATCTCGATGTCATATGCATTCTTTACAACCTCAGCAATTTTGTCGCTATCAGTAGACATCACTACCTTATCCATTAGTTTCGAAGACATTGCATCTTCAATTGTGTAACCAACAAGTGGTTTACCCTTTATTGATAAAATATTCTTATCCTTGACCCTTTTACTACCACCTCTAGCAGGGATAACTCCTAATATATTCACGCTATCATGACTCCAGATTTTTCAATTATTCTAAGTTCCACAGTCAAAATCACTATGGGTTGAGTTTTTTCTTACTTTATCATCGCTTATTATTAAAAAAGAGCTATCTAATTACCTTTGTCACACTATTGATAACCCGCTCACAATCATCATTTGTCATCGTAGGGAACAATGGGATTGTAAGTGCTGAATCATAAAAGGATTCTGCTTCTGGAAAATCCCCACGCTTATAACCAAAAGTGGTCCTATAATAAGGTTGAAGATGAAGTGGAATATAATGAACATGGACACCAATATTAAGTGCACGTAATTCCTCAAACACCTCACGTCTACTCTTTTTCATTTTATCTAATCTAAGGCGAAGCACATAAAGATGCCACGCACTACTTCTATCAGATTCCTGGTGCGGAGTCACAAGATATGGGGATTTTTCAAAAGCCTCATTATAACGCTGAACTATTTCCAAACGCCTTGTAATAAAGCTATCCAGTTTCTTTAATTGATTTAATCCTAGCGCACATTGAATATCACTAATACGATAATTATAACCAAGATCCTGCATTTCGTAATACCATGGAGATCTTGTATCAGGGTTTTTATCTGACAGTTCCAGGTTTTCATTGTCCGCAGCTTGTTCCTTTAAAATCAAACGGTCATCATTATTTATAATTCCATGTGTTCGGAATGTTCGCATTTTCTCTGCAAACATTTTGTTATTTGTCACTATCATACCACCCTCACCCGTTGTTATATGCTTAACAGGGTGAAAAGAGAAAATAGTCATAGCGGCTAATGCACCTACTGGATTGTCTTTATAGGTGGCTCCAAGCGAATGAGCTGCATCATCAACAACTGCTAATTTATGTTTCTGAGCTATAGCATTTATTTCATCCATGTCGCAAGGTTGACCAGTAAAATCTACCGCAATAATTGCTTTAGTTCTTGGTGTGATGGCTTCTTCTAATTTACGATAGTCAATGCAATAAGTATCCGGCTTAATGTCAACGAACCTTACAGTTCCTCCCAAATAGAGAACACAATTACCACTGGCAGCAAAAGTAATTGGAGATGTAATTATTTCATCACCTGCACCAATACCTAATGCATACATTGAACAATGAAGCGCAGCAGTACCGCTTGAAACTGCCACCGCATATTTAGCCCCAGAATAATCACATAAAGCTGTTTCAAACCTTTGTATACTGGGACCTTGGGTAACCCAGTCAGATTTCAATACTTCAGTGACTGCATCAATATCATTCTGATCTATGGTCTGTCTACCATAAGGTATATATTTCATTCTAGAGTTGATACAATATCCTTAAGCCCTTCTTCGGTCATCCAATCGTCGTTAGACCTGCTATCATAGCGGAACTGTTCTGAAACATTCTTTCCGTGATTCCACTTCTCAGATACCCACCATGGTCTTTGTGGTAAAACGATAAATAAATCATCGAACTCTACAGTATGTCTTGCCTCATCTTCCATAAGTAAGCATTCATCAATTTTTTCCCCTGGTCTGATTCCTATAGGCTCAATCTTACATTCCGGACCAATTGTTTTAGCCAAGTCTTCTATCTTCATGCTAGGAATCTTAGGAATAAAAATTTCTCCTCCATCCATACTCTCTAAAGATTTTAACACAAAATCTACACCCTGTTCGAGCGTTAACCAAAATCTTGTCATCCGTACATCCGTTATGGGAAGAACTCCTGTTTTTCTTTTTTCTAAAAATAAAGGGATAACACTGCCTCTGCTTCCCACAACATTACCATAACGAACTGCACTAAACTTAGTTTCAGCATCTCCAACATACGAATTACCTGCAACAAACAGTTTCTCAGCGCACAATTTAGTAGCACCGTATAAATTTACCGGGTTTACCGCCTTATCCGTACTAAGCGTAATAACTTTTTTTACTTTCTGATCAATAGCAACATTGACAACATTTAAGGATCCCATAATATTTGTTTTGATGCATTCATCGGGATTGTACTCTGCAGCAGGTACCTGTTTCAAAGCAGCCGCATGAATAACAAAATCAACATTATTAAATGCTCTATGGAGACGCTGTGGATCCCTAATATCACCTATGTAATAACTAATCTTACAATCGTAAAGTTCATCATTAATTTGCTGCCGCATCTGATCCTGCTTATCTTCGTCACGGCTAAAAATAATCAATTTCCTTGGCTTAGCTTTCTTTAGAATTATTTCAGCACATTTTTTCCCAAAAGAACCTGTTCCACCTGTTATCAGGATTGTGCTATTTTTTAAGTAATCATACATTTCGGTTTCCTCATTTTTTTAAACTATTTGATACTTTTACTTCAGACACCTGACAAAACACTCTGCTGATTATACAAATTAAAATACAAACCATTATTTTTCAGCAACTCAGTATGAGTACCACCTTCCTTAATAGAGCCGTCTTCCAAAACAACTATTTTATCAGCATTCTGTATAGTAGATAATCTATGAGCAATCACCAGCACAGTTGTATTTTTGGATACTATATTTATTGCCTCCTGCACATTCTTCTCAGCAATATTGTCTAATGAACTGGTTGCTTCATCTAATAGTAATATTTCCGGCTTTCGCAGCATTGCCCTTGCAATAGCTATCCTTTGTCTCTGTCCACCAGATATCTTAATACCAGAGTCTCCTACGACAGTATCATACCCATTCTTCATGTCCTTGATAAATTCATGAGCATTGGCCTGCTTAGCAGCTTCGATAACCATACTGTCTGTGCAATCGTCCATTCCGAACACAATATTTTCTCTGATTGTGTCATTAAAAAGGAACGTCTCCTGGCTCACATACCCGATCCTGCCTAAGTAAGAATTATTCGTATAATCGAAAATATTCACACCATCGATTTTGATCTCTCCTTTTGTCGGCTGATATAATTTTAGCAACAAATTCACTATTGTTGTTTTTCCGCTGCCGGACTCCCCAACGATAGCAGTTACTTGCTTTTTCTTTATACTAAATGATAAGCCTTTTAGTAGATCATCACCCGAAGGATCGTGCCTGAACCATACATTTTCAAATGTAATCGCATCACTAAATCGATTTAGCTCTTTTGTTCCTTCCTGTACTTCTTTATGATTCGCTACGCAAAGATCATATACAATTTCCATATTCTTCATGCGCTGCACGATAACCATAAAACCTGTTCCAATATTTTGAGTCGAAGGGAATAACCGACTTGCTACTATAATAAACGTACCATACACAGGAATGGCTGCAATCAAACTTTCTGTTGGCCCCAAACTCAATATTATTCCCACAACAGCTAAAGTTGTAAAAAACGTAAATTTGGCGAAAATCTCCGGGTAAGCACGACCCATCAACATTTCATATTGGTGACTTGCGCTTTTTTCTACAGACTGAACATATTTTTCACTCCACCAACCAGAAGCAAGAAATGTTTTAATACTTTTTATCCCAAGTATAAGTTCATTAAGCACAATATTGATTTTCCGGTCTTCTTCAATAACGACGACAGAACACCTGTAGATTATCTTCTTCACTACATATTTAACGAGCAGTCCGTATGAAATAGCAATAATCATCAGTAACATTGTGCCCTGAAATGTGAGGACCAATATTAGAGAAATCATGAACAATGTATTAATTACATCGTAGGCGAGACGGGTCACGTATATAATATTATCTGTGACATGAGTCGGAGCTATAGTTGCAGTATGTATCAATTTACCCTGCTGGCTTCGGCTGAAAAATTTATAATCTGCAGTTATATACTTATGATAAATTGATTTCCGCGTCTGCTTGATGACAGATGCCACAAGCTTATTAGAAGCAACTGCGTATAGATATTTGAATACTGCAGCTATAGTTGTAACTATAATAAGCACAAAACACGCAGACATGAAGTGGTTGTCAGTCGGAAACAAATAAATAGCATGATTGAAAGCTTTCAGAATGAAAGTATCGCCTTCCTGATTTAAACCATAATTCATGATTGGATACAAAGCCGCCATACTCAGTGTTTCTAAGAGCCCTGATATAAGCATTGTAAAAAGAAGAATTGAAGCCTGTAGCTTATTCGGTTGTAAAAAATACCATATGATATTTAATTTACGGAACCTTTCATGTTGGATAAATTTCATCAGGTATTAATATTTTTTAACTGTTTTTGTAAAATTTTTTTTAAATCTTACAAGTGCCCTTGCAAAAATTAACAACACCCTCAAAGGCTTACTTGACAAAGACACCAAAAGATTCTCATAGGCAGGAGAATAATCAACTTTCTTAATCGTTATATACCAATACATCTATTATAAGCTTTTCCAAAAAATGCAGCTTATCCACCCATTTTTCTCTGAGTTTTTATAAAGCTTGTCACCATCTACTTGAACAGAAGTTGAAACTAAATTAGGGACACCAAAGCGTGTAGGTGTTAGCATTACATCGTTGTACTCGATATGAAAAATTTTGAAACTCTCCTCATTATGATCTTCTGTTTACTACATCCTCATATCTCAATATCATAAGTCATTCATCTCCATATTGTCTTAGTCAACCCTATTGATCTAGCATGCTCGTTTGCCAGCATAAGATGGTTTTAACTAGATCAATAAGGCTACCGTGTTGTTTACCTTTTACAGACAATACGCTTAAATAGTGTGGATGAGGTTCTCTGAGAGTAACAATAATCTTTCCTTCTAGGTACAGAGAATAGACTGTGTTGACCTCGGTAAACTTTGGATATTTCAGATGTTAAACGTAATAACTAATCCACAATTTATGCATTCTCACCACTGAAAATAGATTGATAGTAATAGCAGGTCTCCCTGATAGAAAATATTCCACAAACAAGTCGGTTACTCGCACTATATTCAGTACTGGCTCTTTGTGCCATCTCCTTACGTCGAGATGGCTTCACGACCCTTTTTTTCGATCGCTTCCTTAGCTATTTCACACTTGAGGCGTTCTTCTGCATACATTTTTTTCAGACGGCGGTTTTCATCCTCCAGCTCTTTCATACGCTTCATCAGCGAGGCATCCATACCGCCATATTTAGCACGCCATTTGTAAAATGTGGCATTACTCATGCCGTGTTCGCGGCATAAATCAGGTACCGAGGTACCTGATTCATTTTGTTTTAAGATATTGAGTATCTGACTGTCTGTAAATCGTGATTTTTTCATAGAAAACTCCTTTGTTTATTTTACGAGAATTTTCTACTTAAAACTCCTATTATTTTTCGGGGGGATTACAAACGGAAATGTAGCCACTCAGTAACGATAATAAGTGTATCAGCATTATTAAAAGTTGACTCTTTAGTATCCATTAGAACGAGACCTTCAGGTTTTGTTAATGATAGACAATTACACAGATTTACTTACAGTCTCGCTTGTTTTTTTAAAGTTGGTAATAAATTCAATAATGAATACGCCAAAGATACCTAACATTCCGCCTAAAACAAGTGAAAGTATGACAATTAATTTTCTTTTTGGTCGAATAGGTTCGATGTTTACAACAGCTTTTTTATCAACAATAACAGTTTGTATTTTATTTTTTTCGATCTTAATTGTATCAAGCCTTGTAAGTTGTTCTTGTAAGTCACGTAAACCCATTATTTGAAAATCATCTGATTTTCTATTTTTCAATGCCGTTATTTCTGCTTGAAGTAGTTTTGTACCTTTCATATAACTTGATAAGTTATTTGCATTTGATAAACGATTGTTGATGCTATTTAATTCATATAGTATTGCACTGCTAGATTTATTATCGACATTAGGTACAAACAAATGGTCACGTATTCCTAAGCTTTTTGCAATCTGTAAAGCTTCTTGCAAGCGTCCTAATTCATCTTCACGCCTTTGTTTGTAAATAGACCGTTTACTTGACATTTCTATTTTTAAACTTTTTATCCGTGAATCTATAATTGCTTGTAAATTCCTGGCTAATTGACTTGCAGTTTCCCGATTCGCCATTGCAACAAAACTGTCCAGCCAATGTCCTATTTTTTCTTTATGAACACCTTCTAATGTAATCCGTACGCTACTCGCTTTTTTATCCGCCGCCACTTTTAATGACTTTGAAAAACCTTCAAAAAGGCTGTTAATTTCCTTATCGGTCAGAACCTGATTAGAATTTTCTGAAAGAGCTTTCCATATTTTAAATTTATCAAAAAATGCTTTCCTTAACTTTCTTGAATTTACATTCCTGGTAAAATGAGCAAATACATTGCTGCTATTTACATTACTACTTACATTACTACTTACATTACTACTTACATTACTACTTACATTACTACTTACATTACTACTTACATTACTGCTATTTAACACATTTAATGGTTGAATATTTTCAAAAGAAGGAGAAAGTAAAATCGTTTCTACCCGATATACTCGTTTTTGAGAAAAAGCGAAAACTAATCCAACAAAAACAGCTAATATAGTTATTCCTAAAATAATTTTTTTTCTACGCAAAAAGATGTTAACTACATCGACTAGACTTATTTCATTTTCATAGGTTGGTTGTTGGTGCGAGGCAAGGTTTGAAAGCTGTTTATTGGAATTCATGAAATATCTCTTTTTGTTATTTAATAATAATTATTTTAAGTTCCAAAATATAGGTTGCAGTACTAGTATCAACTTCAAGCACACATATTAAACTTGGAGAACGGCCTTCATTTATATTTTGTTCTATCAAATAGAATTATTATCCATTAAACACGCTACCGCCCTACCGTGTCAAAAAACAAGTATAATAATTTAAACACTGTCCTTAGTGTTACTGCTCTTATCCCGCGCTATTTTTTTGTTGCGGCCGCTTCAGTTTTTAAATTTTCAATTTCCGCTTTTATGGTTTCATACTCTTTTATTTTTCTTTGCAAAAAGCGATAAGTCACCTGAGCTTTTTCTTCGATACCATTGGGAGTTAAAAAATAGATGTAGGCTTTTTTCTTTTTGTTCTTGTAGAAATTACGGACTTTTATAAAGCCCTTATCCAGTAGAGCCTTTAAGCAATAGTTTGTTTTACCAAGGCTCACCCCCATTTTTTGCGCAATTTCGCGCTGGCTCAAATGGGGCTCATTCTCGATAATTTTCAGCAACTTATATGTTATTTCGTCTTGCAAAAACCGGATATCCTTACCGTTCAATAGTTGAACAATAGCACAAGGAATGGGAATGTCAAAAAATGGTAACAAATAAATTAGGCGGGCTACCTTACCTGGATTCCAAGTGATTTTTCCTGAATTTGATTGATTTGGTCTCTTATTGCGGCCGCTTCTTCAAACTCCAGGTTCTGGGCATGCCCATACATCTTGCGCTCCAGTTTTTCAATTTCTTTGTTAAGCTCTGCACCACTCATAGCAGAATAATCAACGCTCTCTTCAGCTACTTTTGCCGGCTTATTCGCGCCTACTTTTTTGCCGTACGCTCCGTCCATGATATCGGCAACGGATTTAACAATCGAAGTGGGTGTTATACCATGTTTCAGGTTGTACGCTATTTGTTTTTTGCGCCGGCGTTCGGTTTCGTCGATGGCGCGTTGCATGGAGCCGGTTATTTTGTCGGCATATAAAATGGCTTTGCCTTCTACGTTGCGTGCGGCTCGGCCAATGGTTTGTATTAACGAGCGTTCGGAGCGTAAAAAGCCTTCTTTGTCGGCATCTAAAATAGCAACAAGTGATACTTCAGGTATGTCTAAGCCTTCTCTTAGCAAATTTATCCCCACTAACACATCAAATTTACCCAAACGCAGATCTCTGAGTATTTCTATTCTCTCTATTGTGTCGTTATCTGAATGCATATAACGTACCAACACGCCGTGTTCCGCCAGGTAATCGGTTAAATCTTCGGCCATCCGCTTGGTTAAGGTTGTGATCAACACCCGCTCGCCTATTTCGGTTCGTTTGGTGATTTCAGACAGCACATCGTCAACCTGAGTGGTTGCTGGCCGCACTTCGATTTCAGGGTCAACCAACCCTGTTGGCCGTACCACTTGCTCTACTACCTGGCCTG
>JALTJZ010000007.1:25934-26064 GCA_027076325.1 Chromatiales bacterium | reverse complement strand
TGTGGTACTTAACTGAAGTGAGTACTAACAACGAATTGGAGAGCTGGCCGAGTGGCTGAAGGCGCGCCCCTGCTAAGGGCGTATAGGGTTAAACCTATCGAGGGTTCGAATCCCTCGCTCTCCGCCATAA
>JALTJZ010000007.1:0-25834 GCA_027076325.1 Chromatiales bacterium | reverse complement strand
AATTTAAAACCCGCATTTTGCGGGTTTTTTTATATAAAGAAGGTCGAGGGAGGCGAAGCCTCGATAAAATTATAATAGGCTGGTTTGACGAGGTGTGGAACACCGAAGAACGTCGGCTTCGCCGACGTCCCCGAAGGGGTGAGCCGCAGGCGAATAATCCTCGCTCTCCGCCATAAAATTTAAAACCCGCATTTTGCGGGTTTTTTTATATAAAGAAGGTCGAGGGAGGCGAAGCCTCGATAAAATTATAATAGGCTGGTTTGACGAGGTGTGGAACACCGAAGAACGTCGGCTTCGCCGACGCCCCCGAAGGGGTGAGCCGCAGGCGAATAATCCTCGCTCTCCGCCATATTTTATATTGCCACTTGCTGTTTTTGTTTACCGGTGACCACAATGGTATTAAAATTCCCGTCATAACGCCTAATATTTGAACATAGATTGTTATCTAACCGAAATTTGTATTTTCAGATTCCCGTTTAAGGTATTTCTGGACATTGATAAATATAATCTAATCATTTACTTACAGAATTATTTTCACTTTTCCTTTAGCAAATAACTGTTATACTCAAAGAAAATACAAAAGCCAACGAGAACTATGTATAAGTTAACCATTCGCGATAATAATAATAAACTGGACGAAATGTATGTTTCGCATGACATTCTAAAAATTGGACGAAATGCAGATAATGATATCCGTTTAGATGATGCGACTGTCAGCAGCCATCATGCCGAAATTTGGCAGCGGGATAATACAGTTGAAATTAAAGACTGTGGCAGTACGAACGGGACTTACGTTAATGGCAATGCCATTACAACCCACACACTAAACGATAACGATATTGTAGTGATAGGTAAATTAACAATTTCCTATTCAAGCGACAGACCGGCACCATTAACTGAAGAAATCGATCCAACCACCACCATTAGTCGTGGTGAAATGCAGCACTTGCTTGAAAGGATAGAGCAGTACAAATCCGGGAAATCTGCAACGACCAATGTTTCTCGCAAGTTAAACTGGATTGTGCAGGATGCCAGCGGTATATGGTGGGGGTTTGAGCTTGAGCCGGTTATTGGCGAAACGGGTTGGGAAAATCCGAATAATGGGATGAAAATTCTGTTAAAAGAAGAAGCCAGTAACGAAAACTGGAGAGATTCACTTCAAAAATTATAATTTTTGCCGTTAACCCCTAAGCAAGAAATAATTCTGGATGTATTATTATGGGTTTGTTGGACGATTTACGTAAACAAAGCACTGCTCTCAAACAGTCTCAAGAAGAAGATGCTGCTAAACAGGCCGAATTGCAGGCGATCTATAAAGCAAAAATTCATCCGGCAATGACTACGATATACACCCATATCAATGAGTTAATTGAACATCTTAATTTTGTAAAACCCACTATTAAAGCGCCTTATACGTTAACTGCGTCAGGCATAAAGCGAAACCTGACCCAGGGTGGTTACAAAATATCAACAGACAGTTCAGAAGAGATGAAGCAAATCATTCTAATTTTCCACTGTACTGATGAAGAAAATATTGAATTTGAAGTTGATAATGGCAAAAATATTGAAAAGCATATTGAATATATGCAGCGCTATAAGCTTCAATTTACCTCTCAAAAATACCGCGATGATACGCATGAAATTTCGTTTGCTAAATTTAATCTTGAAAGCAAAGTAAAAGTAACAATTTTAATCGAAGGTGATATGCAAAATTCATGTATTCACTTTAAGTTTAATAATTTTCAGGGACTTGGGTTGCTTAAAAGAGAGGTTCAGGCCGAGCAGATTACCGAAGACTTCCTTGACGAAATGGGCAAATATTTAATTCGTGAATCGCATGACTTTATGAAACTTGATTTATCCAACCATGACCGACAACGCCTGCAACAAAAGGTAAGGCGAGAAGCCCTACGCCGTAAAATGGAAGTGTTAGAGCTGGAAAGAAAACAAAGAGCGCTTGAAGCTGAGCAAAAAAATAAAAAATCTTTATTTGGTTTTATGGATAAGCCAGGAAACAAAAAATAATGGTGCCCCGAAGACGATTCGAACGTCCGACCTGCCGCTTAGGAGGCGGCTGCTCTATCCAACTGAGCTACCGGGGCAATATAATCCAAAGCAGTGGGAATTATAACCTGTTCTAAATGGAGTCACTAATTAATTTACTGCTGGGTAAGCAGTATTTTAGTTATATTCAGCTTGTTGTTTTTCGACAGTTTTAATTCGGGTGCGCTCAACGCTATTAACAAATGAGCGGATATTTTTTTCCTGTCTGGGGGTAAGGTTAATAAACTGCCCTGCGAGTTGTTGCAGCCCGGTCGTTTCGTCAGATTTTGTTTGCCGCACCTGTAGTTTGCATTGAATGCTCCTGGTATTGGGTAGCTGGATTAATGTGTCGATAACCATGTCTTGCTTTATCTGACTTAATTTATCGGTTGAGCTGCGAACGTTTATACCTCCGGTTGAAATATTGTAAATATAGGCCGTTAACGGGTTGTTAATATTTTTGTCGACTAATGTAACTGGGATTTTCCATAAATTCTGTAACTCAACACGGTATTGCAACCGGCGTTGTTTATAAGTTATTTTCTCTGGGATGTTAACAGTAAAATAAGTAAGATGGTTATGTTTGGTTAATGTGCTTATTCGTCCATTAAATTTAATTTCAATTCCGTCATGCTTGGCATAAATTTGAATATGCTGTTTGCTTGAAACATTGTTGTGGTTGAAGGCATCAAACAGAATACTGTTTTTTTTATGGCTGATATGGAGTATTTCAGAAATACCAAGCGGTTGAGTTGAGCTGTCGCGCTTGATTTTTTTTATTTCCAGCTGGCAATGGTTTTTTTTCAGACGTGCAAGTATGGCGCTGATATGGATAGGGTCTGAAATAAGGTTATTATTTTTTTCAGCCATAAGATGTGTTGTGATTTTATGCTCGGATTAGCGTCTGGTTTTTAACCATTTTAATGGATTGGCCTTTGTTAGAATAGAGTTCGGCTGATTGTTGTTTGCCTTGCAGCACATTAAGAGCATTTTCAGTGTGACGTTTATTATTTTCAATAACAATACCATTAATATTGTTTTGTTTTTCGCACTGCTTTGACAGGGTTGACACCGCAGCCCATAATGTTTTTAGTTTAGGTTTATCTACTATTGCGTCGTTTATTGTGTCGTTATTAAGAAAGTCCTCAACACCACTTATATTTAGGTTGAGTCCGGCTGCTTCAAGCAGTGTTCGACGTTCTTTGTTTAAGTCTTCCAGGTGCTCCATCAGGATTATTTTTTCCTGTGCGATAGACTCAATCACTTGAATGTCATTTTCTAATAAGGCTTTGTATTCATTTTCCAGCGCATGGAATAACTGCTCAAGATAACTTTTTATATCTTCAAGTAGTGGGGGGAAGTTTCTTGTCATTGCTGTATTTTCTGACACGGGGTTAGCTGTCATTAAAAGCAGATTCAAAGTTAATCATTTTATCCGCAATGCGTTCAGGATCCATTTTGTAACTGCCACTTTGGATAACGTTTTGCATGTCTTTTACTTTAGTGTGGTCAACACTGGGTTGATTGGCTAAATCCATTTCCAGTGCTTTTAATTTTGCGGCAGTGTCTGTCAGGGTGACTTTGTCCCCCGTGGTTACCGCATCTGTATTGTTTTTGGTTGATTTTGTTGTATCGTCAGATTTTTTGACTTGCGTAACACTGCGATCCCCCATATGAGAGGGTTTGTTCGAATTGATTCCTGATATATCATGAGGCATTTTACTGCTCCAAAGCCTGTTTATAGTTACGCTACCGTTTTAGCGGCCAGAAAGCCTAAAACTTTAGCAATATTATACCTGATAAGGGTAAATAACGAACAAAATCACATATTTACCTTTACCAGCCCATTTGATATCACAGTTGCCTGAAAAATACGCTTACTGTGAATATTTTTAACTTTAATGCGTTGTCCCAAAAAACCGTTCATTAGCGCCTTGCCTTTTACTCGAATGGTTAAATTGTCCGTTCCTGCAAGGATCAGAATTTCATCGCCACGTTGTATCAAACGTTTGGGTTTGAGCATATTGGGTGAGATAACTTTTCCCGACTTCAATGCGCGGCGCACTACCATATTCGTCGTTTGCGACAGGTCGGTAAAATATCCCCCTCGAATACGGCTTATATCCAGACGCGTAAGTTTAACATCGGATGGCTGGATAACACTGCCTGACGGCAAACTGTGTCTGGCAGTGAGTACATTTACGTATTTCTGAATATAAACAGAAACAATAATTTTCCAGGGTTTTCTATCTATACAGCTGACTTCGACACTGGTGCGTCCTATTTCTTCAGCGTATTGTGGAAAGCGGGTGTGTAATTCTTTTGTACAGGCTTTAAGGCGCAGGCGTTTGTCGATATAGCCAACGGTAAAGTCATTTGTTTGCAAGTTATTTTTTAAAAAGACGCTGATGGCCTGTGTGATGGAGGCCGGTGTCTGGTAAGTTGAGCCTTGTGCCGCGCTGGCAAATAGCAACAATAAGCTGCCAAGCGAGAGCGCGGTAAAAAAATTTAAAAAATCATTTTTCATACATACTGCCAAATTATTAGTCGGTAATCTGCCGTTTTTTTGACTCTTAGCCAACTAGAAATTACAAGTTGTTGATTCTATAGAGTTATCTTATTTGGCAAAGCCAGCAAAGATAGCCGATAGTAAGTATTAAGCAATACATATGCCAGTATCTTTCGTTGCCGAAGCGGTATATCAATATCCTAAAGATATTCAAGTAAGTTGCTATTTAGCCGATAACTTCCGTGTAACCAATTAATTCTAAGGTGGCGTTATGGCTGGAATACTTGAAGGCGTTGATCAACGTACTAATTTAGTGGGTGAAAACCGACTCGAATTATTGCTGTTTAGTTTAGGTGGGCGGCAACGGTTTGGCATTAACGTATTTAAAGTACAGGAAGTTATTATGTGCCCACCGTTAACAAAAATTACCAATTCTGCACCTGTGGTGGTGGGGATGACCAATATGCGAGGTAAAACAATTTCTGTTCTGGATCTGGCATTGGCGATTGGTAAAAGGCCTTTACAACACTCCGATACAAATTATTTAATCATTACGGAATATAATCGTCAGGTGCAGGGGTTTTTAACCAGCGGTGTCGATAGAATAGTGAATATGAATTGGTCAGATATAAAAGCACCACCAGAGGGATTAGGCAAAGATAACTATATGACCGCAGTTACTTCGGTGGATGACGAGCTGGTTGAAATTATTGATGTTGAAAAGGTGCTGGCTGAATTGCTCGGCATTGATCTTAGCGGCGTGGAAGATGAAACTGAGGTAAAATCAAAGCAGGATCAGGCGATACGTGTCCTGGTGGTTGATGACTCGTCCGTTGCCCGCAACCAGATTAAACGTACTCTGGATAAGCTGGGCATGGAATGTACGGTTGGCAAGAATGGCCTTGATGGCTTAAATATACTAAAAGGTTTGATAAAAGATGGTTCTGATATAGCTGATCATATTGATGTGCTTATTTCTGATGTGGAAATGCCGGAAATGGATGGTTATACGTTAACGTCTGAAATTAGAGCAAACGAAGCATTGAAAAAACTTCCCATTTTATTACACACCTCTTTAAGCGGTGTATTTAATCAGTCTATGGTTGCTAAAGTGGGTGCAGATAAGTTTGTTCCAAAATTTAATGCAGAAGAGCTAGCGGGTGAAGTGAAAGGCATATTGCAGGAAAAGGGTGTTACTTAAAACGCTGTTTATTTACAGAGTATGAGTAAGTTATCTGGAAAACATAGAAGAAGATTATTGAGTGAACCAACATACATTATCAAAACAAGACTATGAAAGTTTTAGAACCTTTCTTGAAGATGCCTGTGGCATTGTACTGGGAGAAAACAAGCATTATTTAGTAACAAGCCGCCTGTCACGACTATTAGAAGAATTTAACTTTTCATCTTTAAGCGGGATGATAGATAAACTCAGGCAGGTCAATAATACTGAGTTAAAAGAAAAAATTATTGATGCGATGACAACCAATGAAACCAGTTGGTTTCGAGACAAGTATCCATTCGAAATTTTACATGATGAGCTTTTTAATGAGCTAGCGAAAAATAAAAAACCGACTATCCGTATCTGGTCGTCGGCAAGTTCTTCCGGGCAGGAAGCCTATTCTATAAGCATGACCTTCTCTGAATATCTGGCTAAAAATCCTGGTAAGTTCAGTGGGCGTCTGGAGATAGTCGGGACAGATATTTCACCAACGGTTTTAAAGCATGCCCGTGAAGCAAAGTATGATGAATTGAGTCTTGCACGAGGTCTGTCGAAGGAACGGCTTAAGCGGTTCTTTATTGATCAGGGTGATGGCGGTTATAAAGTCCGTCCTGAAGTGAGCAGTCGTTGTAAATTTTCAGAATTAAATTTGCTAAAAAACTATTCGATATTGGGTAAATTCGATATTATTTTTTGCCGTAATGTTTTAATTTATTTTTCGGCTGAAATTAAAACAGATATACTGACGCGTATGGCAAAATTACTGAACCCCGGTGGCTACCTTTTTCTTGGTGGCTCTGAGTCACCGACCGGGTATTGTGATCTGTTTGAAATGGTCAGGCTTAAAGCCGGTGTTGTGTACCGCTTAAAGTAGTTGCCTGTTTTATTTGCCCCTATTTTTCCTTAAAGCACATTCCTGATAGGCAACACAGGTAAAGGATTGCCGTTTAGTTTCTGTTTTGCCGCCACCTCTGTTCTGTAAGTCCTTGAAAAAACTATAAATTAAACTTGGCATAGCTGTTGCAACCAGCTCTGGTAAGTCATTTATAGTTTTAAACAGGATAGGACAATGTCACTTTCATTTGGTAATACATTCAACTTGCACGAGCAGGCTTTATATTTACAGGCACGTCGTACCGAGCTCTTGTCCTCGAACCTGGCAAATGCAGAAACACCACATTATAAAGCAAAAGATTTTGACTTTAAGGCATCGTTGCAGGCGGCTGTTCGGAATCCTTTGGGTAATAAACCACTTGTTGAAACAAGTCCAAAACATATTCAGCCAACGCAGTCTGATTACCGTTTTGAAGCTTTATTTCGTATACCGTACCAGACGTCGCTGGATGGCAATACAGTTGAATCACAGGTTGAAATGTCAGCCTTTAATGATAATGCAATTCGCTATATGGCAAGTTTGCGTTTTCTTAATGGCAAGATCCGCGGCTTAATGACTGCGATTCGTGGCGATTAAGCGGGTTATAGTTACAGGACAAATAACAGGAAACTTAACATGTCATTATTTAATGTTTTTGGAATATCGGGGTCGGCTTTGCAGGCACAAACTCTGCGTTTGAACACCACCTCAAGCAATATGGCAAATGCCAATAGTGTGAGTAGCAGCACTGGTGAAACTTACCGTGCAAGGCATGCTGTGTTTGCCCCTATGATTAAAGATTTTTCAGATGAAAAGAAAGCAGTGGGAGTACGTGTATTGGGTATTGTTGAAAGCAATCGACCTTTACGTTCGGAATATAACCCGAGTCATCCAATGGCCGATGATGAAGGTTATATCCATTTACCCAATGTGAATATGATAGAAGAGATGGCAGATATGATTTCGGCTTCGCGTTCATATCAGTCAAATATTGAAGTAATGACAACGGCCAAGAAAATGTTAACGCGTACTTTACAACTTGGCAAGTAAGTCGATCAGTATAAATCTAACAGGATAAAAATATTCAGGAACGATTATGGAACCGCTAGATACTAAAATATCATCTTTTGAAGAGATTGGTTTAACCTCAAACCAGAAGCAAAAACCTGCCGAGCAAAAGAAACTCGGGCAGGAAGATTTTATGGATTTAATGCTGGCACAAATGAATCATCAGGATCCATTCAAGCCAATGGAAAATGGTGAGTTCCTGACACAAATGGCACAGTTTAGTGCAGTAAGCGGTTTAAAAGATATTAAGGACTCATTTACAAGTTTAGCCGACACAATGAAGTCTAATCAGGCGCTGCAAGCTGCCAGTATGGTCGGGCGAAGAGTGCTTGTTCCGGGTAATGATTTCCGTATTAATCAAGATATGAATAAGCCGTTTGAAGTACAGGCTTCGGCGGATCTTAAAGTTGCAACTGATGAATTGATTATAAATATCAAGAATGCCAAAGGCGAAGTGGTCAAGGAAATAAATCTGGGGGCACACTCTGCCGGAAAAATTGATTTTCATTGGGACGGAAAAGTAGAGAAGGAAGATGAATTTAATGACAGTACAGAAGAGGTTATGTCTTTGCCTGGTCGTTATACCATCGAAGCGTATGCAAGTATTGAAAATGAAAAGCAGGGTGTTGATACACTTGTGTTTGATATGGTTGACAGTGTCAGTGTTGGCCAGGCCGGGCAACCGATGACATTAAACCTGACCAATGCTGGTCAGGCTAAGCTGTCTGACGTTTTAAAGATAATGTAGTTCGCTAATACTATTTTCTATTAGCAACCATTGTATTATTTAGCAGTAATTATTAAGGAGAAAGATCATGCCATTTCGTTCAGCTCTCAGTGGTATTAATGCCGCCGCACAGGATTTACGTGTTATTGGTAATAACGTTGCCAATGCAAGTACAACCGGTTTTAAAACATCGCGCGCAGAGTTTGCCGATGTTTATGCTGCAACAGACGGTGGTGCCTCCAATGCGATTGGTGCCGGTGTACGTTTGTCGGGCGTTAGCCAACAATTTGGGCAGGGTAATATTGAATTTACAGATAACAAGCTGGATTTAGCGGTTAATGGCCGTGGTTTTTTTGTGTTAGATGATAATGGTTCACGTTCATATACACGCGCAGGATCATTCCAGGTCGATCGGGATGGTTTCGTGGTAAACGCGTCTGCCGATAAACTGGTTGTTAATAATGCAGATGAATCAGGAGAAATTTCCGGTGCAGTAGGGCCGTTGCGCTTAGATCGCTCTAATATTGTCCCAAAAGCAACATCACGTATTGATGTCGGCTTAAACCTGGACAGTTCACAAACTGCGCCATTAACACTGCCGTTTAATCCCGAAGTGCCTTCATCTTTTACGCACTCAACTTCACTCACAGTTTATGACTCTTTAGGCGCACCGCATTTATCGACCATGTACTATGTTAAAGGTGCAGAACCTAATACCTGGACAACCCACCTGTTTGTTGATGGTAAAGATGCAAAAGGGGGCACAGCACCGCCTTATTCTGGCGATGTATTAAAGTTTAATGGTGCTGGCGGGTTGGAATCAATAAATGGTACTGCAACGCCTCCGGGTGAATTGACTTACAGTGGTATTGCTACGGGCTCAGGCTCAGAACCACTTGATATCATACTTAATTTACAGGCTTCCACGCCAACTACTCAATTTGGTACCAAGTTTTCTGTGAGTGCATTAACTCAAAATGGGTATACCTCTGGTCGTTTAAGCGGCATTGATATTGATGATACCGGTATCATTCGTGCGCGATACAGTAATGGTCAAACGCGCACACTTGGTCAGGTAACATTGGCAGACTTTTCAAACCCACAGGGTTTACGCCAGTTGGGTAATACCAATTGGGCAGAAAGTTTTGCCTCGGGGGTGCCATTAGTTGGCACACCCGCTTCCGGTAGTTTAGGGCAGTTACAGTCAGGTGCGCTCGAAGGTTCGAACGTAGATTTAACCGGTCAGCTTGTAAATATGATTAAGGCACAACGAAATTTTCAGGCGAATGCGCAAGTTATTACAACGGCAGATACCGTGACTCAAACGATTATTAACATACGTTAATTTTAAATTAGATAGAGCATGATTAATAGTTAAAGGTGCGTAATGGATAGAATGCTATATGTTGCAATGAGTGGTGCGAAACAAAATATGTTAGCACAGGCGCATAATGCAAATAACATGGCTAATGTGGGCACAACCGGTTTTAAAGCCGACCTGGCCGCAGCTCGGAGTATGCCTCTTTTTGGAAATGGATTTCCAACCCGTGTTTTTTCAATGACCGAACGTGAAGGAACAGATTTTAATCCTGGTGCTATTCAGACAACAGGGCGGGCACTGGATATTGCCATTAAAGGGCAAGGCTTTATTGCGGTACAAGGTAAAGATGGTAACGAAGCCTATACACGCGCAGGTAGCTTACGTGTGACTGCAACAGGTTTGCTTGAAACGAGCAATGGCCTGGCCGTTATTGGTGATGGTGGTCCTATTTCTGTTCCAACCGCAAAGCGCATTGAGATTGCGGCAGATGGAACAATCAGTGTTATCAACCAGGCAAAAGGCTCGGAGGTTGCCAATATTATTGACCGGATAAAATTGGTTAACCCTGATTTAAAAGCAGTTACTAAGGGTAATGATGGTCTTTTCCACCTCACTACTGATAACGAAGTTGCACCCGCTGCAGCCGAAGTAGAAGTATTGTCGGGTGCATTGGAAGGTAGCAACGTTAATATTGCATCGGAGCTGGTTAAGATGATTGAACTTTCACGTCAGTTCGAAATGCAGGTCAAGATGATGAAAGCAGCAGAAGATAATGATGAATATGCAATGAGGTTAATTAATATTGCATAACAATAGCCTATCGTAGATACGCTTATAACATTTGGAGTAAAAGCTAATGGCTCAACCATTATGGATTGCAAAAACAGGTTTAGATGCACAGCAAAACAGGCTGTCAACTATTTCAAATAACCTGGCTAATGTAAATACAACCGGCTTTAAACGTGCACGTACTGTATTTGAAGATTTAATCTATCAAAATGTACGTCAACCGGGTGGTCAAAGCAGTCAGGAAACGGAATTGCCATCGGGCTTAGCGCTGGGCACCGGCGTGCGAACCGTTGCAACACAGAAGTTGTATCAACAGGGAAACTTGTTGCAAACAGCGAATCCGTTTGACATGGCAATTGAAGGCCGGGGGTTTTTCCAGATCCTGATGCCGAATGGCAATATTGGCTATACTCGTAATGGTGAGTTTCAGGTTAGCTCTGAAGGGCAAATTGTTAACTCTTCCGGCTACCGTTTACAGCCTGACATTAATATTCCAGCAAACGCCTTGAGCGTTACGATTGGTATTGATGGAACGGTATCGGTTACTCAACCGGGTAATGCCATTCCTGCGCAAGTAGGTACCATTCAGTTTGCCGACTTTGTTAATCCAGGTGGTTTGCAATCACTGGGTGGTAATTTGCTGGGTGAAACAGCAGCGAGTGGCGCGGCACAAGTGGGTGCGCCGGATTCACTCAGTTTTGGCAGTCTTATTCAGGGCTCGCTTGAAAGCTCCAATGTCAATGTTGTTGAAGAGCTTGTCAATATGATTGAAACACAGCGTGCGTATGAAATGAATTCAAAGGCAATCTCAACTGCCGATCAAATGCTTCAGTATGTGAATAATAATTTATAACAGGGATTTGATATATCAATGAAAAAGTTAGCTCAAACATTGTTTATTTTTTTAGTTGTGAGTGCCGTGTCGGCCTGTTCTCTGGTAAAAAAAGAAAAACAGGAGGAGTCATATAAGCCTACACCACCTGTTGTTATCAAGTTACCGAAAGAGGATAACGGCGCTATTTTTAGACCGGAAATGAATGTAGGGTTATTTGATGATAACAATGCACGCAACATTGGCGATGTTTTAACGATTGTTTTAAATGAAAACACCAATGCGAGCTCCAGTGCCAATACCAGTGCAACTAAAGATCAAAAAGTAGATTTACCCAGCCCGAAATTAGCGGGTGATACAGTTACAAAAAATGGTAAAGAAATTTTAAATAATGAAGTTGAGGCAGGACGCGAATTTAATGGTCAGGGCACAAGTGCGCAGAACAGCAGTTTTTCGGGTACTCTTTCGGTAACGGTTGCTAAGGTGCTGCCCAACAGGAATTTGATTATTCGTGGTGAAAAACTGGTGCGATTGAACCAGACAGAAGAATTTATACGCTTTTCCGGTATAGTGCGGCCGCAAGATATTAAGCCGGACAATACAGTTGAATCGAATCGAGTTGCCAATGTTCATGTTATGTATGCCGGTAGTGGCGCTATTTCAGCAGCAAACAGCATGGGCGCATTAGGGCGGTTCTTTCAGGGTAAAGCATGGCCTTATTAAAAACGATACTGCTTGACACAAAAGAGGTACTAAAATGTTATCAATAACGGAATTAAAGTTTACGGTTCTTGTTGGTGTTTTATTTTACCTTGGTTTTAGTTCAGGTATTGTTAAAGCGGATAGAATAAAAGATATATCAACCGTTGCCGGTGTACGCAGTAACCCACTGGTGGGTTATGGTCTGGTTGTTGGTTTGAACGGTACCGGTGATGGCTCGGGTGCAGTGACAGACCAAAGTATGAAAAGTATGTTGTCACGTTTGGGTATTAATATTCCACCGGATGCAACACTCAAAGCAAAAAATGTGGCGGCGGTTTCTATTCATGCAACATTACCCGCCTTTGCAAAAAAAGGGCAAAAAATTGATGTAACCGTTGCTTCAATTGGTGGAGCAAAAAGTTTGCGTGGTGGTAGTTTGTTAATGACACCACTGCGTGGTATTGACCATAAAATTTATGCGGTTGCACAGGGTAATGTGGTAGTGAGTGGTTTTGGTGTAGAAGGACTGGATGGTTCAAAGGTCACCGTTAACGTACCCAGCTCAGGTCGTATCTTAAATGGGGCCATGGTTGAACAGATTATTGACACCCCTTTTGGTGACGCCAGTGAAATTGTTCTAAATTTGCACCAGGCAGACTTTACAACATCCACACGCTTAGCTGAAGTTATTAATAACGCAGTCGGGCCAGGTTCAGCACATTCTATCGATGCTGCATCGGTGAGTGTGAATGCACCGTCTGATCCTGCTCAACGGGTATCTTTTATTTCTTTCCTTGAAAATCTAACCATTCAACCTGGGGAAGCACCAGCTAAAATTATTATTAATTCAAGAACCGGTACGGTTGTTATTGGTAAGCATGTGCATGTATTACCTGCAGCAGTATCGCATGGCAGTTTAACCGTTACCATTACGCAATCTTCCAGGGTGAACCAACCAGCACCTTTAGCGGGTGGGGTTACCACGGTTGTGCCTGTTACGGATATCCGTATTCAGCAGGAAGACAATACAATGTTTGTCTTTAATCCCGGCGTTTCGCTCAATGAAATTGTGCAGGCAGTAAATCAGGTGGGTGCAGCGCCAGGTGATCTGGTTGCAATTTTAGAAGCATTAAAAGAAGTCGGTGCATTGCAGGCCGAACTGGTGGTTATTTAATTTGTACTGAAGACCTCACCCGTCAGGAGCGGCAAGGCATTGCCGTGCTCTGACTATCTCCTTGTTTAATAACAGAAAATCATGTCGGCACGCTTTCTGCATAGTCTTAGGTCAGGACGTTTAAATTCAGGTGAACATGATGTTGGATGCAGCAACAAATAGAGCATATACCGATTTTTCTCAATTCGCAGAGATGCGTTTGGGTGCAAAACAGGATCCCAATGCATCGTTAAAAGAAGTTGCACGCCAGTTCGAAAGTATTTTTATCAATATGGTAATGAAAAGTATGCGCGATGCCAGTTTTGGCGATCCTTTATTTGACAGTAACCAAAGTGAAATGTATCAGGAAATGTTTGATAAACAAATTGCGCTGGACATGAGCAAAGGGAAAGGCCTGGGACTTGCCGATGCTCTGGTTATGCAGATGAAGCAGTATGTGCCTGAAAATAAAAATTCAGTAGGGTCTGTTACCTCAATTCAGCAACCACTTAAAGATCCCTTTATTCTACAAAGAGAAAATACAACATTTTCCAGCCCTGAACAATTTGTAAATACAATTCAGCCTTATGCCGAAGTGGCTGCAGAAGAATTAGGGGTCGATGTGAATGTGCTTATTGCGCAGGCGGCACTGGAAACCGGTTGGGGGAAAGCCATTGGCAAGTTACCTGATGGTAGTTCCAGTTACAACCTGTTTAATATAAAAGCACAGCGTGGTTATGATGGTGATAAATATGTAAAACAGACGATTGAAATAGATAATGGTGTCGCTAAAACAGAAATCGCAGCCTTTCGTTCCTACAATAATTATCAGGAAAGTTTTGATGACTATGTGAGCTTTATAAAAAATAACCCAAGGTATGCAGAAGCACTTAATGTAAGTGAAGATTCGTTTAAATATATCGACAGTATTCAGCGTGCCGGTTACGCAACTGACCCGCACTATGCTGAGAAAATTAAAAATGTCATGAAGTCGTTTACTTCTGAAAATGAAGCTAATACTGAAGACTGGGTATAGGTGAGCAATGAGCACGGGTGATGTTTTAGGCATAAGTACATCGGGCGCACTTGCTGCGCAGCGTGCGCTGTCTACAACGAGCCATAATATTGCAAATGCTGCAACTAAAGGGTATTCACGCCAGCGTACTGATCTGGTTACCCGTACACCACAGCCCGGTGGTAATGGTGCGGTGGGCACGGGTGTTATTGTTGATAATGTTCGTCGCGTTTATGATAATTTTGTAACTGAAGAGTTACGTAACGTTGCTTCTGTCAGTAAAGCCCTGGATACCCAGTATAATTACACTAGTCAGGTTGACACCCTGTTATCTGATCCTGATGCGGGTCTTGCGCCCTCCATTCAGAATTTTTTTGCTGCTATGAATGGTGTAGCAGACGATCCGTCGTCTATTTCTGCGCGTCAGGTTCTTCTTAGTGAAGCCCATTCACTAGAAGACCGTTTTAAGTACCTGGATGACCGATTTGAATCGTTACGCCGTGGTGTGCAGAAGGATATGCGTAATACAGTACAGGATATTAATAATTTGGCACAGGCGATTGCAGATGTTAATGAAGCTATTGTGAGCGCTAAAGAAGTGGGCGGTACAGAGCCGAATGATTTGCTTGATCAACGTGAACGCTTGTTATTACAACTTTCGGAGAAGGTGTCAGTACGCGGGCAAGTACAGGATGATGGTCGTTTAAATGTTTTTATTGGTAACGGGCAAACACTGGTTGTGGGTGGTATGGCAGCAACGATGGATGTGATTGCAAGCCCGGATGATGCTTCTGAAGTTGAAATTGTTTTTAAGAATCAGGCAGCAGAATCAATTATTACAAAATTCCTGTCGGGTGGTGAGCTGGGTGGCATGCTTGAATTTAAATCAGGTATTCTGGATGCGTCACAGAACGATCTAGGTCGTATCGCTATCGGTATTTCAAAAACTTTTAATGAGCAACACCATCTTGGCATGGATTTAAAAAATGTACTGGGCGGTACTTTTTTTGAAGAGCTGGATGTAACGGCGCCGCAGGTTAAGCAAAGTATCAAAAATAAAGGGGATATAAAAATATCTGCAGAGATAACCAATCTCGATAAAGTAACGGTGAGTGATTATCGCCTGTCGTTTCATGATGGGAAATACCGGCTGGTACGCTTAATGGATGACAAACTGGCTGCCGAATTTTCATCTTTCCCGGCAGAAATAGAAGATGAAGGTTTTAAATTAAGCATTGAATCAGGTAGCAGTATTGAAAATCAGGACAGTTTTATTATTCGACCAACGGTTGAAGCTGGGCAACGCTTTAAAGTATTGATTAACGATGTTAAAAAAATTGCTGCAGCCTCGCCGGTGCGTGCATTTGAGAATGTTGCAAATCTGGGTGATGGTAAAATTAGCCATGTTGAAGTGCTGAGTACCGATTCTGAATTATTTCAGGGTAACAATAAAGATCTGGAAATGCCGCTGGTAGTACGTTTTATTGACGATACACACTATGAAGTACTGGATAACAAAGGTAACCCGATTACTCACAAGTTAGCTGCAGTCCCTGATGCCCCTCATATTAAAGCAAATGAGGAGGGACATGCAACCGCTGTGAGTCCTGAGTCGCCAGTATCTGCACCACAAGTTACGTCGATACATGAATATGATCCGGAAAAAGGGATTTCAGTTTTCCCAACGCCGGACGGTGTGGATATGAAAGTCCGCTTTAAAATCACAGGTAGCCCAAAAGAAGGTGATACATTTCATATTGAATTTAATAAAGACGGCCTGGGTGATAATAGCAATGCTGTGTCATTGGCTGGTTTACAGGGCGAGCGTCTGTTGGCAGATAAAACAGGAACCTATACACAAATTTATGCACAACTTGTTTCTCGAGTTGGTAGTAAAACCCACGAGCTGGACACCAGCAGCAAGGCACAACAACTGTTGCTACAACAAGCCGATCAACGACGTGAATCTATATCGGGTGTCAACATGGATGAAGAAGCTGCCGAACTTGTTCGATACCAGCAACTTTATAAAGCGAATGCACAGGTTATTGCAACGGCTAAAGAGTTGTTTGACACTTTAATGCAAACATTCAGGTAACCGAGATGCGAGTATCAACAAGTCAAACACAAGACGTTGCTATTAATGCAATGCTGGAACAGCAGGAAAAGCTGTCGAAGGTGCAAAAGCAAATTGCAACGGGTAAAAGAATATTTAAACCTTCTGAAGATCCTATCGGTGCAGCCAGAGTTGTTGACCTGAAAAATATACTGGACACTAATGGACAGTATCAGAAAAATATTGATGCTGCACGTGCTCGTTTAACAGTTGAAGAATCCATTATGGGTAATGTAACTGATATTTTGCAGCGTGTACGTGAGCTGGCTATTACTGCAAATAATGCTTCTCAAACAAATGAAACGCGGAGTTTTATTGCAGAAGAAGTGGATCAGCTGCTTGAAGAAATACTGGATATGGCAAATTCAACCGATGGATCGGGTGATTATTTATTTTCTGGTTCAAAAACAAACTTCAGACCGTTTGTAAATAATGAAAATGGTGAATACGAATATCAGGGGGACGACACCCAACGCAATTTACAAATTGGGCCAAAACGTACTATTGCAACGAGTGATTCTGGCAATTTTGTTTTTCGTGCCATTAAAGATGGTAACACTGAATTTACCGCGCTTGAAAATAAAACCAATACAGGCTCAGCCATTATTGACCCTGGTAGTGTCACAGGGCGTTATGATGGCGGCACTTACGCCATTATTTTCGACAAGAAAGAATCCATTGATCCAAATGAACCAATAACCTATAAAGTAATGAATGCAAATAACGAAGAAGTTATTCCGGCAGGTACGGTTTATGTTGAGGGTGCAAATATAGAGTTCAATGGGGTGCGGGTTTTTATTGAAGGTGAACCGGATGCAAATGATTTTTTTGTTATACGGCCAAGTGAAAACCAGGATATTTTTACAACCATAAAGAACTTTGTAGAAACCTTAGAAATCCCCCGTGGTGATCCCAAGCAAAATGCAGATCTGCATAACGAAATAAATCGCACTATCCTGGGTATTGATAATGCATTAGGGCGGGTGCTTGAAATTCGCTCCAACACTGGTGCACGCTTAAGAGCACTAGATGCACAAGAGTCAATAAATGAAGATTATAATTTGCAAATTAAAGAAATATTATCTGGCATTGAAGATCTGGATTATGCCAAGGCAGTGAGCGAATTAAATCTGAAATTAACCGGTCTTCAGGCCTCACAAAAAGCCTTTACTCGGGTACAGGGTATTTCAATGTTTGATTATATATAATCAAAACAATACCTTATGTAAAATCCTTCCTTTATTTTCAGCACTAAAAATTATTTTATATTTTTTACTTTTTGCCCTAAAGATACTGAAATCCCGGACGCTAGGTATCACGGAAGCGATAGGGTAGTTAACAAAATTATTACCCTTATCGTTATTTGAATATCCCTAGCCGCAACATTAATGCGTGGTGAAGGAAACGATTAGGAGAGTGCGTCATGCCACAAGTTATTAATACCAATATCATGTCGCTAAATTCGCAGCGTAATTTGAATGCTTCACAAGAAGCGTTACAAACATCATTGCAAAGGTTGTCTTCTGGTTTGCGTATTAATAGCGCAAAGGATGATGCAGCAGGTTTAGCGATTTCCGAACGGTTTACATCTCAAATTCGAGGTTTAAATCAAGCAGTACGAAATGCCAATGACGGTATTTCGTTATCACAAACAGCTGAAGGCGCATTAGCTGAAGCGGGTAATATCTTACAACGGATTCGTGAATTATCCGTTCAGTCTGCTAATGCCACTAACTCTGCGTCAGATAGACAGGCGTTACAATCTGAAGTAGGGCAACTTGTTTCAGAACTGGATCGTATCGCCACCAATACAGAATTTAATGGACAGAAAATTCTTGATGGTACGTTTGGTACAGCCATCTTCCAGGTGGGTGCAAATGCAAACCAGACCATTCAGGCAACAACCAATAACTTTAGAACCAATCAATATGGTAATTACCGTGTCACCGGTCAGGAAACAGCGGCGGGTACCGAGGCACGAAATGCACAAGGTGATAGCCTTATTATTAATGGTTCGTTAGGTAGTGTCACGCTGGATATCGGTGCCGGTGACAGCGCAAAAGCTACGGCTGAACTGGTTACTTCTAAATCCAATGTAACGGGTGTTAAAGCCTTCGCTCAAACTGAAGTTAATGTTAGTTTTGATGCCGCTGGTTCTTATACTTTAAATGTTGCATCTGATAATACAGACGCTCAGGCTATTTCGTTTAGCTTACAGGGCACGGAAGGCAACGATGGCCTTTCTGGTGCGGTAACGGCATTTAATGATTTGTCACATAAAACGGGTGTCACCGCACGGATCAGTGATGATGGCCAGAGTGTTGTACTATTAAACGCAACCGGTAATAACATTAATTTAGCAGATACAGCTAATGCCAATGCCGGTAATGTGATGGTGGGTGGTACAACGGGTGCAGATGGTGCGCAAGTTGGTGGTACTGTTATTGGTGCTAATACAACGGTTGATGTTGCCGTGGTAACCGGTCAGGTCGTTTTTGATTCGGATAAATCCTTTGGTATTATTGGTACAGCGGGAGCGACAATTAAAAATGCACAGGAAGCCTCTGATTTAATGGGCGTTTCACAACTGGATGTGAGCCAGGTTGAAAGTGCCAATGAGGCGCTTGCGATAGTGGATGCTGCATTGTCTACCGTGAATGGACAACGGGCAAAATTCGGTGCGATTCAAAGCCGGTTTGGCTCTACCATATCCAACCTGCAGACTAACTCTGAGAATCTGAGTGCTGCGCGGTCTCGTGTGCGTGACGCTGATTTTGCTCAGGAAACTGCCGAGTTAACGAGAGCGCAAATTCTGCAACAAGCGGGTACAGCTATGTTAGCGCAGGCTAATGTTGCACCGCAAAACGTTCTGACTTTATTACAGTAATCAATACTGGCAGGAAGGGTTATACTTAACAGAGTATAATCCTTCCTCATTAATAAATGAGGTAACGTAATGGCAACGCAATCAATCGTCGATATGGTTTTACAGGTACAAACAACAGGCGTTAAGTCTGCTGTTAACCGTAATGCTGTGTCTGCGGATAATGCGGTGAATCAGGAGCGGCAATCTATTGCCATCGCCGAGATTCATGCCGAACAGGTGGAAATGTCGCGCGATGAACTGGAGAGCGTCGTGAGCCAACTTCAAGACTATGTGCAAAGTATCCAGCGTGATATGAAGTTCCAGATTGATGATGCAACAGGGCGCGTTATTGTCCAGGTCATTGATTCTAATAGCCAGGAAGTTGTCAGGCAGATCCCTTCAGAAGAAATGCTCGCCATTGCCCGTCATTTGGCAGACTCCATTGCAAATAATGAGGCTAAGGGCTTTTTCATTGAGCTTAAAGCTTAAAATTCCATTTTGTCAGTTTGTTTGGCACCGTATTTGCTTTATTTACAATAGATCGAGTAAGTACCGATTCTATAAGGAATTGTTACTTCGAGTAGATAAACAATGAGGTCAAACATGCCAACCATAACTTCCGTGGGCGTTGGTTCAGGTATCGATGTACAAGGGCTGGTTGAAAAACTGGTAGCAGCGGAAGGCGATCCCGTTACAAAAAAACTTGACCGAAAAGAAGCAAGCATACAAAACAGTTTGACTGCGTTAGGCGTTTTTCAGGGGGCTTTAACAGAGTTTCAATTGTCACTTGCCTCACTCAAAGATGCCCAATCTTTTACCAAAATGAGTTTAACATTGTCGGATGACGATATGCTTAATGCCTCCATTTCCGGTGATCCCGATCCCGGTAGTTATGATATTGAAGTGGAACGTTTAGCGCAGCAGCATCGGTTAGTCTCCGGTACCTTTGCATCAGATTTAGAAGCCATTGGAAGCGGCTCAATCAGTATCCAGTTTGGTGAATTTGACAATGAAAAAGGTGACTTTATTGTTAACCCCGAACGGCCAGTAAAAAATATTTTTATTACCAGCGATAATAATTCACTACGCGGCATTCAGGGGGCAATTAATGATGCCGATGCTGGAGTAAAAGCCTCTGTTTTAAGAGTCGGCAAAGGTTTCCGGCTAATTTTATCCAGCGAACTGCCGGGTGCAACAAACAGCATGCGTTTAAAAGTGAATGACAACGATAACATAGATACCGACTTGTTTGGTTTGTCCACCTTGTCGTATGAGCCGGGTAAGCTGAATAACCAGGGGAAAAACTTAAGACAGACATCAGCAGGTTTAAACGCAATTATTAAAATTGATGGCGTCGAAATCGAGTCGCCATCAAATTCAATTGATGATGTGATCAGTGGTGTTACGCTTGATTTAAATGCTGAATCTGTTGGGCAAACAGTCGGACTTAAAATTTTCCACGACAAAGCACAGGTGTCGTCGTCAATACAGGAATTTGTTAATCAATATAATGCTTTTATTCAACGTAGTAACGAGCTAACCAGTTATGATCCGGAAACACAGGAAGCCGGGCCGTTAGCCAATGAATCATCGGTACGTAATGCCTTGTCACAGTTAAGGCGTGCATTAGGCACTGACTTCTCGGCGGTTAATTCACAATATGTATCGCTCTCTGCTTTAGGGCTAGATACCGAGCGTAGCGGTGAGCAAAAAATAGATATCAGTAAAGTTCAGGCTGCGATTGACAGGAACATTACCGAAGTCTCACAGTTATTTTCGCGTACCGGTTCAGCAACTGATCCGCTTATACGTTATATCGCTGCAACGGATGAAACCCAGGTTGGTAATTATCCTGTGGTGATTAATGCTTTGCCAACACAGGCTCGTTATATCGGGCTCGATGTTGCACCGAGTAATATTGTTGTTCCCCATGATGCAAACACCTTAACGCTCAGAGTGGATAACATCAAGTCATCGGTTATCACGCTTAACAGCCAGATTTATCATTCGTTAGAAAATCTGGCATCAGAGTTGCAAAGTAAAATTAATGGTGACCGTGAATTATCCTCTAAAGGCGCTGCAGTGAATATCAGTGTTGAGGGCAACCATTTAGTTCTGACATCTCAGCGTTTTGGTGGTACATCAAACATTGAAATACTGGACATCCCTGAACAACTTATAGTGGCAACAGGGTTAACTGTTAAGCAAGGGCAGCCAGGCTCAGATATACAAGGCACCATTGGTGGTAATGCGGCTATTGGTAACGGGCGTACTTTACTGGGACAGGGTGATGCACGTGGTTTAGAAGTGGAAGTTGTGGGTGGTGGCATTGGTCGTCGTGGCACAGTGAGTTATTCCAAAGGGGTAGCAGAAAGGCTAGATAAATTGGTAAACAGCTTTTTAGATACCGATGGCTTATTACAAGGGCGAACAAAGGGCTTTACCGATAACCTGAAAAATATTGCTGATGATCGAAATAAACTGGCTGAAAAACTTGAAAAATCTGAAAAACGGCATCTTAAAACTTTTACAAATCTGGACGCTCTGGTAGGTAAGATGCGTTCAACGGGTGAATATTTATCGCGGCAACTGGCAGCCTTGCCTGGTGCACGTAGTCAAACAAATAGACAAGGGTAAGGCAGCCTTGTGGAACTTAATTTAAAAATTGGTAGGAGGTAGTTATGAATATGGTTAAATTGCACAGTGCGGTAGAGCAATATAATCGAGTTGGTGTATCAAGCAGTGTTGAGTCAGCCGATCCTCATATGTTAATTCAAATGCTAATGAATGGCGCACTTGAAAAAATAGCCATCGCCAAAGGTCATATGGAACGCAATGATATTCCCCAGAAAGGTGGCAATATAAGCTGGGCTATTTCTATTATTGATGGTTTACGTGCAAGTTTGAATGTGGATGATGGCGGTGAAATTGCTCAGAATCTGGATGATCTTTATGACTATATGACACGCCGTCTTGCAAGAGCAAACATAGAAAACAACCCGGATTTATTAGATGAGGTTGCATCCCTGGTTCGTTCAGTAAAAGCAGCCTGGGATGAGCTACCTGAAAAAATAGAGACAGGCAGTGGGCACAATTAGGAATTGACGATGACAATGTACTGTTTATCACCAGCACAATACGCGCAAAAGATTTTACGCCTGAGCCAGCATATGAGTGATATGAGTTACAAACAGGACTGGCACGCATGTATGGAGCTTGAAGAGCAGCGTCAGAAGGTGATGGCTGATTTATTTAACCATCCTGATATGCCAATGGCTTTAGCTGAAATTGCCGATACACTTGAACAGGTCTTATTGATTGACAGTGAAAGTTTATACATGTGCGAAGAGGCTCGGGCTAAAGAACTGGCGAGTCTTAAAGAAAATAAATCACGACAGAAAGCAGCTATTGCTTACCATGTGCACCAGAGTTGAGTATAAAAAATAGCAGGTGTTTAACGCGTGTTTCACAATCATGACTGGACACAATAATAACAGCCTTGCTAATCTTTGTGCATGTCAGATATAAAAAATAAAACAGCACTTCAGCAGGGCGTAGTGGTTACAACGTCCCTACCGTTTAATTTTTATCCTGCCAGCGAAGTAGAAGTAAATAATAATTTAAGCCACAATAACCAGCTTGCTTTTGATATTGCCGATGCTTTCTCAACGACCGATAACATGGCCTTATCTGACAAAACAAACCAATATAAAGTGCTAGAGCATAAGCTGACGACTGTTTTACAGTTGTTGCGTTTCTTGTTAGCAAGCCAGCAAGGAGTTGTGAAAGAACAGCAAATACAGTTAAGCGCATTCACTGTTCAATGGGATAATACATGCTTTAATGAAAGCGAAATTAAAAATATAAAAAAACATCAGGAACTCATTTTTGAATTTTACCCGTCGAGCCAGCTTCCCTGGCCAATAAAACGACCTGCCCAGGTGACCGAAATGAATGGCTCCATGATTACTGCAGAATTCTTACCGGTTGAAGCGGCCACTGACGAACGCTTTGCAAAATGGGTATTTCAGTTGCATCGCCGGAGTATTCAACAGCAAAAACGTTAAAGTGTTTCTTTATTACAGATACATATAGCATGGCCGTCTCGTTAATCTCCTCTCCCTATAAACGTTATCAACTTGAGATTGCCACACTCACTTTGTTCCTTCTCCCTGTGTGAGAAGGGATGGTTCCGATTAACAGCGAAGCTAACCTCATATCCTGGAGCTCAAATTACCCTGGCCTACCTTGATAATCGAACGCTTATTGTATTTCAAGCTTAGGTTAACCGGACAGCAGTGATACAATAGATAATATTCGAGCAGTAACAAGCCCCAGTAATATCAACAATTTACCGAATCTGAAATTAATACCGACAAAATTTTGACTTTCACTGAATATCTTTCTACCCTTAGTAAGAACCAATTATCAACAGCTTAACACTGCACAATAAAATGCAGTACAATATATTAAGGTATGGGCAATACATGATTCAAAAGAAAATTCTTGTTATTGATGACGATGTAACTCGTCGTGCTGAGTTCTTTACGGTAATGGACTTTATCGATTATGCCGATCTGGAGTGCATCAGCTACGAGGAGTGGGAGCAGAGTGACAAGCAAAAGTCGCCGGACGTATTGGTGCTTGGAGGCAATTTTCAGGAAATTGATCCTTTAGTGAAACGTATTGAGGCCATTAAATCTGAATATAGCGATGATTTACCGGTTCTGCTTTTTAAGCCGATTGAATTACCTTTGCCATCCAATTTTTCATCGCTGGTACTGGCTACCATTAATGTCCCCTTTAAGTTTCGCCAGTTGCATCAGGCGCTGCACACCGCAGATGTTTATTTAAAGAGCATGGGTGAAGTAAGGGGCTCATCTTCTTCCATGTTATTTCGCAGCCTGGTTGGCAACAGCCGTTCTATTCGTGGCGTTCGCAAATTGATTGAGCAGGTTGCAAATTCAGACGCGAATGTTTTGATCCTTGGCGAGTCAGGCACAGGCAAAGAAGTGGTTGCACGTAACCTGCACTATAATTCCAATCGCCGCGAAAAACCCTTTGTACCGGTTAATTGTGGCGCCATTCCGCCAGACTTACTGGAAAGTGAACTATTCGGCCATGAAAAAGGCGCCTTTACCGGTGCCATTAGTTCCCGCAGTGGGCGATTTGAAATGGCAAAAGGCGGCACTTTATTTCTGGATGAAATTGGCGATATGCCACTTGCCATGCAGGTTAAATTATTGCGAGTATTACAGGAACGTGTTTTTGAGCGTGTTGGCAGCAATAAAAGTATTACCGCCGACATTCGTATTATCGCAGCAACCCATCATGACCTGGAAAAAGAAATCAGTAATGGCCGTTTTAGAGAAGACCTGTACTACCGGTTAAATGTTTTTCCCATCGATATGCCGCCCTTGCGCGACCGTGTTGAAGATATTCCACTGTTGATTAATGAACTGATTACTCGCATGGAACATGAACAACGGGGTTCGGTGCGTTTTACAACCACCGCCATTGCATCACTTTGTGAATACCCGTGGACAGGTAATGTGCGTGAACTTTCAAACCTGATAGAACGGCTGGTGATCATGTTCCCTTACGGTGTGGTTGATGTGCGCGATTTGCCGCATAAATTCCGTGGTACGAACGTAGTAGAAGATACCCGTGAAAGTGGTTCTTCTAATGGTGTGACCAGTGCACAAATCGAAGAAGCCTTCAGAATCCCACAAGATGGTTTCGACCTTAAAGAACACCTGATTAATCTGGAATACTCCCTTATTAAACAAGCGCTGGATGACACTGAAGGTGTTGTAGCGCATGCTGCAAAACGGTTGCAAATGCGTAGAACCACGCTGGTAGAAAAAATGCGTAAATATGGATTACAACGCCCGGAATCTGTTGCCCACTGATTATCAGATTAAATAATCAGTGGTTACTTGATTGAGAGTGGCTGGCTAAACGTCGGCTAAATAAAAATGCGTTTTTAACTAGGTGGGGCTTCGTAAAAGAAGTAAACATAACCGCCAACAACAGCAAAGACAAGGCCACATAGAAGCGTTAGAAAAGTTAAAAAAACAAAAAGTGTTGATACTATTTTAAGCGGGGTTGAAACGCTTAATTCAAGGTCAAATCCCTTAAAACGCCTAGTTTTTAGCACATACCACGGCACAGCAATTAATGCCATATAAATAAACACCCTCATCAAGCTAAAGGGCCATACAGTATAAATGCCCAATTCGCTTATAGTAAACCAACGCGTATTAAAGAGGACAGGGTCAAAGCGTTTGGTAAAAAAAGGCGATGCAACATTTAAATACACAATAAGCACGAACACCAGGATTAAGCCTAATATAACCGAGCTAAAGATAATTATTCCAAGTGGTTCAACGCCATCAAAAAACGCAACTAACGACATAGTGTTGATACCCCTGTTATTCCCGCTATGTCTTTTGATTTAAAAAATTGATTGTAGGCTGCTTTAAAAGTTTGCCCCCCTGCATAACTCGACGCCACTGCACCGGCACCAATCACTAAAGCCGCCACCCAACCTACAGGTGTTCCTATCATGAACAATGTAATACCTGTTGCGATACC
>JALTJZ010000006.1 GCA_027076325.1 Chromatiales bacterium | reverse complement strand
CACGTACCCAGAAAATGGAATGGCGCATGCCTTTTTCCAACAATCACGGTAAACTGAAAAAACAGAACCAGTAAGAAAGGACAACCCAGGAATATTTTTGGAAAAACCAATTTAAAGGTCGGGGTTAACAAACAACCGCAAACCCCTTTTAAATATCTGCCATAAGTGAGTGAATCGGAACCAGAAATTGAGTACGTTAAAATCACATAACAAGGCGCTAAAAATCGCTCACGTTGTTCGCTGGGACAACCCACCGCTCGCTTTGCTCGGGCGGGTTGCCCCTTAGCTCATCGTTATGTGTAAAAAAGGATAAATTTGCCATTTTCGGAGTTATCAACTATGATAACTCTATATGAAGTGGAAAATTACATTTTTCAACGAGAAAATTGAGGCTCAAACGCTTAAATTCCCATCGGGAATATTAGCTAACTTCTTACATATAGCTGAAATGATAGAGGAATTAGGTCCAAATCTAGGTAAACCGTATGTCGGTGCGCTTGGTTCGGGTCTTTACGAAATCAGAGCAAAAGGCAAAGAAGGTATTGGCCGTTCGATGTATTGCGTTGCAAAAGGAAAGGAAATCGTTATTTTGCATTCATTTATTAAGAAAACACAAAAGACTCCAAAAAAGGAATTAGAGCTTGCGAAAAAACGTATGAAAGAGGTATTAAAATGAGCCGTACAACACTTTCAAAATTTAAGAAAAAAGCACTGACTAAAGTATCTGTTAAAAAAGAGTATGAAGCTTTATCGCCCGCTTATAAATTGCGTAAAAAGCTTATTGCCTTGCGGCAAAAAGCCGGGTTAACCCAAGAGCAAATTGCCACCGTTCTGCATACTCAAAAAAGTAATATTTCACGTCTTGAAAATGCTAATTCTACAAATTCCCCTAAACTCTCAACAATCGAAGAGTATGCACAGGCCGTTGGTTATGAGGTCGAAATTAAATTTATTCCAACACAAAAAAACACATAACAAATCGTTTAAACCGCTGTGCATAAACACGCACAGCTTGGACTCCCAACCGCTAGCGCGGTTGGGAGCCATTTAACTCAGACGTTATGTGTAAAAAAGTAAAAAACCCGTTGGTAGCTTTAAAAACTGAACAAATAGAAAAAAATCAGGTAATTTGAAGCACGTACCCAGAAAATGGAATGGTGCATGCCTTTTTCCAACAATCACGGTAAACTGAAAAAACAGAACCAGTAAGAAATGACAACCCAGGAATATTTTTGGAAAAACCAATTTAAAGGTCGGGGTTAGCTAACAACTGCAAACCCCTTTTAAATATCTGCAATAAGTGAGTGAATCGGAACCAGAAATTGAGGACGTTAAAATCACATAACAAGGCGCTAAAAATCGCTCACGTTGTTCGCTGGGACAACCCACCGCTCGCTTTGCTCGGGCGGGTTGCCCCTTAGCTCATCGTTAGCGGTAAATATTATTAGTAAAAGAATTTAAAAATCAGTTTCACAATGGGGCAACTAAAGCACCCTACTTGCTTCAAGTTCATACAACGATGGTGGCAATCAGAGAGGGGCTAGCTATCTTGAAACAACCATCAGGAAACGAAGCTTTTTAGTCTGTTAATTTGTGGCATTAGCCAGGCATGTTAAAGTCAAAACCATAAAGGCAAGGAACTCCAAAATGCGAAACAACAAATCACAAACAGGGTTCTTGGTGCAACTTGCCGCTAACAAGCCGTTCAATTTGACCCTTAAAGCGCCGCTGCGCTCTGCTTTAAGGCCAAATTAACTTTAACGTTATGTGAAAAAAAGTAAAAAACCCGTTGGTAGCTTTAAAAACTGAACAAATAGAAAAAAATCAGGTAATTTGAAGCACGTACCCAGAAAATGGAATGGTGCATGCCTTTTTCCAACAATCACGGTAAACTGAAAAAACAGAACCAGTAAGAAATGACAACCCAGGAATATTTTTGGAAAAACCAATTTAAAGGTCGGGGTTAGCTAACAACTGCAAACCCCTTTTAAATATCTGCAATAAGTGAGTGAATCGGAACCAGAAATTGAGGACGTTAAAATCACATAACAAGGCGCTAAAAATCGCTCACGTTGTTCGCTGGGACAACCCACCGCTCGCTTTGCTCGGGCGGGTTGCCCCTTAGCTCATCGTTATGTGTAAAAAAGTAAAAAACCCGTTGGTAGCTTTAAAAACTGAACAAATAGAAAAAAATCAGGTAATTTGAAGCACGTACCCAGAAAATGGAATGGCACATGCCTTTTTCCAACAATCACGGTAAACTGAAAAAACAGAACCAGTAAGAAAGAACAACCCAGGAATGTTTTTGGAAAAACCAATTTAAAGGTCGGGGTTAACAAACAACCGCAAACCCCTTTTAAATGGCTGCCATAAGTGAGTGAATCGGAACCAGAAATTGAGTACCTTAAAATCACATAACAAGACGCTAAAAATCGCTCACGTTGTTCGCTGGGACAACCCACCGCTCGCTTTGCTCGGGCGGGTTGCCCCTTAGCTCATCGTTATATTTCAAAAGAATTAATCAGCAATCCAATTTTCAACTACAAGGTTTGGAACTCGATTAAATTCACGAACATTGTTTGTAACTAGGACAGCATTAATACTCCTGGCATGTGCAGCAATTAAAAGATCATTATTCCCAATAGGTGTACCGTCTTTTTTTAGTTGCGCCCTAATTGAACCATAGTGCTTTCCAGCATTTTCATCTAAAGGGTCTATCAACAATCTCTGTGTAAATATATCAAGTTGCCGCCATCGTTCTTCTTTTAAATTACCATTTCCATTCTCTATTCCAAAACACAGCTCCCCGTATGTAATCGAGGAAATGCAAATATCTTTAATCGCTTTAAATTTGTGCCGTAATTCATCAGAGTGATTTTTTAAAACATAAATACATATATTGGTATCAAGCATATACATCAATCAAAATCCCTTTCCTGTGGTTGCTCATCAAGGCGTTCTTGTAAAAAATCATTTCCAAAAGCAGGTTTAGAATCAAAGAATTCATCCCAGGTCGGTTTTTTCGCAGAAATAATAATGTTATCCCCTTGCTTTGTAATATAAACCTCGTCAGTATTAAAGCGGTATTCTTTAGGCAAACGGACAGCTTGGCTACGTCCGTTCATAAATATCTTGGCTATTTGTGCGCTCATATCGTTACCCTCACAGTAATGGTATATATTTAATAGTATATACCTTGTGTTCGCAATAGCAAGGATAATATAAGCTTATGATATTAAAAGAAAAATATAACAATGCGCTGCAGCTGACCCAGCAACACGCCGTTTCGCTGCGCTACACTCTGTGTCGCCGGTCAGCTGAGCTTAAGCGTTATGTGTAAAAAAGTAAAAAACCCGTTGGTAGCTTTAAAAACTGAACAAATAGAAAAAAATCAGGTAATTTGAAGCACGTACCCAGAAAATGGAATGGCACATGCCTTTTTCCAACAATCACGGTAAACTGAAAAAAAAGAATCAATAAGAAATCACAGCCCAGAAATATTTTTGGAAAAACCAATTTAAAGGTCGGGGTTAGCGAACAACCGCAAACCCCTTTTAAATGGCTGCAATAAGTGAGTGAATCGGAACCAGAAATTGAGTACGTTAAAATCACATAACAAGGCGCTAAAAATCGCTCACGTTGTTCGCTGGGACAACCCACCGCTCGCTTTGCTCGGGCGGGTTGCCCCTTAGCTCATCGTTATGCCAATAAAACCTAAACTCCTTCTACACTTGAAAAGCGCCAAAAAAAGGACTATATTTAGGTCTGTATTTGGGTTTTAATGAATATTAGAGGGTTATAATGAAACAAGTCCTGTCCAGCTGCTCTGCAAGTATTTCAGAACTAAAGAAAAATCCTACTGCACTTCTAAATGAAGCAGAGGGTTCTCCTATTGCTATTCTCAATCACAACATTCCAGCTGCATATTTAATTCCAGCTGAAACATATGAATGGCTTATGGACAAACTAGAAGATGCCGAATTAGCTCAAATAGTTGCTGATCGTATGAATGAAAAAGATAAGGCTATAGAAGTAGATCTTGATGAGCTATAAAATAAAATTTCTGCCCAGCGCACTTAAAGAATGGAAAAAACTTGCGCCTCCCATTCAGGCGCAATTTAAGAAAAAGCTAAAAGAAAGATCAACTAACCCACGAAATAAAGCTAGCCAATTACGAGGTTTCAAAGATGTTTATAAAATTAAACTCCGGTCAGTGGGGTATCGGTTAGTTTATGAAGTAAACGATGCTGACATTGTCGTATATGTAATTGCAGTGGGAAAGAGGGATCGTGGTTTGGTATACAGCAAAGCGGAAGAACGAAAATAGGCATAACAAACTCATCCAGAGGACTTTCAAAGCTGTCGCGGCTTTTGCAAAAAAACCGCGACAGCTTTGAAAGCCCCTGATGAGGGCGTTATGCATAAAAAAAGGAAAGAGAATTGTTTGAACCTGAAAATGAACTAGAAAAATCATTATTAAAAGCTGCACATGAGCCAGCTTATAGGCCTGCCTTTTATCAAACATTAGTAAGTTCTGACATATTTGTGATTCAGCATGGCTCTATTCCAGAGCATGAGGGTGAAGTAACTCTAGAAACAGGGAGCCAGTTACAAATCCAAAATATAGAACTCGATGGAAAACCACATATCCCTATATTTACATCTTTAACTAGACTACAAGCAGTATTGCAAGAAGAAACTGGCTACTTGGCAATAAATGCATTAGAGTTTTTTAAAATTGCAAATGGTTCTGAATTGGTATTAAATCCCGGTTCTGAATATGGAAAACAATTTACGAAAGAAGAAGTTAGCAACATCATTAATGGCTCGATTTTTAAACCTACGTCAACTTACAAAGCAGAAAAAGAAACAACAATATTAATAGGGCAACCATCTAATTACCCTAATGAACTAGTCAAAGAGCTAAAAAAATATTATAAAACAAAAAAAGAAGTAATCTCTGCCTACTTAGTTCATTTTCATAATCCAGAAACAGGTGATCCACCACATACCTTAATTGGCATTTTAACTACTGGGAACTGGAATGAGGTTGTATCATCTTCAGGCATGATATGTAACGACGTTGAAATACCAGACCCTCCTGTTGATTTTATACAAATTGATTCACAGGAAGGAGTCTCTAATTACTTCAGCAACATTGAACCCTTTTATAAAAAGAAAAAATTTTGGTTATTTTAACTAATTGCATAACAAATCGCTCAACTTGACCACAAAAAGCGCCGCTCCTATCGTCGCTCTACTTTTTGCGTCAAGTTAGCTCAGACGTTATGTATCACTAAGGAAACGCAAATGATCACAAAATATTTAAAATTAATCACATTAACAATTTCCACAGCACTTATAATCTCTTGTGCCAGCACGCATACCTTAATTGGCACAAAAAGACCTCCAATTGATCCGTCACAAGTAAAGTTATATTCAAAACCACCTAGCAAATATGAGGATGTAGCCCTAGTAAGTGCTTCTAGCAAAAACTCATGGTCTTTTACCGACCAAGGTAAAATGGAAAAAGTCATTGAAAGACTTAAAGAAGAAGCGGCTTCTTTAGGTGCTAATGGTGTATTGCTTCAAGGGGTCGGGGATCAAAGTGGCGGCATGGTGGGGACTGGTTATGGCACAGCTACAGCATACAGCACTGGTAATACAGTTAATGCTTATGGCTCTGGCACAACGATGTATGTACCTGTTAATCATAAAAGTGGACAAGGAATGGCAATATTTGTAATACAAGAATAGAAATCATGCATAACAAGGCAAATTCACTTGGATGGAAAAAAGCTCCGCTCGTGCCTCGCTCTGCTTTTTACCCCCGATGATTTTCGACGTTATATTTTTAGGAGAACGTATTGAGCAATCCAATTGTAATACGTAAAGGTCTAAAACTAGGGGAGCTGGATGCAGAAGCAGACAAAGACCTTCTTTTGTCTTGTTTTATAGATACAGGCGAACTATCACGGTTGATGGACGTTGATGATCCAGCAGCTATTGTATTGGGGCGCACAGGCTCTGGAAAAAGCGCGCTACTGTTAAAAATCAGCGAAACAGCAGAACATTCTGTTTTTCTCGACCCAAACGATATTTCAATACGCTTTCTTGAGCACTCTAATATTATCCAGTTCCTAAATGAGCTAGGTATAAAGCTAGACTTGTTTTACCGAATATTGTGGCGCCATCTTCTTACGGTCGAGTTACTCAAACTTCGATATGATTTAAAAAGTGAATCAGATAATAGGAACTTTATTCAACGTATTTATCAATTAATTGAACGTGATAAAGTCAAGGAAAAAGCATTCTCATACTTCTCTGAATGGGGTGATAAATTCTGGCTTGAAACGGATGAGCAACTAAGAGAATTGACAAATAAATTCGCTTCAGAGATAAAGTCAAAATTCGGAGCAGATTTCAAGAATGTAGATGTGTCTCTTGAGGGTGCAAGGTCATTAAGCAATGAGGAAAGAGTTGAAATAAAGAATCGTGCCAGTCAAGTTGTTAGCGGAATTCAAATAAAAAGACTTAATGAAGTTTTAGACCTTCTTGCAGAATATGCCTTTAACGATAAACAAAAGAAATATTACATATTAATAGATGCTTTAGATGAAAACTGGGCTGAAACTGAAACACGTTGTCGTTTTATCAGGGCATTAATAGAAGAAATAAAATCATTTAGGAAATTAAATCAAGTTAAAATTCTTCCTGCCTTGAGGCGCGATCTATTGGATTTTGTTTTTGATAGGACGCGCGATACAGGTTTCCAAGAAGAAAAGTATGAGGCATACATACTGCCTGTCAGATGGTCAAAAGATGATTTGGAGTTACTTATTGAGAAGCGTATAAATGAAGTTTTCCGTCGCCAATACACAAATGAGAATCTGAAGTTCTCTGACTTTTTTCCGAAGCCAAAAAAAGGGGGCGGAATGCGTGCAGAGGATTACATCATTGAACGTACTCTGCTTCGCCCTAGAGACGCTCTTCAATTCGCGAATGAATGTTTTTATGTGGCCGCAGATCGCGAACGAGTTTCCTGGCGAGCCATGTGTGCTGCCGAGGCTAGTTATTCATCTAAGCGGTTAAAGTCCCTAAGTGAAGAATGGTCGGAATTCTACCCATGTTTAGAGGAATCTGCAGAAATACTGCGTGGTTTACCATCTCCATTTACACGCTCAGCTTTGTCTGGGTCACGTTTTGAATCAATAAGCATGACGCTTCATGAATGTAACGATGCTGACCCATGCGTTGAAATGGTCAAAAGGTTTTATTCAACAAGCAAATCAGGGGTTAGCGAGTCTGACGTTATTTCATCTATTATTCAGGCGCTTTACCACGTTGGAGTTATTGGTATAAAAATAAGTTCTCTAGATACATTTATATGGTCATACATAGATCAACCAAGGATCTCTAAGAGTGAAGTCAAACGAGCTAATCAAATCAAAATACACAAAATGCTGCAACACGCCCTCGAGATACACACAAACAAAATATAACAATAGCGTCAACTCGGACTGGCTACCCCGCCGCTTCTCGTTCCTCGTCGCTCTGGGGTAGCCAGCCGGTTACGCTAATCGTTATATTTCAAAAGAATTAATCAGCAATCCAATTTTCAACTACAAGGTTTGGAACTCGATTAAATTCACGAACATTGTTTGTAACTAGGACAGCATTAATACTCCTGGCATGTGCAGCAATTA
>JALTJZ010000005.1:38493-251594 GCA_027076325.1 Chromatiales bacterium | reverse complement strand
TCATTAAGCGGTTTAACGTCGAGTGCTCTTATTCGGGAATGCCATAAGTTTCCACTTTTGTTTGCTTAATTTCAATCGATTCTTTTTCATTTTTCAGCCAGATAGTGAAATCATTTTTTCCGTTTATTTTTTCTATGCGCATTTCAAATTGCAGCGGCTGGTTCTGGCTGCCGAGTTTTTCAAAGGCAGCAAAAATCTCATCTTCATTAAAAGATAGTTTGAGGCGTAAGGGTTTGGCGGGAGGGCGATCCCAGGTAAAGTCCAGCAAGCTGGGAACCGCTCGAGTGGTTTCGGCCTTATTGTCGGTGGCGGGGATATCAATATAATCGCGTTCACCGTTGTAATATTTAATATAGTCAATTCGCCCCCCGTAAACGGGCATATTGGTAAAAACCGGTTGCCAGCGATACCGCCGCTGGTGATAGCGTTCCCATAAGCCAAAGGGGAGGGGGCGTTGCTTTAGTGCGGTGATGGCTTCGGGACTAAGGCCTTCTTCTTCGAGGGCTTCATGTATTGCTAACTGGATGTATTCTTCTCTTGTGTAATTAGGGTTATCATTAATCCATTTCCAGTTACCTTCTTCTTTTTTCGCATAGCCAAAGAAGACTTCGACGCTTCGATCCAGGCTGACCACCCATACCGATACAGCCCCGCCGGGGGCAACCCCAACGGTGATTCGATGGTAGGTAATATGATCTTCGTCTTTTGGGCTATAATGACCCGCCTGAAACAGTGCCAGAATTTTATCGTACGGCAGGGCAAAGTCACCGCGGTAAAACTGGTTCTCAGTATAGGAAAAAAAAGAAATGGTTAATTGATTGGGTAAGGTTTTTAAGTCTTCCCCGACCAGATGTGATGAGCGACCAATGCCCCAGCCTTTATGTAGGAAGACTCCACTCGGCACATACAGTGAGTCGCCATTGGGGGAATAGAAATTGCCTGTGATAATTTGCATTGGGTAGCTTTTAGGCGCGCTTTCGCTAGCCTGCCAGTCGAATTTAGTTGCGTTCGCTGTGGCCTTCGCCTTATTAATAAAGTGGATACCTGCCATTGTGGATACTCCCTGTGATAACAATAGGATAAGACTGATAAGTTTTAAAGTTTGAATGGGCTTGTTAAACATGTGCATCACTTAACTTCTGATGATAAGCCGGGCACGTTTGCCACGATTATAGCGTGGCGTATGCCCAGTGCTATAACGTGCGGAAAAATGAAAATAGTCATGGCGCAATTCCCGTAACCAGGCTTCGTCATTATGGTGCCAGTGCTCGGCTTTGGACTTTTCGGTGTTGGTAATATAAGCGTCTATCTTTTGTTTTACATGACTCAGTTCGGATGGAATCGCTTCATTACGTTCTAATAATGGATTTAGTTTGACTTTACTCTTTCTCGCATACTCTGCCATCAGCTGTAAAGGGATGCGGCTGTATTTATTGCTGATATTTTTCTTGTCGACCCGAATAATGCTGCTATCATCGCTTTCGTCTCCCTCGTAGCCCAGGGTATGTTCGAGAAAAATTTCATCTTTCCTGTATCGCCCTGCATCAATTTGTGCCTGCATTTCCTTCTTTGCATTGTTGAGTGAGTAACCATAGTCTTTATAGATAACCTGTTTTTCGTCGGTATTATCACGGTAACCACCACCAATATCAGAATGAACACCGGGTAGAAAGATCTCACGGCTGCTTCCCCGCGCACTGTGAATATCCGTCAATGAAAAATATTCACGGTGCTCATCGGCGGCAGCTAATTGTATCACCTGCTTGGCATGGGCAATGGCATGCAGATTCAGGCTAATGTTATTGGAAACACCAATACCGAGGGCGGTTTTTAAAATACCGTAGGTTGAAACGGTATCATACAGGCCAACAAAGTCGACCTTAACGGCTCGGGGTTGTACTTTGTAACCGAGCTCTTCAACCAGGCCATCTTGAAGTTGTTTATCCAGCATCGCCTGATGGATAAAATGGCGTGCTGCTGCTGCACCGCGGCTAAAGCCGAAGACCTCCAGAGTGATTTTTTCAATAATGATTTTTTTATTGGTGTGATTTTCACTAATTAAAGTCAATACATTTTCCACACCTTTTTTTACCTTGGCAGGGATGCCGGTTTTCCAGACAGCAAACGCATAACCGGCGGTTTTATCCCCGGCTTTATCCAGCGTGCCGCTACCTTCAATATAGGTTTGCAGGTTAAGGTCATATTCAGCGGAATTAGCAAGGTATTTTTCCATGATAGCCACATTGGTATAATAGCCTTCATAGCTGTTTTCTTCGTCTTCTTTTTTGGCACCGTGCTTTTTATAAAGGCTTGCTGCCATGCGTTGCTCTTTTGCGCTGGTTTTTTGTTTCAGTTCTTTTGCCGCCTTGCGCTCTTCTTCGGTGAGTGTGTTATCTGCTGCAGAGAGTAAACGCTGGTCGATATTGGTTTTGTTGTTCAACGTGCCGTCAAAGAAAAGACTAAAGCGGATTTTGAGTGTTTCGATATTGTCCGTTGGTATTTTTTCTTCAACAATGCTGTCAGAGGATTCACCTATTTCCATATTTTTTTATCTCCTTGAAATACTCGTTTTTAATTTAACAAATAAAAGCCATGTGTGCTATGACAGGGTTAGCCGTTATCTGGCTTAAAATATGGACTGTTGGCGAAGTGTTTATCATTTAACCACTGGCTTTATCTGGATGATTCGGTGATACTGTATATTAAGGAGTTAGCCAGGCAATCGCGGGTATTTAGCTTAAGCTAAATACCGGAGGAAAGTCCGGGCTCCACAGGGCAGGGTGCCAGATAACGTCTGGGCGGCGCGAGCCGACGGAAAGTGCCACAGAAAATATACCGCCTTTGCATTTATTTGCATCGGTAAGGGTGAAATGGTGCGGTAAGAGCGCACCGCGCTTATGGCAACATAAGTGGCAGGGAAAACCCCACCTGGAGCAAGACCAAATAGAGAAACATTCCTTCGGGAAACATGCGGCCCGCATGGTTTCTGGGTAGGTTGCTTGAGTTGCACGGCAACGTGTAGACCAGATGAATGATTGCTCACGACAGAACCCGGCTTATCGGCTAACTCCCTTTTTCCCCATTTTCGGAGCTATTTTCTTAAAATTCCACATTAACTGCCATTTGTAAATACTTGATTTATAAGTCTATTTATTTTTTAAAAACTGTGCAATTTTTAACCAGTGATGCTTATAAGTAACGCTAAGTCATTGTCATAAAAGAAACTTTTACCTAAAATGTGTGCCACATCACTTGATTTGTGGTGGTTTGCTCTCTATAGTGTATAAAAGTGGATCCAAGTGGGGAATTATGGATCGCTTCAATAATAAATAGTCACTTAGGAGCGCAAATTGTTTAGAGGTGTCAATACACTGAACCTGGATGCGAAGGGGCGTATGGCCATGCCCAGCAAATACCGGGAAAAACTGACTGCACAATGCAGTGGTCAGTTAGTGGTTACTCTCGATTTAAACGATCCCTGTCTGCTACTTTACCCACTCCCCGCGTGGGAAGAAATTGAACGCCAGCTGGTGCGTTTACCGAATATCAATTCCCAAACCCGCAAACTGCAACGCCTGTTGATTGGCCATGCTTCCGAGTGCGAGTTTGATAATAGCGGTCGAATTTTACTGCCACCATTATTACGTGAACGGGTCAGTCTGGAAAAACGGGTAACCTTAATCGGTCAGGGTAAAAAATTTGAAATATGGGATGAGCAGGTTTGGAATGAGCAGCGTGATAGCTGGTTAACCGAAACCGATAGCGAAACTTTATCGGCGGATCTTGAGAATATTTCATTATGAGTGATGCACTAACACATCAAACAGTCTTACTGGATGAAGCAGTTCAAGGCTTAAATATCCATGCGTCCGGTTGCTATGTGGACGGTACGTTTGGTCGTGGTGGCCATAGCCGCTTGATTTTAGAGCAACTTGATGCAGACGGGCATTTACTTGCCTTTGACAAAGATCCGCAGGCAATAGCCACAGCCGAAAAAGAATTTAGTCAGGACAGTCGCTTTTCAATAGCACAAGCATCATTTGCCGAACTGGAAGCCGTGGCCAACCAGTATGGCTGGGTCGGGGATGTGGATGGTGTACTACTGGATTTAGGCGTGTCATCACCACAGGTAGATGATGCGGCACGTGGTTTTAGCTTCCAGAATGATGGCCCGCTTGATATGCGAATGGATCCCGCACAAGGTTTAAGTGCAGCGCAATGGCTAGCCGATGCAGACGAGAAAGATATTGCCAGAGTATTAAAGGAATACGGTGAGGAGCGTTTTGCCAAACGCATTGCCCGCGCCATTATTAATGCCCGTGAGGAAACACCCATACAGACAACCAAGCAACTTGCATCCATTGTTGCGGCTGCAAATCCTAAATGGGAAAAAGGCAAAGATCCTTCTACCCGCAGTTTTCAGGCCATAAGAATTTTTATTAACAGTGAACTCGACGATTTAGAACAGTGCCTGCAACAGGCGGTTAATATTTTAAAGCCGGGTGGCCGCCTGGTGGTTATCAGCTTTCATTCGCTTGAAGACCGTATTGTTAAACGTTTTATCCGTGCGATGGAAAAGGGCAAACAGTTGCCAATTGATTTACCGGTGATGCATGTACAGGTAAATTCAAAATTACGCCGAATTGGTAAAGCAATCAAAGCATCACCCGAGGAAATAAAACGAAATGCACGTTCACGTAGTGCCATTATGCGTATTGCTGAGAGGGTCTAGCGAATGATTACTGCTTTAACCCGATTTTTAGATGACAAATTGAAGATGATTAGCCTTGTACTTGTTATTGCTTCAGTGATTTCAGCTATGTCAGTTGTTTATAGTAAGCACAAAAATAGATTATTGTTTGTCGAGCTAGAAAGTTTAAATAAAGAACGTGATCGAATGAATATTGAATGGGGACAGTTACAACTCGAACAAAGTACCTGGGCAACAGACAGTCGTATAGAAAAAATAGCCACTGAAAAATTACATATGCGTAATGTAACGTACGAAAACACGGTAATTATAAAGCTATGAGTGTAACAGTGCACACACCAGTCAAATTTTACCGCATGTTTATTGTTGTGGCCGTTATTGTGTTGAGTGTGTTGGCCTTAGTCTGGCGTGCCTTTGATTTACATATACTGGATCATGCTTTTTTACAGGGACAGGGTGATGCACGTTATTTACGGGTTGTACCAATTGCAACACACCGCGGCATGATTACAGATCGGAATGGTGAGCCACTGGCATTAAGTACACCGGTTGATTCTGTCTGGATTAACCCAAAAGAATTTTTAACCGAACAGGCACAATGGCCAAAGCTGGCTAAAATTCTGAAAGTTAAAGTATCACGAATTACAAAATTGGTAATGCAACGTAAAGCACGTGATTTTGTTTATTTACAGCGCCATGTCACACCTGAAATATCACAACAAATTCTAGCGCTGGGGCTAGCTGGTGTTTCCTTGCAACGTGAATACCGCCGTTACTATCCTGCTGGTGAAGTTGCCTCACATGTTATTGGTTTTACAAATATAGATGATGCAGGGCAGGAAGGTCTTGAGCTTGCTTATGACGACTGGCTGAAAGGGAAACCAGGCTTAAAACGGGTATTAAAAGACAGGCTGGGTCGCGTTATAAAACATGTTGAGTTAATCGAGCAGGCCAGGCCGGGTAAAGATCTTGTTTTAAGCATTGATCGTCGTTTGCAATATTTAACTTACCGTGAATTAAAAAAAGCAGTACGCAAACATAAAGCCAAGTCAGGTTCTGCAGTTATATTGGATGTGAAAACAGGTGAAGTACTGGCAATGGTAAACCAGCCATCGTATAACCCAAATAACAGGAAAAATCTGAAAAGTAAAAATTATCGAAATCGGGCGGTTACCGATATCTATGAGCCAGGTTCAACCATTAAACCGTTCACAATTGCCGCCGCACTTGAATCGGGAAAATATCGTCCGGCAACAAAAGTGGATACAAGCCCCGGTTTGTTTCGTGTTGGTTCCAATGTTATTCGTGACCACCGCAACTATGGCGTGCTCGATTTGCAAACAATTATACAAAAATCCAGCAATGTGGGCGCAAGCAAAATTGCATTATCCCTTTCAGCTGACAGACTCACTGGAATCCACAACAAAGTTGGGTTTGGTAGGCGTAGTGAAAGTGGTTTTCCAGGTGAAGTAATGGGACTGGTCAATGCTGTTTCCGATAAACAGATGATTGAACGTGCAACGTTGTCTTATGGTTATGGAATATCCGTTACTTCATTACAGTTAGCGCGTGCTTATGCAGTCATTGCGAATAAGGGCAAACGTTTACCGATTAGATTTACACGTGTTGATAGCGATGTAGAAGGACAGGCTGTATTAGCCACAAACACGTCACAACAAATTATTTCAATGATGGAGTCAGTTATTGGTGAAGAAGGTACCGGAAAACTCGCCAGTATTCCCGGTTACCGTGTTGCCGGTAAAACAGGTACCGTAAAAAAGATTACCCTTGGTGGTTATAGTGATAAAAAATACCTTTCAATTTTTGCAGGTTTAGTCCCGGCGAGTAATCCCAGAATGGTTATGGTTGTTACTGTTGATGAACCAGCGGATGGTATTTATTACGGTGGTGAAGTGGCTGCCCCTGTGTTTTCGAAAGTAATGGCAGGTGCATTGAGAATACGTGATATCGCCCCGGATGCTATTAATACCGAGATGCAGTATGCCGCTGCACCGTCCAGTATCATTAAAACAAAAATGGCGGGACGACAATGATGGCCGTTAAACAACAACCAGTTGCAAAAACACTTGGTATGTTATTAGCCAATATTATTCACGTTCCCACAGAATATGATGTTGAAATTAATAACCTGCAACTCGATAGTCGGCAAGTAAAGCAAGGTGATGTGTTTATCGCTATTCCGGGCGAAGCTGGAACTGGTCTGAATTATATCGACTCCGCGGTAAAAGCTGGGGCTGTTGCTGTTTTATGGGAAGCAGAAGCCAATGCAATACCGTTTTCCTGGTTTGCTAATAATCAGCAAGCGAAACGCGTACCTTTAATTGCAATTACCAATTTAAAGTTAAAGCTGGGTGAAATTGTCAGCCTGTTTTACGGTAATCCGTCAAAATCTTTAAATATAGTTGCGGTTACAGGCACTAACGGAAAAACGTCCTGCGTCAATTTTATTGCACAGGCTTTAGATAAAAAACAAAGCTGTGGCTTGATTGGAACACTAGGTGTTGGTATTTATCCTGATATTGTAGCAGGTTCACATACAACACCAGATGTTGTGACTATGCATAAAACACTGGCGAATTTTATTGAAATGAATGCAAAATTTGCAGCAGTTGAAGTATCGTCGCATGCATTAGCACAGGGGCGAGTTGATAATATCCAGTTTGATGTGGCGATATTTACCAATCTGACTCAGGATCACCTCGACTACCATGGAACAATGGAAAATTATCTGAAAGAAAAAACCAGACTTTTTCAAATGCCCGGTTTAAAAACAGCCATTGTTAATGTAAACGATAGCTATGGCCAGGCTATTTTAAAATCAACTATTACAGAAAATATTATTACCTATGGTCTGGATGCCTCGATTAACAGCCCGGATATTTATGCAACAGATATTCAGTATTCTGCAAATAAAACAGATTTTACTTTAAATACAAAACAAGGATCGGTTTTTATTACTTCACCTTTAGCTGGTGACTTTAATGTTAGTAATTTGTTAGCAGTAAGTGCCTACTTGCAATTACAGGGGTATTCACTGGATGAAATTGCAGAAAGAATATCAATAATTAAACCCGTTGCCGGCAGAATGCAAAAAATAAATATGCCGGGTTACCCTGTGGTTATTGTTGATTATGCACATACGCCAGATGCATTGAAACAAGTATTAAAAACCTTGCATAAACAATTTAAAAATAATTTGACCTGTGTGTTTGGTTGCGGTGGTGAGCGGGATATGGGGAAACGTTTTCAAATGGGTGGAGTGGCTGACACTTATGCAGATCTTATTGTGTTAACCAATGATAACCCTCGAAATGAATCTGCAGAAGAAATTATTAAACAAATTTCTCAAGGTATTAATGATACGGCAAAGATAATTGTTGAACTGGATAGAAAAAAAGCCATTGAAACGGCTATAAAAAAAACAGCAACACAAGGTTGTGTACTTGTTGCTGGCAAAGGGCATGAAAATTATCAGATTATTGCAAATGAAAAATTTGAATTTAATGATATGTCAGTAGTTAAAGAAGTTTTAAGCGAGAAACAATGAGTTTAGCAGCGGTTAAATTAGAGTACCCAATAACAATGTTTACGATGACACTAAAAGAAATTCAGGAAATAACAGGTGCCGTATTGCATGGTGACAGTGCAGATCTTAGCGGTACGGTACGTGGTGTGAATACCGATAGCCGAACCATTAAACGTGGTGAATTATTTGTTGCACTAAAAGGTGATAATTATGATGCGCATGATTTCATATTATCAGCACATGATCGGGGAGCGGTTGCCTATTTAATCGACCATAAAATTGAACAGGTGAAACCAGCACTTATTGTTAAGGACACAAAACTTGCATTTGGGCAAATAGCAAAAGCCTGGCGCAATAAATTTAATTACCCGGTGGTTGCGGTAACGGGTAGTAATGGCAAAACAACGGTAAAAGAAATGTTGTTTAGCATCTTGTCCCAACAGTCTAAAACGCTAGGTACAAAAGGTGTCCTGGCAACTAAAGGTAATTTCAATAATGATATTGGTGTACCCATTACCTTAAACAGAATGAAGTCTTGCCATGATGGTGCGGTTATAGAAATGGGCGCAAATCATCAGGGTGAAATTTCATACCTGACACAATTGGCAAGTCCAGATGTTGCCATTATTACAAATGCCGCAGCAGCGCATCTGGAAGGCTTTGGGAGTCTTGACGGTGTTGCAAAAGCAAAAGGTGAAATCTTTGAAGGTTTGAATAATCGTGGTACAGCGATTATTAATTATGATGATACTTATTCCTCTTATTGGAAAGAACTTGCAGGCAATAACAGGATTATTACTTTTGGAAAGAACAATAATGCTGATGTTTCATATATTTCACATAATGCAGGTAATTTAATAACCATTACAGTAAAGAATAAGCCACAATTTGATCTAGAGTTGCCACTACCAGGTAAGCATAACATTATGAATGCTCTGGCAGCTATTGCTGCTACTATTGCGATAGGTGTGGATTTCAAGATTATCAAACAAGGTCTTGAATCTATGCAGCCTGTCCCCGGGCGGTTAGTAAATAAAAAAGGTGTGCATGACAGTATTGTTATTGATGATACCTATAATGCCAACCCGGCTTCTTTAGCTGCTGCTGTTGATGTTATGTCTGACTTTAAAGGTTCTCATCACGTTGTATTAGGTGATATGGGCGAACTTGGTACAAATGCGTTTTCACTGCATAAAGCGGCTGCGCAGACAATAAAACAGGGAAATGTAAAATATCTGTACACCATTGGTGAAACGAGCCGTGTAACCAGTGATGAATTTGGTGTGGGAGCACAACATTTTGCATCACATCAGGAATTGGTTGAACAATTAATTAAAAATATTCAGCCGAAAGACTGTGTGCTTGTAAAAGGTTCACGTGCAATGCAAATGGAAAAAATCGTTAATGCTATTTGTACGGCATCACCGGAACCAGGGGAACGCTAAATGTTATATGCCTTAGCCCACTATTTGCAGGACTTTTATAGCGGCTTTAACTTTTTTAACTATTTAACCGTGCGTGGCATTTTGGGTGTTATCACTGCATTGCTTATTTCATTATTGATTGGCCCAACAATGATTAAACGATTAAGCAAGTATAATATTGGTCAACCTATCCGAGATGATGGGCCTGAAACGCATTTAATTAAAGCGGGTACACCTACAATGGGTGGTGCACTTATCCTTGTTGCAATTGGAATTAGTACATTACTTTGGTCTGATCTGAGTAACCGTTATGTCTGGGTCGTCTTATTAGTTACACTTGCCTATGGTGTTATTGGCTGGATTGATGATTATAAAAAACTGGTAAAACGTGATCCGAAAGGGTTGGCTTCACGTTATAAATATTTATGGCAGTCTGTTATTGCTCTGGTTGTTGCTGTTTATTTGTATAAAACAGCAAGTCCGGCTGAATTACAATTTATTTTTCCGGTATTTAAAGATCTTACCTTTCAGCTTGGGTTTGTTTCTTTTGTTGTTATTACTTATTTCGTTATTGTCGGCTCTAGTAATGCTGTTAACTTAACAGATGGCCTGGATGGACTGGCGATTTTACCAACGGTTATGGTCGGTGGCGCGTTAGGTTTAATTGCATATTTAACGGGACATGCACAGTTCGCAAGTTATTTATCTATCCCGCATATTAACGGAGTCGGTGAGCTGGTTATTTTTTGTGGCTCAATAGTTGGTGCCGGTTTAGGCTTTCTCTGGTTTAACACTTACCCGGCTCAGGTTTTTATGGGCGATGTAGGTGCGTTGGCACTGGGCGCAGCATTAGGAATTATGGCTGTTTTAGTGCGACAGGAACTTATCTTATTTGTAATGGGTGGCGTATTTGTTGTAGAAACCGTTTCGGTTGTTATCCAGGTTGCCTATTTTAAATTAACCGGTAAACGAATTTTTTTAATGGCACCATTACATCATCATTTTGAACTAAAAGGTTGGCCAGAGCCGCGAGTCATTGTTCGATTCTGGATAATTACGGTTATTCTGGTTTTAGTTGGGTTAGCAATGTTAAAAGTACGATAATAATGCTTGCAAGAAATAATTTAAATTTAGGTAGTAATAAAACTGAAGTGAAAATTTCTGACTTAAAATTGCAGTGGAAAGATAAAGCTATCCTGATTGTTGGTGGTGGTGTAACTGGCTTGTCGTGTGCCAGATTTCTGAAAAAACATGGACTTGACTTTGTTATTGTTGATAGTCGCAGTAGCGTTATTAGTATAACGGATATTCAAAATAAATTTGAAATTATATGCGGTGAATTCCAGGAGCATTATTTTACTAATGCTGATATTTTAATTGTTAGCCCTGGTATTTCGATTAAACATCCTTATATACAAGCGGCCATACAACAGAAAAAGCAGGTAATAGGTGATGTTGCTTTATTTTGCACGTTAACAGATGCGCCTATTATTGCAATTACGGGCTCTAACGGGAAAAGTACAGTAACAACGCTTGTAGGTGAAATTCTTAATAGTGCCGGGTTAGAAGCTCGGGTTGGTGGTAATATCGGTGTACCCTGTCTGGAATTGTTGACTGATAACGAGCCTGATTGCTATGTACTCGAGTTATCAAGTTTTCAACTTGAAACTACCCCCAATCTGGATGCATATGTCAGTGTGGTATTAAATTTAAGTGAAGATCATATGGATCGATATGACTCATTTTTAGACTATTGTAACGCCAAGAAAAAGATATTTAAAAATACACAAAACATTGTTGTCAATACAGACGATCAGAGAACAGTAGAATTAACTGAAAGCATTAATATAAATAAAATTACGTTTGGGCTGGAGAATAAGACCGGGTTAAATTTCTACCTTGATACACACAATGGAGTTGAGTGGGTTTTTCATAATGGAAAGCCATTAATTAGTATTTCAAATATAAAAATTGCAGGGCAACATAACAAATTAAATATTCTGGCTGTATTAAGTTTATGTTCAGTTTTTGATATTGAGCTGGGTAAAACTGAAAAAGTAATTAGCCAGTTTACAGGCTTAGAACATCGTAGTCAGGTTATTAGTACAAAAAAAGGTGTACGTTGGGTAAATGACTCAAAGGCAACCAATATTGGTGCAACCAGTGCTGCTTTAAAAGGTTTTTCCGATTATCCTCTTTACTTAATATTGGGAGGCCAGTCTAAGGGGCAGAACTTCATGGAGTTGGTTCCTTTTATAACTAAAAATATAAAACAAATTATTGTTTATGGTGAAGATGCTGAATTAATATTTAATACAATAAGATCTGTTCCCGAGTTATCTGTCACAAAAGTTCAAACCCTGGAAGAAGCAATTAAATTTATTGAACCATATGTTATCAGGGGTGATGTTGTTTTATTTTCCCCCGCTTGTGCAAGCTTTGATCAGTTTGATAATTATGTTCATCGTGGCCAGTCTTTTATATCTATTGTTCAAGACAGTGTGGAGGTGTAGTAGCGGATGGCAACGCAGGCAGCTTATATAGCAACACCAACCAGCTCTTCTGCAAGGAAGAAGTTTGTAGCATATGATACTCAGTTATTGCTTGCAGTTTTATGCCTGTCTTTTCTTGGCCTGGTTATGGTGGGTTCCTCATCCGTATCGATTGCCGATGAATTAACGGGTAATCCTTTATATTATTTCTGGCGTCAGCTTGTATATCTTCTAATTGCATTTAGTGCCCTGTATATTGCTTATAAAGTACCACTTAAATTTTGGAGACAAACGGGTCTGATTCTTATTTTTTTTAGTTTGTTATTGTTATTGCTTGTTTTTGTTCCAGGTTTAGGCAAGCAGGTGAATGGCAGTACCCGCTGGATTAATTTAGGCTTATTTAGTATTCAGGTTTCTGAGTTTGTGAAACTATTTGCGATTATTTATGTTGCGAGTTATTTAGTACGGCACAATGATGTATTACGGAAAAATTCTTCCGGTTTTTGGAAGCCACTGGGTTTATTGTCTATTATAGTTTTTCTGTTGTTGTTAGAACCTGATTTTGGCGCGGCTGTTGTTTTATTGGCAACAACAATGGGTATGTTGTGGTTAGGTGGAGCAAAACCTGGACAGTTTCTGATAGTGATTTTATTTATGGTTGGTTTGCTGGCGTTACTCGCTGTTATCTCTCCATACCGTATGCAACGCTTAACAACTTTCCTTGACCCCTGGGGTGATCCTTTTAATAGTGGCTTCCAGTTAACTCAGGCCTTAATTGCGTTTGGGCGTGGCGAATGGCTGGGGGTGGGGCTAGGCGCGAGTGTGCAGAAACTATTTTATTTGCCAGAGGCGCATACTGATTTTCTTTTTGCTGTGATGGCTGAAGAAATTGGGTTGCTTGGTGGAATAGCCGTTATTTTGCTATTTTCCTTTATTGTTTTTCGCTCTTTATATATAGGCCTGCAGGCAGAACGACATGAGCATCCTTTTGGCGGATATCTGGCTTATGGTATTGGTTTATGGATTGGTTTACAGGCTTTTATAAACATTGGTGTGAATATGGGCGTTTTGCCCACCAAAGGTTTAACACTGCCATTTATGAGTTATGGTGGCAGTAGTCTTGTTGTTATGTGCATAGCAATTGGTCTGGTTTTACGGGTTGATTTTGAGACGCGCCAATATGATCGCTGTAGTCAGCGCACCCGTCGAGGGGTAACGGTATGATGCATGTGTTAATTGCAACAGGTGGTACAGGTGGGCACGTTTATCCTGCACTTGCTGTTGCAGAAGAATTAATGAGTCGTGGGGTCAAAGTATCCTGGATGGGGACGCGAAAAGGAATGGAAGAAAAAATAGTTTCTGCAAAATCCATCCCGTTGTATTTTATTTCGGTAACAGGTTTACGCGGGAAAGGGTTGTTTGGCTGGTTACTAGCGCCGTTAAAGTTATCGGTAGCCATTGTGCAGGCTTTATCTATTTGTATTAAGCAAAAACCCAATGTTGTGCTGGGTATGGGTGGCTTTGTTTCTGGCCCCGGTGGTATTGCCTCCTGGATATTACGCAAACCCCTTGTTATTCATGAACAAAATACCATTGCAGGTATGACGAATAAAGTGCTTGCAAATTTTGCAACGCATGTTGCAGAGGCTTTTCCTGAAACATTTAAAAATAACGTACGGGCAATTCATGTTGGTAACCCTGTACGAAAAAAAATTGAAGCGCTCCTCCCTCCTGCACAGCGTTTTATTGAGCATAGAGATAAAAAAATACATGTACTTGTATTGGGTGGCAGCCTGGGTGCAATGGCTCTGAACAAAATGTTACCGGCAACTTTTAGTACAATTGAAAAAAATTGCCCGTTAAGTGTGGTGCACCAAACAGGGTTACGGCATTTTCAAAATACAAAAGAAATTTACAGTCAAATATCCATTGATGCGACAGTTGTGGATTATATAGAAGATATGTCGGGTCTTTATAGTTGGGCAGATGTTGTTATTTGTCGTTCAGGTGCATTAACTGTTTCTGAATTATCTGCGGTAGGTTTAGGGGCATTATTAATACCTTACCCTTTTGCAGTGGATGACCATCAGTATTACAACGCGAAGTATTTAGCCGATGGTGACGCAGCTATTGTTATACGTGAGTCTGAAATTAAATCAAATGATTTTGCTAAAACACTGGAAGCGCTATTGTGTAAGGGTCGAAGCAAATTATTACAAATGGCTGAAAATGCACGTTTGTTAGCGATGCCAGATGCAGCGAGTAAAGTTGCGGATCTGTGTTGCAATTTAATAGTAAAGCCAGAGGTGGGAGCAACACATGGCTGAACGTATGAGTAATTTAGTAGAACGTGAAGGCCGTTTGGGAATGGGGCGCATTCGCCGAATCCACTTTGTGGGTATTGGTGGTATCGGTATGAGTGGCATTGCTGAAGTGTTACTGAATTTGGGTTATGAAATATCTGGTTCGGATATACAGCAAAATGCGGTGACTAAACGATTACAGGCACAAGGTGCCTCGATTATGTTTGGGCATGATGCTGAAAATATAAAAGGCAGCGATGTTGTGGTTATATCAAGTGCGGTAAACCAGACTAATCCAGAAGTAATAGCCGCCATTGAAAATAGAATTCCAGTTGTGCCACGTGCAGAGATGTTAGCAGAATTAATGCGCTTCCGATATGGCATTGCAGTCGCAGGTACACACGGAAAAACAACCACAACAAGCTTAATAGCAACGGTTTTAGCGGAAGGGAAACTGGATCCGACTTTTGTTATTGGTGGAAAATTAAATAGTGCCGGCTCAAATGCGCGATTAGGTGATAGTCATTACCTGGTTGCTGAAGCCGATGAAAGTGATGCATCGTTTATGCATTTGCAACCCATGATGGCTATTGTGACCAATATTGATGCCGATCATATGGAAACCTATGATGGTGATTTTGAAGTCTTGCAGCAAACATTTCTGGAGTTTTTACATCATTTACCTTTTTATGGTCTGGCTATTGTTTGCATGGATGATCCGGTCGTTGAAAAATTGCTGGCAAAAATTACCCGCCCGGTTTTAACTTACGGTATTCATAGCGATGCTGATATTCGTGCAGTCAATATTAAACAGATGGAAAACAGAACTTCTTTTTCTGTTACGGCAAAAGATAGTAATAAAGTACTGGATATTACCTTGAATATGCCTGGCGAACATAATGTTTTGAACACATTGGCGGCGATTGCGGTTGCGCGTGAGCTGGATGTAGACGATAACGATATTAAAGCCGCCTTTGAAAAGTTTGCCGGAATAGGACGACGGTTCCAGATTAATGGCAAGATAAAAACAAGCAAAGGTAGCATTTTACATATTGATGATTACGGACACCATCCCAGTGAAGTAGCAGCAACGCTTGAGGCAATACGCAAAGGTTGGCCTGATAACCGGCTAGTTGTTGTTTTTCAACCGCATCGTTATACCCGTACTCGTGATTTATTTGAAGACTTTGCAAAAGTTTTATCGAATACCGATGTTTTAATTTTGCTTGAAGTGTATGCCGCTGGTGAAGCACCAATTACCGGTGCAGATGGCCGCTCTCTTGCGCGCGCGATTCGAAGTAGAGGGCAGGTTGATCCTGTTTTTGTTGAGGATGTAAGCGAGTTAGCTACTTCAGTAAACAATGTAGTTAATGAAGGTGATGTACTTGTAACGCTGGGAGCTGGCAATGTTGGCTTGGCTGCTGCGAAACTGGAAGCAGAATTACTAGGTTTATCTGCAATGACAAAAAGTTAAATTACTCGAGCAATCAAGAAAACTGATAAATGATGCATGCAATGAATATTAATCAACAACAAAAATTACGTGGCGAGCTTTTACGTAATGAGCCTATGGCGAAGCATACGTCATGGCGAGCAGGTGGTACGGCATCTATTTTTTATAAACCGGCTGATATGGATGACCTGAGTTTATTTTTAAGTCAACAAATTAAAAAGAAACCTGTTGTTTTTGTTGGTCTTGGTAGTAATTTGCTAGTGCGGGATGCAGGGCTGGATGCAATTGTTATTTGTGTGAGTGGTGTGCTCAATAAAATTGAAAAACGCGATGACTACTGTATTTATGCTGAAGCGGGTGTGCCCAGTCCAAAGCTGGCCAAATTTTCAGCGAAACAGAGTCTAGCTGGCGCTGAATTTCTATGTGGTATTCCGGGAACATTTGGTGGTGCATTAGCAATGAATGCCGGTGCAATGGGTAGTGAGATATGGCCTATTGTTAAGAATCTAACAACGATAGATCAGTATGGCCGCATACACCGTCGCACAGCTTCAGACTTTGATATTGGATACCGTTCAGTTAAAGAAAAAGCAGGTTCGGATTTTAAAATTGGAAAAAATGAATGGTTTATTGGCGCTACTTTACAGCTACAAAAAGGGGTGCGTGAACACAGTGAGCAAAAAATAAAATCACATCTGGCTCGACGGGGTGCAACACAACCAACCCAGCAGCCAAATGCAGGCTCTGTATTTAGAAATCCGGCAGGGGATTATGCAGCACGTTTGATTGAAGTGGCAGGATTGAAAGGTTATTGCATTGGTGGAGCCTGTGTTTCAGAGAAGCATGCTAATTTTATTATAAATACGGGTACGGCTACTGCAAGCGATATTGAACGCCTGATTAATTATGTGCATCAGGTTGTGGAAGGTGAGTTTAATATTAACTTAATTCGTGAAGTACGAATAATAGGTAATAAAGGGTGAATACCATCATTAACAGTGAAATGATTAAGAAGCTTGGTCGGGTTGCTGTGTTAATGGGCGGTTGGTCGGCTGAGCGTCCTGTTTCCCTGCAAAGTGGGCAAGCGGTAGTGGACGCTTTATTAAAGCAGGGCGTTAATGCATTTGCGATTGATGTCAAAAAAGAAACGGTGTTGCAGGATTTATCAAAAGAAAAGATAGATCGTGTTTTTATCGCCCTGCATGGTAAAGGCGGTGAAGATGGCGTTATACAATCGATACTTGAAGTGTTGGGATTGCCATATACTGGAAGTGGTGTCGCAGCTTCTGCACTTGCGATGGATAAGTTACGCACTAAACAAATTTTAGAGGCTGTCGGTTTACCTACACCTGCTTTTGTTGTGATGGATGACAATGCCGACTGTGAATCTGTTATGGCTTCACTGGGTTCCCCTTTAATTGTAAAGCCAACATTAGAGGGCTCAAGTTTAGGTATGGCGCAGGTTGAATCAACCGCTGAATTAAAAGCGGCCTATAAAGCTGCAAAAGATTTTGCCGGTGATGTGCTTGTCGAGCAATGGGTAACCGGTGCGGAATATACAATTGCAATACTGGATAAGCAGGCCTTACCTGTTATCCGGCTTAAGACGCCGCATAAATTTTATGATTACAGTGCGAAGTATCAATCGAATGATACTGAATATTTATGTCCGTGTGGTTTGTCTGCCGAAGATGAAGGTCACTTGCAGCGTCTGGCTTTATCCGCTTTTAACAGCATTGGTGCATCAGGCTGGGGACGAGTGGATGTGATGTGTGACACCAATAATAAACCCTGGGTTATAGAAATAAATACAATACCCGGTATGACGAGTCATAGTCTGGTGCCGATGGCTGCAAAAGAATCTGGTCTTGATTTTGATTCTCTGGTTTTAACGATACTCGGGCAAACGCTGGGAAAGAAAAATAATAACCACATTAACAAGGCGAACGGAGCGGGTTGTGTTTAAGCAAAACAAACAAGCTGTTCGTTTATCTGAATCAGGCATGCCTGTTGGGCTTATTCGTGGTGTAAAAATTATATCACTATTATTGGTTATTGTTTTAGCGGTAAGTTGGGGTGCTATCAAAATAACGGATCCACAAACCTTACCCATTACAAAAGTTCGTGCATTGGGTGACTTCAGCTTTGTAACCGAAGCAATGTTACATAAAGCATTAAGTGGTGGTGTTGGCCAGCAAAATAATGCTAAAGCAGAGATTGATATCCTTGAGAATAAAGGTTTTTTTAATATTGATGTTGATGCAATTAAGCAAAGAGTTGAAACCATGCCCTGGGTAAAGCAAGCCTCAGTGCAGCGAGTTTGGCCTGACACGTTAATTATTGAAGTTATCGAACATAAAGCGGTGGCTTACTGGGGTGATAGCGGGCTGGTAAGTGAGTTGGGTGCAATTTTTTATCCAGCTAAAGAAACATACCCGAAGAAGCTACCCCGCTTTGTTGCTACCGAAAGCCTGGTCGAAAATTGTTTGCGCTATTTTAATGATGCAAGTGAAATGTTTAGTGCAATTAATCTAAAAGTTTTAAAAGTTAAGTTTAGCCCGAGGCAAGCATTAACTTTAGCACTTGATAATGGTGTGGAGCTTATTTTAGGACGGCAAAACAAGTTGTACCGGATGCAACGTTTTGCACAAGTTTATTCAACCTTAATTGATCGAATCGCGCTTATCGAGCGTATTGATATGCGTTATACCAATGGGTTTAGTGTTAAATGGAAACGACGCCATGCAAAAGGCAAGTTTGATAATGAAGTAATAAGTGGCAGGAAAAATGTCTAAGAAACTGGAAAAAAACCTGATTGTTGGACTGGATATTGGAACATCCAAAGTGGTGGCAATTGTTGGTGAGATAACACCTGAAGATGAAATTGAAATTATTGGTATAGGTTCTCACCCATCACGCGGACTGAAAAAAGGGGTGGTTGTCAATATTGAATCAACGGTGCAGTCGATCCAACGTGCGGTTGAAGAAGCCGAGTTAATGGCTGGCTGTCAAATTCATTCGGTATATGCGGGTATTGCGGGTAGTCATATCCGTAGTCTGAACTCGCACGGTATTGTTGCTATTCGTGACAAGGAAGTTTCAAATCCGGATGTTGAGCGAGTGATTGATGCTGCACGCGCGGTTGCTATTCCTGCTGACCAAAAAATACTTCATATCCTGCCGCAGGAATTTATTATTGATAACCAGGAAAGTATTCGTGAGCCGATTGGTATGTCGGGTGTTCGCCTGGAAGCAAAAGTACATATGGTGACTGGCGCAGTGAGCGCGGCACAAAATATTATTAAATGTGTCAGACGCTGTGGTCTGGAAGTGGACGATATTATTCTGGAACAACTTGCTTCGAGTCATGCGGTGTTGACGGATGATGAAAAAGAATTAGGTGTTTGCCTGGTGGACATTGGTGGTGGCACAACTGATATTGCGGTGTTTACCGAAGGTGCGATTCGTCACACGGCTGTTATTCCGATTGCCGGTGATCAGGTAACCAATGATATTGCTGTTGCTTTGCGTACCCCAACCCAGCATGCCGAAGAAATCAAATTGAAATATGCCTGTGCATTAACACAGTTGGCGAGTATCGAAGAAACAATCGAAGTGCCCAGTGTAGGTGACCGCCCTGCGCGCCGTTTGGCACGGCAAACATTAGCTGAAGTGGTAGAGCCGCGCTATGAAGAGTTGTTTACTTTAATACAGGCAGAATTACGTCGCAGTGGTTTTGAAGACTTATGTGCAGCCGGTGTTGTATTAACTGGTGGCAGCTCAAAGATGGAAGGTGCCGTTGAGCTTGCTGAAGAAATATTTCATATGCCGGTGCGTTTAGGGCACCCGCAGTATGTAACGGGTTTAGTGGATGTGGTGCGTACACCGATTCATTCAACCGGTGTGGGCTTATTACTGTTTGGTTATCAGAATCGTGGTATGCGTGAATCTGAAGCACGAATGGGAAATGGTTTGAAAAGCGTTTTACAACGCATGAAAAGTTGGTTTCAGGGGAATTTTTAAATTTTACAAAACACTGTAATGCAGTGAGGAGGTCTAAGATGTTTGAACTAATGGATACATACAGTCAGAGTGCAGTTATTAAAGTCGTCGGTGTAGGTGGCGGTGGCGGTAATGCTGTGGAGCATATGGTAAACAAAGATCTGGAGGGGGTTGAATTTATTTGTGCCAATACCGATGCGCAAGCAATTAAAAACTCTTCTGCTCGTACTGTGTTGCAACTGGGTGGCAATATTACTAAAGGTTTGGGTGCGGGGGCTAACCCTGATATAGGCCGTCAGGCTGCACTGGAAGATCGCGACCGTATTGCTGAAGTCATCGAAGGTTCGGATATGATTTTCATTACAGCCGGTATGGGTGGTGGTACAGGTACTGGTGGCGCACCGGTTGTTGCGCAAGTTGCCCGTGAAATGGGAATTTTAACCGTCGCCATTGTGACCCGACCGTTCCCGTTTGAAGGTAAAAAGCGCGGTGATATTGCAAGCAATGGTATTGATGAACTAAAAGGCTACGTTGATTCATTGATTACTATCCCGAATGAAAAACTGCTTAGTGTACTAGGTAAAAACATGAGCCTGCTGGATGCCTTTAAAGCTGCAAATGATGTTTTACTTGGTGCGGTACAGGGGATTGCCGAGTTGATTACTCGGCCTGGTTTAATCAATGTTGATTTTGCCGATGTCCGAACTGTCATGTCTGAAATGGGGATGGCAATGATGGGTTCTGGCCGTGCAAGTGGCGAAGGCCGTGCACGCGAAGCCGCTGAATCGGCTATCGCAAGTCCATTGTTAGAAGACGTTAACTTATCCGGTGCTCGTGGTATTCTTGTTAATGTGACAGCGGGTATGGACTTATCCATTGGCGAGTTTGAAGAAGTCGGCAATACCGTGAAAGAATTTGCGTCTGAAAATGCAACGGTGGTTGTCGGTACGGTAATTGACCCGGCGATGAGCGGTGAGTTGCGTGTTACCGTGGTTGCAACAGGTTTAGGTAATGAAGTCCATGCTGCCGCCGATGTTCCAACCTTGGTTGTAGACAAAGCACTCAATGGTGAAGTGGACTATACACAGCTTGACCGTCCAACGATTAAACGTCGTCAGGAAACAACGGCTGATTCACACACGGGGTCGGATGCAAATCTGGAATATCTGGACATTCCGGCATTTTTACGCCGTCAGGCTGACTAAATTGGGAGTAAGCGCACAGAAATAAGACGAAAAGGCTATAAAATGAACAAATACGCCTGAAATTGGAACTATTTGCCGCTAATTGGCACTAAGCCCTTCAAGTTTCAGGATATTTAGACGCTAATAAGCTATAAGTTGCTGTAACACTGCTTTTTGTATTACTATTAACCGCTTGTTTCAAATATAAGCAATAACCCCGTGTATATAGCTGCACATATCAGGGCTGGTCTTATTTTTGCATACATTTAACTGTTTTTTCAGAGGAAAATGCTAAGTGATTTATCAACGTACCCTTAAAAATATTATTCGTGCCACGGGTGTTGGCTTACATACAGGTGAAAAGGTTTATTTAACTTTACGGCCTGCTGCTGCGGATACCGGCATTATTTTTAGACGCGTTGATCTGGATAAGCCAGTTGAAATTCCAGCAACCCCTGAAAATGTGGGTGATACCACCTTATCAACAACATTGATTAAAGATGGCGTGCGCATTTCGACGGTTGAGCATTTACTTTCTGCCATGGCCGGTTTAGGTATTGATAATGCCTATATTGACTTAAATGCCGCCGAAGTACCGATTATGGATGGCAGTGCAGGCCCGTTTGTGTTTTTAATCCAGTCCGCGGGTATTGAAGAGCAAAAAGCACCTAAGCGTTTTATTCGTATCAAGCGCAAGATCCGCCTTGAAGATGGTGATAAATGGGTTCAATTTGAACCCTTTGAGGGTTTTAAAGTGGCTTTTAGCATCGACTTTGATCATCCTGCCTTTAGTCAGGGCAAACAGCAGGCCGAAATTGACTTTTCGACCACCTCTTTTGTAAAAGAAGTCAGCCGCGCACGTACTTTTGGCTTTATGAATCAAATCGAAACATTACGCTCAAAGAACCTGGCATTGGGTGGCACGCTGGATAATGCCATTGTGATGGATGATTACCGGGTATTAAATGAAGATGGTCTGCGTTATGCCGATGAATTTGTTAAGCATAAAATTCTTGATTCCATTGGCGATTTATACTTGCTGGGGCATAGCCTGATTGGTGCTTTTTCGGGGCATAAATCCGGGCATGAATTGAACAACAAATTACTCTGTGCGCTGCTTGCAGAAGAAGATGCCTGGGAGCAAGTAAGTTTTGTCGATCCTCAGGAAGCCCCTATTTCCTTTATAAAACCGGTTTCTGCAACTTAAATTCGATTCCCCCCCTCTTGATTTCACCATAAAGTGTAGGTAATATCTTACACACTGTACAAATGTATATTAGAAAAATATAATATAAAACAATACGTTATTTGGCTTTTGCGGCCATTTTTAATAAAGCATTTTTAATTGCGTTGTTTTCAATCGCGTTTGCTGTGTCTTTTAGGCATTGTGCTGTTTTTTGGGATATTGGCCTGGGCCTTAAATTTTGAGTTTGGGCTTGTGTGTGCCACTTTGGATTCACTTTTATTTCGATATTTTTTATGGGAATAAAATAGTGTGACTGATGCTTCAGTTTGGCGAGTAAATCAGGGATAGAATAACGCAATCGTGCTGACCATATCGGTGAATCAACGACAATGACGAGTGTGTGTTTGTCAATTTTAGCCAAATGGCAGTGTTGAGGTAAGGGCAGCGGTAATAAGTCCAGCAGTTTGTTGTTTAAAAATTCGAGTTTCCGTGCTTGTGTGATAAGGCTCGCAATCCGGGAATTTTTACGCTGAAGTAGCTTGTTAATTTGTTTAGGTAATTTCATACTTATTAATAGCTTGCGGTTCGAACTTAATTGTACGTCTTACTTTACAGCATGAAAGTACATGCTAATATTTATAAAGATTTAGCGGGATTAACCGCTAATAATAATATATGTTTTAAGGTTGTATGCATATGAATATAGTGCTTCTAAGAAGAAAACAAGGGTGTTCCGGCCTCTATGTAATGGATGCCAAAAAGCTTGCCGCGCTGGTTGTGGCCGGGTTTTTAATACTGCCTGCTGGTTTGATGTATGTCGGCTATCAGCTGGGTATTAATGATATGCGAGCCAACCCTGATGACCTGAACCTGGCCTACCAAACAGAAGTGGATTCCCAGCGCTTAAAAATTGAAGAAGCAACACAAGATGCGCGCGAAAATATGGACGCATTAGCATTGCGGTTAGGTAAATTGCAGGCCCATGTTATTCGGCTGGACGCATTAGGTTCACGGTTAACGACCATGGCTAAACTTGATCGTGGTGAGTTTGATTTTTCACAGCCGCCCGCACGAGGTGGCCCGGTTAGCGCATTGGAAAAAACCGGTAAGTCTATGGAAATACATGACTTTTTAGGCGCTCTGGGCGATTTATCGAAGCAGCTCGATAACCGCAGCCAGCAACTGAATGTACTTGAAACAATGATGATGACCAATAATCTGCAAGCAGAAGTTGAGCCTGCCGGGCGTCCTATTTCTCGAGGCTGGTTGTCCTCCTATTTTGGTATTCGTACCGATCCATTTACTGGTCGCAGAGTACACCACTCGGGTATTGATTTTGCTGGCAAACTGGGCTCCGACATTGTCGCCGTGGCTTCAGGTGTCGTGACCTTTGCGGGGCGCCGCTCGGGCTATGGTAATTTGGTTGAAGTGAATCATGGTAAAGGCTATTCCACTCGCTATGGGCATGCGCTTTCAATTGAGGTTAAAGTGGGTGATACGATTAAAAAAGGACAGGTTGTAGCTAAAATGGGTACAACAGGTCGTTCAACAGGACCACACGTTCACTTTGAAGTGCTCAATAATGGCCGTGCGGTGAATCCCAAGCGTTATATTTTTAAGGCGAGCGCTAAATAGCAACACTAAATATAGGCTAAGTGAGAGGTATCCTGGTTTTGTGCTGGCAATGTGTGCAAAACTTAAAATAGCCTGGAATTATTATAAACAATGGTATAAAACGCAGCGACCGGGCTGACAAAATGCTGCGAACTGATCCTCTGTGACTTCAGTAAAATTCAAACACAACAACCTGCAAGCAGGCCTTTTACTCGGAGGCGTGTTGTTCCTGCTACTTTTTGTATCGGCTTGCTCTAGCGTAAAGCCTGTCTCACCTGAATCTGCTTTATCCCAATCGAAAGCCAGTGTGATGCGTTCAGAACAGCCGACCCTGCGAGCGACGCTTCCCGATACAACTTTGAATATCATGGCAGTGGGTGATGTGATGCTAGGAACCGATTATCCCGACTATCGGTTGCCGCCTCAGGACGGTAAAGCATTACTCGCCGATGTTACTGCTATTTTATCACGGGCAGACATTACCTTTGGCAATCTGGAAGGCACGTTTGGTACCGGTGGCGAGGCTGAAAAAGCCTGTCCGGATGTTCGGCGCTGCTATGTGTTTCGCATGCCGCCACGCTATGCACTGCATTTGAAAGCGGCAGGATTTGATGTGATGAGCCTGGCAAATAACCATGCCAGAGATTTTGGTGACAGTGGGCGCTTACTAACAATGGAGGTTCTGGATAAGGCCGGCATAAAACATTCCGGCCTGGAAGGGGACATTGCCCAGTGGGAATTAAAAGGCTTGAAAGTGGTGCTCATCGCCTTTGCCCCTTTTCGCGGTGCCCATGACTTTCTGGATTTAGACTATGTGCGTAAAACGATTGCGGCTTTAGCGCAAGCCCATGATATTGTCATCGTTTCTTTTCATGCTGGTGCCGAGGGCGATGCTTATACCCGTGTGCCTTTTGAAACCGAGTATTTTCATGGTGAAAACAGGGGGGATGTGGTGTTGTTTGCGCGCACCGCGGTTGATGCCGGAGCTGATGTGATTCTTGGCCATGGCCCGCATGTTCCCCGTGCACTTGAGCTTTATAAGCAAAGGATTATTGCTTATAGTCTGGGAAACTTTTGTACCACACTGGGGATTAAGGTGACGGGCAAAAACGGTCTAGCACCGATATTATCGATAAATATTGATGAGCAAGGCCGGTTTAAGTCCGGGAAAATTATTTCAGCACAGCAGCGCAGGCCAGCGGGCCCAGTACTTGATAAACAACATCGAGCTGCACGTTTGATAAAGCAGCTGACACAACAGGATTTCCCTGATACGGAGCTTGAAATTGATGCGATGGGCACTATTACAATCAAAACACCTGCTGAAGCTAAACATCCGACTAAACACCATAATATAGAAACCAAATCAGACAAAAGCAGTCCAGATAGCGTAAAATAGCTGGTTATATTGAGATGATGTGCAGTAGATGCTAGTTTAGCTGGCTTGATGAATTTGTAGGCAAATAATGCTTCAATCCGGTTGCGGTTTTGGGTTCAATAAAGCGTATGCTGTTTGTTTAAATCAAATAATTCAGGAAACAATGAATCCCTAATAAATAGGAAATTTTTAATGTTTGGCAAAGTCGTAAAAAAAGTATTCGGTAGTCGAAATGAACGTTACATAAAACAGTTACGGAAAACGGTGGACAAAATAAATGCATTGGAACCCGAAATTCAGGCATTATCGGATGAAGATTTAAAACAACAAACTATAAAATTTCGGCAGCGTCTGGAAAATAATGAAACGTTAGAAGACATCTTACCCGAAGTGTTTGCCACTGCACGTGAAGCCAGTCAGCGAGTATTGGGTATGCGCCATTTTGATGTACAACTGATTGGTGGCATGGTCTTGCATCAAGGCAAAATATCTGAGATGCGTACCGGTGAAGGTAAAACCTTAATGGCAACATTACCTGTTTACTTAAATGCAATTGCAGGTAAAGGTGTGCACGTTGTTACCGTCAATGATTATCTGGCCAAGCGTGATGCAGAGTGGATGGGTAAGCTCTATAATTTTCTGGGTTTATCGGTGGGTGTTGTTGTTGCCGAACAGGATCCAGATGAGAAACGTGCTGCCTATGCTGCTGATATAACGTATGGCACCAATAATGAATATGGTTTTGATTATCTACGCGACAACATGGCTTTCGAAATAGCCGATAAATTTCAGCGTGGGCATAATTTTGCTGTTGTCGATGAAGTAGACTCCATTTTAATTGATGAAGCGCGTACTCCCCTGATTATTTCAGGGCCAGCGGAAGACAGCTCTGAACTTTATTTTAAAATCAACCAACTTGTTCCCAAGCTGGTTAAGCAGGAAGAAGAGGATGGCCCGGGTGACTATACCGTTGAAGAAAAGAACAAACAAATTCATTTAACAGAAGAAGGACACCAGCATGTCGAAGAGATGCTGACCGAAGCCGGGTTGCTGGGAGAAGGCGAAAGTTTATACCACCCGGCCAATATTGGCCTGGTGCACCATGTGAACTCCGCTTTACGTGCGCATGTTTTATTTCAGAAAGATGTGGATTATATTGTCTCGAATAATGAAATTGTCATTGTTGATGAATTTACCGGGCGAACCATGCAGGGTCGTCGCTGGTCAGATGGTTTACATCAGGCAATCGAAGCAAAAGAAGGCGTGCATATTCAGCAGGAAAACCAGACGGTTGCCTCGATTACTTTCCAGAATTATTTCCGCCTATATGACACTTTATCAGGGATGACCGGAACGGCAGATACCGAAGCATACGAGTTTCAACAGATTTATGGTTTGGAAGTAGTGGTGGTTCCAACTCATCGTGAGATGATACGTATTGATCAGGGTGACCAGATATTTATGACACAGGCAGAAAAATTTACCGCCATTGTTAATGATATTAAGGACTGTCAGAAAAGAGGGCAGCCAGTATTAGTGGGCACCGCTTCGATTGAAGTGTCTGAATTTTTGCATGGTGTTCTAAAGAAAGAAAAAGTTAAACACGCTGTTCTAAATGCAAAACAACACGCACGTGAAGCGGATATTGTTGCTGAAGCAGGTTTGCCAGGTGCAGTTACAATTGCAACAAACATGGCCGGGCGAGGCACAGATATTGTGCTTGGAGGCAATCTGGATATGGAGATTGCAAAATTAAAAAACCCGGATGATATTAAAATAGAAAAATTAAAACAGGAATGGGAAAAGCGTCACCAGCAAGTACTGGATACAGGCGGCTTGCGTATTATTGGTACAGAACGTCATGAGTCACGGCGTATTGATAATCAATTACGTGGGCGTGCCGGGCGACAGGGTGATCCGGGTACCACACGATTTTATCTGTCATTAGAAGATAATCTAATGCGTATTTTTGCGTCTGATAAAATGACATCAATCATGCAACGGCTTGGTATGCAGGAAAATGAAGCAATTGAACATCCCTGGGTGAGTAAAGCGATTGAGAATGCACAACGTAAAGTGGAAGGACATAACTTTGATGCGCGAAAGAACCTGCTGGAATATGACGATGTTGCTAATGACCAACGTAAGGAAATTTATCGCAAGCGCAATGAGTTAATGGAAGCTGAAGATATATCTGAAGAAATAAAAGATATGCGCTATGAGGTTGTTAATTCAGTTATTAATACTTATATCCCACCGCAAAGTCTGGAAGAACAATGGAATATTTCAGGTCTGGAAAGTGCAATGGACGATGAGTTTGGTCTTAAGCTTGATATTAAAGCCTGGTTGCAATCAGACGATAATCTGTATGAAGAAAGCTTGCGCGAAAAGCTATTACAGGAAGTAGAACAGGCTTATGAGCAAAAGGAAGAAGAGTCGGGTTCTGAAGTGATGCGCCATATTGAAAAAGCCGTGATGTTGCAGGTTCTGGATCAACAATGGCGGGAACATATAGCAACAATGGATCAACTTAGACAAGGTATCCATCTACGCAGTTATGCACAGAAAAACCCAAAGCAGGAATATAAACGTGAAGCTTTCCAGCTTTTTATTGAATTACTCGACCGAATGAAGCGGGAAGTTGTGACTATTTTAAGCCGGGTACAGGTACGAAGTGATGAGGAAGTTGCTGCACTCGAAGAACAACGCAGGCGTGCGGCTGATAGTGATATGGAATATCAACATGATGAAGCATCAGCAATGGGTGGGAACGCGGTTGCAGATGAAGAACACACACCCTTTGTTCGAGACGGGCGTAAAATTGGTCGCAATGAACCTTGCCCCTGTGGTTCAGGTAAAAAATATAAGCAATGCCATGGTCGTTTAAACTAGGTAAAAGCTGTTTATGAATATACTTGAAGATATTAATCACTTGTTGCCGGTTGCAGGTATTAATATAGCAACGGCAGCTGCAAATATTTGTTATTCAGATCGTACAGATTTGGCCTTAATTGAACTGGCACCTAATTCAACCACCTCGGCTGTGTTTACGCAAAACGCTTTTTGTGCAGCCCCCGTACTGGTTGCTAAACAGCATTTAAAAAAAACAGCGCCACGCTATTTATTAATTAACGCGGGTAATGCGAATGCGGGTACCGGGCAGGGAGGCATTGATGCTGCAATGGCTTGTTGTGAATCCATTGCATCGGTTATGGGTTGTGATGCCAATCAGGTTCTGCCTTTCTCAACCGGTGTTATTGGCGAAAATTTACCGGTTGATAAAATTAAAAAAGTTATCCCAGACCTGAAAATTGACTTAAATCCACACCACTGGATGGCAGCAGCCAATGCAATTATGACAACCGATACGGTGCCTAAAGGTGTCTCATGTCAGGTAAGTATCGGAAATCAGGTTGTAACAATTACTGGCATTGCAAAAGGTGTAGGTATGATACGGCCAGATATGGCAACCATGCTGGCTTATATTACAACGGATGCAAAAGTTGAACAGGCATTACTGGATACTTGCCTGGAAAAATCTGTTGGTCAGTCATTTAACCGAATTACCGTTGATGGTGATACATCAACAAACGATGCCTGTGTGCTGGTTGCAACAGGGCAGAGCAAAGTTGCAATATCGGAATTAAATTTAATTGAGTTCCAGCAAGCACTTGATAAAGTATTTGAAACATTAGCCAAAGCACTGGTTAGAGATGGTGAAGGTGCCACTAAATTAATTACTATTAATGTGACCGAAGCACAAAATGCAAAAGAATCTGACCGGGTTGCTTATACAATTGCACATTCTCCTTTGGTTAAAACCGCTTTTTTTGCAAATGACCCGAACTGGGGACGTATTTTAGCCGCTGTTGGACGTGCAGGTGTTAAAGATCTGGATATCAACAAACTGAAGATTTTTCTTGGTGATGTTTGCATTGTTGAAAATGGTGGGCGTTCAGCATCGTATACTGAAGCGCTTGGGCAAAAGGTAATGAATGAATCTGAAATAACGATTGATATTCAGCTTAATCGCGGTCAGGCAAGCTCGCAAATCTGGACATGCGATTTTTCTTATGACTATGTCAAGATTAATGCTGAATACCGTTCATAATATTTGATGTTTTTTTACTAAAGTGAAACAAAAAGTCCATGTTGCCGTTGGGTTGATAAAGAATAAAAATAATCAATATCTAATTTCAAAACGTCATGTACATTTACATCAGGGTGGTTTATGGGAATTTCCAGGCGGGAAAATTGAAGCTAATGAAACGGTTTATGATGCACTGTGTCGAGAGCTTTATGAAGAGCTTCATCTTATAGTCAACCATGCTCAACCTTTGCTACGTATTTCTTACCCCTATCCGGATAAGCATGTCTGCTTAGATGTATGGCAGGTTGACGATTTTAGCGGTGACTTACACAGCTCATCTGGACAGGCCGTTCACTGGGTATCGCCTGATGAACTCCCTGAATATTCCTTTCCCCATGCAAATAAAGCCATTTTACGCTGTATCACACTGCCTGAATGTTATGCAATAACCGGAAAATTTGACGGCAAAGCAGATTATATTCAACATCTCAAACATTGCTTGAGTAAAGGCATTAAGCTTATCCAGCTTCGATCCCCAACAGCCGATTCAGATATGCTGCTGGATTTAGTTAATTACTCCCGCTCTTTATGTGAAAAAGTGAATGCAAAACTGGTTGTTAATACAGATGCGGCCTTTATTGAACGATGTAATATTGATGGTATCCATTTAAATAGCCGTCGTTTATTTCACTACTCATCTCGACCCATTCAGACAGATAAAATTCTTGCAGCATCTGTGCATAATCTTTCTGAATTAGAGCAGGCAATAAAGCTCGAAGTTGACTTTGTTGTTGTGTCCCCTGTATTAAAAACAAAAAGCCATCCTGATGCTACGCCCATCAGTTGGAGTGGACTTGAACAGATAGTAAGTCATTCAAGTATTCCTGTTTTTGCATTAGGTGGGATAAAACAGGATATGTTAATGAAATCCAGACAGTATGGTGCTTTTGGTATTGCAGCAATCAGTGAATTCTGGGGCAGTATAAGATGAAACTTTCTGTACAACTTATTGTTATTGTCTTATTGGCTGTTACTACCATTTTATTGGTTAAACTTTATTGGCCACTTGCAGATAATATAAAGAAATCGGATATCATTATCCCGTTAACTTCAGTTAATAAGTGTTATTTACCTGATGCCAGATGTCTGTTTAGTGCAGGGGATAAGAAGGTTGAAATAAGATTTTCAGGTAATGTACAGACGATGAAAACATTTAAATTATTAGCCAGACTAAGTGGTTATAATTCTGAAGTAGAAGAAGTGGTGGTTGATTTTTCAATGCAATCGATGCAAATGGGGGCGAATTATTTTCGGTTAGTAAAAAACAGCAAAACAGGCATACCTGGAGATTGGCAAACGTCTGTTTTGCTACCCGTTTGTACTAGCAGGCGAACAGACTGGCTAATGAATTTTACTGTAAAATCAGGGAGTAAAATATATAAAGTGGTTACCCCATTAACGATTAGATAAAGAACAATTCAGGCCTCATCGTCAGTTGAGTGCCGTTCTTCTGCGGTGAAAGCAGGTTTACCCTTAATTCTATGGTTTTCGCTGGCCCATTCTCCGAAGTCAATCAGTTTACAACGTTCACAGCAAAAGGGTCGCCACTTTTCTTCTTTAGACCAGCTAAGTTCTTTTGCGCAGGTTGGGCATTTAATTATTTTATTCATTTCTTACAAACTACAGCAGTTAAGTTCAAAATTAACATTATCGTTTGTTTGCATCGGTCTGCCAGCCTCACGTGGTTCGAGAAAACGTATTGTAAAGCGATGTTTCCCTCCGCTTAATTCTGCAAAGTAAGGGAGTTTATTGTTAATGGAGACCCGAATTAGTTTTGTTTCAGTTCTGGTATCAAGTGATTGCTGATAGAACCCGCTTTCTGCCTGTAATTGTACTGGGCTTGCACTTTCTCTCAGGATGCCAAGAATAAGTACAACAGGCCTGTTTACAATCTTGAGTTGTTCATACCAGTTTTCTATTTTTTGTATACGTGATTCGGCTGCTTGTTGCAACCAGAAATGGTAGGCTGGCATATCAAATCTGCAACTGCCACCGATAACGCTACTGCGCTGCAACAGGGTAGCGATAAGTTCGTTATTGCGTAACTCGTAACCTAATTGCCCATTGGTATGGTGTAAGCTGGATATTGAGTCCGTCAGCTGTTCAAGTACGGTTGTTAGTTGCGCTAAATCAACCCCAGGGGTATCACGTAACCCGGCCAGAGCATTGTGTAAAAATTCCAGTTCTTTCAATAGTTCATTTTTAAAGTCACTTCGTGCAAGTAACTCCAGAATATCAACCAGAGATGAAAGTGTCGCACGGCTATCCCAGGTAGAATAGCCTCTGAGTGTATAGGAAGCCTGACTGAATAAATGTTCGAGTCGCATAAAAGTGCGTATGCGTTCATTTAGCGGTAGTTCATAAGTAACGGTTTCATCCATAGTGAGGCAATTATATAAAAAAACATCAGGAAAAAATATGCAGTATTAACCTAATTTGAATAAATTTACGGTTTATATTCTTTGGCTAACTTCAGATAAAATGAGTGTAATTGCTGGACTTGTTGTTTTAACTGCTCAAGATCGTTATTATTGTTTATAATATCATCAGCCTGTTTTAACCGGTACTCCCGGGATTGCTGTACTTTAATAATATTCTCTACATCTTGTGCCGTGGTTTGATCTCGTAGGGTCGTTCGCTTTATTTGTGTGGTGGTGTCGCAGTCAACAACAAGGATACGATCAATTGCATAGTCTGATTTTGTTTCAAAAAGCAAGGGGATAACAATAATGCAGTATTGTGCCTTGAGCTTTGATATTTTTCTATTAACCTCAGCCTGAATTCTCGGGTGGGTAATGTCTTCGAGTTGTTGTTTTAGCTCTGGACTATTAAATATAATATTACGTAGTATTTTTCGGTTAATGGAGGCATCTTTATTTAATATCCCTTTCCCGAATATTTTGATAATTTCCTTATAAGCGGGTTTGTCTACTTCAACAATCTGACGTGCTATAATATCAGTGTCGACAATAGCAACTTTATTTTTATTGTTATCAAGTTTTGTAAAAAGATTGCTAACCGTTGTTTTACCGCTGCCAATTCCCCCTGTTAAGCCTATTTTTAGCATTATAATATTATTTTAAAATCAGTTTAAACCAACATAGTGTAAATAGGCTGAGTTAATGGTTTCGCCCCACAACATAAAAATCCAGCCGGCAATCGCCAGGTAAGGGCCAAAAGGAATTTTTTTGCTGAGTGACTGCTTCTTAAAGAGTATTAAACCGATACCAATAATGGCGCCGGCAACAGATGACAGGATAATAATAACGCCCAGTGATTGCCAGCCAAACCAGGCACCAAATAAGGCCAGTAGTTTAAAGTCACCATAGCCCATCCCTTCTTTTTTTGTGATAAGTTTAAAAAGTTGGTATACCGTCCATAGGCTTAAGTATCCGGCTATGGCTCCTATTACAGCACTATTGATGTCGGTATACAGATTAAAAAGGTTAAGTAGTAAGCCTAACCAGATAAAAGGCAGTGTCAAATTATCGGGAAGATATTGGTGATCAAAATCAATACCACTAAGAGCGATTAAATTCCATGTGAGCAGTAATGCGAAAAATGCCTGCCAGCTTAAGCCATAGTGTAAAATAACCGCTAAGGTTAACAGGCTGGTGAGCAATTCAATAAAGGGGTAGCGTGGCGATATTTTTATTCCGCATTGGCTGCACTGGCCTTTCAGGTAGAGGTAACTCAGGACCGGGATATTTTCTAGAAGGCTGATTTTATAGTTACAGTTGGGGCAGTTGGATGCCGGTAGAGCTAAATTATAGGCGCTGGTTGGCGCTACCTGCTTATAGGTAAATGTTTTATCCTGCTCTGAGAGGAAACCAATGCAATCCTGAGACCATTCACGCATTAGCATTTTAGGTAGTCTGTGTATTACAACATTTAAAAAACTGCCAAAAATTAAACCAAGAGTAATAGCGATAATGGCCACAAGCACAGGTGCTTGATTTAGTATTTCAATCGCATCCATTTTAGGCTATTTTTTTATCCACTAACAATTTTGCCCATTTGGAAGATAGGCATGTACATTGCGATAACCAGACCACCAATAAGTACACCCAAAATAGCCATAATAAGGGGTTCAAGTAAACTACTCATGCTGTCTACCGCATTATCCACTTCTTCTTCATAAAAATCAGCAACTTTACTTAGCATGATATCAACGGAGCCGGCTTCTTCACCAATGGCTGCCATTTGCACAACCATATTGGGAAAGAGTCCAGATTGATTCATGGCAACATTCAGTTGGGTACCGGTTGCTACTTCGTCTTTCATAACAAGGACAGCGTCTTTAAAGACAACGTTACCCACTGCACCTGCAACTGAGACCATCGCTTCAACCAGGGGAACACCGGCAGCAAACATGGTTGCCAGCGTTCGTGAGAAGCGTGCAATGGCTGCTTTTTCCAGAATATTACCAATAATTGGCATTTTAAGCATACCGCGGTCGAGCATGTGGTTAAATTTAGGTGAGCGTTTTTTTAATTCTATCAAACCATAAATCGCTAGCCCTATGCCGCCGAAAACAGCCCACCACCACACCTGGAAAAACTGTGAAAGGTTGATAACAAAGCGGGTAATGGCTGGTAGATCGGCACCGAACCCCATAAATAATTTTTCAAACATTGGGATTACAAAAATCATTAAGATGGCAGTAATAATAAAAGACACAGCAATAACAGCGGCTGGGTAGAACAGTGCTTTCTTAATTTTACCTTTTATTGATTCGGTTTTTTCCTTGTAGGTTGCAATTTTATCAAGGATGGTGTCAAGGATACCGGCATGTTCACCTGCTTGTACGAGGTTACAATAAAGTTCGTCAAAATGGTAGGGATGCTTTGCGAGGGCATCCGACAAATTACTACCGCCTTCAATATCGGCTTTAATTGCCAGAAGCAGATCTTGCATGGCCTTATTTTCGTGGCCACGACCAATAATCTCAAAGCCTTGCACAAGAGGCACACCGGCATCCATCATCGTTGCTAACTGGCGACTAAAAATAGCAATATCTTTTGCTTTGACCCGGCCTTTGCCTCCACCAAACAATGGTTTTGCTTTCTTTTTAATTTTACTGGGGTTGATTCCCTGACGACGTAGCGTGGCTTTGACCAGGGATATATTTGCACCACGCGATTCTCCTTTGACCTTTTTTCCTTTATTATCCTTACCTTCCCAGATAAAGACATCTTGTTTTTTTGCTTTAGTCGCCATGTGCGTTTTCCTTATGTACCGCTATGTTATTATTATATAGTAAATGAGAAGCTATTCTTTTGTAACACGATTAATCTCATCAAGGCTGGTCATACCATCTTTTACTTTTTTTAGGCCAGACTGCCGCAAATCCGGGATGCCTTCTTTTTGTGCCTGTTCGCTTAGAACCATTGCATTGCCCCCTTCCATTATAATACGCCCCATTTCTTCAGAAACAGGCATAACCTGGTAAATACCAACACGGCCTTTGTAGCCTTCAGAGCATTGGTCACACCCTTTTGGCCCATAGATTGTGAGCCCTTGCTTTATTTCTTCTTTAGTAAAGCCTTCTTCGAGTAAGGCTTCTTTGGGAATATCCAGAGTTTTTTTGCAATGGGGGCATAAACGTCGGCATAAGCGTTGTGCCACAATTAAATGTACGGAAGAGGCAATATTATAACCGGGAACACCCATATTGAGTAAACGAGTAAGTGTTTGTGGCGCGTCATTGGTATGCAAGGTGGATAATACCAGGTGACCGGTTTGTGCGGCTTTAATGGCTATTTCGGCAGTTTCAAGATCTCGAATCTCACCAACCAGAATAATATCTGGATCCTGACGAAGGAATGCCCGTAAAGCACTTGAGAAATCCAGCCCAACTTTATTATTTACATTAACCTGATTTATTCCTGGCATGTTGATTTCAACCGGATCTTCGGCGGTTGATATATTCACTCCGGGTTGATTCAGTATATTAACACCGGTGTACAGCGATACTGTTTTACCTGATCCGGTAGGGCCGGTTACCAGAATCATGCCATAGGGTTTTGTTAGTGCGTTGAGATAGAGTTCTTTTTGTGCATCTTCAAAGCCTAAGGCTTCAATGCCCATCTTTGCACTGTTTGGATCGAGTATTCGTAAAACTATTTTTTCACCAAAGAGCGTCGGACAGGTATTCACACGAAAATCGATAGAACGGTTCTTGGACAGATTAAGTTTAATCCGGCCATCTTGTGGAATACGGCGTTCTGATATATCAAGGCGTGACATAACTTTTAAACGTGCCGCTAACTTATTGGACATTCCAATAGGTGGGGTTGCCACTTCATTGAGAACTCCGTCCATGCGGAAGCGTACTCGGTAATTTTTTTCATAAGGTTCAAAGTGGATATCCGAAGCGCCTTTGTTAATTGCATCGAGCAGTACTTTGTTCACAAAGCGGACTACAGGGGCGTCATCCACATCAGAATCAGAGGCATCGTCTGCATTTGTTTCGGCATCTTCATCAACATAATCAAGGTCGTCATAATCCCCATCAGTTAGCTCCGAGAGGGAAGTGTCATTGTCTTCCATGGATTTATTAATAACACGCTGCAGCTTATCCTCTTCAACCAGAATAGCTTCAGTTGACATGCCAACATGGAATTTAACTTCATCAATGGCTTGCAATAAAGTGGGGTCAGAAACTGCGATAAATAAACGGTTACCGCGTTTAAATAATGGCAGGGTATTATGTTTGCGAACCAGGCTTTCTTTTACCAGTTTAATGACATCTGATTCAATATCGATAGCATCAAGATTAACAACGGGGACACCAAACTCTGTCGAGGCAGCTTCAGCAATTTTATAACTGTCCGCCAGATTTTGTTGCACAATATAGGAAACAAAGGGAATTTTATTTTTTATTGCCGCTGCTTGTGCATCAATGGCAGCGTTTTCGTCGATAATGCCATCTTGTACCAATTTTCGTGCAAGACCACCCAGTTGTATTTTTGCATTTGGAGTTGCCATTTATTGATTTAACCCGGATTTATAATTATTTATCATTAAAAATATATTTTAGTCAGCGGCTGTGTTTAAAGCGGCTACTTCAGGAACCCCCACCAGATTTCCGCCTGGTGTGGCGGTGACAGTAATAGCGTAACTGATAGCAAGTGCGCCTCCCGCAGGATCGGGTGTGGTTACAGTAAAATCACAGTTAACATGTGCAAGATATTGAGCCCCACCAATGCCCGCTACCCCACCGAATTCACGGTAGGTAGAACGAAAATACCCACCGCTTTGCGCTTCAATTGTGGTGTAATCTGAACCAACGCTAGTGACTGTTCCATCGGGGTTTGGAAAAAACCGGTTATTTTCCAGGAAATACTGTTTTTGAGCCAGTTTAATGGCCGTCACTTCATTGGCACATTCGCTTAAGCGCGCAGATGTAATATAGCTATTATAAGCTGGAATAGCGATAGCAGCGATAATGGCAATAATTGCAACCGCAACCATTAGTTCTATCAGTGTAAAACCCGTTGCTATATTTGGATTCAGGTGATTGTGTATTTGTGGCTGAGTCTTTTTCATGTTTTATTCCTGCTAATATGTAACACCTTAATAATATAGCTTAGCACAGCAAATGGGGTAATACAGTTTTGGAGTCCCAAAGTGTGAGTCACCGCAACTTAATTATTCCATTGAAAAACAATAAGTTATATAATTTCACTGGTTTCTATGGGTTGCTTTTTGCCAGCGTTTTGATGACTGAGTCATCTACATTGCCATCGAGATGAAATATACTTTATACCTAGTTTTCGGCCAGTTTTATAAAAAATTAAGTAATTATTTCTTACATCTCGAAACATTTTTAACTATACTCTATAACTAATTGATATTTTGATGAATTAGGGGTAAAAAGTAAAGTTAAACAATTTGTTTTTTTACAATTTATGGATGTTGCTTCATTTTGATTAGTTTGGTCAATAAGTAAGCAACGAATAAGTGGGATGAATACGGACGCCAATACCGATGACAGTTGAAGAAGCACGTTTAAACCAGCGATTTACTCAATTTTTGAGTAAACGGGATCCTGTTGCCATTTTACAGGCAGGCTGGGTGACTCATGTTCCTTTTTGGTTAAATGTGTTTTTTATTGTGCTGCTGACGAAGTCGGCAGCAGGTTTAACCTGGCTTATATTGGCACCGACTACAGAGTATAAAGTATCTGCCAGCCCATCTCCTGTTACTATAAACCAGTCGCAAACCATCGCGCGGCTAAGTTCAGTTGGGCGGCTGCACTTATTTGGAATGGCGCAGGGTAAGTCTGGCGTTAATTCCGTCAACATTACTAAAACCAGGCTACGGCTTGTATTAAAAGGTGTGTTTGCATCAACGAATCCTTTAAAAGCGTTTGCGATTATTTCGGAAAGTGCAACAGCAAAAGGTCGTACCTTTAATGTTGGTGAGCGTTTACCTGGTGGTGCAGTTTTACATGAAGTGCGACCAACAGAAGTTATTTTAAACCGTAATGGTCGTTTAGAATCCTTAGCATTACCGCAAAAGGAGCTGAATAACACTCCCATTGTATCTTCAGGTGCCACTGCTCGCCGCAGTGTGCGCACAATGCCGGTAAACAACAGGCTAAAGAAAATCAGACAAACGTTTATTAAGTCTCCACAGGATTTTATGGAAAATGCACGCCTTGAGCCGGTTGTTAATAAGGTAGATGGTTCAACGGAAGGTTTTACCTTTAATTATAATGACCCAACGGTAATGCAGAGCTTAGGTTTGCTACCAACGGATGTAATAACGGCAATAAATGGTACTTCAATCAGTGATAACATGAGCGCAGCTTACGATGAATTATTGAATGCCTTAAAAAATGGAACACCGTTAAGTATAGATTTTAAGCGTAAAGGTATTCCTCAAACAGTTAACGTGCAGATGTAGTACATGCAAGAGTTAGATAAATTAGTTATTAATGTAAAAGAAGTATAAAAGTGTTATTTAAAAAATTATTAAAAATCATTGCCGTGCTGGTTTTGCTGATTAGTGGGCAAAGTTTAGCTGTTGCAGCCCCGGTTATTAATACAAAAAATGTTACTGCTGACAGTGCGGCAAAACAAACATACACATTAAACTTTGTTGATGCCGATATTAATGCCCTGATTAATGCAGTTTCGCGTATTACCGGGATTAATTTTATTATTGACCCGCGGGTAAAAGGCAAGGTTACAATTATTTCAAATAAAGAAATGCCAAGTGATGATGTTTATCAGGTTTTTCTTTCTGTTTTAAAAGTGCATGGTTTTGCTGCTGTTGTTGGCTCCAATGTTACTAAAATTGTACCTGAGGTGAATGCAAAGCAGGATGCAATCCCTTTTATGAATAAGCGGGTCTATAAAGGTGGTGATGCCTTTGTGACGCGTGTTATTGAAGTGCGCTATATTGATGCAGCACAACTGGTGCCTATTTTACGGCCGCTTGTTCCGCAACGCGGGCATTTAGCTGCATATCCTGCATCGAATGTGCTGGTTATTTCCGATAGTGCGGCCAATATTTCTCGTATAGAGAAAATTATCAGGCGTATTGATCAGGCAACAGGTACTGACGTTGAAGTTATACCACTAGAACATGCGACAGCAACCGAAGTTGTTAGAGTGATGCAGCAACTGGCAAGTATAAATCCAAAACAAAAACAGAATATCAATGTTATTGCAGATGATCGTACTAACAGTATTTTACTAGGTGGGCCAAGATCTTCACGGGTTCGTACAAGGGCGCTTATCTCGCACCTGGATACGCCACTGGAATTTAGTGGCAATACGCATGTTATTTATTTACGTAATGCCGTTGCAAAAGATATGGTGCCGGTCTTAACAGGAATCAGTAAAAGTATTCTTACTGCGGGTAAAGGGAAAAAATCAGCAGCAACAACCCCGTCTACTGGTGTTATCATTGAGGCGCATGAGAGTACTAATTCACTGGTTATTTCGGCGCCTGCTAATATTGTGCGTTCATTAAAAACCGTTATTCAGCGTCTGGATATTCGACGGGCACAGGTACTGGTCGAGGCCGTTATCGCTGAGGTTTCAGAAGAGTCGACTAGAGAGCTGGGTGTTCAGTGGGCCGGTGGCGGTGCAAATTCTACCCGGCCTGTTGGGTTAATTAATTTTGACAATGGCTATAGCGCAGCGAACTTGCTGTTGGATACACCGCCGGTTGCATCTGGCTTAAGTTTAGGTGTGGGAGATTTTATTGGTACAAGTCGTATTGGTGCATTAATAAGAGCTTTATCGGCGGATGTCGGTACCAATATTTTATCAACCCCCAGCCTGGTTACTATTGACAATAAAGAAGCTGAAATAGTCGTTGGGCAGAATGTGCCCTTTATTACCGGCGCATTCACCAGCCCTGGGGGAGGGGGAGCAAATCCAACGAATCCATTTACAACCATTCAACGTCAGGATGTAGGTTTAACGCTAAAAATTAAGCCACAAATTAATGAAGGTAATGCCATTAAACTGGATGTTAAGCAGGAGGTTTCAAGCCTAAGCCCCAGTACGGTGGGTGCCGATCTTATTACTAACAAGCGTTCTATCGAAACAACGGTGATGGTTGAAGATGGTGGTATCGTTGTTTTAGGCGGGTTAATCGAAGAAACACTTCGTGAAGATGAACAACGCGTACCAGTTTTAGGTGAAATACCTCTTTTAGGTTTATTGTTTCGCTACAATAAAACAACCAAGGTTAAAACAAATTTAATGGTTTTTATCCATCCTCAGATAATGAAGGATGATGCAATGTTAAGAAGCTTAACCAACGAAAAGTATAATTATATTCGAACTAAGCAACTTGCTATACGGGAGCGCGGTGTTAAGTTAATGGCTGACGAACAGTCACCACTATTACCTGAATTCAAAGAATTTTTAACTTTACCCCCTGCTTATGATGAATCGACAGAGGCAGAAACCCAGATTCTTATGCCCCCGGTTATTGATGGTAAAACCATCAAAACAACGGACAACACAATTCGCTTGCCACCGTCGATTGCTAAAAAAACACCACAGGTTGTTAAGGATAAAGAAGATGGGTTTGCAGAGGTGGTGCCACCTACGCTTAATGAGTCTTCAGAGTAGTTGAGGCGAATACCTTGAACGATCTTGCCACGACAGAACGCAGCGCAGGCTCAAGTGCTTTATTGTCCTTTGCGTTTGCTAAACGACATGGTGTTTTAGTGACGGCCTTATATGATGAGCATGTTGAAGTCACGCATATCGCCAGTGTTAATACTCAAATCCTGCTTGAACTCCGACGCCATTATGGTGTGCCGTTAGAAATCAAGACTGTGGACACCGATGAATTCGAACGTTTGCTGCAAGCAAGCTACGAACTGCATTCTGATAAAACAATGGAAATGATGGAAGGGATTGGCGAAGAGATGGATCTCGAAAGCCTTGCCGATGCACTGCCGTTAACCGAAGACTTACTGGAAACCGAAGACGATGCCCCCATTATTCGGTTAATTAACGCCTTACTCACACAGGCGGTTAAACAAAATGCATCCGATATTCATATTGAACCCTTTGAGAACAGGTTAGTAGTGCGTATGCGGGTAGATGGCGTAATGCGTGAAGTGTTACAACCACAACGCGTATTAGCGCCTCTGATTACATCCCGAATTAAAGTCATGGCAAAACTGGACATTGCCGAAAAACGTTTACCACAGGATGGTCGTATATCATTACGTATAGCGGGTCGTGCAGTTGATGTGCGGGTTTCCACATTGCCATCAGGGCATGGTGAGCGGGTCGTGCTGCGTTTATTAGACAAGCAAGCTGGCCGACTGGATTTATTTCAGTTAGGTATGGCCGTTGAAACCACCGTTACCATTGACCGTTTAATTCGCCGGCCACATGGTATTATTCTGGTGACCGGGCCAACCGGTTCAGGTAAAACAACAACACTTTATGCTGCACTGGAACGTTTAAATGACGCCACTCGAAATATTATGACAGTGGAAGATCCAATTGAATATTATATTGATGGCATTGGCCAGACACAGGTTAACAGTAAAGTAGACTTAACATTTGCCCGTGGGTTGCGTGCTATTTTACGACAGGATCCCGATGTAGTAATGGTGGGTGAAATACGCGATCTGGAAACCGTGCAAATTGCGGTACAGGCCAGTTTAACTGGCCACCTGGTTTTTTCGACCTTGCATACTAATACGGCCATTGGTGCAATTACGCGTTTAAGAGACATGGGTGTTGAACCGTTCTTGCTATCGTCAAGTTTACTCGGTGTGCTTGCACAACGTCTGGTACGAACCCTGTGTGAATCCTGCAAGCAACCTAAAACAGCAGATGTAGCTGAGTGTTTAGCTTTAGGTGTTGCACCTGAACAGCCACCGATTATTTATGAACCGCTGGGTTGTGATGAGTGCAACAACTTAGGTTATAAAGGCCGTTTAGGTATTTATGAACTGGTTGAAATTGATGATGCGTTAAGAACAATGATCCATGATGGCTCAAGTGAACAGGAAATTGAAACGCATGTCAGAACGGTATCTGTCAGCATTCGTAAAGATGGTATCCGGCGCGTCTTGTCTGGTGAAACTGCACTGGAAGAAATCACACGCGTTGCGTTTGAGGAAGTGTAAGCGATATGCCAGCCTTTGAATACGTTGCTCTTGATGCCGATGGGCGCAGGAAAAAAGGTATCCTGGAAGGCGACTCTGCCCGCCATGTTCGTCAGCAGTTACGTGAGCAGGGCCTGTTAGCCACCTCCGTTGATGAAGCGGCACAACGTGAATCGTCCCAATCGACTGGTTTTGGAGTACAGCGCAGTATCAGTGCAGCGGATTTATCCTTGATAACACGGCAGTTAGCGACCTTAACAAAGTCAGGCCTGCCTTTGGATGAAGCGACTGCAACGGTGGCCAAACAAACTGAAAAATCACGCTTGCAACGTTTAATTTTAGGTATTCGGGCAAAAATTCTCGAAGGTCACTCGCTTGCCGATGGGATGGCGCAATTCCCTCATGTTTTTAACAGTTTATATCGTTCGACAGTTGCTGCCGGTGAACAGACCGGGCATCTTGATATTGTTTTAGAACGTCTGGCTGACTACACTGAAAGCAAGCAGCGCCTGCAAAGCAAAATTAAGATGGCACTGCTTTACCCGGCTGTTTTAATTTTTATGGCCATTACAATCGTGTCTTTTTTGCTGGCGTATGTTGTACCTGAAGTGGTCAAAGTATTTGAAGATTCAGGGCAAACATTACCACTCATTACCCGTTTGATGATTGCCGCCAGTGACTTTTTAGTTGATTATTACTGGCTGATTATAGTGTTAATTGTAGCCGGCATTTCTGTGTTCAGTATGGTATACAAGCAACCAGCAGGGAAAGAAAAGATACACAAACTCTGGTTAAAACTGCCGTTGGTGGGTCGGCTAGTGCGGGGTTCGAATACAGCGCGCTTTACCCGTACTTTGAGTATTCTGGTTGCCAGTGGTGTGCCGCTTTTAGAAGCGCTTAAAATATCAGGGCAGGTGGTTGAGAATTTACCCATGCGACATGCCATTATTGAAGCGGGTCTGCGTGTACGGGAAGGTTCTAATTTAGCCAAATCACTGGATGTGAGTGGTTATTTTCCCCCTATCGTTGTGAACTTAATTGCAAGTGGTGAGGTCAGTGGTAATCTGGGCGAAATGCTGGAACGCTCTTCGATTAATCAGGAACAGGAACTGGAAACATTAATAACAACATTAATGGGTTTGTTAGAACCCTTATTGCTTTTAGTGATGGGTGCCGTGATATTAATGATTGTGCTGGCTGTTTTATTACCCATCTTTAACTTAAACCAACTTATACAATAACTACAATTAATAATTTAAATGATTGTAAGGAATTAAAATGAAACAAAACATGACAAACACTAATTTCTGTAATATTCAATTTAGCAGAAAAACACACCGAGGTTTTACCTTGATTGAGGTAATGGTTGTGGTGGTTATCCTTGGTATTTTAGGTGCAGTGGTTTTACCTAATATTATGGATGAACCAGGTAAAGCGCGTATCATTAAAGCGAAGCAGGATATTGCCCAACTTGAGTCGGCTTTAGATCGTTATAAATTAGATAACTTTACCTATCCAACAACCGATCAGGGGCTGGAAGCACTGGTAAAAAAACCATCGGGTGCGCCTGAGCCTAAAAATTATAAAGCATCAGGCTATATTAAAAAATTAAAAACAGATCCATGGGGTAATCCTTACTTGTATTTAAGCCCTGGTGTTCGTGGGAAAATTGATATTTATTCGTATGGTCCAGATCAACAGCAAAGTGATGACGATATTGGTAACTGGGATAATAATTAAACCAGTTGATAAATAAAAATGGTAAACAACAGTGCGTATAAGGAGACAAATTTCTACAAATTGCCGAAAGGTTAATTTACTGCGTGGCTTCACCCTGATTGAGCTTATGGTGGTGATTGCAATTATAGGCATTATGCTGGGCTTAGGGATGTTTGCTTTTGGTGATGGAGGGTTGTCTGACAAGCTGGAACAGGAATCACAGCGCTTGTATGGGTTGATAAAATTAGCACAGGAAGAGTCTATTATTCAGTCAAAAGAGCTTTCTCTGGAATTAGACCGAGATGGTTACGTTTTTAAGCAGTTGTACAAGGATAAATGGGTTGATATTACTTCAGACAAGATTTTTAGAAAGCGGAATTTAACTGCGGGTATTGAACTTAGCCTTGAAGTTGAAGATGTAAAGCTGGCACTCGACACCAACGAAGATGAAGATGAGGTTGTTCGGATATACATTATGTCGAGTGGTGAGTTAACACCCTTTGACATAATATTAAAAATAACAGATCTGGAACAATTTTTTAAAATAACAGGTCAGGCTAATGGGCAGCTAATTTTAGAAAAACAGGATGTGTAAATGAGGAACAACTCAGTCCTGAAAAATAATGAGTATTTATACACACCCAGCCAGGGCAAAGGTTTCACTTTGCTGGAAGTGTTGGTGGCTTTAGTGTTCGTTGCTATTGTTTTAACGGGTCTGGTAAAAGGGGTTGGTGAAAATGTTAATAATGCAAATGAATTGCAAGATAAAACCTTTGCGCAGTGGGTTGCAGTTAACAAGATAAATGAGTGGCGTTTACAAAACCTGTTCCCAGCTATTAGTCGAACAACCGGAGAGCAAATGATGGGGGAGCAGGAATGGTACTGGGCTTCCCAGGTAATAAAAACCGAAGACAAAAATATTCGGCGGGTTGAGCTAAGCGTTTACAAAGACGAAGAATCTAGAAATAAAAATTTACAACCTGTTATTCGATTGACTTCTTTTTTAAGTAAACCGATATGACAGGTAATAAGTTGATTACACAGTCTGGCTTTACTTTACTGGAGTTACTGGTGGCTCTAAGTGTTTTTGCAGTGATGTCGGTAATGGTGTTTGGCGGCTTACGGGAAGTTGTTAATGTTCGAGAAGCAACGGATAAACACACTTCACGATTAACCGAGTTACAACTGGCGTTCATGTATTTTAGCCGTGATGTCAGGCAGTTAGCTAATCGGGCTGTTCGTGGTGAGTACGGTGATACTTTAAATGTACTGCAATCGAGTGATATTGGGAAGTACAGGATTGAACTAACGCGAGGCGGGTATCCAAACCCGGCAGGACTAAACCGTAGTTCATTACAGCGAGTTGCTTATGGTATAGATGATAATCAGTTATACCGTTACCGATGGAGAGTATTAGATCGTGCTGAGGATAGCCAGCCAATAAAAACTTTAATGCTAAAAGACGTGAAGGGTTTTAATCTTAGATTTTTAGGGCGTGCTGCTCAGTCTGGGGGAGCTCAGAATAATAAGTGGGTAAGTGCATGGCCTACACTCACTGATGATGAGGATGTTGATGTTTTTCCAAAAGCAATTGAAGTTTCATTTGAACTGGAAGACTGGGGACGATTCACCCGGTTATTTATATTGCCTGATGCATGATATTAAGATATATAAATGAAATAAAAAGTTATTATGATACAACAACGTAAATTACGCATAAACCAACAAACCGGTATCGCATTAATTATGGTATTAATCGTTATTGGTATTATTGGAATTATGGCTGCAAATATTTTATCAAAGCAACAATTAAGTACACGCAGGACAGAGAATTTACGCAATAGTGAACAAGCCTATATGTATTTATTAGGTGCTGAAGACTGGGCAAAAAATATCCTGGCTCAGGACTTCAAGGATAACAAAACAGATTCTTTTGATGATGATTGGGCTGTGGAACTTCCGCCGATACCGGTTGAAGGTGGTACGATACAGGGTAAGCTTAAGGATTTGCAGGCACGTTTTAACATTAATAATTTTTTAAAGGCAGGTAATCCAGATAAAGACAGCATTGCTGTATTTAAAAATTTATTAAATGAGAATAATATTGAGACCGAAATAACCGATTCAATCATTGACTGGTTAGATGCAGATCTAGACTCAACCATTCCTGCAGGAGCAGAGGATGGTTTCTATTTAAATAATACTATTTCTTATCGCACAGCAAATCGTTTAATGGCCAGCGCATCTGAATTGGTAATGGTTAAAGGTTTTAATTATAAAATTTATAAAAAAATAGCACCTTATGTTGTTGCCTTGCCGGTTTTTACACCGTTAAATGTGAATACTGCCGGTGCAATGCAAATAAGCATGCTATCAAACCAGATCAGTTTAACGGATGCAAAAGATATTATAAAAGAACGTAGTAAGACGGGTTACAAATCCGTTGACGAGTTTATAAAGCAGGATGCGTTGAAAGGAAAAAAAATAGTAAAAAGTTTACTTTCGGTAAACAGTGAGTATTTTTTACTTCAGGCGCGCTCTATTATTGGAAATGTACGCTCAGAATTATATAGCGTTCTCTATCGAGATAAAAATGGTAAAATGAAAGTATTATTACGCACACAGCGGAGAATATAAGTGGCACGTGAGCTGTTTATTTTTTTAGATTCTACCCGGCAAAATAATGCCAGACTGGATCAAAACCTGGAGCCTGCATCCGCACATGGTCGTTGGGTATTATGTAGTAATGGTAAGCCGTTAGGTACTTTAATCAAAGGGCCGCTATTATCTGCTGCAAAGGCTGCGCGTGATGCACGGGTTATTGTTATTGTACCAGGAGAAGATGTTGTTATTGCTGAAGTCAGTCTGCCGGGGCAGAATAAACAGCGATTACAGGCTGCACTTCCATTTGCTTTAGAAGATCAACTTATTGATGATGTCGGGGACTTACATTTTGTGCTTGGCCCGCGGTACGGCAATAACAAATATGTTGCTGCTGTTGTTAATCGTGAATGCATGCAACGTTGGAGTACTATTTGTGATGAGCTTGGTTTGCGTGTTGATGTTATGGTGCCAGACACACTGGCACTATCAACCACTATTGGCACCTGGACAATACTGCTGGAAGACACACGGTCGATTGTTCGCACTGGTGTATATGCTGGTTTTGCTGCCGATCATAGTAATCTAAATGAGTTACTAAGCACGACAATAAGCGATGCAGACGGTGTGACACCGGAACGAATTGATATTATTGATTGTCGTGACATTAACATTAGTAATAATGACTTTAGTCTGGATTCAGGTATTGAGTTACATGTTAATAATTTTGAAAATGACAGCCTGATCTGGTTAGCAGAGCATTTTGATTATGAAGCACCCATCAATTTACTTTCTGGTGAGTTCAGCCGTAAAGAAAAGGTCAAAGGCCAGTTACGTAAATGGTACCCTACAGCTATTTTATTGGCAGCTGTTTTGTTTCTGAATATAACAACAAAGGTTATCAACTATGTTTCACTAAGCAATGAAAGTCAGCGGTTAACAGCAGAAATGGAGCGGGTATATAAAAGCACTTTTCCACAGGCAAAACGTGTTGTAAATGCTGCAGCACAAATGCAGCAGAAACTGAAGTCACTCCAAAGCCGAGCAGGGGACAGTGAATCGAGTTTGTCTTCAATGTTAACTCAGGTAGCCCCTGTTTTACGTGCTACACCGGGTTTAATGATTAAGTCATTGCGTTACCAGAATGGCCGCCTGGATATTGAATCAGACCTGGGGAATTTTTCGGCATTAAATCAACTGGAGAAAATGTTATCTGAACGTGCGGGAATGAAAGTTGAGGTGAAGTCGGCATCACAGAATAAAAATAAAGTTGTCAGTCGTCTGGAAATTCGGAGGCAAGGTTCATGAATGCGGTTAAAGAATACCTTAACAGTCTTGAATCGCGCGAGCGTAATCTGATTATTGTGGCTGCTATTCTGTTAGCACTGGTTATCCCTTATCAGTTTGCCTGGAAGCCTTTTTCTGAAAGCCTGGATAATATGAATGCGCGGGTATCTTCACAAAGAAGCCAGCTTGCTACAATGCAGTATCAGGCGCTTGAAATACAAAAGCTTCGGGGAGCAGGAACAATTGTTGCACAGCCCGGTAAGCAGTTTCTGAATAACCTGATTAATACGGCAGCAAAAAAAAATGGTTTGGCAAATACACTTAATATAAAGTCAGATAGCGAGAATAGTTTACGCGTGTCTATGGATAACGTGCCTTTTGATAATGTAATGAACTGGTTAGATCAATTAATATCCGGCAGCGGTATTATCGTGAGCAAACTAACGGTTGATCGTTTGCCAACTGTTGGACGGGTTAATGTGATTGTTTACATGGAAACGCCATGATTGGTTTTAAATCGAAAATATCACGAAGCAGTAAGCGACGTAAGCGTAAGAAAGGAGTAAAGCGTAAGTACATACGCTATACCGTATTTGCTATTATTTCGTATATTGTTTTTTTAATTGTTACCTTACCTGCAAGCGTAGGGTTTTCATTTATTAAAAATAATCCGCAGTTGAACAGGCAAATTCAATTTTCCTCTGTTAGCGGAACTGTTTGGTCAGGGAGTGCCAGTAGTGTGCGTATTTCAGGGATAAATATTGGTCAGCTGGACTGGAATTTAAAATTGTTACCTTTACTGTTAGGTGAGCTAGGTGTTTATATAAAAGTTAAAAATCAACAAGTTTCTGCGAGCACAGTGTCAGGTGCAGGCAGTCTTGCTGTTTCGGTTTTTGGCAATATCAAGGTAGACAATTTTAGTGCTAGATTTCCGATAGATTTACTTGCGCCCGTACTGTATGGCTTACCTGTTCGGTTTGGCGGTGATGTTAATATGCATATCAATTCTTTGTCCATTGAAAAAGGAAGTCGCTTTAACCTCAAGTCACGCATTGTTGTGTCAAAGGCAAGATTGGTGTCCCCTCAGCATATAGAGTACGGTGATATTTTAATTCAGGCTTCGCCGCAACTTTCTGGAAGCCAGTTTGTGTTAACCGATCAGGGTGGCCCGTTGGTACTTAATGGTATCGTTAAACTAAAAGGTAATGGCCTCTATTCTATTAACCTTGGGCTAGATGCCCGAAACAGTGCTTCAAAGGATCTACGTGCTGGTTTAGGTTTTCTTGGGCGGCGCGATGCATCCGGCAAGTATCGTTATCAGTCTAAAGGTAAGTTAACAAACTGGTAAGTAGCAGGAATGTTATTCGATACCTAGCTTTTTAATTCGATAACGCAGAGCCCGGAATGTAATTCCTAATACCTTTGCGGCTGCTGTTTTATTGTATTTTGTTTGTTCCAGCGCTTTTATAATTGCCTTTCTTTCGGTATTGAGCAGTGCCGGATCAAGACTTAAGTTAACTAAACTTATATCTTTCTGGCTTGCATCTTTCAGTGGTGTATTCTCTGGAAGCTGTAAATCATTGACTGAAATCGTATTGCCTTCAAAAAGAGTCATTGCGCGTTCAAGAATATTTTCCAGTTCACGAACATTCCCGGGAAAGGAATAAGCCTGTAATGATTTTATTGCGGAACTGGATAATTTAACAACATCGGTCTGCCATTCTTTTGCTATTTTTCGTAAGATATGCTGTGCAAGCAAAGGGATATCATCAGCATGTTCGCGCAGTGAAGGAACTTTTAACTCAATTACATTAATCCGATAAAATAAGTCCTGGCGGAACTCACCCGCTTCGACCAGTTGTTGTAAATTTTTATGTGTTGCGCTTAAAATACGGACGTTAACCTGTATTTCAGCATGGTGTCCGATGGGGCGAATCGCTTTTTCCTGTATGGCGCGTAATAACTTCACCTGCATGGACAAAGGTAAGTCGGCAACTTCATCTAAAAAAAGTGTACCACCATCGGCTGCCTGAAATAGTCCGGTTTTATCACTGGACGCACCGGTAAAGCTGCCTTTTTTATGGCCAAAGAATTCACTTTCGACCAGCTCAGACGGGATTGCACCACAGTTTACTGGCACAAAGGGCTGGTTTTTTCGTGGCCCATTGGCATGAATAAGCCTTGCTACCAGTTCTTTACCTGAGCCAGACTCGCCACTTATATACACCGGAGCCTGGCTTCGTGCCAGTTTAATAATGGTTTTACGGGTATTTTCAATAATGGCGGATTTACCCAGTAGTGCCTGCTCGGGATGAATAACTTTTTCCGGGGCTTTATTTTTAAGTTTAAGCGCGCTTGAAACCAGGTTGCGAAGTATTTTTAAATCAACCGGTTTTGATACAAAATCAAAAGCACCGGCTTTAAGTGCTTCGATGGCCGATTCCATATTACCGTGAGCGGTAATCATGGCAACAGGTAACTCAGGGTACTTCTCTGATATATGCCGGACAAGATCTATACCGTTACCATCGGGCAGTTTCATGTCACTTAAACATAAATCAAAGTCAGATTCAGTGAGACAGACTTTTGCCTGTGTAATATCTTCTACAGTTTGAGTCTCAATATCCATACGTGACAAAGTGATATCCAGTAATTCACGAATATCCGGTTCATCATCAACAATGAGTGCTTTAAAACTTGTTTTTTTAGTCATTAACTTATACTGCGTCGTGGATCCTGGAAGGTTATTCTAAAACAACTGCCCCCGGTTGCAACAGGAATATAATTCATCCGAGCCTGATTACATTCTGCCAGTTCACGTGAAATATAAAGGCCTAAACCGCTTCCGGTAGGTTCGGTTGTAAAAAAGGGTTCAAAAATATGCTGGGCGGTTTCTGCTGTCATACCGATGCCATGATCAATAATATCAAGAAACGGTCGGTTAAACTCGGGTGTAATGCCACCACGTAGTTCTATTTTTGGGTTATTTGTATAATCTTTACTATGGCGTAAACCATTTTCACAAAGATTTGTTAATATTTGTTCCAGGTGTGAAATATCAAAACGAATTTTCACATTATCGGGTTTGATGTCGATAAAAATTTCATCCTGATTTTTTATATTGATTTGTTCCTGTTGTGTTTTTTTATCAAAATGCTGGCTGGCTATAAAACTATTTACAAATGTTTGTAAAAACTTTTTAAGCTCAAAGACTTCTGGTCGGGAGTAATCACGACGACCCAGTTGCATAATATTTTCAATAATGGTGTTCATTCGTGCAGATTGATCGGCAATAATTTGTGTTAGACGCTTATCATGTTTGTCTAAATTAACAGATTCTTCCAATAGCTGGCCTGCATGGCTGATGGCTCCCAGTGGGTTTCTTATTTCATGTGCAATACTTGCTGTTAAGCGGCCAAGCGCGGCCAGTTGCAGATGCTGTGCCTGTTGTGCCATTACGGATGTATCTTCCAGAAAAATAAGTATTCCCGATTTGCTATTGTGTGTGATTTTAGCAAAGCGAGGCATTACATTTGCGTGTAAGGGGGTTGGGCGAATAACCTGTGGTGCGAAATCATTATTTTTTCGCCATTGCGTCACCTGCTGAACCAGTTCCGGAACAATAACAGAAAGATTAGGTGGCCTGCTTGTGGATGGCATGCCGAGCATATGCCAGGCGGACTCATTAATCAGCCTCACATCGTTATCATTATCCACAACAAGAATACCGGTTTGCATTCGCTGAATAATATGTTCTGTCAGCTGTGCCATATTGGCAAGGTCAACACCACGTTTGACAGCAAGTGCTTCACTTTCATTGAGTCGAATCGAGAGCCTGTGGGAAATAATGGCAGCACTAAAAAAGATAACACCAAGAATACCGGCATAGGTATAGCCCGAGGCTGGTTCACTCTGGGTGTAATGACTAAAGAGTTGATGGCCAAGCAAGGTAAGGGTGGCCAGTGCCGCAAAGTAAAGCGCAGAGCGAAATGGCACAATCATGCTGTTGCCAGCAACCGTAATAATAAGCAGGGTACCCAGCCCTGTTTGAATACCACCACTTGAATGCATTAATAACAAAATGGCAACACAGTCGAGCAGAACGCTGCTATGAATTTGTATTAGTTGGCGGGGTTTTCTTAATTGAATCATCATCCAGAACAAACAGGAAAGCACCAGATAATAAAGACTTGTCTGGGTAAACAGCTCTTCATTGAGACTGCCAAGTGGATGAAAAGTGATTTCTGTAATGGCTAAAAAGAGAAAAAAAGCCGAGAGGGTAGTACGGTAAATATTTAAATAGATTAACGGTTTCCAGGCATCAATATGTTGCTCGTTTACTTGCGCATTAAGTGTCGGTGGGTTCAGGGTGAAGGTGTTTTTTGTGGCCATAGCTATAAGTCTATTAGCGAGTCGTGTTTTGATTAGCCACTTTATTTCTTGTGCGCTTCACAACAAAAAAATTGTTTGCCCAATTTTAGTGCTTCCTGTTCAGGTATATGCACACCACATGTTGAACATTGCACCATATTTTCTATATCTGACGTGCCAGCCTGTTGCTTGGGTGGGCTGGTTTTTTTATTACTTAGCCAGTTCTGGTACATGCGGTACACCAGCCAGATAATAGCGACGATAACAAGTAAGCGGATAAGATTCATAGTGTTTACATTCTAATAATTTGTTTATTAATCATAGCCTTATATGGTGTATAAGGCCAGCGGGTCGGTTAATTAAAGGCCTGATTTAAAAAGTGAAGGATGCTAGTCATTGTAGATAGTGAGGACAGGCTGCCTTTTATGCTGGGTTTTGGTATAAATTGTGATAATGCGAGATTTTATCGCATTGTCGAGTGGCTTGCCTTCGAGAAAGTCGTCTATTTGCTCATAGCTGAGCCCAAGGGCATCTTCATCGGCTTTGCCGGGGGCTAAGCATTCCAGATCGGCTGTTGGCGTTTTTTCAATGATGCTTTGTGGCGCACCTAAGGCCGCTGCAATTTGTCTTACTTGCCGCTTGCTTAAGCCGAACAGGGGGGCTAAATCACAGGCACCATCACCGTATTTGGTGAAAAACCCGGTAATATTTTCGGCCGAGTGGTCAGTGCCAATGACTAAACCACCAACCAGCCCGGCAACTTTGTACTGGGCTATCATTCGTACCCGTGCTTTGACATTACCTTTGGCAAAATCAATATGGAAAGCGTTGTCGGATAAAATATTTTGTTCTTCAAGTGCACGCAGTGTTTCATCGTGGATACCGTCAGTACCGGGTTTAATATTAATGCAAATATTTTTAGTAGCCTGAATAAATTGCAGGGATGTTTGTGCATCACCTTCATCAGCCTGAACATTATAAGGCAGGCGCACCGCGATAAATGTATAACGCTGCTCTTGTTGCTGATTTAACTCGTTAACTGCAAGCTGTGCAAGCCGGCCACAGACACAGGAGTCAACACCCCCACTAATGCCCAGCACAAGATGATTTAGCCCTGAGCTGCTGAGTGTTTGCTTTATAAAATGGATACGTCGCTGTATTTCAAAGTCAGGATCAATTGAGGGCAAAACTTTCATTTCTGCTCGAATAGCTTCTTCTGTGATTATTTGTGCGCCCATGGTGTTTCCTGATGGTGAAAGTCGATTTGCCATTTTGCCAAAATCTCTGCAAAGTTGCGAGATGCAATAGAATATTACTGAAAGTGCTTTTTTGGGCTGGAATTTGCCTGATTTGCTGGAAGTCATGGGCTCATTTAGCTATGGTAATTCGAATAAAATGCGGTTAATCTCGGTTTACTTAAATTTATTACAAAATCGTGAAGGTTTGAGTCTGAAAATAGTTTGAAAAGCCTTTTTTAGGCCAAATTCCTGCTTAGCACCTGAGAAATTCAATATTGCCGAAGGAAACAACAATGAAAAAAATAGAAGCAATAATTAAACCCTTTAAACTTGATGATGTCCGCCAGGCATTATCGGATATTGGTGTAACCGGCATGACAGCAATTGAAGTCAAGGGTTTTGGGCGCCAGAAAGGGCACACCGAACTTTATCGTGGAGCCGAGTATGTTATTGATTTCCTTCCTAAAGTGAAGCTGGATGTGATTATTAGTGAAGACAGAGTGGATGCCTGCATCGAGGCAATCAGTAATGCTGCGCGCACCGGCAAAATTGGCGATGGTAAAATCTTTGTTTCAGCCATTGAGGAGGTTGTGCGTATTCGCACCGGTGAAAAAGGCGCAGATGCAATATAGGTGGGAATTTGGTTAAATATTAACCAATTTATATTTCTTAGTTTTTCATCGCATTTAATGTTGCCGGGTGATTCGGGTGGTTGAGCTGTAACACCCGTAAAGCATCTTTTTCCAGATTTTTAAGGCCTAATTTCCGGTAGCCCAGCACCATGACACCGAGCGCATCAGGAATTGATTTTGTTTTTGGGTAATGCTGGATAACGTATTTTGCACGGTTAACCGCAGCCAGATAAGCATTTCGTTTCATATAATATTTAGCCACAAATATTTCATAGCGCGCGAGATTATCTCGTAAAAGTTTCATGCGTTTTATCGCATCATTGCGGTACTGGGTTTTAGGGTAGCGTTTTAATAGTTCAGCAAAATACTGGAAGGCCTGACGAGCCGCCTTTGGGTCACGCTCGGCTTCATCCTGGTTAAATAACTTACTAAAGAATGAGCTATTTACATCAAAGGCAGCCAGGCCTTTTAAATAATAGAGGTAGTCCACATTAGGGTGGTTAGGATGTAGTTTAATAAAACGGTCAGCAGATAAAATGGCAGTTTCAGGTTCGTTGTCCTTATAATAAGCATAAGCGATTTCAAGTTGTGCACGTTCCGCATATTTGCCGTAAGGGTAGCGCGACTCGATTTGTTCATAGAGCTTAATCGCATCTTCGTAATTTGAGTCATTCAGATGATTTTTGGCTTCTTTGTATAATTCTGCGGCGCTAATATCTTCAGGTAAATCGTGACTATCCAGTCCGGCGCACCCTTGTAAAATAATCAGGCTTGCCGATATTAAAAGGGTATTGGATAAAAAACGTTTCCAGTTCGATAGATTCATGCTTGATAGATTCATAAGGGCTTAATGCTTTATTTAGGTAATAACGAAGGATGCAGTATACTCTGATGAGTCGCCAGATTAAATGCCTGAACGACTAACATTTAGCTAAAACATGACAGACGCCATAAACCTATGCCCATTGAATTACCACAAGAACAGCAAATACTGGAAGCCGCTGTACCGCAATCACTGACTGGAATGCGCCTTGATCAGGCATTAAGCCGGCTATTTGATCAATATTCCCGTGCTCGCCTGAAACAATGGATACAATCCGGTCGCGTCACCGTAGAGCAGCAACAGCGTAAGCCAAAAGACAAGGTGTATACGGGGGAAAATATTGTTGTCCGGGTTGACGCTGAAGTTGAAGTTGTCTGGCAGGCCGAGGCTATCCCGCTGGATATTATCTTTGAAGATGAGGCTATTCTGGTGATTAACAAGCCCGTTGGTATGGTTGTGCACCCTGCACCGGGTCATTCAGGGGGAACACTTTGCAACGCCTTATTGCACCATGTTGCCAATGCAGAGAATTTGCCTCGCGCCGGGGTGGTACATCGTTTAGACAAGGACACTTCGGGTATTATGGTGGTAGCGAAAACCTTAAGCGCACATTGCTATCTGGTTGAAAAATTACAGGCAAGAGAAATTGCACGAGAATACATTGCACTTGTGCAAGGAGAAGTCACCGCCGGTGGCACGGTCGATGCCGCTATTGGGCGACATAAAGTTGATCGTAAACGCATGGCGGTTCGCGGGGATCTGGACAGTGGTGCAAAACACGCGGTAACCCATTACCGGATCCGGCAACGTTACCATGCATATACCCTATTAGATGTAAAACTTGAAACCGGCCGGACGCATCAGATTCGGGTACATATGGCGCACATTCATTTCCCTATCGTGGGCGATCCTGTGTACGGTGGGCGGGTGCGCATTCCCAGACAATGCAGCGACTCTGTGCGTGAAGCCATTCAACAATTTAAACGTCAGGCTTTACATGCATATCAATTAACATTGTCGCACCCGGTTACAAAAGAGCAAATGCAGTGGCAGGCACCGCTAGCCGATGATATTCAGCAATTATTAACCAAACTCGAAACCTTATGAGCCTGGCAAATAACCCTCCACAGATCATTACGCCAGCCTGGCCTGTTTCAGACAATGTTCAATCACTCAGCACCACGCGTAAAGGCGGTGTGAGTCAGCCACCTTATGATGAACTTAATCTGGCCACACACGTAAACGATAATCCGACAGACGTTAAAGAAAACAGAAGCAGGTTAAAAGCACATTGTAAATTACCAGATGAACCTGGCTGGCTGGAACAAATACACAGCGATAAGGTGGTTCGCTTGACAGCACAAAATGTCAGACAAACGTTGGTTGCCGATGCCAGTTATACAACCGATAAAAATATTATTTGTGCTGTTATGACGGCAGATTGCGTACCGGTTTTATTTTGTAATAAACAGGCCACCTGGGTTGCCGCAGCACATGCAGGCTGGAAAGGCATTGCCAATGGCATTCTCAAAAAAGTATTACAAATTTATAGCGAAGAGATGGAAGCTGATTTAGCCGATGTGCAGGTCTGGATAGGTCCGGCTATTAGCGGTAAGGTCTATGAAGTCGGACGGGAGGTGAAAGATGCATTTGTTCATCAAGATGCAGTATTAGAGCAGGCCTTTACAATACAAGACGCAAACCATTATTTATTAAATTCATCTTATGCTGTGCAATTGCAATTAATTGAATCAGGCATAACAGAAAATCAAATATCAAGCGAAGACTTTTGTACTTATCAGGACACCGAACGTTTTTATTCCTACCGACGTGATGGCATAAGTACTGGACGAATGGCAAGTATGATATGGTTGCAGTAATAGTTATTGCATACGCTAAATATATAAATACATATTTCCAATAACTCAAGGATAGATGATGTCTGATACTTTAGATAAAAATAAAAAACCAGCCCCCGTTTCTTTTACTGACGCTTTTCTTTACTGGTTAAAGCTGGGGTTTATCAGTTTTGGTGGCCCGGCCGGGCAAATCAGTATGATGCATCAGGAACTGGTGGAAAAACGCCGCTGGATTTCCGAGCATCGTTTTTTGCATGCACTTAATTACACAATGGTTTTGCCCGGACCAGAAGCACAGCAGTTAGCAACGTACATTGGTTGGTTAATGCATGGTGTATGGGGCGGGATTATAGCGGGTGTTTTGTTTGTTTTACCGTCTTTGTTCATTCTCTCTGCACTTACATGGGGCTATCTTAGCTTCGGTGATTTGCCTGCGGTTGCAGGTATTTTGTATGGTATTAAACCGGCTGTGACTGCGATTGTGGTTTTTGCAGCTTACCGTATTGGTTCACGGGCTTTAAATAACAATGTATTGCGGTTAATGGCTGCACTGGCCTTTGTGGCAATCTTTGTTTTTGATATTCCTTTTCCTTATATATTAATTGGTGCGGGTATTATCGGTTATGCAGGTTCACGTTTGGCACCTGAAAAATTTACCGCTGGAGGCCATCATGGTGAATCAGGGAAATCCTATGGAATAGCAATTATTGATGACAATACACCTGTTCCGGAACATGCGCGTTTTAAATGGAGCAAGTTTATAAGTTATTTAGTGATTGGTTTGTTTATTGGCTTTGGCGCAATGGCGCTACTTTTTAATACCTATGGCTGGGATGGCACATTAACACAAATGGGCTGGTTCTTTACCAAAGCCGCACTGGTAACCTTTGGTGGGGCATACGCGGTATTGCCTTATGTGTATCAGGGTGGTGTTGAACAGTATGGGTGGTTAACCGGAGCACAAATGATTGACGGCCTTGCATTGGGTGAAACCACGCCGGGGCCACTGATTATGGTGGTGGCTTTTGTGGGTTATGTGGGGGGCTGGACAAAAGAAATTTTTGGCCCGGATATGCTTGTGCTGGCCGGTATTGCCGGTGCCAGCGTTGCTACATTGTTTACTTTTTTGCCCTCATTTCTTTTTATACTGCTCGGGGGACCCGCAGTCGAGGCAACCCGACATGATGTTGGTTTTACTGCACCATTAACCGGAATAACGGCGGCAGTGGTAGGGGTTATATTAAATCTGGCTGTTTTTTTTGCTTACCATGTATTGTGGCCACAAGGGTTTGAAGCGGGTATTGGTGTCGGATTTGAATGGTTTGCTGCATTAATAGGGGTTACTGCTTTTATCGCATTGTTTCGCTACAAAATAGGTATTGTAACGGTGATTGCGGTTAGTGCCGTTATTGGTTTGGGGTATTCTTTTATTATTTAATAAGTTTGTTTTGAAAAAGCATGGAAGTTTTGAGTATTTCATTAATATGCCGACTATAATTATTTGAAATACATTACTCTTTTAGTCAGTGGGTATATATGGATATTTCTGTCAGGCGGCAATCATTAGAAACACTGTTGGAAGACTCGGCATATGCCGGCGTGAATGCGGCTTATCTTGATGCACTGTATGCAACATACCTGAATAATCCCGATGCCGTCAGCGCCGAATGGCAAACTATTTTTAATAATTTACCTGCTGTTAATACCCATGAACATGATGTTCCCCATTCGGCTATAAAGCAGGTTTTTCGCCAACAGCCCTCTCCTTTATTTCAAAACAGAAAACAGCCGTTTGTATCCAGTGAACATGATGCGCGACAAGTGCGGGTGTTACAGATGATTAATGCTTATCGGTTTATGGGGCATCTATCGGCCAATGTGAACCCTTTAAGTAAAAAGAAACCACTGCTCGCCAAAGAGTTGACGTTACAGCACCATGGTTTATCGGAAGATGATCTGGACACCCTTTTTAACACGGGTTCACTTGTTGGTTCGGAAACAGCTACTTTGCGAGAAATAATTGCAACTGTGCGAGCGACTTACTGCGGCTGTATTGGTGCAGAGTATATGCATATCACGAATGTAAAAGAAAAGCGTTGGCTTCAGAATTTTCTTGAAAGTCGTCGGGGTTCACCTTCATTCACGGATAAAATAAAACAGGCGTTACTTCAACAGCTTATTGCTGCGGAAGGCCTGGAACAATACTTACATACAAAGTACACAGGACAAAAACGCTTCTCACTGGAAGGAGGCGAAAGCCTGATTCCGTTATTGAAAGGTATTATACAACGTGGTGGGAGTAAACACGGTATTAAGGAAATGGTCATTGGCATGGCACATCGTGGCCGTTTAAATGTACTGGTTAACATTATGGGTAAGACACCGGCTGAGCTTTTTTCGGAGTTTGAAGGTAATCATAAAAAACCACAGGGCACTGGCGATGTGAAATATCACATGGGTTTTTCGTCTGACTTTAAGACAAGCAATGGGGCGATACATGTCTCTCTGGCGTTTAACCCCTCCCATCTTGAAATTGTTGCGCCGGTAGTAGAAGGTTCGGTGCGTGCTCGACAGGACAGACGAGGGGACAAGGACGGAACAAAAGTTGTACCCATACTGATTCATGGTGATGCCGCTTTTGCAGGGCAAGGTGTGGTGATGGAAACATTTAACATGTCACAGTCACGTGGTTATTCAACCAAGGGCACAGTACATATTGTTATCAACAATCAGATTGGCTTTACCACCAGTAATCAGGAAGACGCACGCTCAACACTGTATTGTACGGATGTTGCAAAAATGGTGAATGCGCCCATTTTTCATGTTAATGGAGACGATCCTGAAGCGGTATTGCTGGTTGCGCAAATGGCATTGGACTATCGGATGAATTTTTTTAAAGACGTTGTCATTGATATGGTGTGCTATCGTCGTCATGGCCACAGTGAAGCCGATGAACCTATGGCCACACAGCCGGTTATGTATAAGTTAATAAAAGAGCTGGCAACCACAAAAACAGTTTATAGTCACAAGCTAATAGAGCAGGGTGTAGTGACAGAGGAAAACATACAACAACGACTACAGGCTTACCGTAAAACGCTGGACGCCGGGCATTCTGTGGTTGAAGAATTTATACCGGCAGAAGAAGCACGCTATCCGCATGTTGCTGACTGGCGTCCTTATCTAAAAAAAGCGTTTAATGGTGATGTTATCACCCGTGTTAAGGTGGACACGCTACAGACTTTATATAAACAGTTAGCCAAATTACCGGGTGATTTTACATTGCATCGAAGTGTTGAAAAAATCATGGCCGCACGTAAACAAATGGCAGCAGGCACACAGGCGATTGACTGGGGCTTTGCCGAAACGATGGCTTATGCAACATTGTTAACGGAGGGCTATTCGGTCAGATTGTCCGGGCAAGACAGTGGCCGGGGTACTTTTTTTCACCGGCACTGTGTTTTGCATAATCAAATAGACGGCAGTACTTATGTTCCTCTGCGTCATCTTGAAAATACCGATACACATTTTCTGGTGATTAACTCTCTATTGTCAGAAGAAGCGGTATTGGCCTTTGAGTATGGTTATACCACCACCGATCCATTAACGCTAACCATTTGGGAAGCACAGTTTGGTGACTTTGCCAACAATGCACAGGTTGTTATTGACCAGTTTATCAGTGCTGGTGAGCAAAAGTGGAATCGCATGAGTGGTTTGGTCATGTTTTTGCCACATGGTTTTGAAGGTCAGGGTGCTGAACATTCATCGGCGCGCCTGGAACGTTATTTACAATTATGTGCACAACATAATATTCAGGTGGTTATCCCCACAACTGCGGCACAAATATTTCATGTATTACGCCGACAAATGCACATGCACTGTCGTCGACCTTTGATTGTCATGTCACCTAAAAGCTTGCTGCGCCACCCGCTTGCTGCCAGTGAACTTGCCGAGTTGTCTGAGAGTGAGTTCAAGATGGTGATACCTGAAATGGATAATCTTGACGATAACAAAATTAAACGAGTTATCTTTTGTAGTGGTAAAGTCTTTGTCGATTTAATTGAACGTCGTCGCCAGGAAAAAATAGATGATATTGCGATTATACGTATCGAACAGTTATATCCTTTCCCGGATAAGCAGGCTCGCCAGCAGGTAAAGCGTTATGTAAATGCAAGGACTTATATCTGGTGTCAGGAAGAACCTATGAACCAGGGTGCATGGTATGCAAGTCAACACCATATACGTGCCGTGATTGGAACTGCATACCCTCTTGAATATGCCGGCCGTCCTCCCCTGGCGGCGCCTGCGGTTGGCTACCTTGCTTTACATAAGGCTCAGCAACAGCAGCTGGTTGAAGATGCACTGGGGATTAAAAATTAAAAGGGCTTATCTTATGAGCATAGAAATAAAAGTACCTGCTTTTCCTGAATCTGTTACCGATGGTTTGTTAACAAGCTGGCATAAAAAGCCGGGAGACAGCATTGCGCAGGGAGAAGTGATTGCCGATATTGAAACCGATAAAGTGGTCTTTGAAGTGCCGAGTTTGGTAGAAGGGATTGTTGAAAAAATACTGATTGACGAAGGTGCAACGGTGGTCGGTGGCCAGGTAATTGCAACCATCAAAGAGCAAACAACAAGTATGGCAGAAAATAAAACGAGCCCGGTTGAAAATAAACAAACCACCCTGACAAAAGAAACAGCAGCATCGGATAAAGCGCTCTTTGTAACACCTTCGGCTAACAAACTGATTAAAGAAAATAATCTTGACGTTGCAGCAATAAAAGCCAGTGGTAAAGGGGGGCGGGTTTTAAAAGAAGATGTCCTCGCTTTTCTGCAGCAAGCTAAACAGATTAAAACAAAAGAATCGGTTAACGGTATTGAACTACCGAATGGCCAACGGCCACAAAAGCGTGTGCCAATGACACGCTTGCGCGTACGTATTGCCGAACGCTTGTTACAGGCACAACATACAGCCGCCATTTTAACAACCTTTAATGAAATCAATATGCAACCGGTAATGGACTTACGGAAAAAGTACCGTGATTCTTTTGAACGCAAACACGGGGTGCGTCTTGGGTTTATGTCATTTTTTGTTAAAGCTGTGGTGGAAGCCTTAAAACAATTTCCTGAAGTGAATGCTTCGGTTGATGATAATGATATTATCTATCATGGTTTTTTTGATATTGGAATTGCAGTGGGCTCACCACGAGGGCTGGTCGTACCGATTTTACGCGATGCAGATCAAATGAGCATGCCGGAGATAGAGCAAACTATAAATAAATTTGGAGAGTTGGCTAAAACAGGTAATTTAACACTGGAACAAATAACAGGGGGCACCTTCAGTATTACTAATGGTGGTGTGTTTGGCTCCATGTTATCAACACCCATTCTGAACCCACCGCAAAGTGCAATTTTGGGAATGCATAAAATTGAACAGCGGCCAATTGCAGAACAGGGTGAGGTTGTTATCCGCCCGATGATGTATGTGGCCTTATCCTATGATCATCGCATTATTGACGGCCGTGAGGCAGTACAGTTTTTAGTGACGGTAAAAGATTTGCTCGAAGATCCGGCGCGAATGCTGCTTGATATATAAACGAATACGTAATGCAGGAACAAAGTTAGAATGAAAGACTATGATGTTATTGTAATAGGCGCTGGCCCGGCAGGGTATGTTGCAGCCATTCGTTGTGCACAGCATGGTTTAAAAACAGCCTGTATTGATAGCGGGGTGAATAGCAAGGGGAACGCTTCACTTGGGGGTACTTGCCTGAATGTAGGCTGTATTCCATCAAAGGCACTACTGGAATCATCTGAATTACTTGAATGTTGCCAACATGACACGGCGGCGCATGGCATAAAGGTTTCAAACGTCACGTTGGATCTTGCAACATTAATGCAACGCAAACAACAGGTGGTTGATGAACTTACCGGTGGGGTTGCTACACTGTTTAAAGTAAATGGCATTGTGCTTTATACCGGCCATGGTAAATTACTTGCTGACAATCAGGTTGAGGTTAGCTTAAACAAAGGTAATAGTAAGCAAATAATAACTGCAACCGATATTATTCTGGCACCGGGTTCGTTACCCAGAGCCATCGCTACTGCCCCTTATACAGACGATAAAATTGTTGATTCGACTGCCGCATTGTCTTTTGACAAAGTACCAAAGCGCCTTGCCATTATTGGTGCCGGTATTATAGGCCTGGAGTTAGGCAGCGTCTGGCGCCGTATGGGGGCAGAGGTTACTTTACTTGAAGCGGGTAAGGATTTTTTGCCGGCAGTCGACCAGAGCATTGCTAAACAGGCCAGTAAAATTCTCACTCAACAAGGGTTAAGCTTTTATTTTGCCTGCCAGGTTAACAGCACAGAAATTAAAAAGAATAAAGTCAGTATTCAATATACCCACGCTGGTAAAGCTAAAACAGAAACATTCGACAAGGTTGTTGTTGCCGCTGGTCGCAGCCCGAATACAAATAATGTGTTTGCCCCAGAAAGTGGCTTAATCTGTGACCCACATGGGTATATTGAAGTTGACACGCAATGCAGAACTCGTCTGGCGCATGTTTATGCGATTGGTGATGCCGTGCGTGGCCCGATGCTGGCGCATAAGGGGGAGGAAGAAGGTGTGATGGTGGCCGATTTAATTGCCGGGCATTTTGCGCAAGTGAATTATGAAACCATTCCGTTTGTTGTTTATACTCATCCGGAAATTGCCTGGTGTGGCAAAACCGAACAACAACTCAAGTCAGAAAATATTGACTATAAAACGGGTACATTCCCTTTTGCCAGCAATGGTCGGGCGCGTGCAATGGGGCAAACGCAAGGTTTTATTAAAACACTGGCCGATGCTAAAACCGATCGTATTTTAGGTGTACATATGCTTGGACCGCATGTATCAGAATTAATTGCCCAGGCTGTGATTGCAATGGAATTTAATAGTAGCAGTGAAGATTTGGCAATGACCATGTTTGCTCACCCATCGCTTTGTGAAGTTCTGCATGAATCGGCTCTGGATGTATTCGGCAAGGCGATTCATAAAGGCAAAGCTAAAAAAAGTTAGTGTATAAGGCATTCACACGAAAAATCCGTTAAGATAGCCCTGTTAAAATAACATCTATTTTTACCGCTGTTTAAATCACTCAGCAATTACATGGGATTTTTAGAAAGCATGAGTTTATTGCTCTGGATTATTATTTTTAGCCTTCTTGGAGGATTAATCAGCGTTATTGCGGCCTCTGCTTTTTTGCTGTTACCAAATAAAGCCCGTACCCGGCTTATTCCTCATTTGGTCAGCTTTGCGATTGGTGCTTTATTGGGCGCGGCTTTTCTGGCATTAATTCCACATAGCCTTTCAGGTGCCTACCAAATTGATGTCCACCATTTCGGGATGACAATTCTGCTTGGTTTGCTGGCCTTTTTTGTAATGGAAAAGCTGGTGATATGGCGGCATTGCCATCATGACCATTGTGATGTACATCCGGAACACCTGGAACACTCCGATAAAGCGGCAGGCACACTCATCCTTATTGGTGACGGTATCCATAATTTTATTGATGGTGTGCTGATAGCAGCAGCCTTTATGACCGATATTCATTTGGGCATTGTTACCAGTGTCGCGGTGGCGGCGCACGAAATTCCACAGGAAGTGGGTGATTTTGCTATATTGCTAAACAGTGGCTTCTCTCGCGCTAAAGCCTTACTGTTTAATATACTCGCTAGCTTAACCACGGTGGTGGGTGCATTATTAGCCTATTTCAGCCTTGCTAATCTCGAAGCGTATTTGCCTTACGTACTGGTTATTGCCGCGGCAAGTTTTATTTATATCGCGGTTGCAGATTTAATTCCGGGATTACACAAACGCACCCAACTGTCGGCCGGGTTGCAGCAAATGCTGTTGATAAGTGTTGGTGTTTTGACTATTTACTTTGCCCATTCCCAGTTGCACTAGCCGGCATCTTTTTTTGTTAATCACAGCGGTTTAATCTAAAAACTAAGCACCTTTCCAAACTAGGGGCTGTTGATCTTTCATCTATTGCCTTGTCAGGGCTAAAATTTTCTCAAAATCAGCCTAAAATCTGAAAGATCAACAGCCCCTAAACTAATTCCTTTTTTGGCCGATATAACAGTTTGAAAAACCAGCAAAATTGTCACAGGAGTGGGATATGGAGTGGTTAGAGTATTGGGGGTGGTCGGCTGTCCTTGCCATCATTGCTTTATTTGTTTTCTGGATTGTCGTGATGTATGTGCAAGACATTACCCAAACCAAACACACGGTATTGCGTAATTTTCCGGTTATCGGGCGGATGCGCTACCGTTTTGAGAAATTAGGTGAATATTTCAGACAATATTTCTTCTCGCATGATCGTCAGGAAATGCCGTTTAACCGTGCCACCCGTGCATGGGTGTATCGCACCTCAAAAGGTTTAGGTGGGCTACTGGGTTTTGGCTCAACCAACGATTTGCGTGAACCGGGCTCGGTTATCTTTGTATCGGCTGCCTACGCCTTGCTAGAAGAAGAATACACGCCCACACCAAGTTGTACTATTGGTGAACAATGCGCCCATCCTTTTGAAGCCAAGTCCTTATTTAATATATCCGGTATGAGTTACGGTGCTATTTCTGCGGCGGCAGTTCGGGCATTGTCGAAAGGGGCGGGTAAAAGTGGTATCTGGATGAACACAGGGGAAGGTGGTTTATCGCCGTATCATTTAGAAGGTAACTGTGATGTTATTTTCCAGATAGGCACGGCCAAATATGGGGTGCGTGACAGGGAAGGCAATTTAAGTGACGAGCGTTTGCGTGAAGTTAGCAAGCATGTCAAAGCGTTTGAAATAAAAATGTCGCAAGGTGCCAAGCCAGGGCGTGGTGGTGTTTTGCCGGGTAATAAAGTGACAAAAGAAATTTCAGAAATTCGAGGTATTCCCGTTGGGGAAGTATCGAGCAGTCCCAATCGGCACAAGGAAATCAAGTCACCGGATGATTTATTGAATATGCTTAACCATATTCGTGAAGTGACCGGGCGGCCAGCCGGTTATAAAGCGGTGATTGGTTCAGAAGAATCGGTTCGTGATCTATGTAAAGCGATTCACCGCCGTGGCCGGGATTTTGCACCGGACTTTATTACTGTTGATGGGGGGGATGGCGGTACGGGTGCGGCTCCACAGCTATTAGCGGATCATGTTGGTTTACCATTAAATGAATCATTGCCCATGTTGGTTGATACACTGATTGAATATGATTTAAAAGATCGGGTAAAAGTGATTGCTTCCGGCAAACTGGTGCACTCTGCGAAAGTAGCCTGGGCATTGTGCATGGGAGCTGACTTTATCGTTAGTGCACGCGGTTTTATGTTTGCCCTGGGTTGTATCCAGTCGATGCAATGTCATGCAGACTCTTGCCCAACGGGTATAACAACCCATAATAAGCGACGACAGCGCGGCTTAGTGGTGGCCGATAAAGCTGAACGGGTTCACCAGTATGCACATTGGGTGAACCATGAAGTCAATGTGCTAGCGCATTCCTGTGGCTTACCGAATGCACGCGATTTTAAACGAGAACATTTACGTTTGGTGCTTAATCCGGGAACGAGTATGCCACTGGATGTCATGCACCCTTATCCAGATGTTAAATTTCCTTTTCTATAAGTGAAGGATAGCGTTTTTTATTACTGCTGACTTGAATTTCCCGGCATTGCCCCTATTTATTATAAGACAAGAGTTTTATATTAATTTATGGGTGCGTGAGGTTTTTTAAAATGAGAATGGACAAACTAACAAGTAAATTTCAGATTGCGATTGCCGATGCGCAAAGCCTGGCTGTTGGTCGTGATCATGCCTATATTGAACCGGTTCATTTAATGACCGCATTGCTGGATCAGGATGGGGGCAGTGTGCGCCACCTGTTAATGCAAAGTGGTGTTAATGTGAATTTATTACGCTCACAACTAGGTGAAGCGCTTGATAATTTACCCACTATTGGTGATGCAACCGGTGAAGTTCATTTATCGAATGACTTGTCGCGTTTGTTAAATCTGACAGATAAAATTGCGCAGCAACGCAATGACCAATATATTGCCAGCGAGTTATTTGCTTTGGCTGCCATGGATGATAAGAGCCCGATTGGCGAGATGTTAAAAAAAGCCGGTGCTTCTAAACAGGCATTAGAACAAACCATTGAGCAAGTACGAGGCGGACAAACGATTGATGACCCCAATGCAGAAGAACAACGTCAGGCACTTGAAAAATACACCATTGATTTAACTGAGCGTGCTGAGCAGGGCAAACTGGATCCTGTTATTGGGCGTGACGATGAAATTCGTCGTTCAGTACAGGTACTACAACGCCGCACCAAAAATAATCCTGTATTAATTGGTGAACCTGGTGTGGGTAAAACCGCCATTGTTGAAGGACTGGCGCAGCGTATTATTAACGGTGAAGTCCCTGAAGGTTTGAAAAATAAACGTGTTTTATCACTTGATATGGGTGCATTAATTGCCGGAGCAAAATTTCGTGGTGAATTTGAAGAACGTTTAAAAGCCGTATTAACCGATCTGGCAAAACAGGAAGGCCAGGTGATTTTGTTTATTGATGAAATTCATACCATGGTGGGTGCAGGCAAAGCCGAAGGTGCAATGGATGCCGGCAATATGTTAAAGCCTGCACTAGCTCGTGGTGAGTTACATTGTATTGGTGCAACAACTTTAGATGAGTATCGTCAGTATATTGAAAAAGACGCTGCACTCGAACGGCGCTTCCAGAAAGTACAGGTTGATGAACCTACAGTTGAAGATACCATTGCGATTTTGCGTGGTTTAAAAGAAAAGTACGAAGTACATCATGGTGTGGATATTACTGATCCGGCTATTATTTCTGCGGCCACTTTATCACATCGTTATATTTCAGATCGGCAGTTACCGGATAAAGCGATTGATTTAATTGATGAAGCAGCCAGTCGTATTCGGATGGAAATTGATTCCAAACCCGAAGCAATGGACAGGCTGGACAGAAAACTGATTCAACTTAAAATTGAACGTGAAGCCTTATCGAAGGAAAAAGACAAAGCGTCCAAAAGCCGGCTGGAAAAACTGGAACAGGATATTAGCGTACTGGAAAAAGAATATGCCGAGCTGGATGAGATCTGGGTTTCTGAAAAAGCCGCCTTGCAAGGTTCGCAGCACATTAAAGAGCAACTTGAACGTGCTCGTCTGGATGCGGATGCAGCAAAACGGGCGGGTGATCTTGCACGTGTATCAGAATTACAATACGGGCGTATTCCAGAACTGGAAAAACAGTTAGATATGGCTGCACAGGCAGAGATGCAGGAAACGACGCTACTAAGAAACTCGGTAACCGATGAAGAAATTGCTGAAGTGGTTTCAAAGTGGACCGGCATTCCGGTGTCTAAAATGCTTGAAGGTGAGCGCGATAAATTATTGCGTATGGAAGATGAGCTGCATACACGTGTGATAGGTCAGGATGAAGCGGTAAAAGCGGTATCCGATGCGATTCGCCGTTCTCGCGCTGGCTTATCCGATCCGAATCGTCCAAATGGCTCATTCCTGTTTTTAGGACCAACCGGTGTCGGAAAAACAGAGCTTACCAAGGCACTGGCAGAGTTTCTATTTGATTCGGAAGATGCCATGGTGCGCATTGATATGTCGGAATTTATGGAAAAACATTCTGTCGCACGTCTGGTGGGTGCACCTCCGGGTTATGTCGGTTATGAAGAAGGCGGTTATTTAACCGAAGCGGTTCGGCGCAAACCTTATTCAGTGGTATTGCTGGATGAAGTTGAAAAAGCCCATCCGGATGTCTTTAATATTTTACTGCAAGTACTGGATGATGGTCGTTTAACCGATGGTCAGGGACGTACAGTCGATTTTCGTAATACGGTCATTGTGATGACATCCAACCTGGGTTCACAACAAATTCAGGAATTGTTATTGAATGACAGTGCCGGTGAGGTGAACTATAACGAAATCAAAGATGCGGTGATGGTGGAAGTGGGTCAGCATTTCAGACCTGAGTTTATTAACCGAGTGGACGATGCCGTTGTATTCCGGCCGTTACAGCAGGAACAAATTCGTGCAATTGCAAAAATTCAGGTTGATGAACTCGCTGTACGCCTGCTTGACAGACAAATTGTGTTAACAAGCACCGATGCGGCTATGGATAAATTAGGTAAAGCAGGTTTTGACCCGGTTTACGGTGCACGGCCATTAAAACGGGCAATTCAACAATTGGTTGAAAATCCGTTAGCACAGTCTATTTTATCGGGTAAGTTTTTACCGGGTGATCACGTTGAAATCAATGTGGCAGACGGTGAAATCGCTTTTACAAAATTAACCAGTAAGGCATCTGCAGCTTAAAAAGGGTAACATACTAGCGGGCGTATTCTTAGTTTCAGGAATGCGCCCGTTTTGTTACATATAGCTAATTTTTATCTGCTTTCAAGGTAAATTCCTGCCAATTGTGTGAATTTAGTCCTAAATCATTCAGCTTTACAGCCGATACATTATTAGAACGTACTTTACATATTCAGGATCAATATGAACGCCGACATTATTAATCCCTTTTTATCATCTGTTATGAATGTTTTATCCACCATGGCAATGATAGAAGTTTCGCCTGGCAAACCGAGTATCAAAAAAGATAATGTTTCGCAGGGTGATGTTTCTGGTGTGATTGGCATGACAACAGAGACAGTGAATGGGTCGATGGCCATTACCTTTCCAAAAGAAGTTGTTTTTTCAATAGTCAATAAAATGCTGGGTGAAACGGTGACTGAGGTAGATGACACGGTCACTGATCTAGTGGGTGAATTAACCAACATGATTGTTGGTGGTGCCAAAGCACAACTGGAAGAAAAAGGCTATGATATTGGTATGGCAACACCAGTTGTTGTAACCGGTTTAAATCATGAAATCGTGCATAAAGCACAAGGCCAGAAAATCCTTATGCCGTTTAGCACTGGATCAGGCAAGTTTTATGTTGAAGTGTGCTTTGATGGCTAGCCTGGTATGACTAGGGACTAAAATTTAAGCTCTGTACCCGTTGATGAGCCTGTTTAATATGCTGTTCATCGAGAATGCCTTCTTTTTTTAATCTGTCCAGCTCTTTTAATTCAATGACCAGCATACGGCGTTTGTCTATTTTGATATTCTGGCTGGCAGCTAGAATTCTTGCGCGCATTTCATCAATAAACTTGTCAAATATTTCCGGTGTGGGTTTATTGTATAAAAAAGTTAACAGGACACAGCCAGCATAGCGACTTCTGAATTCAGTTACATTTGGCGACCGGTAATAGAACATAATAAGTGAAGCAATAGTAGCCAGTATAAAAAGAACAATTAAAGGCATGAGCTTGCCAAGTAAACCGCTGTTTATATTGGCCGTTAAATAAAAAATATAAATAACAGTACTTACAAAAAAATAAAGCACTGCGGCTAACCATGCAATTGATATTTTACGATGGCGTACTGGCCATGGTTCCAGTAAACCAAGATTAATATTAAAAGATTTTTCTTCAATCAGATTGCTGGTTGTAACCTGTATATGCTTGTCATTAAAAATCTCAAACTGACGAGTTTCACTTTTAGCTTTACTTTTTTGATTAAGTTGTGAGTTGATGGTTTTGTCAGGCATAAATTCAATTCTGTTATAAATTTGTGATATTTAATACATATAATAACAGCTATCTTACATGGATTTTAATTAAAGGTATCAAAATAATACGTGAATTACGAACTTTTTATTTATTTGTTGTACTAATTTTGTAATGCCATATTTTGCGCTATTGTTTTGAGTGCTGACATTTTAGTTGTTATTTATTATTGTAGTTTAATGGGGCTTATCAGTGTTAATTAAAAAAGCAGAACAAATAAAGTCATCAGAAATCACCCCTAAAGATATATATCAGCAACGCAGACAGTTCCTGAAAACATCGGTGAATCTTGGGGTGGGCTTGACTGCATCAGGTCTGTTTGCGACTCATGCAGGTGATGTTTTCGCTGGCTATGGTTTGAAATCGCTTAAGTATAGTAAAAATAATAAATATAATATTAATGAAGCGCTAACCAAATATAAAGATGTGACAACGTATAATAATTTTTATGAATTTGGCGCCAGCAAATCTTCACCTGCGGCTACTGCCCATGTATTAACGACGGAACCCTGGTCAATTAAAGTAGAAGGGCTTGTTGAAAAGCCGGCAGTTTATAATCTAGAAGATTTTGTTAATGCGCAGACACTGGAAGAAAGAGTTTACCGCTTGCGATGTGTCGAACGCTGGTCGATGGTTATCCCCTGGTTAGGTTTTCCTTTGGCTGAATTGATTAAAAAAGTAAAGCCGACATCCAAAGCAAAATTTGTCGAGTTCTCGACATTGTATCGTCCTGAAGAAATGCATGGGCAACGGCGCGGTGTTTTGGCCTGGCCTTACATTGAAGGATTGCGTCTGGATGAAGCAATGAACCCGCTCGCTTTTCTTGCGGTAGGGCTTTATGGGGAAGTGCTGCCCAATCAGAATGGTGCGCCGATACGTTTGGTTGTACCCTGGAAATACGGTTTTAAAAGTATCAAGTCAATTGTTAAAATACGTTTTACAGAGCAACAGCCCGTAAGCAGTTGGACACGGTCTGCACCGCGTGAATACGGCTTTTATTCCAATGTTAATCCAGATGTTGACCATCCGCGTTGGAGTCAGCGGCGAGAGCGGCGTATCGGTGAGTTTTTTAAACGCAAAACGTTAATGTTTAATGGTTATGCGGATGAAGTTGCACATTTGTATAAAAATATGGATTTAACGAAATATTTCTAGTAGAAAATTTTTTAAAGCCGTAGAGTAAAGTGATGCGTTTACTTAAAGCCAGTGTTTTTCTTTTATGCCTTATTCCGGTTAGTTTCTTATTGTATAAATTTTATATCGATGAACTGGGAGCGAATCCATTCGAAGCATTAACCCGACAAAGTGGCGAATGGACCTTGCGGTTTTTATTAATCACTCTCAGTCTTACACCATTAAAAATATTACTTAATAAAAGTTGGCCATTAAAATTTCGCCGTATGCTGGGCTTGTACACTTTTTTTTATGCGTCTATTCACCTTTTAACTTATATCTGGTTTGACCAGTTTTTTGACTGGTCTGAAATCTGGATGGATATTATAAAACACCCTTTTATAACGGTGGGCATGCTGTCCTGGCTTCTTCTTTTGCCGTTGGCGATTACTTCAACCCGGGGAATGCAAAAACGGCTGGGGCGCTACTGGAAAAAGTTACATCAGGCTGTTTATTTAATTGCTGCTCTGGTTCTGCTGCATTATTTTATGCTCGTCAAAGCCGATTACTGGTGGCCTGGTTTTTATAGCCTGATTTTTATCGGTCTTATGCTGTTTCGGGTTTTGTATGTCCGACAGCATCTCAACGGCTGGTTTGGGCTTAAAATGATGCCACGACAGCGAATAAAGCCCTGAATAAGTGCATTAAGTATTAGGATAATCTTATATACTGCAGATTGCACATCGCTGCATATATCTCCTGTTTCAAAGTGCTTAAACTTTGGCTTTTTCAGTCTGCGCTAGTTATAATCCTACGAAAATACAATAATTATTATGTGTGTAATAAAGCTTATATTAGCATTTACATTTAGCAGATTTTATAACTACGCAAGACACCGTAGAGGAGAACCGAATGTCGATTAACCGTCGTGAATTTATTCAAGTTATGGGTATGGCTGCAGCAGCAGGTATGGTACCTGGTTGCAGCAAGTCAGATTCAGAAAGCAAGCCCGCTGGTAGTGCAGCAGGCAAGTCACCTGAAGATATTTATAATATCCCTAAGTTTGGCAATGCTACTGTCATGCATTTTACAGATTGCCATGCGCAACTTAACCCTATTTATTTTCGTGAGCCTAATGTCAATCTGGGTATTGGCGGCAGCCTTGGTAAACCCCCCCACCTGGTTGGTGAAAAGTTGTTAAACCACTTTGGTATTAAACCGAATACACTGGAAGCACATGCCTTTACCTATTTGGGTTACGACCAGGCCGTTAAAAAATACGGTGCGGTTGGTGGTTTTGCGCATTTGCGTACTTTAGTTAAAAAGTTACGCGCCGAAATGGGGCCATCACTGTTAATTGATGGTGGTGATACATGGCAAGGTTCTTATACGGCCTATAAATCACGTGGTAGCGATATGGTCGGTGCCTGTAATTTACTAGGTGTGGATGTAATGACCGGCCATTGGGAATTTACATATCATGACACAGAAGTGATTAAAAATGTAAAAGATTTTAAGGGTGACTTTGTATGTCAAAATGTTTTTGTAAAAGATGATGCGGCATTTGACTATAAATTTGAAGACTTTGAAGATTTCAACGAAAACACTCAACGCGCATTTAAACCCTATACAATGAAAGATTTGGGTGGTGTACGGGTTGCGGTGATTGGCCAGGCATTCCCATATACACCTATAGCAAACCCGCAACGCTTTATTCCGGACTGGTCATTTGGTATTCGTGAAGCAGAAATGCAAAACACGGTTGATATGGTGCGTGAAAAAGAAAAACCGGATCTGGTTATTGTTATCTCACATAATGGTATGGACGTTGACCTGAAAATGGCATCACAAGTGACAGGCATTGACGCCATCTTTGGTGGTCATACCCATGATGGTGTTCCACAGCCAAGCATTGTAAGTAATAAAGCAGGTAAAACACTGGTCACGAATGCCGGCTCTAATGGCAAGTTCCTTGGTGTAATGCAGTTTGATGTGAAAAATGGCAAGTTGCAGGATTTCCGTTACCGTTTGGTACCGGTGTTCGCTAAAATGCTTGAAGCAGACAAGGAAATGCAAGCGTATATTGATAATGTACGTAAGCCGTATTTGCCGATGTTAACGGAAGAATTAGCGGTTGCAGAATCGACTATGTATCGACGTGGTAATTTTAACGGTACCTTTGACCAGATTATTTGTGATGCGTTGCGTATTGTTAATGGCGCCGAAATTTCCCTGTCCCCCGGCTTCCGTTGGGGTACAACCGTGCCTGAAGGTCAAGTGATTACAATGGACAATGTAATGGATCAAACCTGCCTGACTTACCCTGAAACGTATGTTCGTCCAATGGCCGGCTCAGATCTTAAACTTATTCTGGAAGACGTTGCCGATAACATTTTTAATACAGACCCATACTACCAGCAAGGTGGTGATATGGTACGGGTGGGTGGCCTGGATTATACTATTGACCCACACAAAACCATCGGTAACCGCATTACCGAAATGCGTTTAGATGATGGTACTGTTATCGAAGCAGATAAAAAATACAGCGTTTCCGGTTGGGCCACGGTTGGTTCGAAAGGGCCGGGTGCCCCTATCTGGGATATTGTTGCAGAATATTTGCGCGATGAAAAAGTAGCTAAGATTGGCAAGTTCAACACGCCGAAGATTGTGGGCATGCAGAATAATCCGGGTATGAGTGATTACCTGGGTGCGACTAGCTAATCATTCTTTGTTAGTTTAGAGAAAAGCGCTGGCCGAGAGGCTAGCGCTTTTTTTTGTGTTTTTATAACTTAAGAATAAGCTCGCTATAGTACTTAAACAGACGGTTTGTAATGAATCAACAAATATTTTGTCTTAGAACCCTTCGCGGTTAGTTTGTTTAAGCTCGTCCGCCAACTTTTTGGTTAGTTCTGGATCGGTTACTGTTTGTTGTTGCCATAAATCAATTTGTGGTTTGACAAGCGAGGCCATCATTGTAATATGTTCATCCGAGTCATTTAGAGCGGGAATGTAGTGATAGTTCTCACCACCCGCATTAATAAAAATTGCTCTGTTTTGCATATTAATTTCTTCAAGTGTCTCAAGGCAGTCTGCTGAGAAACCGGGGCAGATAATGTGTACATTTTTAATGCCTTGCTCAGCCCATTGCAACAATGTTTTATCGGTATAAGGTGTAAGCCATTGTTCAACTCCCATGCGGGACTGGAAACTAATAGCCCATTGCTCTTTGCTAAGCCCCAGTTCTTCCGTCAGTAACCGTGCTGTTTTATGACATTCACAAAAATAAGGATCGCCTGCAGCAAGGTAAGACTTGGGTAGCCCATGAAACGAGAGTAATAATTTTTCAGGTTGTGCCTGTTGCTGCCATGTTGATCGTATGGAGTTTGCCAGTGCTTTTATATACTGTGGCTTATCATGGTAGTGATTAATAAACTCGATAGTGGGTAAAAAACGCCAGCCTTCCAGTGCTTTTGCAACAGAATCAAAAATAGAGGCTGTGGTGGTTGCTGAATATTGGGGGTATAAAGGCAGAATAATAAGCTTGTTTACGTTATTACGCTGAAGTGATTCTAAGGCTTGCTTGATCGAAGGCTGGCCATAGCGCATACCCAGTGCAATAGATATATTCTTCTGTTTTGAATTAAAAAGCTGTTGCAGCTTTTTTGTTTGTTGCTGGCTGATAGTCAGTAATGGCGAACCTTGTTCTGTCCATATTTGCTGGTAGGCATGGGCGGCCTTACGCGGCCGAAAGCGTAATATAATACCATGTAAAATAAGCCACCAGAGCCAGCGGGGTTTATCAATCACACGTGGGTCACTTAAAAACTCATCGAGATAGCGGCGTACCGCTGAGGTAGTGGGCGCGTCTGGCGTACCAAGATTAACCAGTAAAATGCCGGTTTTAAAAGGCTGAGCGTGGTTAAAAGATGCGTTTTTATCAGTCGACATATGCTTTAATTCTACTGTTAGCGCCAGACAGATGCAAACAGCGAGATGCCAGTTAGAGTAATTAACCGCAATGTGATAGCTATCACAGCTAAGTTGATTATTAAGCGTATTCTCTGTGTTCTTATTCATATCGAGAGGATGCATTATGAAAATCACTTTAAATCAAAACTTACTGGCACTATTCGTATTAGTCTTTGTGTCACAACCTGTCTTTGCAGAAGCGATGTCGGGCTCAAAGGGGGGTAACATGCCACAAGGTAGCCACACAGATAGGACGGAAAGCATGGATTCTAAAACGCCAGCTTCGGATAAAGGCATGAACCGGAATGAGCAGAACCAGAATACAGAGGCTTCGAACATAGAGGCAACGACAGCACCACCTGAAACTAAACCGGTAGCACAATCGGCAGAAGCAACAGAAGAAATGGCGGGCTTTTCTCGTGGCACTGTTGCCCGCTCGGTTTTTACAACGCTGGTTGATAACCGGGAACCGGTTGATAAAGTACAAAAAGTACCACAACAAAAGAATGATATTATTTATTTTACTGAACTAAGGGATATGTCGGGTCAAACAGCAAAACACCGTTGGGAATTTAAAGGTAAAATTATTTCCGAAGTAAAATTTAATGTACGTGGCCCACGCTGGCGTGTCTGGTCCAAAAAAAGTTTTGCACCGGGTTGGGCAGGAGACTGGAAAGTTTCGGTTATAAATGGTGTTGGTGAAGTGATTTCAGAAGAAGTGATTGCCTATGCGGAACCTGCTACAGGAATGATGAGCACAGACAATGCAATGGATGCAAATAAAATGAGCACCATGCCGGACGCGAATAAGTCAATGCCAGCATCACCCGATATTGCTACGCCTGATACATTAACAACGCAGTAATCGAGTATGCATCGTCCAACAGAGAGACTTGTGTTTCTCCTTTATTTAAAAATATGCAGTGCTTTGCGTTTGCTATAAGTAAAAAAAATTAGCTTTGTAAGCAAAAAATGCTCCAGTTTTTAGGGGCATTTTTTTTGCGTGTAATATTAGAGCTTTAGCTTGTTGAATTAAATTCATAGGTGAAGTGTTAAATTTTTGGCTGTTAATATTCACACTGCAAGTGTCATAAAAGCATGCTAGTGTTTAGTTACACAGGTTATCTCGTTTTAATAGTATAAGGGGGTACGGGTTATGGCAACACCATTTGAACCAACAGTTGGACAATGGTACCAGGATGATGAACAGCGTATTTTTGAAGTGGTTGCCTGGGATCTTGATGCAATAGAAATTCAGTATTTTGATGGTGATGTGGATGAATTTGATATGGATGTCTGGTACATGTTAAATATTCTTCCTGCGGACGAACCGAATGATGGTAGTGGGCCATTCGATGAAATCGAAACTGATGAACTTAGCCATTTACAAAATGATTATTCACCAGCGAATTGGCGCTACCATTAAAAAATAGTTTGAATCTGGAAAGTTATTTTATCAGGCATTAATTTTTTTGTATTTAATACGGTGTGGTTGTTTGTAATCATCACCGAGTCGGCGTTTTCTATCGGCTTCATAATCAGCGTAGTTACCTTCAAACCAGACGACTTTACTGTCACCTTCATAGGCCAGTATGTGGGTGGCAATGCGATCTAAAAACCAGCGGTCATGCGAAATCACCACGGCCGAGCCGGGAAAGTCCAGAATCGCTTCCTCTAATGCACGTAATGTTTCCACATCTAAATCATTGGTGGGTTCATCAAGCAGTAACAGGTTGCCGCCACTGCGTAATAGCTTGGCGAGATGCACCCGGTTACGTTCACCACCGGACAAATCCCCAACCCGTTTTTGCTGATCACTGCCTTTAAAGTTAAACCGGCCAACATAGGTTCGCGACGGTACAACATAGTTGCCAATGGTAATGTTATCCGAGCCGTCAGAAATTTCTTCCCAAACGGTTTTATCACTGGTGAGTGAGTCACGTGATTGATCCACATAAGCGATTTTGACTGTTTCACCAATGCGTAAACGGCCGTTATCTGGTTGCTCCTCACCAGAAAACATTCGAAAGAGAGTGGTTTTGCCAGCACCGTTGGCACCGATAATGCCGACGATACCACCGCGTGGTAAATTAAAACTTAAGTCTTCAAATAGCAGTTTGTCACCAAAAGCTTTGGAAATAGATTCAGCTTCAACCACCAGATCACCCAAACGCGGGCCGGGTGGAATATACAGGTCATGCGTTTCACTGCGTTGCTGGTATTCTTTTGATGATAATTCCTCAAAACGCGCCAACCGTGACTTGCTTTTTGCATGGCGGCCTTTGGGTGCGGTTTTAACCCATTCCAGTTCAGCCTTCATGGCTTTAGCGCGAGCCGACTCCTGCTTCTTCTCGGTTTCCAGACGTTGCTCTTTTTGTTCCAGCCAGGACGAGTAGTTGCCTTCCCATGGAATGCCGTGGCCACGATCCAGCTCTAAAATCCAGCCAGCCACATTATCAAGAAAATAACGGTCATGGGTCACCGCAACCACGGTACCCGTATAGTCATGTAAAAAGCGTTCCAACCAGGCGACGGACTCTGCATCGAGATGGTTAGTGGGTTCATCTAGCAATAGCATATCGGGATTAGAAAGTAACAACCGGCATAAGGCAACGCGGCGGCGCTCACCACCTGATAATGTTGTAACATCGGCATCCCAGGGTGGTAGCCGTAGTGCATCGGCAGCAATGTCGAGTTTTCTATCAAGCTCCCATGCGCCCGCGGCATCAATTGCATCCTGCAACTTTGCCTGTTCAGCCAGCAAATTATTCATTTCATCGTCTGACATCGGCTCGGCAAACTTCATGCTAATGTCATTAAATTCATTGAGCTGGTTGATGATTTCCTGAACGCCTTCTTCAACATTACCACGTACATCTTTATCGGGGTTGAGCTGAGGTTCCTGTGGCAGGTAGCCAACGTTAATTCCCGCTTGTGGACGGGCTTCGCCTTCGTAGTCTTTATCAATGCCGGCCATAATGCGTAACAAAGTGGACTTCCCCGAGCCATTTAAACCCAGCACACCAATTTTGGCGCCGGGGAAAAAAGACAGAGAAATATCCTCCAGAATTTTTCGTTTAGGCGGCACAATTTTCCCAACTTGATTCATGGTATAAATATATTGCGCCATCGTTTTGTCCTTTCTGGTTGTTTAATTACAGCGCTGATACTAACATTTTGCCTATTAAAAAGGCATTACATTTCAATTTCTTGATTTGACTAAAATTATTTTAAGGCGTGGTGTTAACGGTAAGTTTTCCCAGCCTTTACTGCTGTTAAAGAGATAAGTATAACTAGTTAATAATTAAGGGGTTAATAATTAAGGGGTTCTTTGTTATGAAGAATACCCCCCTGTTAATGATGCTGAATATGAATTATCCAAAATCAGACAATAGATGCGAGATCAACAGCCCCGGGTATGATTTTACAACCAAAGGATACCACTGCGACTGACATGTTAACAAAGACGCAAGCTTGAGTCGGGTCTGCCAACAATATCCATACTATGATTACTCAGTTTGAAGAAGCAATAAAATAATAATAACCTATATAATCAAATAGTTAAGAAATAATATTTGTGTTATCATTACGCTTGCTTAACAGTGGGTACTTCCTGTTTGTGTTAATCCTTGCTAATATGCTGGCATTAAATTCTTTCAATATCGTTATAGATACAATCGATAATTAATATGGGGTTCAATTATTATGGCTGATCGGCGTTTACAGGTTTTTCACACAGTTGCGCGCTTACTCAGCTTTACCAAAGCAGCAGATGAACTCCACATGACCCAGCCAGCGGTGACATTTCAGGTTCGCCAACTAGAAGAGCAGTTCAATACCCGCTTGTTTGACCGGACGCATAACCGGATTAGCTTAACCGAAGCGGGTCACCGCGTTTTTGAGTCTGCCGGAAAAATATTTCAACTATATGCAGAAATGGATAATTCTGTTCGTGAGTTAACCGGTGACATCAGCGGTATTTTAATATTGGGTGCCAGCACCACTATTGCGGAATATATGTTGCCTGTTTTGTTAGGTGACTTTAAAGAAAAATTCCCTGATGTGGTTATTCGTTTAAAGGTAGCCAATACCGATGGTATTGTTTCTCAGGTTGAGAATAATATGATTGACCTTGGTGTGGTTGAAGCCCCTGTAAGCAACAAGAACCTGGTGGTTGAACAATGTCGGGAAGACGAGTTAGTGCTAATTGTGCCACCGGCACATGAGCTTGCCAGTCGGGATGTGATTTCCTTGATTGAAATTACCAAATACCCGTTTATTTGCCGCGAAGAAGGTTCCGGCACGCGAGAGGTCATGATCGAAAGTATGAACGCAGCAGGCATTAGCAATGCTGATCTCAGTGTTTCAATGGAGCTGGGTAGCCTGGAAGCAATAAAAGGTGCTGTAGAAGCAGGCATGGGTGTTTCTGTTTTGTCCAGCGCTACTATAGTGAAGGAGTTGAAGTTGGGCACCCTGGTTGCACTTAAACTTGACCCACCCTTAACCCGTCCATTCTCGTTTGTTCACCAGAAGCAAAAATTCAGAGTACGTGCAATGGATGAGTTACTGACTTTCGCACGCAATTATTGCACTACGCACCCGTAATATAAAGGATCTGCTCTTGAAAAAGAGTGAAACAAAACTTCTCAAACAATTTAGAGCTTTGCCTGAAGAGGCTCAACGTTCGGTTATTCATTTTTGTGACTTTTTAAGTTCACAACATCCGCTTACAGCTGATGAAATTGCTCAGCCTAAAGACATTACTCGGCCGAGCGGTGAATCCGTTGTTTTAGCCATGCGGCGCCTGTCCGAAACATATTTTATGCTGGATAAAGACAATATACTAACGGAAGCATCTGCGTTGATGTCACAGCATATTTTACAGGGGCGTGAAGCAGTTGAAGTCATTGATGAGCTTGAAAACTTGTTTGAAAAACATTATGACGAGCTGGTAGAGGCAAGTAAAACCGACACAGCCGTTAGTATAGATAACCAGAGACGATAGCCGTGCTTAAAACATTAAGTGAGTGGTTTCACCGTTATTTATCCGATCCACAAGCGGTTGTTCTGGCGTTGTTACTTGTTATTGGCTTTACGATTATTATCACGATGAGTGATATGTTAATGCCTGCGCTTGCGGCACTGGTTATTGCCTATTTGCTGGAAGGCCTGGTCAGGTTTGTGCAAAAATATCATGTAAATCGGCTTTACGCTGTTATCCTGGTGTTCTCGCTATTTATTGCCTTTTTGTTTTTCTTCTTTGGCGGGCTGGTTCCGCTGGTTTCATCTCAATTAACTGAATTTGTTAAGGAAGTACCTAATTATATCGGCTTTGCGCAACAGGCACTGCTGCAATTACCGCAGCATGTTTCATTTATTAGCGATACTCAAATTCGGGAAATTATGGCGGTAGTGAATAAAGAAATAGCAGGCTTTGGACAAACAATTGTAACAGGAACGTTGTCATCTATCCCCGGTCTTTTAACGCTTGTGGTTTATGCGATTTTAGTACCCTTGCTGGTTTTCTTTTTCCTGAAAGATAAAGATGTTTTGTTAAAGTGGTGCTCGTCATTTTTACCGCAACAACGTGACTTAATGTCGGGTGTCTGGAATGAAGTTGATCAGCAAATTGGTAATTACATTCGAGGCAAAGTTTGGGAAATCTTTATTGTTGGTATAGCGACCTACATTGTCTTTGCTATTTTTGGTTTAAAATATGCCTTGCTGTTAAGTGCGGTAGTTGGGTTGTCGGTTCTTATTCCTTACATTGGTGCAACGGTGGTAAGTATACCGGTTGCGGTGATTGCGTATTTTCAATGGGGTATCACGAGTGACTTCTGGTATCTAATGATTGCTTATTTTGTTGTGCAGGCACTCGATGGCAATGTCCTAGTGCCACTGCTATTTTCAGAGGTGGTTAACCTGCATCCGGTTGCCATTATTTTAAGTATTCTGGTTTTTGGCGGGTTATGGGGTTTCTGGGGCGTGTTCTTTGCCATTCCATTGGGGACGTTAGTGAACGCATTATTAATTGCATGGCCGAGAATCGGGCGGGAAGATAAACAGCCTGCCTCTGCCTGATCTATCGTTGTATTTTTTACAAAACTTCTGAAGAATAATCTGCTAGTCTTGAACGCTCACCACGCATTAAGGTGATATGCCCGCTGTGCTCCCAGTTTTTAAAGCGATCGACGACATAGGTTAATCCCGAGGTGGTTTCGGTTAGATAAGGCGTGTCAATTTGGGAAACATTTCCCAGGCAAACAACTTTTGTATTAGGACCGGCACGGGTGATAAGCGTTTTTAATTGTTTGGGTGTTAAATTTTGAGCTTCATCAATAATAATAAAGCGGTTAAGGAAAGTTCGGCCGCGCATAAAGTTAACTGAACGAATCTTGATGTGTTTGCTGATCACATCGTTAGTTGCCGCACGCCCCCATGAACCGCCTTCTTTATCTGTTTGGGTGAGCACTTCAAGGTTATCCATTAATGCCCCCATCCATGGCGTCATCTTTTCTTCTTCAGTACCCGGTAAAAATCCAATATCTTCGGCTACCGGCACGGTCACCCGTGTCATAATAATTTCGCTGTAAATTTCTTTTTCAATGGTTTGTTGTAAACCGGCTGCCAGTGTAAGCAGTGTTTTGCCGGTACCGGCTATTCCCATCAGAGAAACGAAATCAATATCTGGGTTCATTAATAAATTCAGTGCAAAATTCTGTTCCTGATTTCGGGCTTTAATTCCCCATACTGAACTATTGGATTTAGTGTAGTCCTGAGTTGTTTCAATGATGGCGCTGTTTTCATCTATTGCATGAACTCGGTAGCTGTCTTTTTTGTGGTTATTGTTGTTATAAATAAAACTGTTCACAGTCCAGTCTTTTACATCCGGGCCGGTTACTTTATAAAAAGTATGGCCTTCTTCAACCCATGAGTCCATTTTGCTGGAATGGTTTTCCCAGAAGCGGTCATCGAGTTGATGTAAGCCGGTATACAGAAGATCAGCATCTTCAAGTACTTTATCGTTAAAATATTCTTCCGAATGAAGGCCTAACACAGAAGCCTTAATACGCATGTTGATATCTTTAGACACCAGCGTGATGGTTGTTTCGGGTAATGTTTTTGCCAGAGCGACAACCGTATTTAAAATCGTATTATCGGGTGAATGACCGGGCAGGTAATCCGGAAGTGCAGAGTTGTAGGCCTGTGTTTGAATAAACAGCTTGCCGTAAACGATATCACTGTCTTTTGATGGAGTCAGATCAAGTGGTAAACCCCTGCTAATATTATTTGAACCGTGTTTTAGTATTAAGTCATCAAGGAAACGGCTAGCCTGCCTTGCATTACGTGCAACTTCGGAGTTGCCTTTTTTATTTGCATCCAGTTCTTCCAGTACCATCATTGGAATAAAAATATCGTGTTCCTGAAAGCGGAATAGTGCGGTTGGGTCATGCATGAGTACGTTTGAATCAAGCACGAAAAGGCGTCTTGTTTTTTCCACCGGTTGTTTTATTTCTCTTTATTTTGTTTGTTTAATGTTTTTACGGCCTCAAGCACTTCATCGACATGGCCGGCTACTTTTACTTTACGCCACTCATGACGCAACTTGCCTTTTTTATCTATTAAAAAAGTGCTGCGCTCAATACCACGTACTTTCTTACCGTACATGTTTTTCATTTTGATGACATCGAATAGTTTGCAAAGCACTTCATCCGGATCGGAAAGCAGGTCAAACTTATACCCCTGCTTGGCTCTGAAATTTTCGTGTGACTTTATACTGTCACGCGACACACCCAGAATAATGGTTTGCTGACGTTTGAATTTGGTTAAACTGGCTTGAAAGTCGATACCTTCCTGTGTGCAGCCGGGTGTACTGTCTTTGGGGTAAAAATAAATTACAACATTGTTACCTTTAAGTGATGAAAGCGAAATTTCCTTATCACCGGTTGCAGCGAGGGTAAATTTTGGCACGGTTTTGTTTAATTCAATGGTTGGCATGGGATTGGCTTCTGTTATTAATGTATTTTAAAGGGTTCAATAATGGAATCGAGGTTGAGTTCGTCACTAAACGCTAAAAAATCTTCACGTAAACCAGGTATGTGCATGGTTGTGGGAATTTCGATAGTGATGGTCAGTGCAAACATTTTAGTACCAGTGTGCGCAGCATTAAAACTGTCGGTCTGTAAATCATGAATATTGATTTTTCGGTTATAAAAAAAGTCTGTTACTTTATGCACAATACCGGGGTTATCAAGTGCAAGTACTTCAACGGAATAAGGGATAGCGGCTTGCTGACTAGTGCGCTGTTCAGTGTGTTTAACTAATAAGGTCAGGTTTAATTTATCCTGCAGCCCCGGAAGTGTTTGTTCAAGCTTGGCAATGTTATTCCATTGCCCCTCAATTAGCATGATAAGGGCAAATTCACCGCCGAGCAGGCTCATGCGGGACTCGCAAATACTGCATTGTTGTTGGGTAATGGCTTCGGTTAAACTGGCAACCAGACCGGGGCGGTCTTCGCCTAATGCGGTAATAACAAGTAAATTTTTATTGTTCGCGTCTGTGTGGGTTGTTTCTAAAACCATAGGCTAATGTTGAAGTGTTTTGCCTGTGTTTGTCAACAATATCCTGCTTTAATATTTGGTGCGGGTATTTGCATGCTTTTGGCGACAACTTTCGGTTTGATTTGGCTTAATGAGCACTGACAGGTATTGATGGGGTCTGGTTCAGGGGGATCCCCACGAAATTTAGCCTTGCCTGTCTTTGCGAGGAAACACTGAAAAACAGGTGTTTTTCAGTGTTGACGCGGGAAACTTATCATTAAAGGTTATCAACTTAAGATTGCCGCCCTCACGTTGTTCCTTCGCAATGACCGTGTTTTATTCCCGTATTGATACCTTATTTCTAAGCGATTGTTTTTGATCCCTTTTTTGTGGGGATATCTCAGGGTCTGGTTGGTTGTTTTGCGGAGTTTAGCTTTAATGGATTATTATCAGATTCTTAACGGGGTCAGGATATTGACCATTAAGTTAGTATAAACAATGGTTTACGATATATAGCTCTGAACCACGGGTGGTTTCAATCTGTGGTTTTACTTGAGTTTGGAAGCACGCACAAGTAGTATGTGCGATTCGAATTTTAGGCTTTAAAGTGGAGTAAAATATGTCTTCAAATGTAATTCAAGGGAGTATTGTGGCCTTGGTTACGCCGATGTTTGCGGACGGTCGGGTAGATGATGTGTGTTTGCAAAATCTGGTCGAATTTCACATTGAAAAGGGGACGGATGCGATAGTTGCAATGGGAACAACCGGTGAATCTGCGACTCTGGATGAGAAAGAGCATTGCCAGGTCGTGAAGCAGATTGTTGAGTATGCTGCCGGGCGCATTCCCATTATTGCCGGAACCGGTGCTAATTCCACAACTGAAGCCATCCATTTAACACGGTGTGCGGCTGATGCCGGTGCCGATGCCTGTTTACTGGTGACGCCCTATTACAATAAGCCAACGCAGGAAGGCCTGTATCTGCATTTTAAAGCCATTGCTGAAGCAGTCGATATTCCGCAAATTTTATACAATGTGCCAGGGCGCACAGCCGTTGATATGTTGCCTGAAACCGTACAACGACTCGCAGAGATAAAGAATATTGTCGGTATAAAAGAAGCCACCGGTAATATTGCCCGCGCGGTCGATATTATGCAACGTTGTTCTGATACGGCCAAATACGGTGATTTTGCACTGTACAGTGGAGATGATGCGACTGCAATGGAGTGTATTTTAAAAGGTGCCAAAGGTGATATTTCAGTAACGGCAAATGTTGCACCACAGGCAATGCATGCAATGTGTACAGCCGCGCTGGCAGGGGATGAAGCGTTGGCTACAAAATTAAATAAACCACTGCTGGGTTTACACGAAACTTTATTTGTCGAAGCGAATCCTATTCCTGTGAAATGGGCATTAGCTGAAATGGGGTTAATTAAAATCGGCCAGCGTCTACCGATGACAGTGTTGTCAGAAGAATATCACCGTGTTGTACGTGAAGCCATGCATGCTGCCGGTTTAAGTTAGAATTATTATTTTATGTAGGTTTAAAATGTCTGTATTTATTAAAGGTTTTCAGGTTTTTTTGCTGGGGTTGTTTGTTATAACAATATCGGCCTGTTCTTCAGCGCCAAAAGAGGATGAAGATTACAAAGGTATTTATGATGCCGAAACAACAAGCGATTATTCTCTTGAAGTGCCCCCCGACCTTGTTTCGCCTAGCATCAGTAACGCACTGGTTATTCCGGGGATAGCAAATTCGGGTGCCCGCTTTTCTGAATATTCGAATTCCAGTCAGGCTTCAGGATCAAGTAGCGTGCTGCCCCGTTCCACGTCGGGTGCACGTTTTGTACGTGATGGGGGGGTATTCTGGTTAGAAATTAAAGCAAGTCCTGATGAAATTTGGCAACAGGTTAGAGCTTTTTTTACAGGTTTAGGTTTTAACTTTGTAACCGAGAGTCCAGTTAATGGTGTGTTAGAAACGAACTGGCTCGAAAAACGTTCTGAGGTTCCTACTGGCTGGCTTTCGGCGATGATTGGTAAATTATTTTCAAGCGGGCTAATGGACAAATACCGTATTCGCCTGGAGCGTACGGATAAAGACAATACAACCTTGTTGTTTATTACTCATCAGGGTCTGCAGGAACGCTCAACCGGTGACTCCTTTTCTGAAACAGAACTTGTTATTAAATGGTTGCCGCGTGAGTCTGATCCGGATCTGGAAGCTGAAATGCTACAACGTTTTCTGGTTTTCCGAGGTATTGCAAAAGCACAGGCTAAACAGATTGTTTCTAAAGAGAAGACTACTGAACGCGCCAAACTGGTTAAAGATGGTGATAATAATTACACGATAGAAGTCAATGAAATATTCCCGCGTACCTGGCGTCGGATTAGTATTGCACTGGATCGCATGGGACTTGTTGTTGAAGATCGTAATCGTAGTAAAGGTATTTATTATATTAAAACAACAGAAGGTTTTGTTCAGGGGGATCATCACGAACCGGGCTGGTTTGAATCCCTTTTTGCTTCTAAAAGTGAGCAGTTAAAAATTGCACAATTTCAGTTAAAAGTGGATGACCTGGATAATATAACCCGAATAACCATTCTTAATGATGCGGAAGAACAGGATAAAAGTAAAACCGGGCTATTTATTCTTGAGGAATTAAAGGCACATTTATAATTAACAACATTAAAGAGAGCCGCCATTGCGGGATAAAAAAAAGCCCTTTGCGGCACTCGAATTCGCTTCATTAGGAAGTGGTAGCAAAGGCAATGCAACCTTAATATCCATTGGCAACACCTGTATTATGGTTGATTGTGGGTTTTCGATGCGTGAGACCGTTGCGCGTTTAGAGGCTTGTGGTAAGCAGGCTGAACAACTTGCGGCTATTTTATTAACTCATGAGCATACCGATCATATTCGTGGTGCCGGTGCCATGTCACGAAAGTTTGGTATTCCGATCTGGTCTACACGGGGAACCGCACAGGCGGATGCCCTGGGTAAAGTAAGTCGGCAGTATTTTATTAACGCGGAAGAAGAATTTAAAATTGGTGATATTGTGGTGCAGGCTTACCCGGTACCGCATGATGCAAGAGAACCGTGCCAGTATGTGTTTAGTAATGGTAAGCATAAACTGGGTTTGTTAACGGATGTGGGGCGGGGAACACCGCATATTGTAGAATGTTTATCTTTGTGTGATGCATTGTTGCTGGAATGTAATCATGACACTGAAATGCTTGCTCAGGGTGAATACCCTGTATCACTAAAACAACGTGTCGCGGGTGATTTAGGGCATTTAAGTAATTTGCAGGCAGCCGAAATTCTGGCACAACTGGATACCAGTAATTTAAAATATATTGCAGCAATGCATTTAAGTGAAAAGAATAACCAGGTTGAGTTAGCCAGAGCAGCCTTAAGTGAAGTACTCGATTGCGAGCACAGCTGGATTAATATTGCTGATCAGCAGCACGGTCTGGCGTGGCATAAAATATAATTTTCTTAAAATACCCTGAACAGTGGATCTAAAAATGACTTCTGTAATTAAAAAAGAACAACGTTTCGTTGGTAAAGCCAAAACTGTTTATGCGACAAATGAAGCCGACAAACTGATTTTGCATTTTCGTAATGATACTTCCGCTTTCGATGGCGAAAAAATTGAGCAGCTCGATCGTAAAGGTATGGTCAATAATTATTTTAATGCCTTTATTATGCAACAGCTTGAAAAAGTGGGTATTGCTACACATTTTGAAGAGCTGATTTCAGATGAAGAATCGGTGGTCAAGAACCTGGAGATGTTACCGATTGAATGTGTTGTACGTAATATTGCAACCGGCAGTCTGGTTAGGCGTTTAGGCGTTGAAGAAGGCATGGATCTGGTGCCCCCCACATTTGAATTTTTTCTGAAGGACGATGCATTGCATGATCCGATGATTAATGATTCTCATATCCTTGCCTTTAACTGGGCGACACAAGCTGAAATTGAGCAAATGAAAAGGCTTACTTACCAGGTAAACGATGTCCTCAAGAAACTGTTTGCCGATGCGGGCATGCTGCTGGTGGACTATAAACTGGAATATGGCCGCTTTAATGGCAAACTTATTCTGGGTGACGAATTTAGCCCGGATGGTTGTCGTCTGTGGGATAGCGAGAGCCGTGAAAAACTGGACAAAGATCGTTTTCGTCAGGGGCTCGGTGGTGTTGTCGAAGCCTATGAGCAGGTTGCTTATCGCCTGGGTGTTGTTTTACCAAACTAAGCTGATATATCTAGGGGCTGTTGATCTTTCATCTATTGCCTGATTTTGGCTAATTTTAGCCCTGCCTGCGTTATTTTTTACTATCAATGGAGTGCATTGATACGTAAAAAATGCCTTGCCAGGACTTAAATTTTCTCAAAATCAGCCTAACATTTGAAAGATCAACAGCCCCTAGTAAAAACAGCTACTTGAAGTACCTCACATCGCCTGCTAAATACCTCGAATTTAGCAGGTTTTTTTTAAAGAATTCTCCTCAACTGCCGCTACATTAAGCATAATTAATTTTTATTCCGAATCTTTTAAAATGGGTCAGTATAATGAGTAGTCTACTTTCAAATTTTGCGTCAAACACCCTGTCATATTTCCGTATTAGCCACAAACTGTGGGCGGCTACCGTCTTTATGCTGGTTATTTTAGGGATTGTTTCGGGCACGGCAGTGGTTAATTTTTCAAACATTAAAACTGAAGTTTCCCATATGGTGGATGACAGTCAGCCATTGATGTTAAAGGTGACTGAATTAGAGTCGACCATTAATACGGCCAGTGTTGCACTTGGTTTTTATCTCTTAAGTTCGCATGCTTCAGATCTTAAAGCATACGATTCCTCATTAAAGTCGGTTAAAGACTTGCTTGCCAGATTAAAAGCAATGCCCCAGGTAACCAATAATCCTGAAGTACAAAAAACAGTATCGCGCATTGCATTACGTATTGAAAAGTTTGCTGCATACAGGGACAAAATGGTTGGACTTGCTCAGGATTTTAATTTAAATCAGCCGGGCTTTATTGTTGCCCGAGATAAAATGGGGGTGCAGGCGACGACAATATTGGGAAGTTTAACGCAAATGATAGGTGCTGAAGATGGTGAAGAAGCCGGACGCGGTAAAGTACTATTAGCTGTTGCCAATTTACGTCAGACCTGGATGAATTTACTAATAGCGAATCGCGCGTTTATGGCGATGCGAGGCGAAGGTGATGTAGCAAATCTTAAATTATATGCGCAGGGTTTTCAGGATGCGGTTGTTAAATTTGAAAAAAATGTCGGTTCATTGTTAAATTTTGAACAAGAAACGGCTTTAGAAGAAATTAAGGAAGTCTTGCCGCCGTATATGGCGGGTTTGAAGGAACTTATTGCTGTCCACAGCAGTGACAAGTGGCGAACCGACTCTTATTTAATGCGCACAGAAATCAGTCCGCTTGTTAGCTCGATAAAGGCTGATCTTGATAACCTGGTAAAACAACAACGGCAGGAAGTGGAAACGACCAGCCAGAGTATTCTTGATAGTTTGATTGAGGCAAACAGCATTGTTCTTATCTTGCTCGTAGTGGGTGTTATTATGGGTATTGTTGGGGCATGGCTAGTCAGCCGCATGATTATTATCCCTATAAATGAAACAGTCGAAGCCATGCATGAAATTGCAGCGGGTGAAGGAGACTTAACCAAACGTCTGGAAGTTAAAGGTAAAGATGAAGTGGCCGAACTGGCGACAGGTTTTAACGCAATTATAGACTTAATCCATACAACCATACGCAGTGTAACCGATGCATCATCACAGCTTGCCGCAGCAGCGGAACAATTATCGGCAACATCGTCCACAGCAAACCAGAATGTGAGCAAGGAAAAAGAGCAGCTTGAACTGGTTGCAACGGCAATGAATGAAATGGCGAGTACCGCACAGGAAGTGGCACATAATGCCGACAATGCAGCAACCGGAACACAACAGGCCGACCAGCAAGCAGATGAAGGCCGCAGCATTGTTTCTCAAACAATGAGTGCAATAAATGATTTGGCAACTGAAGTAGAAAGCGCTTCTTCAACGATTAAACAACTGGAATCCGATACCGAGCAAATTGGTACGGTGGTGGAAGTAATTCAGGGTATAGCTGAGCAAACCAATTTACTGGCTCTGAATGCGGCAATTGAGGCGGCGCGGGCTGGTGAGCAAGGGCGAGGCTTTGCGGTGGTCGCTGACGAAGTACGTAGCCTGGCAAACCGAACTCAGGAATCCACTCAGGAAATACAAAATATGATTGAGCGCTTACAGAAGGGGGCTCAAAATGCCGTTTCAGGAATGGACAATAGTCAGAAGCAGGCCACAACAACAGTTGAAAAAGCAGCCGAAGCAGACAGTTCGCTTAATCAAATATCCACTTCGATTGCCGAAGTTTCTAATATGAACATACAAATTGCCGAGGCGGTACGCCAGCAAGGGATGGTAACAGAAGAGATTAATGCGAATATTACAACATTATCGGCGGTTGCGCATGAAACCGAAGCGGGTTCGCAGCAGGTTTCATCGTCAAGTGAAGAATTATCAAGTTTAGCCTATCAGTTACAAACTATTATCGGCAAATTTAAAGTATAAATTATCTGCTTATAGTATGCATTGTTCTTCAGGCCAGCCTTCGCTGGCCTTTTGTTTGCGTGGTCGCAGACAGTTTTAATAATATATTTGTTAATTCCTGCCGCTTATGGCTATTAACCGCGATCAAAATATAATAAGATTTAGTCGTTTTAATTGCAGCGTATAATAAACCTTATGGCAAAAAAATCTTACAGTGCGGGTGATATTGAAGTATTAACCGGCTTGGAACCCGTTCGTAAACGTCCGGGCATGTACACCCAAACAGAACGTCCCAATCATTTAGCTCAGGAAGTGATCGATAATAGTGTGGATGAAGCCATGTCGGGACATGCTAAATCCATTTATGTCTCACTTTATAAAGACGGTTCTCTGGAAGTAACCGATGATGGTCGAGGTATGCCGGTTGATAAACATCCTGAAGAAAAGGTGCCGGGGGTTGAGGTTATTCTTACCCGCTTACACTCCGGTGGTAAATTTTCAAATGATAACTATCAGTTTTCCGGTGGTTTGCACGGTGTCGGTGTTTCGGTTGTTAATGCCTTATCAAAAAAGCTGGAAGTGGTTATCCGACGTGATAGCAAAGAATACAAAATGGCTTTTGCCAATGGCGACAAGAAAACCAGTTTAAAGGTAATTGGTAAAGTCGCAAAGAAAGAAACGGGTACCAGTCTGCGCTTCTGGCCGGATGGTAAATTTTTTGATTCCGTTAATTTTTCAGTGCCACGATTACGTCATGTATTGCGTGCCAAGGCGGTGCTTTGCCCCGGTTTAACGGTTACCTTTTATGAAGAAAAAACCAATGAAGAACAAACCTGGTTCTATGAAGACGGTTTACAGGACTATTTAGTAGACGAGCTCGATGGTGCGGTTTGTTTACCTGAAGAGCCTTTTATGGGAAGCCTAGAGGGTAATGCCGAAGCGGTAGACTGGGCTGTTGTGTGGGCACCCGAAGCCGGTATTGTGGTTAATGAGAGCTATGTGAACCTGGTGCCGACTGCGCAGGGTGGCACACATGTAAATGGCTTACGCACGGGGTTAAGTGATGCCATGCGCGAATTTTGTGAGCTGCGTAATTTAATTCCACGTGGTTTAAAACTCAGCCCGGACGATGTCTGGGATAAAGTAAATTTTATTCTTTCAGTTAAATTAGCCGATCCGCAATTCAGTGGCCAGACAAAAGAGCGATTATCTTCACGTGAATGTGCCGCTTTTGTATCGGGCGTGGTAAAAGATGCCTTTGCCGTGTGGTTAAGCAAACACATTCAACTCGGTGAGCAAATTGCCGAACTGGCAATTAGTAATGCCCAGAGCCGTCTTAAAGCCGGGCGGAAAGTGGTGCGTAAAAAGGTAACGCAGGGGCCGGCTTTACCCGGCAAGCTCGCCGATTGCAGTGGCCAGGACTCAGAACGCAGCGAACTGTTTTTAGTCGAAGGGGATTCGGCGGGCGGTTCAGCCAAGCAGGGGCGAGACCGTGTATTTCAGGCGATTATGCCGTTACGCGGTAAAATCCTGAATACCTGGGAAGTGGATTCATCCGAAGTATTGGCTTCGCAGGAAGTACATGATATTTCAGTGGCGATTGGTGTTGACCCTGGAACGGATAATTTAAAAGGTTTGCGCTACGATAAAGTCATTATTTTAGCCGATGCAGATTCTGATGGGCTGCATATTGCGACACTTTTATGCGCTTTATTTCTGCGTCACTTCCGGCATTTAGTAAAAGAAGGCCATGTTTATGTGGCAATGCCACCGTTGTATCGGGTCGATGTGGGTAAAGAAATGTTTTATGCCCTCGATGATGCCGAACGACAGGGCATACTGGACCGTATAGAAGCCGAAAAGAAAAAAGGTAAAATCAGTGTTACCCGTTTTAAGGGGCTGGGTGAAATGAATCCGTTACAATTGCGCGAAACAACAATGTCACCCGATACACGCCGTCTGGTGCAGTTAACTGTTGATGCAGAAGATGAAGCACATCAGATGATGGATATGCTATTAGCTAAAAAACGCTCAGCCGATCGGCGTAAATGGTTAGAGTCGAAAGGTGATATGGCAGATGTTTAGGGTTAATATTTTTAAAATAATGGTATCGATTTAATGGCTGCAAAAAAGAAAAAACAAACAAGATCAAAAAAGAAGAAGCAACAGGACGATCTTGATTTTAATGCCGGTTTTGATGCAGGTATTGAACAACTCTCATTAAGAGACTTTACTGAAAAAGCGTATCTGGATTATTCCATGTACGTCATACTTGATCGTGCACTGCCACACGTTGGCGATGGCTTAAAACCGGTACAGCGGCGTATTATTTATGCCATGTCAGAATTGGGTTTAAAAGCCACCGCAAAGTTTAAAAAATCAGCAAGAACCGTGGGTGATGTGCTGGGTAAATTCCATCCGCATGGCGACAGTGCCTGTTATGAAGCCATGGTGTTAATGGCGCAGCCTTTTTCATATCGTTATACCTTGCTGGAAGGGCAGGGTAACTGGGGTTCACCTGACGATCCTAAATCGTTTGCCGCGATGCGTTATACTGAATCGCGCTTGTCTCAATATGCAGACTTGTTACTTGGTGAGTTAGGTCAGGGCACGGTCGACTGGGCGCCCAATTTTGATGGTTCGCTTGATGAACCCGTTATTTTACCGGCGCAAGTCCCTAATATTTTAATGAACGGTACAACCGGCATTGCTGTGGGCATGGCAACCGATATTCCGCCACATAATTTAACTGAAGTATTAAACGCAACAATTCATTTGCTGGATAACCCGAAAGCAAAAGTAAGGGAGTTATGTAAATTTATTAAAGGCCCGGACTATCCAACCGACGCTGAAATTATCACACCCCGCAAAGACATTGTTGCCATGTATCAATCGGGTAGTGGCAGTATTCGTATGCGTGCAGTCTATGAGAAAGATGGTGACGATATTATTGTTACCGCTTTACCGCACCAGGCTTCGCCGGCAAAAATTCTTGGGCAAATTGCCAGTCAGATGCAGGCGAAGAAACTACCAATGGTGGTTGATTTGCGTGATGAGTCGGATCATGAAAGCCCGACACGCCTGGTGATTGTGCGCAAGAATAAAGAGGTGGATATTGATCAGTTAATGATACACCTGTTTTCAACCACCGATCTTGAGCGAACCTATCGAGTTAATATGAATCTGATCGATCTGGATGGTCGTCCGGGTACAATGAATTTATTTGATGTTTTAACCAACTGGTTGTCGTTTAGAATTCAAACCGTCACTCGTCGCTTGGAATACCGCCTGGAAAAAGTGAATAAACGTTTGCATTTATTAGATGGTTTATTAAAAGCCTTCTTAAATCTGGATGAAGTGATTCGCATTATTCGCAAAGAAGATGAGCCAAAAGCAAAACTGATTAAACGTTTTAAATTATCTGAGATACAGGCAGATTATATTTTAGATACACGCTTAAGGCAGTTAGCCCGTCTTGAAGAAATGAAAATCAAGGCAGAGCAAAAAGAACTAAGAGCAGAAAAAGCAGATATTGAAAAGATTTTAGGTTCAAAAGCACGTTTAAAGACACTGATTAAGAAAGAGTTAAAAGCCATTCTGGATAATTATGGTGACAAACGCCGTTGTAAGATTGTTGCCCGTGAAGCTGCGCAGGCAATGGATGAATCATCGTTGATAAGTGCCGATCCGATTACCATTATCCTGTCACAAAAAGGACTAGTGCGTGCAGCAAAAGGCCATGATATTGATCCATTTGAATTAAACTATAAAGCTGGTGATGCTTGTCAGGCGTATGCATTAGGTAAAAATAATCAGACAGCCGTCTTTATCGATTCGACTGGACGTACCTATACAACGATGGGGCATACCCTGCCTTCTGCTCGAGGTCAGGGTGAACCTTTAACGGGGCGTTTCACGCCACCGCCGGGTGCCAGCTTCTGTGGTGTGATGGCGGGTGGTCCGGAACAGCTATTTTTACTCGCAACGGATGCCGGTTTTGGTTTTATCATTAGTCTTGAGGAAATGGTAACAAAAAATAAAAAAGGTAAAGCCATTATAAAAGTACCGGAAGGTTCAACAGTGTTGCCACCTGTGCCAGTAACGGACATGGAAACAAACTGGGTCGTAGCAGTAACAAACGATGGCAATATGCTTATTCACCATATTGCCGAGTTACCCCAGTTGCCAAAAGGTAAGGGGATTAAAATACTCAATATTCCACCGGCAAAATCAAAAAATCATTCAGAATATCTGGCTGCAGTGACGGTGATAAACGAAGATGATACCTTGTCTGTTTATTCCGGTAAACGACATAAAGTTTTTGAGGCAGCAGATATGGAACCCTTCGAAGGTGAACGTGCACAACGAGGTCGTAAGTTACCACAGGGTTATCGTAATGTCTGGCGATTAGCACCGGTTGTTGAAGTTGAAGAAGAGTAGCCCTTTATTATATCTTTTGCCGTACCCACCGTGTTGCTGTGGTTATTAATTTGAGAGTACAGCAGGCTCTAATTAGCTGCTTTTGGAAGAGAGATATTATTGGGGTTGTTACTTAAACTCTGTAATTTCTTAAGTACTTTTCTAGCCCGATGTATATAATCATTTAATTTCTGATTATTGGGGGCAAGTTGATGCAGCTCGTTCCATAAGTTAAGGGCAGGTTGTATCCGCCCCTGGCTATATAATTCCTGTCCTTGCTTGATACCTTTCTTTAATGCGTTATTAATATAAATATCCAGTTTTTTCTTTAAACGGATAATCTTTTTATTGGATTTATCCTGGTGGTATAAAGCCAGGATTTCTCTTTGATAACGAATAAGTTGTGCATTTGTTTTAATATGTTTGAGTTGTTTAGTTATTGTTTGAATAGATCTTTTGTTGGACTTGATGCGCTTTTTTCTAACCGTATTAAGACTCTTGTGTAGCGCGGCAATTTTTTTATTGGTTTTTTTTGTGGTGGATAAATTTCCTGCCAATGTTAAGCATTCTTCGGCCAGTTGAATATCTTTATTTTTAATTCCGTCTTCTGCACAGGTAATCAGTTTTTCGGCTGTGAGTTCTATTTCACGGATATGAGAGCGTAATAGTTTTTTTGCTTTGGTATCGTCCGGGTTAACCTGTGCTATTTCTTTAGTGGTGGCTGTTTTTTTACTGAGCGTTTTTGCTTTGGATACAAGTAGTTTATTTCGTAACTGACTCAAGTACTTATCTCGCTTGATAACAAAGCGGTTACGTGCTTCTTGTAACTTTTTGCTTTTAGGTAATTTATCCAGTGCACTATCATAAGTTTTCATCGCCTCTGCCCAGTGCTTGTTCTTCTCCTGTATACTGGCCTGAAGCAATGACTTTTCTTCAAAACGACTGGCTAAAGCCTGAATACGTTTTTTTTCGGCCATTAAAAAAACATAGTTGAAATGATCAGGTTGAATAAAGTCCAGAATATCCAGAGCAAGGCCATATTTTTCCTGATTGGCAAGTGTTTCTATACGTGTGGCAACATTGTCGCTTTTTGAATAAATATATGCACAACTGGATAAGCCAAGTTGAGTTGCAACCAGAACTATAAATATCAAGGTTTTCATGCAACGAATTTTTTATCAAGTACAGTTGTTATATGCTGGTCTATTTGCTCGGTATAAGGTGATTTGAGATCGGTGACAATGTACGTTGTTACTGGTTCGGCAATGCCTCGCAGCTCAATTGACTTATGCCGGTGGGCTATGATGCGCCACTGGATATCTGCAGATTTCACCAGTGCATCGGTAATTACAATTTGTCCGCTTTCGGCAGCCGTATGCAGGCGAGCAGCAAGGTTAACCGCTTCACCAACAACGGTGTATTGCATGCGGTCATTCGAGCCCATATTACCGGCAAGCATTTCACCACTATTAATACCAATTCTAAAATGAACCGCCTGTTTACCCTGCTGTTCTCGCAATGTATTGAGTCGCTGAATTAAACGCTGAATCATAACGGCACAACTAATGGCATTAAACTGGTGGTCGGGATCGGCCTGTGGCACTCCAAACACAACCATTGCACAGTCACCCATGTATTTATCAATGGTGCCATTGTAAAGTTCACAGGCCATCGAGATATAAGTAAAGTATTCGTTTAATAGCGTAGCGACTTCTTTGGGTGGCAGTTTTTCCGACATGCTGGTGAAGCCAACAATGTCTGCAAACAATGCAGTAGCATGAACATGTTGACCACCCAGTTGAATACCATCGAGGTTATCCATAATTTGTTTTGCAACGTTGGTGGATACAAAGCGGGAAAATGCATTTTCAACCTGGGATTTTTCCAGCAGCCCCTTGGCCATGCTGTTGAACCCGTCAATAAGTGAGCCAATTTCATCATTGCGCCGTTCGTGAATACGGTAAGAATAGTCGCCATTGTCAATTGCTTTGCTGGCATCGAGCAAGTTATGAATAGGGCGTGACAGACGTTGCCCGAGTGCATAGGCAGTAAAAATACCCAGAATAATCATAAAAATAGTAGCGGCAATAATTGCGTTAACGGTTTCGGTCAGGGACTGGGACAGTGATGCTTTGCTGAAAGTAACGAGAGCGTGTCCGGCAATTAAATTCTGGAAACGAATGGGGGTAATAAATGAAATAACATTGAGCTTTTTTTCACTGTTGGGAATAGTTGTTTGCCATTCAAATGAGTAACCTTTACTCTGATTGTTTTTTGACTGGGCATACAGGTTAATAATATCGGATTTGGGTATTATCCCAGAAGAAGCCAGTTTGTTACCTTTTTCAGAATACACAACGGCACCAAGAATACCTTTGTGGGCACCAAGATTTTTTACCGACACCATGATGCTTAGCACATCGTCTGATAAAATAAGTTCTTTCGATGAGTTAGCCAGCTGTCCGGCAACGGTTTGGCCAAAATCCGTCATCTGCCCGCGTAGTAACTGAGTCTGGTTTGAAACGATAACCAGCCCGAGTAAAATCATCCCCGAGCTAATCAGCATGGTAATAATAATGGCGAGTTTGTAGGCGATAGGGAATTGCCTTAATACCCGTTTCTGGCGGAATTGTTGTAGTTTGTCCAGTATCATTTGCAGTTTGTTTTCCTCGGTATGGCTCCATTTTTGAGGTTTGATTATCTTCCTTTTATTTCGGCATATTTACCGTAATATTTAGGCTTTATTTGGTCATTTAACGTATTAAATTTTGCTGTGCATCATAGCATGTTTTTGTGTCTTATTTATGAAATGGTTATATAGCGTGAATTATGTGATATAGTTCTCAATAGCGGATAAATTAAGACTCATCGAGGTGAAGTTGGCGCATAAAATGCCTTACTCCTTCACTTCCCGGTGTGATTTAGCGACGTGGGTATTTATGATAAATCAACAGTATCCTTTCAGATTACTAGCGATGCTTAAGTCGTATTTTCTGATCGTATTTATCCCCTTGATTATGTTGCTGCAATTGTATCTTGTTAGCCAGCTTTTTCATTTCAATGCGTTATCGAACCTCCTGGTAAATGGTTTTTTTTATTTTTATAGTCAGCCTGGCTTATTTGCGTGGTACTTGCTCGCTGGTTTTAGCTTATGCTGTGTGATTTGGTATGCATCGCGTGCGTTTGCGCTGTGTTTGTTGTTTTTTAAAAATCGTCAATATTTCTCTGATTTTTCAGCCTGGTTTGTTAGTGGCACACCAAAACAGGCTAAAAAGTTCCCGGTACCCAATAGTCACTATTACTGGATTTGCCGTTTAGCCGGCAAAATGGCCAGAAAATTAAATATTGCTGCACCGGATATTGTGGTGGATGGCTCATTTAGCGTAAATGCAAAAGTATTCCCCGATTTTATGCAACCATCGTTAATTGTTCTGACTCGGGGGCTACTCAATAAATTAACACCGGATGAGGTGGAAGCGGTTGTTGCACATGAACTTGCGCATGTTGCGATGCGGGATACCCTGAGTATGAGTATCCTCGATTTGCTGATTTTGCTGAGTGTCTGGGCTCCTGTTTATTTATTGCATTTGGTGATTGACCTTGTTTTTTTATATAAATGGCGAGACAGAAAGATTGGCTTTATTATTAGCTCGGTTCTAGTGCTACTTGTTTATGGCCTGTTGCCGTTGTTTATTCTGAACACCATCAACCGGCGTTGTGAATTGCGTGCCGATAAAATTGCAATGACCTGTGTGAACCCGCAAAGTTTTGTGAGTGCACTAAAAGCCGTTCATGCATCACAGAACCAGCTGCCCGGCACGCTGGACTGGTGTTTATTGTTGATGCCTAAACCGGTACGACACTTTGTTTTACGTATGTTTTTAACTCATCCGCCCATCCCCTCGCGTATCGAAGCGGTACAACAGGCTTGATACCGTAAAGAGACTTTTTAATTACTGGGCGGGCGCCCTGTAATCGTTTAAAATTGCCATTCCATTCATATTTAAATAGCAGGTAGAGATATGCCATTGATTACACCGTTTGCCGGATTACGCCCTAAACAGGAATTTGCCAAAGATGTTGTAGCCCCTCCTTATGATGTTCTGAATACAGAAGAAGCACGCGAACGTGTTATCGGGCGCCCGAGAAGTTTTTTGCATATTTCCAAGCCTGAGATTGATTTGCCCGTGGGAACAGATCCGTTTGATGCCGCTGTTTATGCAAAAGGTGCCGAGAATTTAAATAATCTGGTTGCGGAAGGGGTTTTGTTTCGTGACAGCTCACCTTGTTATTATGTTTATAAGCTAGTGATGGGCGATCACCAGCAATACGGCCTGGTTGCGGCGGCATCGGTTGCCGATTATGACACCAACCGTATTCGTAAGCATGAATTTACCCGTCCAGAAAAAGAAGACGACCGGGTTCGGCAAATTGATGCTCTTAACGCACAAACAGGGCCGGTCTTTTTAACCTATCGACATAACAAAGTGATTGATGACATTGTGAGTGAGGTTTGTAAAACAACACCCGAATACGACTTAACCGCAGATGATGGTGTGCAACATACTATCTGGGTTGTTAATGACAGTAGCTTGATTAAAACCATTACTACAACCTTTGACGCCATGGATTGTTTATATATTGCAGACGGGCACCATCGTTCTGCCGCAGCATCACGGGTTGCAGCACAACGCAAAAGCAATAATGGTTCAGATGATGCCACGTACGACTATTTTTTAAGTGTCATTTTCCCAGACAACCAGATGCAGATCCTGGATTATAATCGTGTTATTAGCGACCTGAATGGCTTGGACACAACGACCTTTTTAGACAAAGTATCTGAAAATTTTGAGGTTAAAGCTTCCGACAGTGCATTTAAACCTGCGGCAGCTAAAACATTTGGAATGTATTTAGCCGGTAGATGGTATCAACTCACATTAAAAGATGCGCTATATCCTACGGACGATCCGGTTGCCCGCCTTGATGTGAGTTTGTTACAAAATCATTTGATTACGCCTGTTTTGGGTATTGATGATCCACGACGTGATAAACGCATTGATTTTGTGGGTGGTATTCGGGGATTGAAAGAACTTGAAAAACGGGTTGATTCAGGTGAAATGGCGGTTGCTTTTGCGCTATATCCAACGAGCTTAGATGCATTAATGGCCGTTGCCGATGCCGATGAAGTGATGCCACCAAAATCAACCTGGTTTGAACCTAAGCTGGCAGATGGGCTGGTTTCGCTGGTGCTTGATTAAAGACAAATAATGACAGGTTAACCACGGTGGCACAGCAGGCACGGTGAAAGAATTATAATTTGGTACTTGTAGTATAAACAGGAATGTTATCGTTTATTTTTATGTAGCAAGCAATTATTAAAAATAACTATGCCGTGCCTGTGCCTGCTGTGCGGGCGTGGTGCAAGATTTTAAAAAGACTCTTCAAAGTCATATTCTAAAACCACATCCGGTTCCTGTAGGAAATAGCCCTGAATAAAGTCAACACTGCATTGCCAAAGTAAGGCCAGGCAATTGGCATCTTCAACGAAGGCAGCAATGGTTTGAATGTTCTTTTTAGAAACCTCTTCAGATATTTGTCGAACACGCTCCTGCATTTCCACATTGGTTGCAAGCTTACTGATTAAATCTCGATGAATTCTTACATAGTTAACATCAAAGTGTTTAATGGACTGAAACACATCTTCTTCTATACCAAAATTATCAAGCGCAACACGGCAGTGCAGTGCTTTTAGACCTTCAAATGTTGCTTTTGTTGCCTTTAAGTAGTTAAGTGCAGTTTCTTCTTTTACCTGAAAAGTAATATGGTCTGCATTTAACCGCAGTGCTTTTAAACGTTCACTTACCCAACTTAAAAACTCAGGGTCAACGATACTGCTGCTGGATATTTTTATAAACAGGCGCATTTGTTCTTTTTTCTTCAACTTGTCTGCTAGTACTAATAATGAGTTAGCGATAACCCAGCGGTCAATAAAGCCCATTAGTTCCGTTTGCTCTGCTGCATGGATGAAGGTTTCAGGGGAGATTTCCTGCTGTTCTTCATCCAGCATTCTTACGAAAACTTCATAATGCGCACCGGGTTCACCATGTAAACTAACAATGGGCTGGAACAATAAGCGGAACAGGTTGTTTTTTAACGCAAAGGTAATTTGTTTTTCCCAGTGAGAGTGTTTTTCATGTTCTTCTATATCATGGATAGAGGGGTTGTAAGTATGTTGCTGGTTGCCACCATTTTCATAGGCTATGGAGGCTCCTTTTTCCGCACGGTTAATGCAATCATGAATATTGTTAATGGTTTCGTTGATTAAGGTAATGCCGATACTCGCTGTGGTAGAAGCTGTTTTATGATTAATATCCGAAGTATGCTCACTGATGATTTGACAGATCCCGTCTGCAATTTTTTCAGTTTTGTTGCTGTCGGCATCTTTTATCAGTAAGCAAAAGGCCGAACCTTCCATGCGCGCAAAGATACCGAGTGGTTCCAGTTTGCCTTTGAGTGCGTTAGCTAGATCAATAAATAATATATCCAGCCCGGCAATACCAAAACTTTCTTTCAAGTCTTCATATTTATCCAGTGTAATGTAAAGTAAAGCACCTCGGGCATGGCCTTCAAGTGCGGCAGACAGGAATTTATCCAACTGCCCAATAAGGTAGGTTTTGTTGTACAGGCCGGTAATAAGGTCTTGCTTGCTAAGTACTTTTAATTTTTCTTCCAGTTCCTTGTTATCGGCCTGGTCGCGAATAATAATTTGTGTACAGGCTTCACCTTCCATGCTTGCCGGTGAAAATTCCATGGTAATTTCAAATGCACTGCCATCGGTATGCTGGCCATGCAGGTTTAAGCTGTCGTCTTCTGATTGTAGTTTGCTATAGGCACGTAAAAAGTCTTTTAGTTGTGCATGGTCATCCTTGCTGACCATATCGAGGATAGGCATGCCTTCAACGTCATCAATATCTTCATAGCCAAACATCATTAAGTAGGCATTGTTCACATAGATATGCATGCCTTCGTGAACATAGGCGATGGCATCGCGTGAACTGTCAATTAATGAGCGTGAACGCTTTTCTGTTTCACGTAGCATTTTTTCGCAGTGGCGGTGTGCCCGGCGGTTTTTCAGGTCATTAAGCTCACGATTTAAGACATGTTTAAGTTGTTGGTTGTTTTCAAAGCTGATGACATCCCTTGCTCCAAATTCGAGGCATTCCTGTACCAGCTCGTTATTGTAGTCAGGAGTAATGACAATTAGAGGGAGGTCACGACCCGATTTTGCAACAATTTCAGCCGCAGCGGCGGCGCTAAAAATGGGTAAGTTATATTTACAGAGGATTATATCAATTGGGTTGTCTTCCAGTGCGGTTAGCATGTCTTCATCGTCTTCCACACGCACATCTCGTACAATAAAGCCGGCATTACGAAGGGAATTAATAAGGACTTCCGCTTCTTCAGAAACATCGAAGATGGTGAGTAAGCGGAGTAAATTTTCACTGCTCAATGATAATGCCCTTCTTTATTGTATGGCTAATTGCATATTGAATAAAGTATACACTATGATTATGCAAATTGACGCAACTCCAGCGCCTGTTTCTTTAGATAATTGACCAAACCTGGGTAAAGTCTGACTCTTCCCGCCAGTCACTTTCATCATCTGGATGATCAGAGTCCAGTGTTTCATATTGGAATTGTGCGAATAAGCCTGTATTTTGTATTTGCTTGCTAAGCTTTATGACCACTTCTTTACCAACAATCCTGAGTTTTAGCTGTTGGCCGACCCGGAAGGGAACCGGGTTGGTAACGATGGTGCTGGGTTGGTTAATGGCGGTTAATTCCGGTAGCATCAGTGTTCGCTGGTAATCGACATCCGCATCATCAATAGCGGCTTTAATACCCACAGCGGCAGCATCCGGGGTGAGCATTTCAACCCCTAGCGTTACGCCATTGGCTTCAGAATATTTCATCCAGCGGATAACGCCAACCCCCCACTTCCAGGTATGGCCATCACCACTGCGGCGAATACTAATAAGTTCACCTACCTGCACACTGGTTTGGTTGTTTGATTTGTTTTGCAGACAGTAACCACTGGCACTCTCATTGACGATAGCCCAGCTTTCGGCGTGGTAAAGCAAGTCTTCTTTTTTGTTGGCCACTTTTGAAGCTTTATCAACATCAAGTGCGGCATGGTTCTTGGCGAGTTCGGTGGGATAGACCAAATCCCATACATCCGGCTTTGTAGTATTGACACTGTTCACATCTGCAATGTCATAATTTGCTTTACCGCTAAAGGGGTTGGGTTTATCTTTTGCTCGTCCCCTGCTGTGTGGTGAGCGGCGTTTTACCGAGTCACAGATAATCTGGTGTGATGCACTTAAACCAATGGCCACAAGTACGCGCTCATGTTTTTCTGAGCGCGGGAAGTTACGTTTGGCGATAACAGCCCAGGCGGTGAGCAGGCGGCGCAATAAATCATGGGATAATTCAGGGGATGACATTTCTATCCCTGTGATGGTTGTTTGTCCGGCATCTTTTGTATTTTGTATTTCATCTCGAATGGTATCGGCTAGAACCTCAGTGTCGAGAGTGCGGCAATCTGCCGGATTACAGTTCTGGTTTACCAGCGCAATATTGCGAGGTGGGTTGTCCATTTTTAAATTAACCGCAAAGTAACCGTGCACCATTTCATCCTGCTTTATCTGGAATAAATGGCTTTTAATCGTCCAGCGTTCCAGCGTGTTATGCACTTTGTGCACTTCACCCTGGCGCAAGCGGTAGGGGGAGGCAAGCGATAACAACAGGATACGGCTGTATTCTTCTGATATGGTTGATTTTTTTATAAACATACGCTGGTTATCAGTGACTTCGATACGTAACAGCTTATGTTCTTCTGCATAAGCATAAAGTGTGTGTATTTTAATCCAGATTTTTTCCGGGTAGGGTGAATAGACCTGATAGGATGTTAATAATACGCGGCTTAAGCAGCTCATTGCCCGGTGGATAAGGGTGACGAGTAATTTTTTGTCAGTAAACAGAATACTTTTTTCAAGTAAATCTTCAATGCAAATAATATAGCCCATGGCGAGCTGAGAATAGATTTCGCGTGTTGCCGCGGCAACACGTTGGCTTTTCCTGGGGAGGGGGAAACTGGTGCCAACAAAGTGTTTGCGCATAGCTGCGGTCACAAATTGTGTGGTTGGGCGTAGTTCCTCTAAAAAACGGGCACGATCTTTATGAGTGTATTTAAGACGATTAGTTTCGACTAGCGCCTGAAAGACAAGCTTTGCTGTTTCGCCCACATTTGCTTTTGGGAGCTCCTCCAGCCATTTTTCCACTTTGCTGCGGCGAATATTAAAAGCGCCTTTGGGTGGTTTTTGTCGGTCTTCAACCTCCAGGCCGAGCGTATTACTCACTAATTTAATCCTCTTCCCATATGATTTGTTCGGTTAAATTTATAGTTAATACGAGAAAAACCATGTTAAACCCCTGAATTATGACATATTTACTTGACTGACTGTAGCAAATAGGATGCCAGCTAACCCGTTCGGGGGATAAGCTGGTTTTTGGGTTAACCCGAAGGAAGGTGGGTTAGCCCAGTATCGGCTGTTTGGATGGTTCACCGCTGTTTTCACGGACTAGCCTGGGGACTAAATAACCTGGAAGCTGGTGGCGCAGCGCTTTTATCAGTGTTTTTGCCTGCATATCGGTAACTGCAAAATGTTGTGCACCCTGAACTTTATCCAGTTGGTGCAGGTAATACGGGAGTACGTTGCAGCTGAATAACCGCTCACTTAACTGGATTAATGTGTCGACATTGTTGTTAATGCCCGCGAGTAAAACACTCTGATTTAGTAGAGTAATATCATTATTATTCAATAACTTAAGTGCATTTTGCACCTGAGCGTCGAGCTCATTTGGGTGGTTGGAATGAACCACCACCACGACTTTGCAACGGTGTTGATGTAAGTAACCACTGAGTGCCTGATCGATTCTGTCAGGCAGAATAATGGGGTAGCGGGTGTGAATGCGGACGCGCTTAATATGCGGAATGGTTTCAACTAAATTCAGCAGTCTGAATAGTTTGCTATTGCTCAGGCTTAACGGGTCACCACCACTGAGAATAAGCTCATGAAGGCCTGGATCTTTTTTAATGTATTCAATAGCTTGTCGCCAATTATTTGACGGTTTTTGCTCTGAATAAGGGAAATGGCGACGAAAACAGTAGCGACAGTGGATTCCGCAGCTTGCGGTGGCCATAAGTAAGACGCGCCCACGGTATTTATGAATGAGGCCGGGCACAGGCGTTGCGTCCAGATCGCCGACAGGATCGGTTGAATAGTCCGGGTGTGGGTATTGTTCGTCAATTAAGGGCAATATCTGACGTAACAGGGGATCATTGACGTTGCCTTTTTCAATACGCGCGAGGTAACTGTGGGTGACTTTTAGTGGGAACAGCTTTGCAGATTTGTTTGCAGCAGCTAGCAGGCTATTGGGCAAGTCAAGTTGCCTGAGTAATTCTGTCGGGCAAGAAATGGCGTTATTGAGTTGTTTTTGCCATGCAGGAGTCTGACAGAGAGGGACTATTCGCGGTATCATAGGCTTTTATTATTTTCGACATTAACACTTTTAGCAGGATGGCACATGGCTAACTATAGCACCAATGAATTTCGCAGTGGCTTAAAAATAATGCTGGATAATGACCCTTGCAGCATTATTGAAAATGAATTTGTAAAACCGGGTAAAGGCCAGGCTTTTAACCGAGTTAAAATCCGTAACCTGAAAACAGGCAGGGTACTCGAGCGCACGTTCAAATCAGGTGAATCGGTTGAAGCGGCCGATGTGCTTGAAACCGAAATGGAATATTCCTATACGGATGGTAGTAGCTGGACGTTCATGGATCCAGAAACCTATGAGCAGGTTTCAGCTGACGAAACAGCGGTGGGTGATGCCATGAAATGGCTGGTTGAACAGGAAACCTACACGATTACTTTATGGAATGATAATCCGATTAGTGTGTCTGCACCTAACCATGTCATACTCACTATTATTGAAACCGACCCCGGTGTGCGAGGTGATACCTCCGGTGGTGGCGGTAAGCCCGCAACCTGTAATACCGGTGCCGTGGTACGTGTGCCTTTGTTTATTGATGAAGGTGAAAAAATCAAAGTGGATACGCGAACCAGTGAGTATGTAGGGCGTGTTAAAGATTAAGCGTATATTATTACCCAAAAGCCGGCATTCCCGCGGAGGCGGGAATCTAGCGCTGTATGTTTAGTTTTTCTGGATACCCACCTCCGTGGGAATGACGGGTTAAAGTAGCCACCGTGAGTCACTGGAAACCGAACACCACTATTGAAACTTTAAAATGCCGAGCCAGGTTATTAAGTATAGCCCGCCAGTTTTTTCAGGATAATCATTACCTGGAAGTCGATACGCCCTGCTTATCGCAATCCACCACCCCTGATCCCAATATTGAAAGTTTTTCTAGCCGATTTAATCATACGTATTATTTTTTACACACCTCCCCTGAATTTCCAATGAAGCGCTTGCTGGCATCGGGTAGTGGTGCAATTTATCAAATATGCAAAGTATTCCGGCAAGGTGAAGCAGGGCGGTATCATAATCCCGAGTTTACGTTAATTGAGTGGTATCAGCCGGGCATGCATTATCGTGAATTAATGGAGCAGCTTGATGAACTTGTACGGCTTTTATTAAAAGATAAATTAACTTTAACCAAAAGTATTTTATTGACTTACCAGCAGGCATTTGAAAAATTTGCAGGTATTAATCCGCATACTGCAAACAGGCAACAATTACAAACGGTTATTTCAAAAAATAATATTCAACTGCATAACGAAATCTTAACGCATGACGCTTATCTGGATTTAATCATGAGCTGCCTCATACAACCTGCCTTACCTAAAGGCAAACCGGTTTTTATTTATGATTACCCGACAACACAGGCAGCTTTAGCCACTATACGCAAGGGTGAGGTCGATGTTGCCGAGCGTTTTGAACTATTTATTAACGGGGTCGAACTGGCCAATGGCTATCAGGAATTATTAAACGCCAATGAGCAAAAAGCACGTTTTGAAAATGAAAACAAACAAAGATTAGCGGCAGGGCAACAAATTATCCCTGTTGATGAACATTTAATCGCAGCCTTGCAGCAGGGAATGCCAATGACTTCTGGTGTTGCACTTGGTTTTGACCGCTTGCTTATGCTAGCAACCGGTAAAAATACACTTCAGGATGTTATTGCCTTTTCAATAGACAAGGCATGAGCTAGTATTAGCCTGAATCATACAATAGATAAAAGATTAACCGTTTTAAAGGAAGTGTTCTAAATATAAGAACACATAGCATTAAGCATTTGGTCAGGCAGGGTGGCAGCAATAACTGGCGTATTTAAAGACATGCCGTAGAGACTACCACATAGGCTTGGCAGTCGTATACCTGCTTCTGTATTTGCAAGTGCAGTGGTATTTGGAACGCTTATTTAGTCTGAAATCAACTTAAAGTTTGTACTGGCCGTGGTTTTATTTATAACAACCATTAGTTCGCAATAGGCGTTAGTGGTTGTCGGCTCGTCACCATCGCAACAATATGCCCATAAAATCTCAGAAAACAGAATACCTGTTTTTACCGTAATATTTATTTTATCTTCACGCAATGTTAATACAGTAACACCAATAGTTGGCTCCGCAACCAGTGTTCCTGGCGTAGCCGCCTCTTGAAGCGGTAAATTGCAGGCACCTAATTTTATAAGCTCCCTTTTCAGCGTTTCAGTAAAACAAGGTGTACCCCAATCCTTTAAAGATTCAACTAATTTTATCATCGGCACTTGTTACAGACTCACACTTTCTTTTATTCTTCTGGAGCAATTGAAATAAACCTGTTTAACATTAACTTCGATATATCGAAGGGAATTTGGCCATATATGCTTGTAAGTATTTTTGTCGATAATTATTTTTGCCGTTCCGTTTATTCTGAGACGTAATGCCAATTTAAAGTCAATAAACAGCATGCCAATATTTGGATTAACCTGGATGTTGCCTAATGAGTTATAGATATTATTACCTGAATAATCAGGGAATATAACGGTTACTGGATTCTTGACAAAAACACTTTGCAGTAGGCGGTTATCTGTACCTTGTTCAGTCCCTCTGAAGCTACAATCACACTCACCATTTTCACTTGCTGTCGCAATAAAAAAATATTTCTGCCCTTCAATAAAATATGCTGTTTCATCATCTATTGTTTCTTTAAACATCCGATTAAGTCCGGCAAGTGAATTATCATTCCAGTTTCTTTTTTTATTAAACTGCGCCTGAACATCCAGTTCGCCAGGATGAAATATTTCGGTTAACTTTCGCATCAGGTACTCTTTTTTATTTTTGGGGTAAATGTGTGTAATAAGGTGATCATCTCAGAAACAGCATTATTACCAAGAATAATTCTAATTTTTTTGTGCAGTATTTTTGTGGTTTGCGCAAGTTTAGTTTTCAGCTTTTTTCCAGCTTGTGTTGGATATATGCTGCATTCTCTTTTGTCTCTGTTTTCTTTAACGCGTTTAACCAGGCCTTTTGTGGACAGCGTATCCACAAATCGGGTAACGGTTGAAAGAGATAGCCCCATTTTAGTAGCCAGATTTTTTGGTGTTTCTCCGGGCTGTTCCAGAATAAACTGTAATAGATAAGCATGGGAGGGTGACAACCCTGTTGGGCGATATGCTTCTTCCCAAAGTGAATTGATCAGTCGGGTAAATTTTATAGTATTGAAATATAAGCATTCGTCAAACATAGGGATAATTATACATAATATGGTTGTACATGCAAGTATATTGGGTCTGGCTTGATTCTGTATAATGGGAAAAAGTGTAGTATGTTTTGTCGAGTGCCAGGATAAGGAAGCAAATAAAACAATGCGTTATCTATTCCGATCCCCTCACCCGAAGGGCGAGGGCGTTAACGGGATAGCAGTGATCGTATTTATACCTAATGTTTAAGATGGTTGTATATGCCATGCCACAGGTGGCCAAATAAAGTAGCAATAAAGTTTTCTAACATTAAGAATCCGGCAACAGCCATGATGACTGCAAAGCCAACAACCAGTTTAAAGGATGAAAAAATATATTTTCCTTCAAACCCGAAGCTGGCAACCAGCAAAAACCAGACGACAACACCGGTAATAAATGCAAAAACACCTGATAGAAAAGCAACGGCAATTCTGTCGATAAGGGTAATTTCTGCCTGTGTATTTTTTTTCGTATCCACTTTACCGGCCAGGTTATATTGGGCTGAAGAAAAACAGTTTTAAGCTATCTTATGGGTAACCTTTTAGATTTGTTTGCTTTCATGGTTATGAGGCTATTTTTTGATTAGCAACTTCCCCAATCTTTTCACCAAACTGTATTTTTTTGCCAGCAACCAGATTCTGTTCCCATTTGATACTGTTTTCAGAGAATAAAAGTATAACGGTTGAGCCCATATTAAAGCGCCCCATTTCTTCCGCACGTTCTAGACAAATGGGTTCCTGTGTATCGTAGCTCCACTGGCGCAGGTGTTTACCGCGGGGCGGGGTAATGGTGCCTGCCCAGACGGTTTCCATACTGGATACAAAAATAGCGCCGACCAGAATCATGGCCATTGGCCCTGCATCGGTTGAAAACCCGGCAATAACACGTTCATTGCGTGCAAACAAACCGGCAACACTGCGTGTAGTGGACGGGCTGACACTGAACAGCCGACCGGGAACGTGTACCATTTCCCGTAAGCGTCCGCTGAGTGGCATATGGATACGATGGTAATCGCGTGGTGACAGGTAAAGTGTGGCGAAATAACCGTTGCGATAAAATTCAGCACGTTCGGGTGAGCCGCCTACCAGTGCTTCAAGTGAATAGTTTATTCCTTTGGCCTGAAAAATCTGGTCATTATTAATTTTACCCACTTCACTAACAGTGCCATCAACCGGTGAAATAATACGGTGTGCACCTTTGGCAATGGGACGTGCGTTTGCTTTTAACGGCCGGGTAAAAAAGTCATTAAAACTTTTAAAGTCGGCGACATTCTCCTTTTCTGCCTGACTCATATCGACATTATAAATATCGATAATTTTTTTAATAATAAAATCTTTAAACCAGACGGTTTCAATACGGGTAATTTTATACATAATGCCGGAAAGAAAATGGTGTGGTATAAACAGTTGTATTAATGCAAACAGGCGATCTTTTATGTAGCTTGATTGTGTATTTAGAGTCATTGTTTTAAGGCTATTATTGTTGTAATTAGTTTTAGTCTGTTTTTTGCACACGGGTGTTAATAATTGTGCTTTCACCGGAGGCAAACTTGAATGTTAATGTTACCTGGTCATTATGTTTTAAAGGTTTAAGCGGTTTAATCAGCATAACATGTATCCCGCCAGGTTTTAATATCATGGTTTGCTGCGCTTTTATAGTTAAGGCCTGAATTTGTTTCATACTCATCATGCCGTTTGTCATATGCATTTCGTGAATTTCGACACGTTTGAATTGCGGGCTGCTTATTTTATTTAGTATTTTTTTCGCATTGGTATTGTTTTTAATATGCATATAGGCAGCCATAACGGATGCAACGGGCGGCGCTTCCGGTATGGTGATATTTGAAAAAGTAATGGCAGCGAGACCATGTGCTGCTGCAAGATTGATAGAAGCGATAAAGCACACTATGCTAGCGAATGTTTTTCTGGCGAGAAATATTTTACTCATATATTGTCCTCAACCCATTTTTTAATGGCGATAAAGTCTTGTGTGATAGATTTTGGGTTAAGTGGTGGTGAAAAAACAGCACGCATATTTGCTTGTGGGTCGATCAGGATAATTTGCCCGCTGTGGCTTACGTTATAGTCGCCATTTTTATTGGGTGCGTCAACGCCGTACAGGATCCCGATTTGCTTTGTTATATTATCAATCTGCTCTGTCTCACCGGTTACCCCGATAAAAGCCGGGTTGTAATATTGAGTGTAGGCTTTTAAAACTGCAGGGGTATCGCGCTTGGGGTCGACCGAGACAAAAATCATTTGCATTGTGGGGGGGAGGGTTGTTTTTAATTCTGCTGCTTGCCATACCTTGCGCATCACCTGCATTGCCAGTGGGCAAACATCGGGGCAATGGGTATAGCCAAAAAACAAAAAACTCCAGTTTCCTTTCAGGCTGTTCAGATTAAATGGTTTATTGTCATGGTTGATTAATGTAAAAGGCTGTAACGGTTTGGCTTTGTCCAGTAAGGTCGCTGACAAATTTTCCGGTATTTTTACCGGTGTTTCGATAAGCTTCTGGCTAACGAGTACACCAACAACAACGCTAATAATAGCAACAGCGATAAGAATAAGATTATTGTTTTTATTTGTGTGCGGCATGTCTGTTTCGTTTCTTTAGTTAGTCATTTGGAGTGCCTATTCTATAGGGTATGAGCGCTGTAGTGTACTTTAAGATAGGCCGCTAAAAGGTTTCGTCTCGAAAGTATCCAAAGCGATTTGCAATCTTGCTCATATCGGGCTATTGTTAGAAAAAACCTAAAGGGCTACCTTAATGTCTAACGTTAACATATTGATTACAAAGAATAATTTAGAACTCGACTCTATGCTCAGTGGCCATGTGAGTGGCAGTTCTCTGACAAAAGCCAGCCACCAGGTTTGGCAGCAGTCGTTTGAGACTCTGGATTTTGTGTCACAGTCACTGGTTGAAGTGCCTCTAATGGGCTGGGTTGCCGCTGGCGAGCCAATTGATGCCTGTGAAAATGATGAGGTGGTTTCAGTACCGGCCAATATGGTAAAACGCAACTGCTATGCATTACGGGTGCGAGGCAATTCGATGATTGATGACAATATTCAGGATGGCGATCTGGTTGTTATCGAAAAACGTGAATCGGCACAGAACGGTGAAACCGTTGTTGCAATGATTAATTACGAGCAAGTTACTTTAAAGAAACTTTATATTGAAGCCGATGGCATTCGCTTACAACCGGCTAACCCAGATATGGCACCGATTTACCTGCGTAACGAACATGTGCAAATTCTGGGTATTGTAACAGGTGTTATTCGTTCGACTGATTAAGCCTACCATTTGGGTTGCTTAGCATAACCACAAAGAAAAAAATCAGAAAGCAGGCCATTGCGCGTGATTGCGCGGCAATCTTGCTTTTTATGCCTTGCAATTAAAAGATTGCCGCGCAATGATAAAATAATATTTTCTTCCTTTAGGGCGTTTCTATCGGCGTAGCCGGATCATTCCCCCAGTCAGACCAGGAGCCCGGGTAGCCTTTAATTTTTTCATATCCCAGACTTTTTAATACAATATAGCTGTGTGATGAGCGGTGATGCGTTTGGCAGTGGGTAATAATGGTTTTGTCTTTTGTAACGCCTTTGCTTTGCAAGATTTGCTCTATTTCATTAACGGGTTTTAGACGTAACTGATTTTCAGTATCAATTAAATCCATCCAGTTCATATTTACTGCGCCGGGAATGTGCCCGCCGCGTGCTGCAAACACTTTTGTGCCGCTGTATTCCATTGGGCTGCGGCAATCTAAAATCAGCGTGCTGTCATCGTTAAGCGAATCGAGAATAAACTGTTTGTCGGCAATGGGCGAAGCGTCTAATGTGCCAGAATAACTTGCCGGTGTTGGCCAGATAATGTCATTACTTAAAGGCAAGTTTTTGCTAGCCCAATTTTGCAAGCCGCCATTTAAAAGCGAGTAATGTTTATGCCCTAATGTATCCAGTGTCCACAGCAGTCGACAGGCACGGCCACCGCCTTCATCATCATAAGCGACAATGTGGGTATCGGTTGTTAGACCAAAAGCTGATAACACACGATTAAGCTGCTCAATATCGGGCAACAAGCCCATTACCGGATTCTGTGTTTTTGTTATCCAGCCGTATTCCAGAAAGTAAGCGCCAGGAATGTGTTGCTGTAAATAGGTTGTAGGCTGAGACAAATCAAGCACGACTATATTGTCTGCCCCAAGTTGTGTTTGCAGTTGTTCAGGTTCAATAATAAGAGGGAGATCAGCCATTGGGAATCCTTTAATTAGTCAATGTAGGGTGAATAATAGCAAATAGTTAGAGTCAAAAAATATTCAATAATGAATATCAGGGTGTGCCTTGTAGTAAACATATTATTTGCAGGGTATTTTACTGTGCTTGCGCACCAAAATACCTTAGTACATCACTAGGGATTAATATATGCAACAAACTAAGGTATACTGCGGTTCGTTTTTTTCAGATTTTTAATTACACAGAATAATTCAGGTGCAGCATGACAATTTCATCCTTTAAACCCATTTCTCGAACATTAATGGGGCCAGGTCCTTCCGACGTTTCTCCTCGCGTGCTTGATGCACTGGCACGTCCAACCATTGGCCATCTCGATCCTGAGTTTGTGTCTATGATGGATGAAATGAAGCAACTACTGCAGTATGCGTTTAAAACAAAAAATGAACTGACTTTCCCCGTTTCTGCGCCAGGCTCGGCGGGCATGGAAACCTGTTTTACTAATTTAGTTGAGGCAGGCGATAAAGTCATTGTTTGTCAAAACGGTGTGTTTGGTGGACGGATGAAAGAAAATGTCACCCGTTGTGGTGGCATTGCCGTAATGGTAGAAGATGAATGGGGCAAGGCGATTGATATTGCTAAAGTGGAACAAGCACTAAAAGATAACCCCGATGCCAAAATTCTGGCTTTTGTCCATGCAGAAACCTCAACCGGTGCACAATCAGATGCAAAAGCACTAACGGCACTGGCACATCAACACGATTGCCTGGTTATCGTGGATGCGGTGACTTCTTTAGGCGGCACCGAGCTAAGAGTAGACGACTGGGGTATTGATGCGATCTATTCCGGCACTCAAAAATGTTTGTCTGCACCGCCCGGTTTATCACCGGTAAGCTTTAATGAGCGTGCAGCGGAGGTTATCAAAAACCGTAAAACGCCGGTACAAAGCTGGTTTTTAGATTTAAGCCTTGTAATGGGTTACTGGGGTGGTGGTGCAAAACGTGCTTACCATCATACGGCACCTGTTAATAATTTATATGGACTGCATGAGTCACTGGTTATCTTACAGGAAGAAGGTATTGAAAATTCATGGGCGCGTCATGCCAAAATGCACCTTGCATTACGAGCGGGTATTGAAGCGATGGGATTAAACTTTATTGTTGATGAAGCCGACCGTTTGCCACAACTTAATGCAGTGACCATTCCTGACGGGGTTGATGATGCGGTCGTACGTGCAAAACTATTAAACGACTACAACCTTGAGATTGGTGCGGGTTTAGGTGCATTAGCTGGAAAAGTATGGCGCATTGGTTTAATGGGCTATGCATGTAATGCAAAAAACATTGAATACTGCTTAAATGCACTGGATGAAGTACTCACGGGTATGGGTGCAAAAATTAACAGTGGTGTTGCGGTTAATGCTGCCAAAGAGCAACTGGCGGCTAGAAATTAAAACAGAAGACAGGGATGTCGTTGCCATATTCAGGTTTAGATAAACTTGAAAAAACCGGCAAAAAACAGCAGCGTCAGAATGCCGGCAATTGCAAATGCAATTTTAGCGTTGGGATTGTTATTTTTTCGTAAAGCAAAACCAACCCAGATACTGAGTGCGACAAGAATAAGCAATAAAACAATAGAGCGCATATTTATATTTAAACCCGGATTTTTATAATTCAAGTAACTACGCTATAAGTTTTACCAATACTACAAACACAAGGCAAGCGATTATTACATAGCCAGAATACCAGCTGATTTGTGCATAAGCTTTGGCTCGGCGGGCACACTCTTTTTGTGCCTGAGTTCGGGAGATAAACAGGGCAGAAGCAGAGGTATTATGTGTTGCGCAAACTAAATTCTTTAACTCTGTTTTACTCAGTTGCCCCGGTTGTGTCGTATAAGCCGTTTGGTGGTTACTATCCATTTTGATAATCCTTATCCATAATAAAATATCAGCAGGGTGAGTATAGGTGATTGGTTTCGGGGGATTTGAGAACAGGGTAACACTTAACTATCTGATTTTAAATGTAAATTATATCGGCGTCACAGTTTTTAAAAATGTTTTATACATCCCTTGAAAGATTGGGGTTGTCACCCCATTTAGCTAGTTATCACAACAAATACCGAACTCATAGCGTTGTACAGATTAAGAAATATTTTCAGGAGTAATAAATGACCGTGGATACTCAAAAAGAAACCCTCAGTTTTCAAACCGAAGTAAAGCAGCTGCTTAATTTAATGATTCATTCCCTGTATTCCAACAAGGAGATTTTTGTTCGCGAGCTTATTTCCAATGCCTCCGATGCCTGCGATAAGTTACGCTTTGAGGCACTTAAAAATGATGCCTTATTTGAAGATGATCATGATTTAAAACTCATAATTGATGTTGATAAGGAAGCACGAACCATTTCGATACTAGACAATGGTATTGGTATGAATCGGCAGGAAGTGATTGACAATATTGGCACGATTGCAAATTCTGGTACAAAGAAATTTTTAGACACTCTTTCAGGTGATCAGGCAAAAGATGCACGAATGATTGGTCAGTTTGGTGTGGGCTTTTATTCTTCATTTATTGTAGCCGACAAAGTAACAGTTGAAACACGGCGTGCAGGTGATTCAAAAGAGCAAGGGGTACGTTGGGAATCCACCGGTGAAGGTGAGTTTAGTCTGGAGAATATCGAACTTGAAAAGCGTGGTACAAAAATCATCCTGCATATGCGTGAAGGTGAAGATGAATTTCTGGAAGATATGCGTTTGCGCACCATTGTTAATCGTTACTCGGACCATATTGAAATGCCAATTTCCATGTACAAACTGGATGATAAAGGTAAAAAAACAGATGAACTTGAGGTGGTTAATAAAGCCTCTGCTTTATGGAAACGCAGTAAGTCAGATATTAGCGATGAAGAGTATAAAGAATTTTATAAAAGCGTCGCTTACGATTTCGAAGACCCTATGCACTGGTTGCACAATCAGGTAGAAGGTACGCAGTCGTATACAACCTTATTCTATATTCCTAAACGCGCACCATTCGATTTATATGAACGAGACAAGCAAACGGGTATTAAGCTTTATGTGAAGCGGGTCTTTATTATGGATGACGCTGAACAGTTAATGCCAAGCTACTTGCGCTTTGTAAAAGGTATTGTTGATTCAGATGATTTGCCACTAAATGTGTCACGTGAAATTTTACAGAAGAACAAGCAGATTGATGCCATTAAAACAGGGTCTGTTAAAAAGATTCTTGCTGCATTAGCCAAAATTGCAAAAGACGATCCAGAAAAGTATGCCTCGTTCTGGAGTGAGTTTGGTAATGTGATTAAAGAAGGCATGGCCGAAGATTTTGCTAACAAAGATAAAATTGCCAAATTACTGCGTTTTGCTTCGAGCAACAATGATTCCGATGTGCAAAATGTATCATTGGAAGATTATCTTGGCCGGATGAAAGAAGGACAGGATAAAATTTATTACATCACGGCAGAAAGTTACACTGCGGCTAAAAATAGCCCGCATCTGGAATTCTTCAAGAAGAAAGGCATCGAAGTTTTACTGATGTTTGATCGTGTTGATGAATGGATGATGTCTTACTTTAACGAGTTTGAAGGCAAAAAACTGGTATCGGTTGCCAAAGGTGAACTTGATCTGGGTGAACTTGAAGATAAAGAAGACAAGAAAAAGGCGAAAAAAGTCGAGAAAGAATTTAAAGATCTTGTCGCCAAAATGAAAGACGCACTTGAAGGTAAAGTAAAAGAAGTGCGGGTTTCTCATCGACTAACGGACTCACCCGCCTGTCTGGTAGTGGAAGAACAGGATATGGCCGTAAGCATGCAAAAAATTCTAAAGCAAGCCGGTCATGCCGTTCCAAACGTTGAACCTATTCTGGAAATTAACCCGGAACATCCACTGGTTAAAGTACTGGAAGACGATTCAAAGTCAGAACAATTTAATGATCTGACACTGACTTTATTTGAACAGGCCATGTTAAGTGAAGGCGGCCAACTGGAAGATCCATCGGGCTTTGTTTCCAGAATGAATAAATTATTACTACAGTTTGCTAGCTAACTAAACCGTAGTATTGAATATAAAAACGGTTACCGGGGGTTAATACCGGTAGCCGTTTTTTAATGCCTGAAATACCCTTAATATGACAAATAGGGGGTATATTGGACTTAAGTTTAAGCGCTTGCTTATGAAAAAAATAGCAATTACCCTGCTATTAGCCCTCTGAGTGCTAATATATGATTTAAGCGTTGATAATTATAGAACGAATGACCACTAGGGTTTTCGTATGAGCATAACTAAAAAAAGCACACTGTATGGCTTAATTATTTTATTAAGTGGTGAGCTATGGTTGCCAAAACTGGTTATTGCAATGGATGATGCGCTTACGTTTGGTGTTTTTCCGCGCCGTAATGCAAAAGTTACCATTAAAATGTTTACCCCTTTGTCGGAACATTTATCTGAAAAAATCGGTAGAGAAATAAAACTGGTAACTGCAAAAAATTTCCCGATTTTCTGGGGAAATGTAATGAATGCCAAATACGACATTGTTCACTATAACCAATATCATTATATCGACTCGAATATAAAGCCGGGTTATCAAGTGATTATGCAAAATGAGGAATTTGGCAAAAAAACTATCCGCAGTATTATTATGGTAAGAAAGGACAGTGGTATTAATTCACTTAACGATCTTAAAGGGAAAACCATATTATTTGGTGGCGGTAAAAAGGCATTTGTTTCCTATGTTGTTAATGCGGTCTTATTGCATCGTGCCGGTGTCATGACAACAGAATATGTTACCCGGTTTGCAAAAAATCCACCTAATGCAGCGATTGCAGTGTCTTTAAAACAGGTGACGGCTTCTGGTTTAGGCGATGTAATATTGAAATTACCGCTGCTTAAAAATAGAGGCGTGGATGTTTCAGAATTAAAAGTTATCAGTAGAAGTGAGCCCTTAACTCACCTTCCCTGGGCTGTGAAAAAATCGATGGACAAAGATGTTAAAGTATCGATTCAAAATGCTCTGCTAGATTTAAATGATTCGGCTGAGGGTAAGGCAATTTTGAAAAAAATGAATATGACAGGCATTCATAAGGTAACAGATAAAGATTATGACCGTAGCCGCCGAATCTTACGGGAATTTAAATCGATAAAATAAACAGTATGGTCGACAAGTGGTTGATTCTGAGGGGCAAACGGTCTGCATTATTTGAAACCGGTGTGTAAGCCCTGGTTTTTTGAGTTTTGAGCCAGAAAAACTTGTACAATCGCCTGGTACTTTGGTCTAATACCGGGGTAAATTAAGTGTCCCTGGATGGACGTTGTGATGAGCGAGCAGGAATGGGGGGATGGTTAAATTATGTGTAATTCAGGTTATGTATGATTTAGTTTTTTAAGGGAGCAACAATATGATCGCAGAAAAGCGCAAGCATCGTAGAATACCTTTTGGTCGACCAGTGAGTGTCAGTGATTTTTCAGGTGAAAAGACAACCATGAAGGCAGTTGATTTTTCCCTGGAAGGTGTTTGTTTTGCATCGGAGAATCCAAAAACTGTGGGTGATATTTTAACAGTGACAATGAATATCGCACCAGCAGGAAAAGTGAAGGTTATTAAGGCAAAAGGTGAAATTGTTTATCGTTATTATGATGATGATGAATATTTAATGGGTATGCGATTTTATCAGGATAACTGATTTTAATTTTATTTTTAGTATGGGTATTTTTGTAGTATGAATATACAGGCTGTGATTGAAAGAAAGCTGGCATCGGATATTAATGCATTGCATCTGGATGTGGTAAATGAAAGTAATAATCATAATGTGCCGGCTGGCTCAGAGTCGCATTTTAAAGTTGTGCTTGTTTCAGAAGATTTTTCAGGTAAGCCGCTACTTGCAAGACACCGCATGGTGAACAAAATTCTCGAAGAAGAGCTTCAGGGTAAGATTCATGCGCTTGCTTTGCATACCTATACACAAGCTGAATGGCAGGATGCTTTTGGTACAGCACCTTTGTCACCCCCTTGTCTGGGTGGCGGAAAATAAAAATTAGAACTCTTTTCCCTGGCTATAGCAGACCTTTATTTGATGTTGCAATAATATTCACCGATTCAAGCGTGTTGTAGCGCTGTTATCAATATAATGTGATGAGTAGTAAAGTGTGAACGTGCGACTGGATAAATGGCTTTGGGCTGCCCGCTTTTATAAAACACGTAAACTGGCAACAGAGGCAGTGCTAGGTGGGCACGTGCATGTCCTTGAGCAAAACAAGGGGAGTCGGGTAAAGCCATCACGGACATTAAATGTGGGTGATACCCTGATTATTACAAAAGGTTTATATAAATATACCATTGAAGTTTTACAACTTACTGATAAACGTGGTTCGGCTAGTATTGCACAGCAACTTTATCAGGAAACAGCAGAAAGTGTGGTGCAGCGAGAAATGATAAGTTTGCAGCGCAAGGCTCAGAATATAGCCGCACCTAAAAGCAAACCTGACAAGCGTGAACGCGCCCGTATTATTCGTTTTAAAAACAAATTTTCAGAATAGACACTGTTATGAGTAAAAAAAACGTTCGTCCTGTTACACCGTTATTGGCCGCTGATGTCATTATTGAATTAACGGGTAAGGACAACCAAACGGGTATTGTGTTGATTGAACGTAAGAATCCACCTTATGGCTGGGCAATTCCCGGTGGCTTTGTGGATGTAGGTGAAACAGTTGAGCAGGCTGTGGTTCGTGAAGCAAAAGAAGAAGTTTGTCTGGATGTAGTGTTGCTATGTTTGCTTGGTCTTTATTCTGATCCAGAACGTGATGAGCGTGGACACACGGCAACGGCCGTTTATATTGCAAAAGCAACGGGCACACCCATCGCGGCAGATGATGCAAAAAATGTAGCGGTTTTTAATATTAATGCATTGCCAGCAGAGCTGGCTTTTGATCACGCAAAAGTTTTGCAGGATTACCTGCACTATAAAAAATCAAATAAAGTCAAATCGTTGATATGAGCTCAGATAGTTTTATTACTGCTGGAGATCAGCTGGCTAATAAAAAAAAGCGAAAGAATTTATTTGTCGTTTTTTTATTTCTACTTGTTATAGCCATTATTTTTATATGGACGGTTTTCTCCGGCTATTCAGATTCGTCAACGGTAAAGAAAAAAGATTATTTGCTTCAGTTTAACTTGACTGAATTAGTAGCGGGTGAAACAAGAATTATCCGGCATAATGGCCTCCCTGTTATTTTAATGCATCGTGAACAACAGGATTTAAAACAGTTGCTGGCCATTCGTTCGGCGCTAATGGATCCTGACTCAAAAGAAAGCACACAGCCTGCGTTTGCAAAAAACTATCATCGCTCATTAAAGCCGGAATACTTTATAGCTTATGCGGTTAATCCGCTATCAGGTGCAGATATAAATTATCGTCTGGAAAATTATCAACCTAACTTAACTGAAGATGGATTATGGCACGGTGGTTTTTCTGAAAAACGAACAGGGTACCTTTATGATAAAGCCGGCCGTATTTATAAACAGAATGGTTTAGATAATGCACCACGTTATAACCTGTATGTACCAAATTATAAAATAACTGCAAATAACCAGCTTTATGTGTATACACTGAAAGAACTGGACTTTGAGTAGTTTACTTTAATTGCCGTTAGTCATCACCACTGTTTTTATATTATAATAGCCTTGAAATAAGCTATTTTGGCACTATCTAGTACTATCCTATACATTAATTAACCGGAGCAGCCCGTGGCAACCATTGAGCTAAATAAAGACAATTTTAAAAACACTATCGAAAACAATGACTTTGTGATTGTTGACTTCTGGGCACCCTGGTGTGGTCCTTGCCAGGGATTTTTACCGGTTTATGAAGAGCTGTCAGAAAAATACCCGGACATTGTTTTTGCCAAAGTCAACACCGAAGATGAACAGGAACTGGCTGCCGGTTTTCAGATCCGCTCTATTCCGACTTTAATGATGTTTCGTGAACAGGTTATTTTGTATTCGGAAGCCGGTGCGCTGCAAAAAGCACAACTGGAAGAGTTGATTGAAAAAGCCAGTGGTCTGGACATGGCTGATGTGCATAAGCAAATGGAAGACGGGGAAGCTAAAGCTTAGAAGATGGATTATTTTTCTAACTGTGCTTTATATCCCGTTGTCATTGCGAGCGATAGCGCGGCAATCTTCAACGAGTAATACAGGTAGGCTTTACAAGATTGCCGCGTTCACTTTGTTTTCTGGCAATCATGTGTTCTATTAAATCAGCCCTTCAAAAGGCTGTATATCAATCATCTCTCCTGGATTAACCGTACCACTTTCAGCCGGAATAATAGCAAAACAATTTGCCAGACTCATTCCGCTTAAGATATGAGAGGCTTGTACTCCAACACCTTTAACAATAAGCTCACCTTGTTCATTGTAACTAAAAATAGCGCGTTGAAAATCGAGCCGTCCGGGGCGTTTGTAAAAAGGTTCGGTGGCGCGGGCTTTTGCAATCACGGGTGTGTAGTTCCGGTTGCCACTTAAGTGTTGAATAGCGGGCAAGCCAAGTTGGTAATACGTTGCCATCACTGAAACAGGATTACCGGGTAAGCCAATAAATATCGCCTGTTTTACCTTACCAAAGGCCAATGGCTTGCCTGGTTTGATGGCCAGCTTCCAGAAATTTATCTGCCCCAGTTTTTCGAGTGTTTCTTTTACATAGTCGGCGTCACCCACAGAAACACCACCAGATGTAATAATAACATCCGACTGATCAGCGGCGGTTAAAAAAGCCGCTTCGATTTTTTCTCTGTCATCGGGGATGACACCCATGTCATTAATCTCTACGTTTAATTTTTGCAACATACCAAAAATAGTGTAGCGATTACTGTCATAAATTTGTCCGTCTTCTAATGTTTCCCCCAGCCCTTTTAACTCGTCGCCAGTTGAAAAGAAACTCACTTTTAACGGCCGTAGCACCTTAACTTTTGCAACCCCCAGTGAAGCGAGCAATCCCATTTCTGCTGCGTTTATTAATTTACCTTTTTTTAATACGATGTCACCCTGTTTTAAATCTTCACCGGCACAACGTACATTTTGTTCAGCTTTATGGCCGGCAGAAATAATAATGCTGCCACCTTCTTTACTGATATGTTCCTGCATAATAACGGTATCGGTCCCTTCGGGTACTTTTGCGCCAGTCATAATGCGAATGCATTGGTTATCTTTTATTTCGCCCACATAAGGTTTGCCTGCCCATGAGGTGCCAACCAGTTTAAATTTTTTGGAGTCAGCGGCAGGTAAGTCGCTTGCTTTAATCGCATAGCCATCCATTGCTGAGTTTTTATAATTTGGTACATTGATGGGTGAAGTAACGTCTTCGGCAACAATTGAGCCAAACGAATTCATAATGCCAACTTCAATTATATCGCTGACAGGGGTAATGCTTTCAAGCATTTTTGTACGTGCCTGTTGCAGTGTTAACAAGCCTTTAAGCAAGCTGGTACTGTCGCAACCGGCTTGCGTAGCCTGACTGGGTTTAGGTGCAATACTGACAGGAATTTCTTTCATCGTTAAGAGCCTGCGTGCTGGTGGTTAAGAGGGGTTATCGAGCAAATATTATCACATAGCTTTATGTAAGCCGCATTATTTAAATGCTTTTATGTAGCTTAATATAAAAGTAATAGTTTCGTCAGGGTTATTCATGTTTAAACTTGTAAGTTTTTCCGGTAGCGCCAGTTCAATATCACTAATGACTGCAATAACATTAGAGTCATCGGGGTAAATAAAGGGTTGTGGATGGCTGCTGCGGTTAATCTCTATTTTAGGATAGGCCGCATGTTTAAAACCTTCTACCAGTATTAAATCAAGCTTATCAGTTTGTAACGATTTTAAACACTGATCTAAGTCAGGTTCCTTTTTAATATCCTGGTTCTCAATAATAAGTGCCTGACGCGTGTTCGATGCCACGAGTACCTGTTGTGCGCCAGCTTTACGAAGCCGGTAACTGTCTTTGCCGGGAATATCAATGTCAAAGTTATGATGTGCATGTTTAATGATACCAATACGAATATTGTTGTCGGTTAACAGCGGGATGAGCTTTTCCAGTAAGGTTGTTTTGCCAGTACCGCTGTAAGCAACAAAACCGAGTAGGGGGATTGTTTTAGTCATCGCATCTCAGTTTTTCTATTTTGGCCAGATCTTCAGGTGTATTGATATTATAAAAAGCATGGGTTGGCTCATTAAAGCCAACGATAACAGGATTATGTTGTTTAAGCCATATTTGTGCTTTACGTTCACCTTGTTTAATAAATTCATCCAGTGAGTTAAATAAGGTTTTGTGTACCAGCATAAAGACATTTTGTAGCCGGTTGTTACTTTTAGCAACGGCAACCAGTGAGTCTGAGCAGGTGAGCTTAGCTGATAATTTTTCCACATAATCCATCGGGAAGCATGGTGTATCGCAGGCAATACTTGCCAACCAGTCGGATTCTGAATTTTTAAGTGCAGCATGGATACCGGCTAATGGACCTGGATAATTCGGGAAAATATCCTGAATACAATTTATATTTAGTTTTTGGTAATCGTTTAGATGCCGATTTGCACTGACTAAAACATGGCTTACCTGTGGCGTAAGGCGGGCAATCGCATGTTCAGCCAGAGTTACGCCATGAAAAGGGATAAGCCCCTTATCCTGACTATTGAATCGCTGTCCACGGCCACCGGCAAGAATTAGCCCATCGGTATTGCCTTTTACAGGGGGTTCTATATTCTTTAAGTGCATGTTTTCTATGCTGTTACCGGTTATGAGTCATCAGGCATAATTGTTGCAGCTTTATCAATGCGATAGCAAGCTATTATAAAGGGTAATATTATGAAAATTGATTCATCTTTCGATTCCGCTTTTTTACAATTGCAAACCGGTGTAAACAATGCAAGCAAAGCGGCCAATGAGGTATTAAAAGCCGTGGGTTCGGAAAAGGCAAAAGAAGCCGATAGCGGGAGCAGTACAGACGTAAGCCGCGAAGGGACAGGCGGGATTAATGTATCGGCTTAATTTGTTGGTTGAATATCGAGTGCCCACTGAATATGTTCACGCACTAGATCCGACACGGTGTTGAGCCGAGTAGATAGTGCCTGTTTTATTTCCAGGTTATTTGGGTTGGCGGCTAACGCATTACCTAAGGCAACTGCAATATTTCTTAACCAGGCATCGTAGCCAATACGGCGAATGGCACTGCCCTGTAAATTGTCTAGAAATTCTTTTTCACTCCAGTTAAATAAATGCAGTAGTTCAATATTGTTCAGATTGTGGCGAGGTTTAAAATCTTTTTCGCCTGTTTGTTCTGCAAAACGGTTCCAGGGGCAGAATAACTGGCAGTCGTCACAGCCATAAATGCGGTTACCCATTTGCGCACGAAATTCTTCTGGAATTGCACCTTTATTTTCGATGGTTAAATACGAAATACATTTTCGGGCATCGAGCTTGTACGGTGCAATAAAAGCATTGGTTGGGCAAACATCTAAACAGCTTGTGCAAGTGCCACAATGATTTTGCGCCGGAACATCAACCGGTAAAGGCAAACCAATATAAAGTTCTCCAAGAAAAAACCAGGAACCGGTTTGTTTTTGTAAAAGGTTGGTGTGTTTGCCTATCCAGCCCAGCCCCGCTTTTTCGGCAATGGCTTTTTCAAGCACGGGAGCGCTGTCAACAAAAACACGAAAACCCAATTCACCGGTAACGGTTAGAATTTTATTTGCAAGTTGCTGTAAACGTTTGCGCAATAGTTTGTGGTAATCGCGGCCTAAGGCATAACGTGAAATATAGGCTAGAGTGGGTTGCGTTAGTAAATCTATGCAGTCTTGTGCAGGTTCGGGTAAATAATCCAGACGCACACTGATAACGCGGAGGGTGCCTGGCACAAGCTCTTGTGGACGGCTGCGCTTGCTGCCATGCCGAGCCATCCATTCCATGTCACCATGGTAGCCCTGATCCAGCCAGTTTAATAAAGTTGCTTCTGCTTTTGATAGTTCGGTATCGCTGATGCCTACATGCTGGAAGCCCAGCTCGTTGCCCCAGTTTTTAATATCGGTTGCCAGCGTTTTTAGCTGTTGTGGGTCTAATGTGGGTGTCGAGGATGTGGGCATATTTTTATGGGATGTTTTTTTAAACGGACAGCGGCTATGATACAGGGTATGGAACCATTATCTCAAAGTATCTATACAGCCGCACAGGTAAAAGAGCTGGATCGCTATGCGATGGAAGCCTTTCATATATCAGGCAATGTCCTGATTGAACGTGCGGGTGAAGCAGCTTTTCAGTTTATTCTTGCAAAATGGCCTGATTGCAAACGCTTACTGGTTTTATGTGGTACCGGTAATAATGCGGGTGATGGTTTTGTCGTTGCGCGGTTAGCGCATGAACAGGAATTTGCTGTTCGGGTCGTGCAAGTGGGTGATGAGAACAAGTTGCAAGGCGATGCCCTGGCCGCACAACAACGTTTGCTGGGCAGTGGCATTACTCCGGAAACATTTACAGAAGCGCTGGGTGATGAGGATTATGATCTTGTCATTGATGCCATGCTCGGTACCGGTGTGCGCGGTAACATTGAGGGTAACTATGCGATTGCCATTAAAGCATTGAATGCACAAACAAAACCGGTGTTCTCAATTGACATCCCTTCGGGGTTAAATGCCGACACCGGTGTAGCGCAGGGCGTTGCGGTGAAGGCAACAAAAACACTGACCTATATTGGCTTAAAGCAGGGGCTGATTACCGGTGATGGCCCCGAGTACAGTGGTGAGGTGTTATTCAGTGATTTAAAATTACCTAAAGCGCTTTATGATATGTGTAGCCCGGCGGGTTATCGTCTGGATTATACCAATTTGAGTCAGCTTTTACCTAAACGGTTACGCAATGCGCACAAAGGCGACTTTGGGCATGTGGTATTAATCGGTGGCGCGCCGGGTATGCCGGGTGCGATTCGTTTGGCCGCTGAAGCGGCGGCACGAGTGGGTGCCGGGCGGATAACCATTGTGACCCACCCTGAACATGCGATGTCATTAAATGTGACTCGCCCTGAACTGCTTTGCTATGGGGTGAGCCATGCCGAAGAAATTCAGCCACTATTATCGTTAGCTTCGGTTGTGGGTATTGGGCCGGGTTTGGGGCAGTCTAAATGGGCGCAGGACTTATTGGTTATAGCGATGGAGTCCGGGTTGCCGATGGTGGTCGATGCCGATGCACTGAATTTGCTGGCTGAATCAAACCAGCAATATGATAACTGGATACTCACGCCCCACCCCGGTGAAGCAGGGCGCTTACTCGGTTTGTCCACTGCCGAAATTCAGCGAGACCGCTTTAAAAGTGTCGATGAGATAAGTAAACAATTTGGCGGTATTGCGGTATTAAAAGGATTAGGCTCGCTGATTAAATCACAGCAAGGTTTGCCGCGTGTCTGCCCATACGGTAACCCGGGTATGGCAAGTGGTGGTATGGGCGATGTGCTCACTGGTATTATTAGCGGCTTGATTGCACAGGGCTTATCCAATCAACAAGCCACCGAGCTGGGTGTGGTAATACACAGCAAAGCGGGTGATGAAGCGGCAAAAGTGGTGGGTGAACGCGGTATGCTTGCCTCCGATTTAATGAGCTGGATCCGGCGCCTTGTTAACCCTAAACTTTAAATTTACTCATGTTACAACTTGATAGCGTTTTAAACTCGGCCGAACAAACGGAGGCCTTTGCCGCAAAGCTTGCTATGGCTGTTAGCGCCCCCTGTTTTATTGCCTTGCAAGGCGAGCTGGGTGCAGGCAAAACGACATTTGCGCGCGGTTTTTTGCAGGCACTGGGTCATCAGGGCAAGGTGAAAAGCCCAACCTATACCATTTTAGAGCCTTATCAGATAGGTGAACTCACGATTTATCATTTTGATTTATACCGGCTAGCTGACCCGGAAGAGCTGGAGCTGATTGGTGCGCATGAAATGTTTAACGAAAAGTGCATTAACCTGATTGAATGGCCCGAGCAGGGCGAAGGCTGGCTGCCCCAGATGGATCTGTGGCTAAAAATAGACTACTCAGGGCAAGGTCGGCGGTTTGCTTTGTCTGCAACCAGCCAACGTGGTGAACTTATTCTGGCTGGTATGCAGACAGGTTAGGGGATTGCCTTTGGCCAGCCCCACCTGGCTGATGGCTATTTTTTCTCGGCAGTAAAAAACAACCACAGAAAACCCGAAATACCGGCAACAGCCGATGCCATCAGGATGCCGGATTTAGCCATCAATAAATTTTCAGGCTGGCCGCTAAAGCCCAGCTCGGCAATAAATATTGACATGGTAAAGCCAATGCCCCCCATTAATGATGCACCGATAATATGCTTGAAGTTGATCCCTTTAGGCAGGGTGGTAAAGCCCAGCTTGACGGCAATCCATGAAAAGCCGGCAATGCCAACGAGCTTGCCAATGACCAGGCCACCTACAATGCCTTGCGAAACCGGATGGGTGAGAATATCGCCAAAAGAAGACCAGTCGACCGGTATACCCGCATTGGCTAAAGAAAAGATGGGGATAACAATGTAAGCCGAGGGTAAATGCAGCCTACGTTCCAGCACCTGAGCCGGTGCCTGTACCAGTTGTACCCCTTCACCCAGTGCTCGCACGCGGGAGCGGAGCTCATCATTGATAATGATATTTTCTTCGCGCTTGTAGGCCTGCTTAATCTGGCCAACCATTTCATTAATATGGATTAGAAAACGCCCTGGATCATACTTTGGGCGCATGGGGATAGTGAAAGCCAGGAGAATACCGGCCAGCGTTGCATGGACGCCACTTTTTAGCATCGCTATCCAGAGTATGAGGCCTAGCAGCAGGTAAGGTAATGAACGACGTATGCCGCCAAAGTTTAAAGCGACCAGTAAAAGTAATACCACAACGACGATTGCCAGTGCATTAAGGTTAAGCGTTTCTGTATAAAAAAGCGCGATAACCATAACTGCACCGATATCGTCGACAATGGCCAGTGCCACCAGAAAGGTCAGCAGGCTTGTTGGTACCCGTTTGCCCAGTAATGCCAGTGCGCCCAGTGCAAAGGCAATGTCGGTTGCCATCGGGATTCCCCAGCCATGCAAGGTGTGTCCTTCGGGGTTAAAGCTGACATAAATAAGCACTGGCACCAGCATACCGCCTGTTGCGGCAACAATGGGCAGCATGGCCTGCTTGATATCCGCCAGCTCCCCCACCAGAATTTCACGTTTGAGTTCCAGCCCAATGACAAAAAAGAAGATTGCCATAAGTCCATCATTAATCCAGTGATGCAATGACTTGGATAACTGGAATTGAGGTATACCAATGGTAAAGTAGGTATTTAACAAGCGATAATAAGCGTCACTCCACTGGCTGTTGGCGATATAAAGTGCCGCCACCGCGCACAGCATTAGCATCACGCCACTGGTGGTCTGACGGTGAATAAATTCGTCCAGTGGGCTTAATATTCGGTCAAAAGCCTTTTCCCATGGTGCGATATGTTCTTTTCCGATTGGATTCTCCATAAAATACCTCTAAGTGAAAAAGTTACCGGCTGGGCACAGGCCAGTCGTTAATTCTTGTGTTATTGTTTGCATCATATCGGGTTTTGAGCCTCAACGTGATCGGCAAAGCCGGTACCCGCTTCAGTGTAAATATTAAAGACAGCCGTTGCCCCTGTTTGCTGCAATATTTTAACCTCATCAGGAAATCTTGCGGTTGCAGCAACACGACCTGTGTAAGATATTACACGCAACTGTCCCAGTGCATCCAGATTTGCTTCAAGATTAGGTAGCGCCAGCATAACAAGTTCAATGCTATGGTCTCGCTCTATTTTATCCCAGAAATCAGCATCGCTGGGATCGCCGTGCAAGGCATTACGCCCGAGTTGTTGATGTTTTTTGATGCGCTCGGCATCAAAGTCGATGCCAACAACAGTATCACCGTGGAGTTCGCGCATTCTGTCATAAGCACCCGTGCCGACTCGCCCCATACCGAAAACAGCAATGGTCGCACCGAGGGTGTCGAGCAGAGTATCATCGGGTAGCCTTTGTTTGCGCTGAAATTTCATCCAGAGTTTTCTATATCGGCTATAGATTTTGTCATCAAGGCTACTGAGTGGTGATGCAATAACAAAAGAAAGGGAAAGTGCAATCGCAATAATAACCAGCCATTGTGCGTCTACCCAGCCGTTGGTTACGGCAATGGCAACCACGATCAGGCCAAATTCACTGTAGTTAGTCAGGTTTATGGTTGCCAGCAGCGATGTTCGTGCCCGTAATTTGAAGCGGGTCATGAGTATAAAAAAAAGTGCGGATTTAAGCAGAATAAAGGGAGCAAGCAGTAAGCCGATAATTAAGGCTTCAGCTGAAAGTTTGCCTAACATACCGATGGAAAGGAAAAATCCTACTAAAAACAAGTCCTTAAAGCCAAGCATGGATTTGGCAATTTCTGTCGATTTAGGATGGGTAGATATCAGCACGCCCATAATGAGAGCCCCCAAATCACCTTTTACACCGCCAAGCTCAAAGAGTTCCGCCCCACCTAAAGCCAGTACCATGCCATAAAGAATAAGCAGTTCACCGTGTCCGGTTCTTTGTAATAAATAGTGAAACAGGGGACGCAGCGGGATAAGCAAAAATAGCAACAGTGCCCACAGCGATGGGAGTTTGCCGGTAGAGGCAGCGAGAAAGACAACCGCAGCCAGATCTTGCATTACCAGAATACCGACGGCAATTCGGCCATGCAGGGATTTCATTTCGCCTTTTTCTTCCAGCGATTTAACCACAAAAACAGTACTGGAAAAACTTAGCGCAAAGGCCAGTAACAGTGCAATTTTGAAATCCAGCCCGGCGAACAGCGATACCCCCAGCAAGGCCATTGCAAAAATAGCAGCGCTGAACAAGGCAATAACAATGGCGCTATGCAGTATCGTGACAGACCACACCTGTGGCCTGATTAAGATTTTTGGGTTGAGCTTCAGGCCAACAGTGAACAACAGCAGCGTGATCCCCAGATCGGCCAGCTTTTGTAGCATTTCACCGCTGGTGGTGCCTAGATAATTGAGCACAAAACCCGTTGCCAGAAAGCCAACCAGAGGTGGCAGACCCACTAACTTTGCCAGTAGCCCCATGGCAAAAGCCAGAACAATCCAGACAGCATCACCCAATGCAACAGAGATCCATTCAAACTCCATAGACTTCATCCCTTATTTTATTCATGGTCTAGATTCCTCAGTCCAACCTCCCCCGTTATGGAGTTAAAATGTACTTAATTAGTAAGAAACAGGTCATATTTGCTAACGGTTCTACCCTCAGAACAGTCACGGCGATAATCTTACCGTGTCGTTAGAGATGTGAACAGCAGATTGACTCTTTTGATGAATATTATTTCCTAATTAGGACTATATTTATTTAAAGAAGGAGGAATAAATTACTAACCAGGCATCACTGAGACTGAACGAGGCATTGGCGATGAGCAACGAAAAAGAAAAAGCTCTTTTGGATGAACCGGGCCATGAACTGGAAAATAAGTCAGAAGATCCGTATGAAATTATACGGGTAGTCGTAAAAGTGCTGGCGGTCATAATGATTGCAGTTATTGTCTGGGGGATTGGTGATGTTGTTCATGTATTGTACCAACGTATTGTAGAGTCGCCGTTTTTACTGTTAAGTATCAGCGATATTCTAGCAATCGCCGCTGCTGTTTTAGCTTTAGGGATAACGTACTGGCTTATCAGTAAAAAGGTTTAAACGTAATAATGATGGGGGATTTATTGACAAGTTTGTTGTCCTAATTAAAAGTTATACCAGCAAAAGGTGCCCAGATGAATGACGTGCTTACATGGATATTGGATATTGCTGCTATTGGGTGGTTAATCGCCCTGGTTTTTCTTGTTATCGCTGTAATGGTGGTACGTCAGTCGATTAAAACATTCAGAAAGCTGAACAGTCATTCAGTTGAGTCGGCTTCGGCAGCAGAAAGCTGGCATAGTGAAAGTACTAAAGCTGTATTTGAATCACTCGGATCGGCACCTGATGGACTATCAAAACAGGAAGTAGCTAACCGGTTTAGCAAATACGGGCCGAATCGACTTCCTGAAGCAAGAACGCGTGGTCCGCTACAGCGGTTTTTATACCAATTCCATAACGTTCTGATCTACGCACTGGTTGTTGCCGGTGTGGTGACCGCTATATTAGAGCACTGGGTGGATGCCAGTGTTATTTTTGCGGTGGTTGTTCTTAATGCTTTGATTGGTTTTGTGCAGGAGGGCAAGGCCGAAAATGCCCTGAAAGCAATACGGCAAATGCTTTCCCCCAATGCAATGGTGCTGCGTGAGGGCAGGCAGATAACGGTTCAGGCTGAAGCCCTGGTGCCCGGTGATATTGTTTTACTGCAATCAGGGGATAAGGTGCCGGCAGACTTGCGTCTGTTTCGGAGTAAGGGCTTGCAAATTCAGGAGTCGGCATTGACAGGGGAGTCGATGGCAGTGGAAAAAACCACAGATCCGGTTGCCCGGGAAGTGGTAATCGGTGATCGACGCTGTATGGCCTATTCGGGCACCCTGGTGAGTCATGGGCAGGGCAGCGGGGTGGTGGTGGCGACCGGCGCACAAACGGAAATTGGCCGTATCAGCACATTAGTGTCAGAAGTGGAGTCTGTCACCACGCCGCTGTTACGCCAAATGGCACAGTTTGGTCGTTGGCTTACGCTGGCTATTCTAGGGATCGCGGTTATTACTTTTGCCTTTGGTGTACTGGTGCATGATTACGCCAGTGCGGATATGTTTCTTGCCGCAGTCAGTCTGGCGGTTGCGGCTATCCCTGAAGGATTGCCCGCCATCATGACCATTACGCTGGCGATTGGTGTGCAGCGCATGGCGCGACGTAATGCCATTATTCGCAGGTTGCCTGCGGTTGAGACGCTGGGGGCGGTCGCGGTTATTTGTTCAGACAAAACCGGTACGTTAACCCGCAACGAAATGACCGTGCGCACGATCGCGACGGCAAAGAACTTGTTCAAACTCGGCGGCACTGGCTACGATCCCCACGGGGCGATCTCGCTGGCAGGCAGAGATGTTTTACCCGAGGAACGTCCCCTGCTGATGGAAGTGCTGCGTGCTGCGGTGCTCTGCAATGATGCCTCACTGGAACAGGAAAAGGGTGAATGGCGGGTGCATGGTGACCCGATGGAAGGGGCATTACTTGTTTCCGGTTTAAAGGCCGGGCTGGATAATGAAGCGGAAAGCAAACGCTATCCGCGCACGGATCTTATTCCTTTTGAATCAGAACATCGTTTTATGGCAACGCTTCACCATAGCCATAGCGGTGATGCTTTTATCTTTTTAAAGGGCGCGCCGGAGCGCGTCCTGGAAATGTGTACTCAGCAGAGAACGCTTGATGGTGAACAGCCGCTAGACAAACAATACTGGCTAAACCGAATTGACGAAATGGCACACCAGGGTCAGCGGGTGCTGGCGATTGCTTCCAGGTCGGTTAATCATAAAAATACCGAACTGGCGTTCAGTGATGTCGAAAATAATCTAACGCTGCTGGGTCTGTTTGGTTTAATCGATCCCCCACGTGAAGAAGCGATTGAAGCAGTGCAAGCCTGTGGCCGAGCCGGTATTCGGGTAAAAATGATTACCGGTGATCACGGTGCCACTGCACTTGCCATTGCCCGGCAACTAAAACTCAGCAATACCGATGAAGCACTCACCGGCCAGGATCTTGAATCAATGACCGAAACGGAGCTACGCCAGCGTGTACTGAATGTTGACGTGTATGCGCGAGTTAATCCAGAGCATAAGCTGCTTTTAGTTAAATTATTGCAGGAACAGGGTCGGGTGGTGGCCATGACCGGTGACGGTGTTAACGATGCACCGGCATTAAAGCGTGCCGATGTGGGTACCGCCATGGGCCACAACGGCACAGAGGCGGCCAAGGAAGCGGCCGAAATGGTACTGGCTGATGATAATTTTGCTTCCATCACCTATGCGGTAGAAGAAGGTCGCACGGTCTATGATAATCTTAAAAAGGCCATCCTTTTTATTTTGCCTACCAATGGTGGGCAGGCACTGATAATTCTTGCTGCGATTGCATTCGGTTTTCAGCAACTACCGCTAACACCGGTACAGATACTTTGGGTGAACATGGTCACAGCGGTTACGCTTGCATTGTCATTGGCATTTGAGCCACCCGAACCGAATGTGATGCGACGTCCGCCGCGTGATGCCGGTGAACCGATACTCACCTATCACCTTATTTGGCGTGTTGCATTTGTTTCCGTTATTTTAATGGGTGGCACATTTGGTTTTTTCTTTTGGGAAATGGAACAAGGTGCCAGTATTGAACATGCACGCACCGTTGCTGTAAATACCCTGGTGATGTTTGAAATATTTTATTTGTTCAATTCGCGCTATATCACAGAATCTGTATTTAACCGGACAGGGTTTACCGGCAACCGTTATGTGCTCATTGCCATTGGCCTGCTTGTTATATTGCAGTTAGGGTTTACCTACCTTGCACCGATGCAATCTTTATTTGGAACTACGGCCATTGATTTCAATATATGGTTACGGATTTTTCTGCTTTGCTCTTCTGTTCTGTTCCTGGTTGAGCTGGAGAAGTATGTTGTGCGAAAGATAGAGCAAAACAGACAGCAAAAACAACCGCACTAAAAGAGGTATTTAGCGATGAATACGGCAACAGAATTACAACAGACTATTAATGATATGGTTGATAATACGCGTGGCATTCTGGCTGCCGATGAAAGTGCGCCGACCATTGCAAAACGCTTTGCAGCAATCAAGGTAGAGTCGACAGAGGAAAACCGCTGTCATTACAGAAGTATATTATTAAGCACGCCGGATCTTGGCCAATACATATCAGGGGTCATCCTGTTTGAAGAAACGCTACAACAAAAATCCAGTGATGGAACGCCACTGGTTGATTTAGCATGGCAACAAGGGATTGTCCCCGGTATCAAAGTTGATAAGGGTAAAGGGCCTTTACCTGGTTCGCCTGGTGATTTAATTACCTATGGCCTGGATGGTTTGGCGGAAAGACTACAGCAATACAAAGCACAGGGTGCGCGCTTTGCCAAGTGGCGTGAGGTGTATGCGATTACTGATAAAAATCCTGCCTGTCTGGGACTGCATGCTAATGCAGAGATGCTTGCACGGTATGCGGCTGTTTGTCAGGAGTTTGGTGTTGTTCCCATTGTTGAACCCGAGGTACTTATGGATGGTAATCACGATATAGATCGCTGTACAGAAGTAACCGAAAATGTGTTGCATTCTGTTTTCCATGCTTTGCACAAACACCATGTTGTTCTGGAGTACATGATACTCAAGCCGAATATGGTCGTGCCAGGCATGGACTTACGCACCGCCGACCCGGAAGAAGTTGCCAGTGAAACACTCAAGGTTCTTCGCCGAACAGTGCCCGCAGCGGTTCCGAGTATTAACTTTTTATCCGGTGGGCAAGGCCCAGAAGAAGCAACGCGTAATCTCAATGCCATTAACCTGCAAAGAGGCACTGCCCCGTGGCAACTTAGCATTTCCTATGGGCGTGCATTACAGCAACCTGCGTTACAGGCATGGCGAGGCAAAGCCGACAATGATGCAAAAGCCCAGAAAGCCCTGTTGAATCGTGCAAGACTTAATAGCCTGGCAAGACAGGGTAAATATGAGGGTGAATAAAGAACAGCAACCTTAAGGCAAGCCATTCAAATAGAGGCAGGTTTTTACTATGGCATTTAATATTCAATTTTTTGGTGCTGCTGGTGAAGTCACGGGTTCCTGCCATCTGGTCACGGTCGGCAATCAGCGGATCCTGCTCGATTGTGGCCTGATACAGGGTGGCCACCAGGACGAGCAACGCAATCGGGAGTCGTTTCCTTTTGACCCGAAAAGCATTAATGCGGTCGTGTTAAGTCATGCCCACATTGATCATTCAGGCCGGCTGCCACTGTTGGTTAAGGCTGGTTTTCGTGGCTTTATTTACACCCACCGGGCATGCCGGGATTTATGTCGGATCATGTTAAAAGATGCGGGGTTTCTGAGTGAAAAGGATGCGGAATGGGAAAATCGAAAACGAATACGTAAAGGCCTGAAGCCGGTAGAAGCCTTGTTTACTGTGGAAGATGCAAGACTCGCTATGCAGCAGTTTAAGGGAATGATCTATGCAAAGAAGCAGCGTATTCTGCCTGGTGTGAGCCTGCGCCTGTCGGATGCCGGACATATTCTAGGTTCATCTATTGTGGAACTGTGGCTTAATCATGCGGGTGAATCACACAAACTGGTGTTCAGTGGTGATCTGGGTCGTTCCGGTATGCCGGTTCTTAACGATCCTGTTTCGATTAAGCAGGCTGATTTAGTGTTGATGGAAAGTACCTACGGTGATCGTTTGCACCGAACATGGGAAGAGACCCGGCGTGAAATCCACGAAGTGCTTAGCCTTGCCACGGGTGGTCGGGGCAATATTCTAATGCCAGCCTTTGCGGTTGGACGCACTCAGGAAATCCTTTATTTGTTTGCAAAGCACTATAAAGAGTGGGAGCTGGATCGCTGGCATATCTTTCTGGATAGCCCGATGGCCATTGAGGCCACTCGGGTTTTTACCCGGCATAGCGAGCTGTTCGATGCAGACACCGCGGCACTATGGCGGCAGCACAGTAAAAACACACTGCTGCCAAACCTGCATATTTCACGCACGGCCAACCAGTCCATGGCTATTAACCGTGTCCACAGTGGTGCCATCATCATTGCAGGCAGTGGCATGTGTAGCGGCGGGCGTATCAAGCACCACCTTAAACATAATATCTGGCGTAAGGAATGCCAGCTTGTGATTACCGGTTTTCAGGCAAAGGGGACACCGGGTCGTGCACTGGTTGATGGTGCAAAGCATATTCGTTTGTGGGGCGAAACTGTGCGAGTTGCATCTAGCGTGCACACCATCGGTGGGCTGTCTGCCCATGCTGATCAAACTGCGTTGAAGAACTGGTATTCCAACTTTGAGGGTAAGCCCCCCGTGGTTCTGGTGCATGGGGAAGAACAGGCGATTGTCAGCCTGTCCAACTGTTTGCAACAACAACTATCGGCATCCGTACATGCAGCACGTTTGGGTGAGACACTGACGCTGCGAGGATCAACTCTAAACATCGTGTCGAGAAAACAGCATAAAAATTTAATTTATGGATAACACTCGCATTTTAAAAAACAAGGCATTATCTGGCCATACGAAACCGATTGATGCGTTCTTTGGCACCGGGATGGGTTGAAAAATAATCCAGTAATTCCTTACTTTGTTCTTTATCGTTTAGTTTATTTTGTTTCACAGCCAGGTTAATACACTGGATCGCTGCGTCTGGTTTTTTGGATTTCTTGAGGCAGTTGTGGTATTCATCTGAAAAACTGGCTTGAAGTTTTTCCATCATGTTTGCAAAATGCTCAGGATCGATATTGTATTTTTGCATATAGCTTAATGCGTAACTGTCGGCCTCGGTTTCCATGTTCTGTGAAAAACCGGATTTAACCAGCATAAAAGGAATGGCAGTAATTATTGAACTGCTAGTTGAAACGTCTCCAGTGACCGCAATAATAAAAATAGCCAGCCCTGATTGTTGGATAGTTGCACGCAGGCTATGACGGTTTTTTAAATGACCTATTTCATGCAGCATGATGGCGGCAATATCCAGATTGTTATCGGTCAGGTTGATCAGTTCATCGGTGAATACGATAGTGCCGTCGGGTAAAGCAAAGGCATTGGCACCGATGGAACCACCGCGTCTAAAAACCAGTTTGTAATAGTGGCTGCCGTTAATGTTTGTTTTTAAATTATTAAATAACTGTTGCAGTTCAGCCTGTTTTTTCTTTGACAGTGCCGTTTCTGAAAACCATTGCTCATCCATAATGTCGAGTACCCCTTGCCCCATATATTGAGAGGCTTCTTCAGGTAAACGGTCGGCAATTTGTTTGCTGACAAAGGGGATGCCATATTGGATAAATAACCAGCCAAAAACAACCATGCTTATAACGCTAAAGAGCACAAAGAGTTTTGCACTTTCCAGTTTATGAATAACCCCCTTAAATACACTGGTAGAGAAGGTATTGACTATTTCATCAATGGCATCATTATCATCGGTTTCAAACTGTGAGCCGTCTGGAAAATTCAGGTAGCGTGGTGTGTTACCAATACGGGAAGAAATTTCGACAGAGTTGAAGGGGGTTTCAATGGTATCGATATCGGCAAAACCAATTAACCCGTTATGTTTGCAATACAGCAGGGCATCTTTTTTCTCAGATGTTTTGCCGTTGTAGTAAATACCTTTAATCATATGAATTGCTTTTAATGCTCAACTTAAAAACCAAGATCCATATCAAACATCTCACCTATTTCTTCACCCATTGCTGACTGGTATTGTTCCTGAGTTGCAACAAATTGGCTCAGGTTACCGATCACATCAAGCGAAGTGACCGATGCCCGGTACCTTGCGGTACGAATTTTTGCCCACGGCATTAATAGCCCCAGGGTGAGCATAATTGCCAGTGTGTTGGTGACATACAGGTACAGCATATAGCCTGTTTTTAATTCAGACTTTACTTTATGGCCAGCAATGTTCAGATTACCAAAAATTAAATTGGTGCGTTTGGTTTGAAAATAAGCAAATAGCCATAAGTAGGCTGGAAAAACAAGCAGGATTATAATTAATGGTACAGCAGCAGAGTGGGCACCGCTACTCATATCTGTATCAGATGTAAAGCTACCCATCAGGCCGATGATAATGGCACCGATAATACCAAAAATAACAATTGATAGCAGGTAGGCTTTTATATACATACCATAATAGTTTTTCATTGTTGCTGAAAAGGTAAAATCAGCATCACCGTACTTTGCATGCACGGCTTTAAACCGTGTAATGATATATTCCCACCAGGGAAACATTAATACAATGCCGAGCAGTAGTACGGCGATGATGATCCCTACTAACGTGTTGGTTTCAGTATCGGCAGATTGCAGGTACTCAATCTGGCTGGCTAAAAGCAAATAGCCCCCAACAAAGATAGCCGGGATAAAAAAGACTTTATAAGCGCGGGTAAATTTCTTGTCGAAATTAAATCGTACATTACGGTACATTGAATTTCTTAAGCGGAAGGCCATCGACATCACCACAAAAGCCGGTACCAGCAGCAAAATAAAAAGGAAGATAATACTCGCAATAACCGGGTTGGCCATGGAAGCAAAGTAATAAATCATAAACAGGATAAAAGCGATAACCCGGCCTTTCAGTATTTGTATCGGCTTGGCGGTATAACGGAAGGACGCGCCATCGAGCAATGTATTGCCATAAAAATACTGGTTGGTTCTGACTTTAGCCCAGGCAGAATAAATGCCCAGGGTTAAAATAGTGAGCACAACGTTCACTATCCAGATTGAGAAATATTCGAGCGCTTTGCCGGTAAACTCAAACGGCTGGTTATTTATATTTGTTCCGTTTCCTATATGGCTGCTTTCCATTATTACTTCCTTTATTCTATTTTTTTCTTAACTTTTAAACATTCTAAAATGAAGTTTCTTATCTTTTTGACAAGGGGTGAAAAGAATAAGTGGGCAGCACAGTAAAGTCCATGATTATTCAATATTGGCTTTGTTTGTGTACAAAAAGCGCTCAAAAGCCGGATTTTTTTGTGAACCAATCTAGAAAAACTTTTAAATAAAGCCCCTATCTCATTAAAAATTATAGACTTTTACCTTGTAATTTAGGCTGATTTTTGCCAAAGTTAGAGATAGGGTCAGTTATGAATGAAATGGGTGTAATGATGTTAACGTTTACACAAGGTCGGTTATTCGCATATTTAGGTCGTTTTGGGGCTGCCATCGTATTATTTAGCATGGTTGCGTCAGTGATGGCGGCGTCAAATTATGCCGCAGAAGTAAAGACCATTCGTATGTGGCCGGCACCCGATAACACACGTCTGGTTTTTGATTTAAGCGCACCGGTTAACCATTCCCTGTTTAGCCTGAAATCCCCCAATCGGCTGGTTATTGATCTTAATCATGCGCGGATGCGAGGTAATCTTTCGCAGCTAAATTTTGCCAAAGGTTTTGTTAAAGATATTCGTTATGCTTCGCGTAATCGCAACGATTTGCGTATTGTTCTGGACTTACGTTCGAATGTTCGCCCTAAAAGCTTTTTGTTAAAGCCTAATCGTGAATACGGCCACCGCCTGGTGGTTGATCTTATTGGTAAACAAACCACGAAAAAAACCAAACCTGCAAACAAGTTAAAATACAAAAATCGCCAGCGTGATATTATTGTTGCCATTGATGCGGGGCATGGGGGCGAAGATCCCGGCGCGATTGGTCGACGCGGTACACGTGAAAAGACCGTGGTCATGGCCATTGCCAAACGCCTGGAAAAATTAGTCAAGCGTGAACGTGGTATGCGCCCGGTTATGATCCGCACGGGTGACTACTACATAAGCCTGAAGAATCGGGTCAAGCTGGCGCGTCGCCAGCAGGCAGATATTTTTATTTCCATTCATGCCGATGCATTTAGAAATACAAAAGCAAAAGGCACCTCCGTTTTTGTGGTTTCCGATCGGGGTGCCAGTAGTGAAGCAGCACGTTTTCTGGCTGAAAAAGAAAACCAGTCCGATATGATCGGTGGTATTGATTTCGAAGAAATTGATGACGACTTATTAAAACTGGTGCTGGTTGATATGGTAAAAAATTCCACAATGGAAACCAGTCATCAGGTTGCAAACCATGTATTAGGTAATTTAGGTAAAGTTGCCCATCTGCATAAAAAGACAGTTGAGCAAGCAGGCTTTAAAGTTTTAAAAGCACCGGATATTCCATCTATCCTGGTAGAAACGGCCTTTATATCCAACCCGGCAGAAGAACGTAAACTACGTAGTAGTAAGCACCAGCAACGTATTGCCATGGCCATATTAAAAGGTGTACGGAGTTATTTCCATGCCAATCCACCGCCTGGCAGTTTACTGGCACTAGGGAATACAAAGGGTGGTACCAAACACCGTGTTACACGGGGTGAAACATTGTCTGCCATTGCCAGTCGTTATCGTGTGAGTGTTGCAACGATTCGCAGCGCAAATAAACTAGCTAATGATCGTATTCGGGTTGGCGCTGTTTTGCGTATTCCTTATCGCAGTTAAGATTACAGGTTGTTTTTAAATTCAGTTCGGTTAAAACAATGCTACTACCGGCTGTTAGTTCGAACGAGTATGAGTGCATATGCCTTTAGTCGTATCATTTGATTTACAGAGCTTAAAAAAACCAGGTTTCAATTATGCTATATAAACCGAGTAAAACGAAAGAAAGACCGAACAAAATAAAAAATGCATTCAGTACAAAGTAAATTCTGGATGCAATAATTAGTGGCACGTCAATCTGTAATTCCATTTCTAATCCCTTAAACCGCCGTTTTTTTACATAACCAGGAAAACTTAGCAAAGTCATATATATCCCTGTTCGAAACAGACTCATCGGCCATGTTGAATAAAAACCAAGTTCCCCTATAGAAAACCAACGCTCATTAAATAGCAATGAGTCTAATTTGTGAGGTAAGAGTAAATGCATAATGTTGATATAAATAATAATAATAACTAAGAAAAATAATTCTAAAACAATGGCGAGTACAGTCAGATAGGCGATCAGATCAACTTCGTCATATAATTCGATTAGCCACATGTAAGCGATATCCCTGTTTTAGTCACAAGGTCAACTTTCCTAAACTTGGTATCATAGAGATTCCGCCCTAACCTTTTACCCAGAGAGCCATAGGCCACACTCCCTGCGGCCAGTTTGATCTTCACTAAAGAAACTCTGTTTCTATAAACGCATATAAAACTAGTACCAAAAACAGCAGACCAAAGAAAATAGTGGACAATGCGATAAAAATACAGACTCTTGAAGCAACAACGAGTGGCAAGCTAAACGACAAATTCAAACTGTAGTCTTTAAAGCGTTTAGTTTTAAGCATGCGTTTTGGAAAACCTATTAAGCCCATATAAGCTCCACTTTTAATTAAACTCATTGGCCATACTGAATACATGCCTAACTCCGCTAGAGTGAACCAACGCTCATTAAACAATATTGGGTCTAGCCGAGGGGTTAAAATCAGATGCATAACATTAATAAAAATGATTAATACTGTTAGTAGTAACAATTCCAACGTGATTGTAAGCACCACTAAAAAGCTGATGAGATCAACTTCAAAGTATAAGTCAACTAACCACATGCAAGCGATACCCCAGTTTTAAAAAGCAAGTCCATTTTTCTGAGTCGGGTATCATAGACATATCGACCTGCCTTTTTTCCAAGTGAACTATAAGCCATACTACCGGCTGCCAGCACCAATGCAACAACCCACCCAACGTCTCAGCAAAAATCTGGTTTTTTTCCAGTTGAGTCTTCGCCTGCCCAATGGCATCACAGGTTATCTTTAAATTCAGCCCAGCTAAGACGATACCACCTCTTAGCTATTACAGTGATATATTTTGTTGAGCAGTGTAGATGCTAGAAAAACTCAGTTTTAATAATTCCATATAGTATGACTAAGCCAAAACTAATACCAAAAAATACAACAGACAGTATAGTAAAAACACACATCCTTGAAGCAATAATTAACGGCTGACTAAATGATAAGTCTAAATCGTAACCTTTAAAGCGTTTGGTTTTAAGCATACGCTTTGGAAAACCTATTAAGCCCATATAAGTTCCGCTTTTAACTAAACTCATTGGCCATACTGAATACATGCCTAACTCCGTCAGAGTGAACCAACGCTCATTAAACAATATTGGGTCTAGTCGAGGGGTTAAAATCAGGTGCATAATATTAGTAAAAATAATTGCTACAATTAGTGACAAAACTCCCAAGCCAACAAGAATGGATATCACAAAAAAAATGGGATCAACTTGCTGATAATAGTCTGTTAACCACATATGTTTGATACTCCTGTTTTAGATAAAAGGTCAACTTTTCGCCCCCATGTGTCATATGCATATCGACTCGCGCGTTTTCCGAGCGATCCATAAGCTACACTGCCTGCAGCCAATACCAAAGCAACACTCCAACCGATAGGTGTTGCTGCAAAAACAAGATAAACCACTGCACCAAAAGCACCGCTAGTAAGGATGCCACCCAACGTCTCCGCAAAAATCTGGTTTTTTTCCAGTTGAGTCTCCGCCTGCCCAATGGCATCACAGGTCATTTTTAAATTCAACCCAGCTAAAACGATACCACCTCCGGCAGCCAGTTTGGACAGATTACCTATCCGCTGGATCTGCTGGCTAATATTACCAGTGGGGGAACGGCCTTTTTTACGCGAAATGCGTAACACCTGGCGTTGGCTTTGGTGGCGGTTTAATAAATACCTGACCGGCCCCAGATTGGTTTCGAATCTTTTTATGGCCTGTTGGCGGGCGTAATCGTATTGGCCTTTACTGAGTTTACCGGCCTTTTTAGCTTCGTAGCTATTGATAATGGTTTGTAAGTGCTGGGTATTAGAGGCCAGCACAGTTTTAAATGTCCCCATTGTCGCCTGACTCGCAGTTAGCATGAGCGGTGTGAGTGTGGCCAGTCTTTCCTGTGTTACGGGGGCGGCTTTGTTCCATTGCTGTTGTAAGGGTTTAAGCTGGTTTTTACTGATGTTCAAAGGCTGGATAAGTCTTTCTTCGAAGCGAACCGCGCAATATTGAGGTGGAATATCAATCAACAAGAGCTGGTTGGGGACTATCTGGTGGGGATTGGTCACTTTTGGGTTATCTTTTTGAATTTGTGCGATGATGGCCTGCTGCTTTTGTGGTGATACCGAACCATAGTAGTTTGAAATAATACGGCTAAGGCTATCGCCGGGGCGCACGTGATAAACGATGGTGTCAAGTTGTTGTCCTAACATTTTGCTAAACTCCTTTTTATGTGTTGTTTTGCTTACCTAGAATATAAGTCTGTTTTGGGTGCGTCAAGAAAATCAGTCGCCGTTAATCAGATAATCTCAGAGATTATGATAAGCTGGTCATATGAATACCGTTGAACTTACACGCTCTCCTATTCGTCAACTCTCGGCTCAACTTGCAAACCAGATTGCGGCCGGTGAAGTGGTTGAACGTCCGGCATCTGTTGTTAAAGAACTTATCGAAAATTCCCTGGATGCCGGTGCGACCTGTATTGAAATAGATATTCAAAAGGGTGGATTACAGCTGATTAAAATCCGCGATGATGGTCATGGTATTCCAGAACAGGAAATAACACTTGCAGTACAGGCACATTGCACCAGCAAAATAGCCAGCTTTGATGATTTAACGGCAATTGAAAGTATGGGCTTTCGTGGTGAAGCACTTGCCAGTATCGTTTCCATTAGTCATTTTGAAATAACATCACGTACCGAGTCGCAAGAGATGGCATGGCAGTGGTCGAATACAGGAATAAATAACAGTGAAGACAATGCATTAACACCGGCATCCCACCCAACGGGTACCAGTATTGTTGTGCGGGATATTTTTTATAACACCATAGCAAGACGTAAGTTTTTGCGCAGTGAACGTACCGAGTTCAGGCATATCGAAGATGTGGTTAAACGTATTGCTTTAAGCCGTTTCGAGATTGAATTTGTATTAAAGCACAACCAGCGGGTGGTGCATCGATTACCTCGGGCACTTACTACTGATTTAAAAACAAAGCGGGTTGCCAAGTTACTTGATAAACGATTTGTTCAACAGGCTTTGCGGGTTTCGTATCAGGCTTCTCAGTTGAGTATGACAGGTTGGTTGAGTAATAAAGATTATTCTCGTGGCCAGACAGATATGCAATACTTTTATGTTAATGGCCGGATAGTAAAAGATAAAGTGATTAGCCATGCTTTGCGGCAGGTGTACCAGGCCATATTACCACCGGGACGTTTCCCTTCTTATGTTTTAAATTTACAAATTGACCCGCAGCAAGTGGATGTGAATGTTCACCCGACAAAGCATGAAGTACGCTTTCGGCAAATGCGTCTGGTTCATGATTTTGTTAACCATGTTATTCAGGACTCGTTAAATAAAACAAACAGTAATCACCGATACGGGGGTGATGCTTTTGTTTTTGACACGGAAGAACAAGCTGTTACTGAACATCAAATTAATAAACATGCGATGGCTGAAGCCTCTTCGCGCTATAGTGGTCGAGCGCATAATCATTATCCTTTAGCCAGGAATAAACCGGCTTCATCTGCAGAATTTTATACGCAGAAAACACACTCCACATCATTACCGCAAGGTTTACTGGGGACGGTTGTTGGGTTTTGTCAGCCGTATTATCTGCTTAGCCAGTCACAACAAGGTCTGGTTATTATCCACCTTTTAAGAGTGGCACAACATCAGGCCGAGCAACAATGGTTACAGCAAGTTGATTCCCAAAGTGTGGAAGTCAAACCTTTTGTGTTTCCTGTCAGTATCGAATTAGACGCGCAGTTGTGTGAGAGCATTGACTGCCATCAGGATACGATTCAGACATTGGGTTTTGACTTAAGTTTACAGGCAAAAAACATACTGGTTTTGCGTGCTGCACCAACGGTGTTGCAACATTGCTCATATGAGGCTGTCATAAGGCAATTACTCATCAGTCTGAATCTGGAAGAAACAATGGGATGGGAAACATTAGTTCCACTGCTGAGTCGTTTTGTTCAATTAGGTACACATTCAGAATCAAAAACTTTATCTGAATGGCAACAACACTTAAATGATATTGAAAAAACATTTGTAAATCTGTGTGTCGATGCACCTTATAAAAATAAACTCTGGCGCGTGCTTGGTGTTGCGGAGGTTAATAAGTTGTTTCAGGCTAATGTGTCTGCAAAACTGGTTGATGAGTGAATGGCAGTGGGCATACTAAAAAATCTCCCGCCGGCTATTTGTTTAATGGGCCCAACGGCTTCCGGCAAAACGGATATTGCCGTTCACCTGGTGCAGCATTTGCCGGTTGAAATTATCAGTGTTGACTCGGTTCTGATTTATAAGGAGATGAATATTGGCTCAGCAAAACCGGATGCAGCCACTTTAGCAATAGCCCCTCATCGTTTAATCGACTTTTTAGATCCGAGTCAGGCCTATTCTGTTGCTGAGTTTCGGCGCGATGCGCTTGCTGCAATGGCGGATATTACACAACAGGGGAAAATACCATTATTAGTCGGTGGCACCATGCTGTATTTTCGTGCTTTGCTGGGTGGTTTATCTGAATTGCCGGCAGCTAATGCAGCAATACGCAAAAAACTTGAAGCGCAAGCGGTTGATATTGGCTGGCAAGCCATGCACACAAAGTTACAACAAGTGGATCCCGTTGCGGCCAGTAAAATACACCCTAATGATCCGCAGCGTATTCAGCGCGCACTGGAAGTGTATGAAATTAGCGGCAAGCCGCTGTCGGTGTTACAGCAAAAGGCCAAACTTGAAAATACCCTGCCTTATACCGTAACCAAATTGATTGTGAGCCCGGAGGATCGTGCGGTACTTCATCAGCGAATTGAAAAACGCTTTCACCAGATGCTTGAATCTGGTTTTATTGATGAAGTGAAAACCTTGTATAACAGAGGGGATTTGAATGTTAATATGCCCTCAATGCGCGCAGTGGGCTATCGGCAGGTTTGGGAGCATCTGGACAATCAGCGCGATTATCACAGCATGGTTGAGCGGGGTATTGTGGTAACGCGACAATTAGCAAAAAGGCAGTTAACCTGGCTACGCAATGAAAAAGACGCGATTTGGCTGGATAGCGGGCAGATGGATGTAAATTCGGCAGATATTAAGCAATTAGCCTTGAAATCGTTAGCCCACATCCCTATTTAAACCCATAGAGAGATTTAAGTTTTGCCTGTGTTTAATTTTTTTTGGCTTGTGCTAGTATTATTTGTGTTGCCTGGGCCATTATCCGGATTTTAGTGCTTTTGCATAAAAATTAGCGCAGGGTTTTTTTTCATATACTACACACACTATCTTAGCTTGCTGAATCGTATGCAAAATAAGAATAACAACAAGGAGAATTCACGATGAGCAAAGGTCAATCATTACAAGATCCTTTTTTAAATGCCCTTCGTAAAGATCGTATACCTGTATCTATTTTTTTGGTAAACGGAATTAAATTACAGGGACAAATTGAGTCATTTGATAATTTTGTGGTTTTACTTAAAAATACCGTCAGCCAGATGGTGTATAAACATGCTATTTCAACGGTTGTGCCTTCTCGCAGTGTGAAATTGCCAATGGCAGACGAGAATGGTGCTGGTAATGGGGCATCAAAGGGCAACATTTAACTTGAATGCAGGTTTTTGTCGGGTTTGGTTTTATCTCAGGGTAGCCGAGCTAGCTGGATTAAGGAGCAACGCGGTTGTTTGAGCGTCCCGGGGGTGGTGAACGTGCCATCCTTGTCCATTTAACACTCCAATCTGAACAGCAGCGTGAAGCAGCCAGTGAATTTATTGAGCTGGCAACGTCTGCCGGTGCTGAACCACTTTTGACAATTACCGGGTCACGGCATGCACCGCACCCACGCTTTTTTGTGGGTTCAGGAAAAGCCGATGAGATTAAACAGGCGGTGATTGATAATGACGCCAACCTGATTCTGTTCAATCATGTTTTAACGCCTGTTCAGGAACGTAACCTGGAAGCACACTGTGAATGCCGCGTTTTAGACCGAACCGGGCTGATTCTGGATATTTTTGCACAGCGTGCGCGTACCCATGAAGGTAACCTTCAGGTTGAACTGGCACAATTAAAGCATTTATCCACCCGTTTAGTACGTGGCTGGACACATCTGGAACGCCAAAAAGGGGGGATTGGCTTGCGTGGGCCGGGTGAAACTCAGCTGGAAACGGATCGGCGCTTAATTAGTGACCGCATTCGTCAACTCAATAAAAAACTCAAAAAAGTGCAAAAGCAGCGTGATCAGGGCCGGCGTTCCCGAAAGCGGGCGGACATTCCCACTGTTTCGCTGGTGGGTTATACCAATGCAGGCAAGTCCACACTGTTTAATCGAATAACGAATGCCGATGTCTATGTGGCCAATCAGCTATTTGCAACCCTCGACCCAACGCTAAGGCGGGTTGCTTTACCGAATACACAAGTTATGGTTTTGGCTGATACGGTGGGGTTTATCCGTCATTTACCGCATGACTTAGTGGCGGCCTTTCGTTCAACGTTGCAGGAAACGAAAGATGCTGACCTATTGTTGCATGTGGTTGATATAACAGCAGAAGAACGCGATGACACCATCGAGCAAGTAAATCAGGTGCTTGCAGAAATCGGTGCGAGTGAGGTACCGCAGTTAATGGTTTTTAACAAGCTCGATCGTTTAGGTAATATTGAACCACGCGTTGATATGTGGGAAGACAAATCCGGCCAGCCAATTCCCACCCGCGTCTGGTGTTCTGCTAAAACGGGTGAGGGTATGGATTTATTAATGGAAGCTATCCAAAGCCGATTGCAACCCACTTCGGCACAGGTTGAATTGCGTATTCCTTATAATGAAGGCCAGCTGAATGCACTGATGCATGAACATGGTCGGATTAACAGCGAAAAATATGATGAACAGGGCAACTGGCACGTGGCGGTCGATATGCCACTGGCTGACTGGTACATGTTGTGTAAGAAACACCATATTGAGCGCTATCTGCTTTGCTCAAATCTGGCGGAAATTGAGCCCAAAATTATGGATTAGTTCACTGTTTTCAGCATTAAATAGCCCTATTAGTCCAAATTTTAAAGTTGTTATATCACCGGTTAAGTAAACCATTGCTTGCAGCCGATGAAGAAGCACCATAGAATCCCCACTATAGAAATTACTTAATGAATACAAGAATTGGAGCAAATTATGGCGTGGAATGAACCGGGAGGTTCTGGTAACAAAGATCCCTGGGGTAATCGTAATAACAACCAGGGGCCACCAGATTTAGACGAGGCTTTTAAGAAGTTACAGGATAAAGTCACCAGCATATTTGGTGGCGGCAAAGGCGGTTCCAATAAAAGCTCAAGTGGTGGTGGTATGGGAGCCAGTTTTATTGCCATTATTTTAGTGAGTATTTGGGCTTTATCTGGCATCTATATTGTTGACGAAGGTAAAGAAGGTGTTGTGCTGCAGTTTGGTAAATTTAATAGTATTGCCGAGCCAGGACCACATTGGCATCCACGTTTTATACAATCTGTTCATATAGTTAATACCGAAAATGTACGGGAAGTTATATTAGGCCGTAAATCATCAGAGGCTTTAATGCTGACAAAAGATGAAAATATTGTTGATATCGAATTTACGGTGCAATACAAAATTAAAGACGCAAAAGACTTCCTGTTCAATGTAAAAGATCCGGATATTACCGTTGTTCAAGCTACAGAAAGTGCCATGCGTGAAAATGTGGGTAAGGCCAGCATGGATTCGGTTATTAAAGATGGTCGACTGCAAATTGCAGCTGATTCCGAAAAGCTGATTCAGACTATTCTGGATCGCTATAAGGCTGGCATTATCATTACTAATGTCAATATGCAAAATGCACAACCACCTGAGCAAGTGCAACATGCGTTTGACGATGCAATTAAAGCACGTGAAGATAAAGAACGAAAAATTAATGAAGCGCAAGCGTATTCAAATGATATTTTGCCACGTGCACGTGGTAAAGGTGCACGTATAGAACAGGATGCACTGGCTTATCGTGATGAACTTATTGCAAAAGCAGATGGTGAAGCACAACGATTTACTAAATTATTAGCTGAATACAAAAGAGCGCCACGAGTAACGCGCGAGCGTTTGTACCTTGAAACAATGGAAGAAGTGTACAAGCGAACAAATAAAGTAATGGTCGATGTTAAACAGGGAAACAGCTTAATGTATTTGCCTATCGATAAAATTATCAGTCAGCGCCGTTCAAGTTCTTCAACAGAAGAATCAACAACGGATGTTAATGATGGTGCAACATCTGAACCTTCATCATCATCGCGTTTTGATAGTCGTTCACGTAGCCGGGAGGTGCGCTAATGAGTTCTCGTTCAATAGTGTTTAGTGTTGTTATTGGTCTTGGTTTGTTTATCGCATCTGGTTCGTTATTTGTTGTTTCAGAAACAGAGCTGGCTGTAAAATTTCGCTTAGGTGAAATTGTAAAGTCAGATTATGAACCCGGTTTGCACGTTAAAATTCCTTTTGTGAATAATATACGTAAATACGATCGCCGTATTTTAACCCTGGATGCGCGACCAGCAAGATATTTAACCAAAGAAAAGAAAAACGTGCTGGTTGATTTCTTTGTTAAATGGCGTATTAATGATGTTGAGTCCTTTTACAAATCAATGAACGGGAGTGTGAATACAGCACGAACCCGAATCTATACGATTGTAAATGATGGCTTGCGTTCAGAAATGAGTAGCCGTACGGTTAAAGAAGTTATTTCCGGTGAACGCCGTGCTTTAATGGAAAAAACCAAAGAGATTGGTAATGTTAGTGTTAAGAACTTTGGTATTGAAATAGTCGATGTGCGCGTAAAACGTATGGACTATGAACAATCGATTAGCGCGTCTATCTATCGTCGTATGGTTGCTGAACGAACTCGGGTAGCTAAAGAGTTCCGCTCAAAAGGTGCAGAAGCCGCAGAACGCATCAGGGCTGATGCTGATCGTCAACGCACTGTTTTACTGGCAGAGTCGTATCGAACGGCACAAAAAACGCGAGGTGATGGTGATGCAAAGGCTGCATCTATTTATGCACAGGCGTATACCAAAGACAAAGAGTTTTATGCCTTTTATCGCAGCTTAAATGCATACCGTACGTCATTCTCTAATGATAATGATTTGCTAGTTATGCAGCCGGACTCCGAGTTCTTTAAATATTTTAAAAAAGCAAAATAAACAATCTTTGCGGGGGTTGTTAGCTGAATGGGGGGAGTATTAAGGCAGGTTATTTGCCCTGACTAATCTCCCCCGGCTACCACGCAAGTCCCCATATAAAAAACTGATTTTATCGGGGTTTACTATGTGGCAAGAGCTTCTTGTAGCAATATCGCTTGTGCTGGTTATAGAAGGGCTATTGCCTGCTGTTAACCCCGGTGGTTATAAAAAAGCGTTGTCCATGTTTTTGAAAATGGATGATAAGCATGTGCGAATATGGGGATTGCTCAGTATGGTATTAGGTACGTTCCTGTTGTATATCTTTAAAAATTAACGTAATAATTTTAAAATAAAATGACATTAAATAATCGTTGGGTCTTACCGGAAGGTATCGAAGAAGTTCTTCCTGCACAAGCGATGCAGCTTGAAGGATTACGCCGTAACCTGATTGATATGTATACCTCATGGGGGTATGACCTGGTAATGCCGCCACTGGTTGAATATCTGGAATCGCTACTCAGTGGTACCGGACACGATCTGGATTTACAAACATTTAAAATAACTGACCAGCTCACTGGCCGTATGATGGGCATTCGTGCCGACATGACACCACAGGTTGCGCGCATAGAAGCACACCATTTAAAACAAAACACACCTACACGGTTATGTTATCTGGGAACGGTGTTACACACACGGCCACAAGGTTTTTCAGCCTCACGCAGTCCTTTACAAATTGGTGCTGAGTTATATGGACACGAAGGTGTGCAGAGTGATGTTGAAATATTGTGCCTGATGGTTGAAACACTAAAATTAACCGGTATGGATACATTTTATATTGATCTCGGTCATGCGGGTATTTTCAGAAATCTGGTGAACCAGGCCGGGCTTTCTGTTGAACAGGAAAACCAGCTATTTGATGTTTTGCAGCGTAAGGCAAAACCTGAATTGGCCGAGCTAATGGTAGAATGGAAACTTAACAAATCAATGGCTAATATGCTTACCAGCTTACCCGATTTAAACGGGGGTGAAGAAGTTTTTGATAAGGCGACTAAAATCTTTTCAAAAGCAGATAAAGCCGTTATCGCTGCAATTAATAACCTGCAGGAAATTGCCAGCCAATTTAAACAGAGAGTAGCCAACATTAAATTGCATTACGATTTGTCTGAACTGCGTGGCTATAATTACCATACGGGTGTTATCTTTGCAGCGTATGCAGCCGGACAAGGTCAGGCAATAGCACAAGGTGGGCGTTACGATGATATTGGTAAAGATTTTGGCATGGCTCGTCCTGCAACGGGCTTTAGTGCAGATTTAAAAATGCTGGTGTCTTTAAGTGGTCTTAAAGGCAAACCGGTTCTGGGTATTTTTTCAGTAGACAGTCATGAACCTGCACTGTTTGAGTTTATAGCAAAATTACGTGCGCAAGGCGAACGTGTTGTAATGGCTTTACCTGAACAACAAGGCGATGCACACGCAATGCAGTGTGACAGGATTATTGTTAAAGACGGGAATAACTGGACAGTACAAAAAATTTAAAATATAACATTTTACGAAAACAGGTTGGATTGAGCATGGGTAAGAATGTCGTGGTCGTCGGCACACAGTGGGGCGACGAAGGTAAAGGTAAGGTAGTTGATCTGTTAACAGAAACAGCCGATGCGGTTGTACGCTTTCAGGGTGGCCATAATGCCGGTCATACTTTGGTTATTGATGGTAAAAAAACAGTATTACATTTAATTCCATCTGGTATTTTGCGTGACAATGTAAAATGCATGATTGGTAATGGCGTGGTATTAGCTCCTGATGCATTGATTACTGAACTGGACATGCTGGAAAAAAGTGGCGTGAATACCGATGGTCGTTTATTTATCAGTGAGGCCTGTACTTTAATTCTACCTTACCATATTGCACTGGATCAGGCGCGTGAGATTGCACGTGGTAAAAAAGCCATTGGTACAACCGGCCGTGGTATTGGCCCGGCTTATGAAGATAAAATTTCACGCCGTGGCCTAAAAGTGGGTGACATGTTACATCGTGAACGCTTTGCGGCACGTTTAGGTGAAGTGCTGGATTATCATAACTTTACATTGAAAAATTATTTTAAAGTCGACACAGTTGATTTTCAGGAAGTGCTGGATTTTGGTCTGGAAGTTGCTGAACGTATCCGCCCAATGGTGACCGATGTCACTGGCGAACTGCATAAAATGCGTGCAGAAGGTAAAGATATTATGTTTGAAGGTGCACAAGGTACCTTGCTGGATATTGATCATGGTACTTATCCTTATGTTACATCCTCAAATCCAACGGCAGGTGGTGCTGCAACTGGCACTGGTGTTGGCCCCTGTGATATTGATTATGTATTAGGTATTACCAAAGCGTACACTACCCGTGTGGGTGCAGGCCCTTTTCCGACTGAACTTTATGATGGTGAAGACTTAAATGATCCCGTTGGCGCTTACCTGGCAAAACAAGGCCATGAGTTTGGTGCAACAACCGGTCGTGCACGCCGTTGTGGTTGGCTAGATGCAGTTTGTTTACGTCGTTCTGCGCAGATTAACTCACTAACTGGTATTTGTTTAACTAAAATGGATGTTTTAGACGGCATAGAAACGCTACGTATTGCAACAGGTTATGACCATAATGGTGTTGATGTGGATGCGCCACCGATTGGAGCCGATGCGTATGAGGAATGCAAGCCCAAATATATCGAAATGCCGGGCTGGACTGAAAGTACAGTGGGTGCAAAAACATTTGACGCATTACCGGATAATGCAAAAGCATATATTAAAAAAATAGAAGAAGTGATTGGCGTACCGATTGATATTATTTCAACCGGCCCTGATCGTGATGAAACAATTGTACTTCGTGACCCTTATAAAATTTAAGGTAATGGGAGAATACAATAAGAAAAGCCTGCTAATCACAGGCTTTTTTTGTAATAAATGAATAGTATTTTAGGCCAGTCTTTGTTATGCCATTATACTCGCGGAGGCGGGTAGCCAGTACAATAAAGCAAGCATGTTATAGCTGAGATATTGATTAATTATATGAAAATAACAGTCAGTGAATTAATCGTAAGGTATATCGAACGTCTCGGAATTGAAACGATCTTTGGGATGCCAGGTGCGCATATATTACCCGTCTACGACAGCTTGTATGACTCAAAAGTTAAAAGTGTACTGGCTAAGCATGAACAAGGCGCTGCTTTTATGGCCGGTGGTTGTGCGCGAGCATCGGGTAAAATATCAGCTTGTATCACAACTGCAGGGCCAGGAGCGACGAACCTGGTGACAGGCATTGCCAATGCATATGCTGATAAGTTACCAATACTGGTCATTACTGGTGAAACATCAACCCATATCTTTGGCAAAGGTGGTCTTCAGGAGAGCTCGGGTGAAGGTGGGGCGATAGATCAGTATGCTTTGTTTAAAGGTATTACCCGTTATAACAAAGTGGTAGAAAGAACCGATTACCTGGTTAATGTACTGAACCAGGCTTCAAGAATTTTACTCTCATCCAGTTCGGGGCCGGTCTTACTTAGTTTTCCTTACAATATACAAAAAGAACTGGTTGACGAATCAACTCTTGAACAATTAAAAACAAGTAAACACTACTACTCTAAAATTGCACATACACAATCGGCTGCGGCCATTGTTGAGCTTATAAAAGAGGCCAATAAGCCAGTTATTATTGCCGGCTATGGTTGTATTTGCTCCTCTGCCGAAGATTTAGTTACAGAGTTAAGTAATACACTTAATATACCGGTAACAACCAGCTTGAAGGGGAAAGGCGTTATTAATGAAGACTCTGCATTATCGCTAGGTAGTTTAGGTGTGACATCATATACCAATGCATATGATTATATTAAAGACAATGCAGACTTACTTATTTTTCTTGGCGCAAGTTTTAATGAAAGAACCAGTTATCTTTGGGATGATAAATTATTACAAAAAAAGAAAATTATTCAGGTTGATAATAATGAAGAACAGCTTGAAAAAGTATTTACTGCCGACATTGCAATAAAAGGTGACATTAAAGAAGTGCTAATCAATGTTTTGTCTGACGTTGGAGCACAAAAGATTCATAAGAAAAAACTGGCACCGTATACCAAATTTTCAAAACAAAAGGATGCTAATGCTGTTGATAATAATTTTTTAGCTTTTAAGGAAAAATTCCCCTTGGTTGAAGCATTCTTTATTGAATTAGAAAAAGGTTTTACACGAGGCATAATGGTATTTGATGATAATGTTATTTTCGCTCAGAATTTTTTTAATGTTTCAAATGACAATCGTTATTATTCAAATTCAGGCATATCCTCATTAGGTCATGCCATTCCTGCCGCCATTGGAGCCCGTTTCTCTGTTAATAAACCATCATTTGCTATTTTGGGAGATGGTGGTTTTCAGATGTGCTGCATGGAAATTATGACGGCCGTTAATTATGACATTCCTCTGAATGTTATTATGTTTAATAACTCGACTATGGGGCTAATAAGAAAAAATCAGTTCCAGCAATACGATAAACGTTTTATTAACTGTGATTTTATTAATCCAGATTATGCCTACCTTGCAAAGTCCTTTGGTATTCAATATAAAAAAATTGTATCCACAGATGACCTTAACGGTTTGTTCTCGGAACTGGATCTTATTAATGGTATTAATTTAGTTGAAATTATGATCGATAAAGATACTTTTCCTACTTATTCATCAAAGCGATAATTTTTGTTTTATTATGCAGCTGAGTGATTACCATAAAAAACTTGAGCATATTGAACAACTCATTTCAAACAATGGAGTGAAATCAGAGGATATCCAGCAGTACAGAAAACTGTCAATAAAAATGGAAGATTTTATTGCTGCACAGGGAAATGATGAGCGTCATCACATTATGTTGATTATCCCTGTTGCAGATCGCCCGCAGCATTTAGAAAACTGCCTGGAGAGCATTTATAATCTATGTGAGAATTTTTATTATGGCGGTAAGGAGCAGGATTTTAATAAAGTTTCGGTTTTGGTTGCAGAAGACAGCAAGAAAATATCCTGTCGGGATAAAAACAGGAAAATAATAGAATCATTTTGTCAGCGTGGTTTGCGCACGGTTTACTTTGGTCTGGACGAGCAGAAAGAAATACTTGCTAGTTTGAGTTGTGCTACTCGGAAAGCGCTATATGGTATTGTGGGTAATATTTCTTCCGATGATTTCAGCCATAAAGGTGCATCTATCACACGAAATATAACTTATCTTAAATTAAACCAGATTAAAGATAATTATAAAAATATCATATTTTATTTTATTGACAGTGATCAGGAATTTAAAGTAAATCCTGTATTAGAAGATGGACATGTTGTTCCATATACACTCAACTATTTTTATCATCTGGATAAAATTTTCAGTGATAATGATATTGACGTTTTTACTGGCAAAGTCGTGGGTGACCCGCCTGTTTCACCGTCAGTGATGGCGGCTAATTTTCTGGATGATGTTTGTTCGTTTTTAGCGTCTGTTTCTGCTTGTGATCTGGACGGTGCCTGCTGCTTTCATGGCAACCGGCCGCATGGCAAGACAAAAGATGCTGCATACCATGATATGGCCGATTTGTTTGGTTTTAAAATAAAACCGGAGACATTTAACTATTCCTGTGATATGGAACTTCCTCATAGTAATAAAGCGTGTTTAGAAAGATTTTCCCATCAACTTAGCCAGTTTTTTGATGGTGTGCATTTAACACGTAAAAATTACTACCAACATGAGAATATAGCAGCAAGCATAACTGCTGCACGCACAGTTTATACCGGAAATTTTGCCTTTACTCAGTCGGCATTAAGATATTTTATCCCCTTTGCAAACTTAAAATTTCGAATGGCCGGGCCGACAATGGGGCGACTGATTAAAGATCAGCTAGGTAATCGGTTTGTATCTGCAAATTTGCCCATGCTACATGAACGAACGGTTGAACATATGGGAAAATCTGAATTTCGTTCAGGTATCCAGCATAATGAAGACAGTATTAACCTGCAAGGTGAATTTGAACGCCAGTACTTTGGAGATGTAATGTTGTTTTCAATCGAAGAATTATTAAAGTCAGGTTATCCGGAAAAAAATTTAAGCAGGGGTGATATTAGCAAAGTTGTATTGAATAAGTCAGTTTTTTTAAGTAAAAGTTACCTGGAAAAATTACAACAAGTTCAGAATAATATTAATAATTTGAAATCGATTTACAGGAACAAATTTCATAACACGGGTTCAACTATAAATAACATTAAACATTTTATTGCTAATATGGAACTTAATTTTTCGGCCAACTCTTTTTCTTATCAGTTAGTAACGAAAGATAATAGCAAAAGCCCTCACTTAAAAAGTATAATTGAGGGGATAATGAATTACAGGAAGGAAGTGGTCGTGTGGAGTAAGTTATTCGAAAAATGAATATTTTTATTTTAAACACAGGGCGTTGTGGCTCTACAACTTTTATCAAGGCATGCCAGCCTATTCAAAATTACTCGGCAGGGCACGAAAGTCGGGTGACTGAAACAGGAGCTATGCGTTTAGCATATCCTGATAATCATATTGAAGCAGATAATCGTTTGTCCTGGTTTTTGGGACAGCTTGATAGTAAATATGCAGATAATGCTTTTTATGTTCATTTAATGAGAGACAGAGACAAAACAGCCGCCAGTTTTATCAAACGTGCCGACTATGGCATTATGCGGGCTTATCAGCAGGGGATATTACAGGATGTGGATACCCAACTTGATATTCATGATGTTGCGCTGGATTATATTGATACCGTTACGGACAATATTAGACACTTTCTTAAGAATAAAACACACAAAATGGACTTCAGGCTTGAGAATGCGAATGAAGATTTTATAAAATTTTGGGGAAGCATTAACGCCGAGGGCGATCTTAATAAAGCATTACAAGAGTGGAGTATTGCTTATAATGCATCTTAACAGGCTGTTGAAAAGCCCTCATACAACGACATGGTATTAAAATTTGGCCTGTACTCGTCTGATACTATTTTCAATAGCTGGTTAGTTCTAATTCCTATCATCAAGACGAAAATTTAAAAATTGCGCAACCGCGTTCAGTTTCTATGTACTTATATTCGGCTGGCTGATATTGCTGTCGCCATTGCCTGATAATTTCCTGCTCATCTTCTCTGGCAGCATCATCAAGAAAAACGGTACAGTGTTCTGCAAATAAGGAATGTAAAACAGGCAGCGCCGGGTAGCGCGAATTTTTCTGGATGTAGCCATTTGGGCCATCGATAATTAATAAATCAATTTCTGGTATGCTGCTTTTATCAATTTTATACCATTGGTAACTGTTTCCGTTCGCCTGTATTTTGTGAAGTGGTGCATCGATGACTGTAGCATGGGTATCTAGCCCGTATAAATGGATGTTTTTTTTTGTACTGGCGGCATAGTCTGCTCCATTTTCCAGGCTAAGCACATTTCCATACTGGTTTATCTGACAACAGCGCGCCAGAATTAAAGTGCTCAGGCCGCTACTGCATTCCAGAATAGTCCGAGGCCGGGTGGTAAGGCAATGGTCAGTAATAAGTTCCAGAAAATCAGCGGCCGCCGACCAATCTTTGGTATGGGGCAGGGTGTCCTTAAAGTTGAGTTTTTGGCTCAAGGACTGGTAGGTTTTCAATGAAGCACTCATTATAACAGGTTCTTCAGCAGCCAAGCTTATGATAAATAGACTATTTTAGTTGATTTAAGTTAATTAAGTAAGCAGATTTAATGGCTTTATCCTTTCGCATGACTATAAAAAGACACGCTACCCTAAAGATTTTTCTCTGTTTGCCGAAATAACAACAACAAAACGTAAAAATCGTGAATAACGATGATTTCATATTATTAATAATAATCATTAAAAAAGGAAAAAATGAATGAGTAAGTCATACTTAACCCCAAATCAGGTTGCAAAATTATTGATGGTATCACCTGCAACGGTGCGCCAGTGGGCTGAAAAAGGAGAGTTAAAAGCATTATTAACACCAGGGGGGCATCGGCGTTTTTTACCGGAAGATATTGAGCTATTTGCATTGCAACGTGGTTTAACACTGAACTCCAGAGACAGCGGCGCTTTGCGTGTGTTGATTGTGGATGATGACGAACAAATAAGAGTGTATCTTGAACAATTACTGGCGTGTTACCCGAGTCAGGTCGTAACCCAAACTGCCAGTAATGGATTTATGGCGGGTGTTATTGTTAATGAATTTTGTCCGCATGTGATCTTGCTGGATTTAATGATGCCCGGCCTGAATGGCTTCCAGGTTTGTACAGATCTAAAAGCCTCTCCATCGACCAGAAATATACGTGTGATAGCCATGACCGGCTATCCATCGGCTGATAATGTAGAGGCGATAATTGATGCAGGTGCCGAAGCCTGTTTGTCCAAACCTTTTTCCAGTGAGCTATTAAGGCAGCAGCTTGGCTTAATTAAAGTTGAAGCAGTGTAGTTTTAATAAAGTGACTAATATGGACAGTTTCAGTATTTGCAATAACAAACCAATGACGAATTTACCTGATTTTATACGTTGCCGCCTTTGTGAAATACTTATTATAGTAGCAATATTTTTCTTGGCATATGTTCCCGAGGCAAGAGCGAAAGATATTCCTGCGTCTGATATAGAAAATGTCACCGTTGTGGTAGTAAAAAATTTCCCACCATATTATTTGGTAGATGCAAAGGGCAGGCCGCAAGGCTTTGCGATTGATGTTATGAATGAGTTGGCAGATATTGCTAACTTAAAAGTAAAATATATTGTGAAGGATAGCTGGAAACAAACAGCCGTACTTCTCCAAAAGGGTGATGCAGATTTAATTCCCAATTTAGGTATTTCAGAGGAAAGAAGCAAGTTTTTTGATTTCTCAAAGCCAGTTGAAACATCACCTATTTCAATTGCCGTACGTGCCGAAATAACAGATATTAATTCTGTCGCAGATTTAGCAGGTAAATATGTGGGTGTTATACGTTTTAATATCGGTGAAAAGATTGCAGAATCCCTGGGTAATGTTAGCACGATTATTTATGAACAGCCTGATCACGCTTTAATTGGGTTGCTTGCTGGACATGTTGATGCCGTAATATATCCAAAATACGTTATGCAAAAAGTGGCACGTGATGCACGGTTGGGTCAGCGTATAAGAATGATAATCCCCCCGTTGAGTGAAATAAAAAGAGCCATTGCAGTGCGTAAGGGAAATTCTGTACTGTTAGCAAAGTTAAACAAGGCAATTGATATATTTATTCCATCTGATAAATATAATGCTATTTATGAAAAGTGGTATGGTAAGCCCATTCCTTTTTTTACAGTGAATAAAATATTGCTTATTATGAGCATAGTTATTGTTCTGATTGTTATTCTACTGGTGTGGTGGCGTTATCATACCATTATTACCTTGAATAATGAATTAAGCAAAACAATTGAAGCACGAAAACATGCTGAACAGGAATTGATTAAGTCCAATGTACTATTGGAAAATGTCATTGACTCTACGCCTGATTTAATTTTTGTAAAAGACAATAATTTAAGAATAATATTATGTAACAAAGCGTATGCTGAAGCGGTTGGAAAAACTCCAGAGGAAATGCTGGGTTTTACCGATATTGAGAATGGCTGGGATCCTGAACTGGTTAATGGTAATCCTGTAAAAAATATTCATGGGTTTGAGAGTGATGATAAACAGGTATTAACAGGGCAGGCTATACATAATCCTGAAGCTGCTGCTAATATGGGTGGAAAAACTAGAATTTTTGACACATATAAACTTCCTTTACGTGATGCAAATCAGAATATTATTGGTCTGTTAGGTTTTGCGCGTGATGTAACTGAGCAGAAACAGGCTGAGGTTGATTTACTTAAAAGTGAAGTTTTTTCCAGAACAGTTATTGAAACATTGCCGGATTTAGTATGGTTAAAAGATAAAGATGGAGTATACCTTGCGTGCAATCCAAAATTTGAACGTTTGTTAGGTGTAAAGGAATCTATATTGATTGGTAAAACAGATTATGATTTTTTTGAAAGTAAGCAAGCTGACTTTTTTAGGGAAAATGACAGGCGTGCGATGGCTGCAGGTGAGCCATGCATAAACGAAGAAACATTAACTTATATAGATGATGGACATACTGAAACTGTTGAGACTATTAAAACACCTATACTGGATGCAGATGGAAATGTAAACGGTGTGTTAGGAATAGCACGTGATATTAGCGACCGAAAAAATATAGAAAATACACTACAACGAAAAAATATTGCATTGCTTGCATTAAGTTTAGTTAATGAGGCGGTGATTCATTATGATAAGGAACAAAACCTGTTAGATGAGGTGTGCCGAATAATAACCGAAGTGGCTGGTTATCGACTGGCATGGGTTGGCTTTAAGCTGAATGATAAGATGAAAACGATTAAAGTTGCTGCTCAATCCGGGTATGAAAAAGATTACCTTGGTAATATAAACTTAAGTTGGTCTGACACAGATGAAGGACAAGGGCCAACAGGAACAGCAATTCGAACCGGTAAGGCCAACTTTATTAGAAATATCATGGAAGATCCGCGATATGAAATGTGGCGCGATAGTGCCGTAGAGCGAGGCTATTGTTCATCTATTGCGCTTCCTCTTAAGAGTAAAGGGAAAGCATTTGGTGCATTAAATATTTATGCTGCTGAGCCAGATGCTTTTGATAAAGATGAAGTTCATTTTCTTCAGGATTTAACTGATGATCTGGCTTATGGGATTGAAAGTTTGCGATCACAGAATGAACGTAAAAAACTGGATCTACAATTACAACAAGCGCAAAAAATGGAATCCATTGGTTTTTTAACAGGCGGTATTGCCCATGACTTTAATAATATTCTTGTTTCAATATTAGGCTTTACCAATCTTGCACTGGATCGTTTCGTAACGAAAGAACAGGGGGAATTGCATGAGTATTTAACAGAAGTTGTACATGCTGGAGAACGTGCACGTGATTTAATACAGCAAATGCTGGTATTTAGTCGTACGGGGGTAACCAGAGCCATTCCTTTGTCCGTTTTGTCTATTGTTGATGAAACACAAAAGTTATTGCAAGCAGCAATACCTAGCAGTATTCACTTAACGGCAATGGTCAATAATAGCTTGCCGGATGTTGTTTTTGACCCTGTACAGCTACAGCAAATTATAATGAATTTGTGTATTAATGCACGTGATGCACTAAACGAAAAGGGTCATATTAAAATCCAGACTCAGAGAAAGCAGATAGTAGAAACATCCCATCTTTTGTGTGCTGCCTGTCATAATATTATTGAAGCGGGTGACTATATTGAACTGTCAGTGGAGGATGATGGTGCTGGAATGGATAACGAAACCCTGAATAAAATATTTGAACCATTCTTTACAACTAAAGATGTAGGAAAAGGAACGGGAATGGGGTTGTCCATGGTACATGGCATAATGCATCAGCATGGGGGGCATATTTTAGTAAAATCAGAAATTGGAACAGGGACAACGATACAATTATTATTGCCTGTTGCTGATATTTCTCTGGCGACTGAGGTTGAACAGGCTGAGCGTGTTGAAGTAACTTCAGGAAATACAAGTTGTAATATACATATACTTGTAGTTGATGATGAAGAGTCGGTTGGCCGGTTTATGGGTGACTTATTAGAAAGTCGTGGTTATAAAACAACAATTATGAGTAATTCTGTAGCAGCACTGGAATTATTTTCCAATATACCTGACAAATTTGATCTTCTGGTAACGGATCAAACAATGCCAGATATGAGTGGTTCAGAGCTGGCACAACAATGTTTGTCAATTCGCGCTGATTTACCTGTTATTTTAAGCACCGGATACAGTGAAAATATAGATAGGGAAAAGGCTATGCAAATGGGAATTCGCGGCTATATTGAAAAGCCGATGAAAGCAGCAGAATTATTTTCCTTAATTGAAACATTACTTACAAACAGAAAAAGCTAAATAAATAGCAATATCTGCCTTTTTTCCTATACTTTTATATACGCTGCGAAAACTCATAGTAGAAAACAACAGGATTTAACATGATAATCAATAACAGGCTTATAAATAAGTTCCGAATTAAAATCCAATATTTAATGAACCTGTATGAAATAGTTTTTTATTAGTCAGTTTATTAGTGAACCCGTAAAATGGAATTTCTCTTCTTAACGGCACCTGCCCATCATGCTGCACAGAATGATGCAGTTATATTAAATGCCAAACAACTGAAACAATGGTTGGATGCCTTGCCTGTTATGGATGTAATAAAAACTGTAGAAAGTTTGCATGCGTCTATCGAGCCATTTAATGAACTTCAGATACCAGATGATGAACGTTTAAAGCTACTTGAAATATATTATGTGGTTATGGATGAGATTCTGTTTTCTTATGATGATATGCGAATAACGATGTTGCCTATATCTATTGAGGAACGACGTAGTATTAAAAATGATATTATATGGTTGTATCTATCGCTGGCAAACGGGTATAAATCAATTGTAAAATCCGGTTTTGACAATAAATTAAGGCCAGCAAAAAATACGACTTTACTTGTCAGTATCTACCGATCGATGGAGTTGATTGTTCAGGCGATGTTGTATGCTTTTCGTTCGCATGAAACACCGCCGCCACTTTCTTATCTGGAAATAAATCAGCTTTATATGTATGCCGAGTTTCATCATGTTCTTGACACCAAAATAAAAAATATCAATTCAGGTCATCACTCAACGATTAATTCACTTTATAAACAAATACTTCTTCTGGTTGCATCTGACCCTTACAGAGTAAACTCCAATGAGTTAATTGAAATTTATTTTTTTCTTGAGAAATTCTCAACTTTATGTGTTATTGAAAAAAGCGTTGATTGTAAAAATGAAGAAGGGAAATACTTGATCGACCTTATGGAAGATAACCCGCCACAGTTGTATGAATATACAGAGAATACGGAAACTTTGTTATCACATCGTACTATTGATGTATGGCCTGTTGTACAGGCATTTGGCGAAGAACTTTCGGGTGAATACAATTTGGATGATCATGGAACAGAAAAAACACTTTCAGGACAATTTAGTCTGAGTAATTCGACTATGGAACAACGGTTTGTTGAAATTCTTACTCAGCAGTTAATGGGAAAAAAAATCAGAGAGCATGAACGTTTACCAGCAATCAGAAAGTGTCATGTTGCTATTGGTTTGTCATCTATTAACTTCTATTTAACGAATAAAAGCAGGATAAAAAAAACAACAGAGCCTGAAAAAAAGGAAGGAATGACGGTTACGAGTATTGATATTGAAGAACAGGCTGATTTTTCACTGGATGTATGGCAGTTGCGTGACATGTCTGAATCAGGTTGCTTATTAGCAATTAAAAAAAATATTCTTACACAAGAACTGATAATTGGAGATGTTGTTGTCATTATTACTAATGATGCTGAAGGATATGCCTTTATTCAGGTTGCATTTGTGCGATGGGTTAGAGGTGATAATGATACATTTAAAATGGGTGTGGAGTTTATAAAAGGTACTGCAACACCTGTAGTTTGTCAATGCGTTGGGGATAGCCAGTCTTACGATGGACTCTATTTTTCATCTAAAGAAGACCAGGGTTTACAGCCTCGTATTCTTATTGAAAAAGGTCTGTTGTTACAATCATCCAAAATTAATATGATTTTGAACGGAAAAATGATAACCATTGAATATTTGTCAACGGTGGTTGAAACATCATTATACTCGCAATTTAATTACTTAAAAGTACAAAATAACTAAGTACGTAAAATATAATGATTATTGAAATTATTAATGCTCCGGAAGAATCATGCTATACAACTGATATTATAGAAAACATGTTGCAACAGCAACGTGTTAGTACCCGTTATGGCGAAAAATTTACTGGCCGGCCGGCAACTGAATTAATCTGTAGTGATACTAATTTAATTAAAATAAGAACAGAGTATAATTTTGCAGAGCATGAAGGAAGACGGTTTATTGAAAAGGCTGTAAAAAAAGAAAGAGAATTAAAAATACACCATCCATTAAAGACCTGGTTCTTAATTATAGAGGAAGAAGGTGTCATGGACGCCTGTGTTCGTATTGCCAATATCTCGCCATTATTGCAGGCATTACATCAGTCTGACGAGGTATTAGCAATAAAAGGCAAGCAAGGTTACCTGGACTTAATGATGTTGATAATTGATATTTATCTTCGCACAGCAAGTGAGCATGATATGGCGCTGGATTTAAGCCTGTCGAATTTTGCAGTGGATAATGATAATAATTTATATTATGTCGATGATGAAATGTGCCAATGGGACAAGTTTTCATTCTTGCCTCATTTTTTGGCAAATTATATCCGTACACAGGACTGGTTAACAGTAAAATTTATAACCCTGTTGGGAGAAAAAACAAGAGCATTGCTGTTAAAGTATTTTGAGGATACACATTGGCCAACTGTTGTTGCAGAAGAGTTGCGTGACCTTTTCGTTTCAGGCGACAAAGTTGCCTTACGAGAAGCATTAATTGATGCACTTTATCACGGTATGGTTTTTAATTACCAACCAAGACACACTGCGAAAATTATTGCCTTGCTGGCTGACACCCATGCAAATAGTGAAGCACTAGAAACTTGTTTAAACTACCTTGAAAAAAGAGGCATTGTTGATGCCATTGTTTTGGGGGATATTGTTGGCTATGGGCCTCACCCTCAGGAATGTATTGATTTATTACGAAACCAGAAATATTTTTCAATTATTCGAGGTAACCATGACCATGCAGTGGTGACTGGGAAGAAGGTTTCAGGTGCAAACTCACTTGCTGGTTGGACACTTAACTGGACACAGGACAATGTAAGCGATGAATATCGGCAGTGGCTGGACGAATTACCTTCTTATCTAAAACAGGATAACTGGCTGGCAGTACATGGATCTCCACGAGATAAAACCTTCTTTAATGGGTATGTGTACCAAATGACATATAAGGAGAATTTAGATGAGTTACAGAAACGAGATATTCCATTATGTTTTCATGGGCACACTCATATTCAAAAAATATATTACCGCCATAAAGGTAATGATTTAATGACCGATGATGAAACCAATGTGATTAAGTCATCACAGTATGCATTGATCTGCCCTGGCTCTGTTGGTCAGCCGCGAAATGGTAAAGCCGGTGTGGAATTTGCAATTATTAATACTGAAACATTGGAACTTGAATTCCAGCGATTAGCTTATAATATCGATAAAATGATTGCAGCAATGAATGCACGGCATTTCCCTGCTGCTTTAGCTGATCGACTGCTGCAAGGCAGGTAGCAGTTAGTGTTTAATATAAAGGGGTAACAGCTTACCCCTGTGAAGGTGACTATTGAAAGAAGAATCCTAAGGGCATAAAGGCGCTAAGTCATTAATCGCAGCTCTTAAACCGGCCCAACCCATGCCAAGGTTTGCACCCTTACCTGTAATAAGGACAGCAAGTGCATTGGGTTTTCCCGGTATAACCTGCATAAAATGAAATGTTTTCGGTGTGGTCATCTGGATTTCCAGCATGGTATTTTTGACTTCTTCACCTCTAGACTCTGATAATCGTTTTTCAACACCGGTTACTCCTCGGCCACGAAACATCTCGACTGCCGCCGCAGCAACTGCATCAAGATAACTCTGGGTAAAGTAGGGCACGTTATGATGTACGCCTAATAACAGGCCGGTTGAAAGATCCACTACACCGGCTGCCATTGCGTCGTCGACATTATTAATAATTGTTTTACATACTTCATTTATGCTGGACATTGTGTTTCTCCTGTTTAAAAGATATGTTAAGTTTAGCTATATAATGTTTATATTAAGATTTTCTATTTCTTCTGATGCCTTTTTCGCATGTGCTAACGGCATACCCAGGTTCGCACCGGATTTTGTAAATACAGTTAATAGCAAATTGCTTCCTGCATGCATAACAAATACATTTCCTTCTGAGCTTTCCAGAATGACATTTTTTGTTTTCCCTTTATTTGTTTCAGTAATAAGGTTGTCACTTAATGCAAGTAAGGCGCTGCTCATTGCTGCAAAGCGATGTTGGTCAAGGCCTTCATTTAAGTACGATGCCCATGCTATACCATCGCTGCTGCTTATCATTGCATTGGTTATTTCATTGCAACCTGATGTTAAATTACTTAGTATGTAAGTTAGTTTTTTCTGTATAACCCTTGATACATCATTACTATGTGATGCGCTTTCGTCACTCACTTTGTCTATTATTTTACTGATACTTTCCATTATATTTTCCTTTTCTAGTTTGCAAGTATTGCAAGTAGAGCTTGAATAAGAACCTTGATGTCACCTTCTGAACGGCTATCAACTTCAAAAACAGGGAAAATCTGATTGCGTTCAAAAAGTTTTGCCTGATAGTCTTCAATATTTGCCTGATCATTAATGCTGGTTCGTGTTACGCCAATAACAACACCTGTTTCATCTATAAAATCACTAAAAGAATCAAGGTAAAATTCCATTTGTTTAACAGGTTCTGGATGGTCATTGTTAATTAATAAAACCAGCCCAAGTCCACCCTTTGTTAGAATTTTCCACATAAAATCAAAGCGTGTTTGCCCCGGGGTGCCATATAAATGAACTTTTGTACCATCATCCATTTCAATATAACTGTAGTCCATCGCAACAGTTGTTGAATCTTTTAATTTACGTTCTTCTCCAGATGTGTTCACATCAGTACTAACGGGTGGTGTATCACTGATAGATGAAATGGCTGTTGTTTTCCCGGCGCCAACAGGTCCGGTAAAAATTATTTTATCTGTATTCAGTTGCAGCATAATATTTAGTTTATTCCTAAACGTTGAGCGAGTTTCTTCAAAATGGATTTGTTTTGACTGCTTTTTATTGGGCCTGTTTTTTTCAGTTTAGACTTATCTGTTACTGTTTCTATAATATCAACAGCAAAGGCGGCATTATAAAAGTCAGTAATTTCTTTAAATGGTATCTGTGTTTGTCTATTAAGTTCCATCAGGCTTATATATTGCTTTGCCATGATGGCGGCAAGTTTAAAATAGTCTGGTTTAAAACCGTGTCTGGAAAAATTTGGCCATGAAGTAAGTTTTACCGGTGTGTTTTCAGAATGGCCAGGTAATAGTTTCCCATTAGAGCACGCCAGAGCACATCGCCAGAGAATACTGTTAAGAGCAGCAACAGGCATGTTTTTACTGTACTCATTGAGTTGCTCATAACTTATCTCTTTTGATTCGACAGAGTTAAAATCTAAATTAAGATATTTTTCAATATCATCCGTACTTTTTTCTGTAATAAACCTGCCATTAACACCATCAATATAAATACTGGGTAATCCAGTTGAAGATATCAGGCTGCATTTATTTGCAAGTTTTATCTGTAATAATTGCTGAAAAATATTTTCAATCTTCTGTGCTTCAGGTAAGACAGTGGGTTTTTTTACAGCTTTCAGGTGGCCTTTCTTGCTAATTATATAAGCATAAAGTTGTTCTGCTATTTTTATTAAAACATTCTTGAGTGCAATAACTCGCACGGGCGTTGGCATTGTAATAATATTCTTTCCACTTTGCGTGGAAGATGAAAACACAATTTTTACCTGATTTTCGCTGGCATTATTTAATATCTTTGAACCTTCGGCTGAATCGGCATTGAGAACCAGGATTTCACTACCAGGATTGTCGTCAACGATTAAGTAATCCTTACCCTTTTCATCACATATAATATTAACAGCAACATCAAGCACTTTTTGCTCGACTTCCTGTAAATTAACGCCCGAAATATGTAACGCCCCTATATGCATTATCTATCCTTAATAAATAGGTCTATTTGAAAGGGTTATATCGGCATGTTGTGTAAGGATATGAATTTATTTTGTGAAATAGTTCTCAAAATAAATCTGTAGTATTACGCTAAGTTATATTTAGATTGAAATGCACCAAAGAAGGGCGAAAATTAATATAGGCAGTTTGTAACGAGCTGGTTTTTCTGAAATAATAATGTAAAAGTATTTACAGACTCAAACTATTACCAGTTATATTTTTTTACTGGTAATGCTCTAATAATTATTTTTATCATTATTTATATTCCGTCTAAAATTTACAGGAGCCTGCAGTGTCAGGTGGATACAAGTAATGCCGCGACATGGTCAGCTTTTTGTGTTGTCTAAGTAAGACATGTTCATACGCGCAAAATATCATTTACCCAAGTTCGAGCCGCCACAGGTTATGGGCTTGTGTTTGCGTGAACGCCTGTTTGCACAGCTTGATGAACTGGCCGACAAACGTGTCCTCTGGGTATCCTCCCCGGCGGGTTCCGGCAAGACCAGCCTGATTGCCAGTTACCTTGCTGAACGCAGCAAAAATATTGTCTGGTATCAGGTGGATACCGGGGATAGTGATATTGCCTCGTTTTTTCACCACATGGCCTTGTGCATTAAAAACGCCTATCCAAAGAAACGCGGAAAGTTACCGGATTTTACCAGTGAATATTTAGCCGGTTTGCCTGCTTTTAGCCTGAACTACTTCCGTGAATTATTTAAAAAAATAGAACCTGGCAGCGTATTGGTGCTGGATAACTTTCAAGATGCTGGCGAGCAGGCTAGTTTGCATGAGGTAATGCAATATCTGTTAAAAGAGATTCCCGAAGGGGTACAGTTAGTGATACTCAGTCGAGTCGAACCGCCTGCTGTGCTGGCGCCATCTCAAATCTCTCAGCAGTTTGCCTTGCTGTCAATGCAGGATATACGCTTTGATCGGGAAGAAAGTGATGCGATGGCAGATCTACGCGGTGAAGTGGCATTAAGTAAAATGCAATATGCTCAATTGTATGAACTTACTCAGGGCTGGGCGGCAGGATTAATCTTGACGTTAAGACATTTAAAAGTCGATCCGGTTTTTTTAACTCATCGTAAATTTGATGACCGCAATGTCTTGTTTAATTACGTAGCGCAGGAAATTGTGTCAGAGTTTGATGAAGCCACTCGACAAGTTTTATTTAAAACGTCTTTTTTAAAACGTATTTCCCTTCCGGTTGCAACAAAAATCACGGCTGAACCCCGAACAAAACAGATTTTACATCACTTATCATCACACCAACTATTAACGATTCAACACAATCACATCGATGGTAGTTTTGAATATCATCCCCTGTTCCGTGAATTTCTGATTCAACAGGCAAAACAGACGTTTGATGTGCATGAATTTATTTCACTGCAAAACAAAGCAGGTGAGTTGTTATTAAATCAGGGAGACATTCAGGCAGCGGCGCAGCTGTTTATTAGCATTAAAAATTGGGACAGCCTGGCTGTACTTATAAAAAAACATGCAGATAAATTAATTCAAAAAGGCCTGTTTTTAAGCATCGAAAAGTGGTTGGAATCCTGTCCGGATGAGGTACTTCTGGCTGATGCCTGGTTGTATTATTGGCGGGCTTGTTGTTTTTTGCAATACAAACCCATTATAGCACGTCCTTTTTTGGAAAAAGCCCATTCCTTATTTAAAAAAGACGGAGACGCAAAAGGCTTGTATCTATCCTGGTGCAATATAATTGAGAGTTACATTCAAACCTGGGATACATTTACGCCTATAAAATCGTGGGTTACACATTTTTACAGAATTAACAGCGAAACAGGCATTCCTGGACTGGAGTTGAAAGCGCGTGTTGCAGTGAATATGACAGCAGCAATGACATATACCTGGATGGAACACGAGGATTACTCAAAGTGGTTGAAAAAGGCAGAATATTATTATCGTATTATTCCTGTTAAGCAGGTCTCTGGTTTAATTGGTGCCGTTCTTGGTTTTGTCTATTATATGAAAGGCGATATAAAGAAATTAAAAAAGATAAATACATCAATGCTATCCCTGCTTGACTCGGACAATGTTACACCCATAGTCAAGCTCGGTATATATTACAATATGGTTCTTCAGTCTATTCTTCTGGCTGATGTTGAAATTTTGCAACAAACAATACATGGTGCACTTTCCCTGTCTTCTTCAACAGGAGTAAAAACCTTTAAGCGCATGTTTGAATTGCATACTGTCAATGCCTGTTTGATGGTTAATGATAATGATTCTACCATGACAGAACTGGCCAGAATCCGTCACATGGGGATATCACCAGAAGACAGCTTTTACGGTTTTTTTGTTTATGCTGAAGGTCGAGCCGAACTGGAACGGGGAAACTATACAGAGGCATTGGCCTATTTTACTGAGGCGGAACAATTTAGTCGGGACTGTAGTTTTCCCTATTCAGGTATTGAGTATATGCTGGGTATTACGCATATTTTTCTGGGGCACATAGATGATGGAATGGGTATCATCAATGACATTAATCACCGGTTGGTTGAGGTGGAGTCATTGCGACTCTATGAGTTTTCGGGTCATTCTTTCCTGGCTTACGCCAGCCTCCTGAGCGGCGACAGCAATGCAATGAAAGCTCACCTTGAGGTTGCGTTTAAAACCATGAAGTCTATTAACTGCTATAGTTCGTTAATCTGGAGCCATCGCGTATTCAACGCGCTCGCCGTAAAGGCTTTGGAGCTTGATATTGATCACGTTCATTTGCATGAATTTATCAGACGTAATAACCTAACTCCGCCTAAAGACAGCTATCATATTGAAAACTGGCCATGGCCAGTCAAAGTATATACCCTTGGACGTTTTAGTATTCTCTTAAACGATCACCCCCTTGATACTGACCGCCGCCCCTTTGACCTTTTAAAAGTTCTGCTCGCTTTCGGTGGCCGCGATGTGCATGAAGAAAAAATTATGGATGCATTATGGCCAGAATCAGAAGGTGACCAGGCTCAGGCCAGTTTTAAAACGACGTTGCATCGTTTGCGTAAAGCATTGGGTGATCTGGATGTGTTGCTATTAAAAAACCACCAACTGAGTTTGAATGAAGAATTTGTCTGGGTTGATACCTGGGCCATGAGCCGTCTGTTTGAACCGGCAGAACAAAGCATTAAAACAAAAGATACCGCACAAACTACCGAGTTAGCTAGCAAGCTCATGCAATATTATCGCGGCCATTTTCTTTCCAGCGAAGCTGCTGGTTGGGCGATACATCAACGCGAAGGCCTGCGCCTGCGTTTTATTCGTCATACCGTTGCTCTCGCACAGTCTATTGAAAACGAGGATAGTCAAACGGCGATCCAGTGTTATCAGCGGCTATTGGAAATCGACTCATTGATTGAAGAGGCTTACCAGGGCCTAATACGCTGTTACCAGACGCAGGGTCGGCAGGCCGAAGCTCGGGCGTGCTATGAAAAATGTGTCACTATCTTCGCCTCTACCAGCGGCAGTTCACCTTCTTCCTCGACAACCGATTTAATAAAATCCTGAAAACGAATTTGTTTGTAAGTATGCCTTTGATAGTAAAAATAACGCAGGCAAGACTAAAATTAACCAAAATAAGGTAATAGATGAAAGAACAACAGCCCCCTAATATCTTCGGTTAAGTAAGGGAAGTTCATTCTGATCACCGGTTTTACCAAAGGCCTTGTATTTAAAATTGTGCTGAATTTTACAGGTGGATGCTTTGAAACAATTTATTTTCTTAAGTGCGTTCAGACCAGGGTCTTGCTCGAGATGAATAAGGTAGCGCCCACGCCCCAAGTCCTCTATGACATTCGGGCCATAGGCGCTAAACTGCTGCTTTATATCTTCGATACAAACACTTTTGCCGAGGGTGACAATATATTCACCGGCCATTACCTTTTTTTGTGCTTCTTGCTGCATGGTATTTTTGTTCATATGAGCCTGTGGCTGTTCTGAACTGCAAGCGCTCAGAACAACCATAGCCGTAATAGAGAATAACAGTGCGGTTCGTCGTGTCATGGTAATGTGGCACTCACCCCTGTTGGTACGTTGATGAAGGACAGCGCGCCCATGGCATTGACTGCTTTACCGGTTGTGGTCGTCCCCACCAAAGATGCTGTGTCTTCACCGCTGCCAAGTATTGCATTGACCGTATCAAGATAGCTATAGCCTGGATTATAAGCACGCAGCAGTGCAGCAATTCCTGCCACATTAGGCGAAGCCATTGATGTACCATTAATGCTTTCATACGTTGAACTGTTATATTCGATTTTTTGAATTTCCATATCAAATAACGCAAGACCAGAACCCACGACTGAACTATCAGATGTTAAACGAAATCCCACTGTACAAAACCTTGTTAAGCAATTTTCTAACGAGAAAGAAATTTCACCGGCCGCAGTCCCACTAAAAGAAAACAATGGTGTGGTAGAATCAGGATTGCCACCGTTGGCTCTTGCATAGGCTCTGACAAAATCATAACCGGCTTCCGTGTTGATAATCGCCTTTGCGCTAAACTCTGCACCCAACAAGTCGTTTAATGGAAAGTATTTAGAGATGGTCGAATCGGTATTGTTTGCATATGTGCTATTCGGTGTCGTACACCAGTTGATGGGATTAAATAACGCCACGGGTGACCCCGTGATCCTTGTGCAACTATCAGTGGTAGCCCAACCGGAGCCACTTTGAGTCCAACCTGTACTTCTCACAGTATTAACACCTCCTGGCCAGGTACTTAGAATATTTACACCAGGCGCTCCCACGTCCACACTGGTGGTGCCGGTATTGGAGAAATCGGCTAGGGCATAAGCCTGATCTAAAGCTGCCACACACACCAGGTTGTCCTGAGTAAAGTTACATGGCCAGGAGGCATTGGCGGTATCATTGTCGTTGGCTTCATTACCTGCCGCAACCACCACTACCACATCACGATCACGTGCATAGGTGATCGAATCACTAAACAATGAGTCAAAGTCGCCGCCGCCACCAAGGCTCATATTAATAATATGAGCACCGTTATCCACCGCAAATTCAATTGCCTGAATAATACCGGATGTGGTACCCCCCGTTGAACCCAGCGCACGCAGTGCCATGATTTGTATCTGCCAGCAAACACCCGTTACCCCAACACTATTATTGCCACGCGCACCAATGGTACCGGCCACATGGGTACCATGAATTTGCCCATCAACAGGCATTGGATCGTTATCATCATCGACAAAATCCCAACCACTATTGGTATTACCTGTCCACATATTGCTCGCTAAATCCTGGTGGGTGTAATTAATACCTGTGTCTATCACCGCAACTATGATGGCGCTGCAATCGGTAATTTCATCCCATGCCAGCTCAGTGTCCATATCACTGCCTGCACTGCCGGGATTGTTTGTTAGATAAGAACCGTTCGTGATAGTTTGTCCGGTATTTTTATGTGCCCATACCTGGCCATAAGAAGAATCATTGGGTACCGCGTTCGGGTAATAAAGGTAGTTGGGCTGAGCCGCTACAATATTACTATCGGCAGCAAAACTATTGACGGCTTGTTGTACTGACATGTTTCCAGAAAACTTCACAAGGCGGACATTCTTTTTCCCCACTTTTTTCGCTGTGATAACGCCCATTCCGTTCACCATGTCATCCACATTACTCGAGGATAAGGTACTTTTAAATGTGACCAGAATTTCACCTTCGACCATAGTCGGCCTGGCAGATGTTGACAGCGTAGCGGGTTTTGTTTTGCCTGTGTCTACAATCGTATTGGCTTGTGAAGCATCAGGTGCTGCAATCGGCAAAGGACCAGAAGCTCCGGCTATTGAAATAAAACCCAGTATCAGGGCTGTAGCTAAGGATAGCGCTATTTGTTTATTTTTCATTTTAATATCTCCTGATTCAATTAAGGTACATTAACGCTTACCTGACTAGAGGCAACACTTTCGCTACCGCCTGTCGAGCCAGGGGGATTTAGCCGCGATATCGCCGCAATGCGTATATACCACGTGCCTGAAGCAGGTGTGGTGATAACCGTTGTGGTAGGTGAGGCCACCCCCGACACATAAGGAACACTTTTGCTACTAACTCCAGTATCACCTGGATTAAAGCCAGAGGACTGGCTGAAATAAACTATATAGCCCCCACCCGCCGTGTTGACGGCTGTCTCTTTATTTGCCTCCCATGAAACGGTTATGTCGCCACCATCACCACCAGAAGGGCTACTACCACCGCCACCACCGCCACCACAGGCGAAGAGCAGAGTGGAAAGGAAAGTGATAAAAATTAAATACTGTATTTGTTTAAACATTTGCTGAGCCCCCAAGTTTTTTTACATTAACATTACCTATTAAGACACGGGGTATCAGCAAAAAGACTAAAAAATTTTATCTATATTCGTACTGCTATCCTTAATCTAAGCCAACAATGCCTTGCCTCTGCCAAATCTAACAGGCCAGAAGCAAATAACTGCACTGCGGCTGGCACCGGCATTTCACCTGCATCATCTGAACGAACCCCCAGGCAGTCATGGTTAATGCAATATTTGCGGGTGTCAGTGCGAAAGTCGAAGCGTGTTTTAAAATTTGTTTTATATGGAAGCTTTGTGGGAGTCCCCATAATATAATATATAGTCAGGCTGACTTATTGATAAGGGTAATAATTTTTTATTCTTATGCACTGTCCCGTTAACGCCCTCTCCCTTCGGGAGAGGGTTGGGGTGAGGGGATCTGAATTGATAGCGCATTGTTTGTTTTACTTACCCCCTCATCCTGGCTTTCTCCCTGAGGGAGAAGGAATGGCGTCGATTAACAACTAAGCTAACCTCATGTCCTGGATCTCAACAATGACCTTGGCCTACCTTGATAATCAGACGCTTACTGTATTTTAAGTTTAGGTTAACGGGACAGTGATTCTTATGCTGTAATATCAACTGCGCCAATGACCTAATCCGGCTCCTTCTCAATGGTGAGCCCTTTGCAAAGTTTATATAAACGAAGCCAAAGGCTACTGGTTGGGTGGAGTTAATCAGGGTTATCTAGAGCTCTGCATATAAAACCTGTACACCGTAAATATCCACACCGAAATCAAAGATTCTTTCGGTGCCATTGATTAAATCAAGTAACAGCACATTGCCCTGTCCTGAACCAGCAATAACAATCCGGCCGTCATCAACATCGAAATAGCTGGGGGGGAAACCTGTCACTGCATCGTAGATTTTGACAGGTTCTGCGTTCCTTGTGGCAAGGTCTACTGTCCATATTTCAATGGCAGAATCAGTCGTTCTATAGCGAACATAATACATTTTGTCTTTATCGAAAGCATAGCGTAGATATGACTCATCATTATAATTCTCTGCGGATACACGGATATTAATAAGCCAGTTGTTCAAGGTACTTGTTACTAGAGGAACAGACTCTGCTATTATAAGGCCTTGAGAGGAAAAGAAATTCACGCTAAACAAATTTCCATTTGTAGAATACAAACTACCCCCCGTAACCAGACATATTACGCTTGAGCTGGTGCCTTCCCCTCTGAAATTATTTGTAACATTGGTAATTTGGCGCATATCACCACCTATGTAGCGGCGAGCAAACGAGTCATACACCCGGTTGTTTTTATAAATGTACTGATTTCCCACTATTGCCCAGCAACCATCACCTAACTGTTGTGGATCCGTAACAGTAAATCGAGTGAGCACGGTAGCACTACCATTGAATTCAGAATTGTTCTCATCAATACCGTATTCAGTATAGTTATGGCTACCCGATGGCTCAAAAGGACGGATATCCTCTCGAATAAATAATCGATCGTCTATGGTATAAGGACTGATGCTTGATCTTGCATAACTAGGGCTGTAATTTCTGTCAAAAATGGATGTTGTCAGTGTATCTGGAAGCAGACGAATGACATACTCTGTTTCTGATTCAAGACTTATGCCACCCGGCAAATAGGTAGTGCCTACACCTGTGGTTGTCTTGATGAAAATTTGCAATGTTTCCGTAGTAGCAGCCGGATTACCGGGGTTATTTCCAGTATCAGGTGTTGTGCCACCACCGCCACCACCACCACCACAGGCAGCTAACAGAGTGGAAAGGAGGGTGATCAAAATCAAGTGACGCATTTGTTTTAACATGGTAATACTCCCAATAGCGATGTTTGCTGATAAAGACACGGGGTTTAGCAAAAAAGACTAATCCTTTTTTAAAATATTATGCGGCCATCATTCGCTCGACCGTTTTGACCCCCGTGTAGTGATTTGCTTTTGCCGTGCTCAGTGAGCACTGCATGGCATCGGCGATACGGGTAAAGGACAGTTGCCGGTTGATACGCAGGGACAGGGTCGTGTGTTGTCTGGCTGGCAGGGCGTTAATGGCGGTGCGTAGCAGTTTTGACTGTTGCTGTTGCATGAGCATGTTTTCAGGAGATTGTTCATCGGCGATATCCAGTTCATAAACGTCCTCAACCTGATAAATAAGGGTTTGGTATTGATGGCTACGCAAATAGTTTTTCCAGCTATTGCGCGCAATCACAAACAACCAGCTTTTAAAACTGGCTTCGCCACGATATTGGTGAATGGATGTATAGACTTTTATAAAGGTATCCTGAAGGATATCTTCTGCGGCATCTGGATTATTAATAAGGCTTAACAAGTATCGTTGGATAGATGAACGATAACGTCCAAGCAGGGCATCGAATGCCGGGTTTTCGCCCCGTTGAGCGAGTTGGGTTAATGTTTTGTCATCTAACAGCGTGTAATATTTTCTACCTCTGGTTTTCATTTCACTGTTTCCCTTTCCTGTGATTTTTCCGTTTGCAGGTGATGAGGACAATGGTGCGTTTATACATCTCTGCAGTGCGAGATTTACTCTATGAGAAAAAGGGTTACACCCAGGTAACAGGAAGGGTTAAATTTTGATATTTTTATTTAAATCAATAAAAACAGAGGGTTATTTTGCTGCAGCGGGTTCAGGGGTTGACTGAGAGGTGTCTGAATCGTTCAGGAAAGACTGTTGGGGGTATAACTATAGCGTATAGCTCAGCTAATACAGATGTAATTTTTAGTCTTTTTGTCCTGGCTTCGTGTCTAATAGAAAAAACCGCGAGTAAAAATGTTTAAACGAATACAGTATTTAATCGTTTCGGGTTTAATTCCCCGCAGCTTTGCTGCGTAGTATAAAAAGCGAAATGTGCAGGGGAAACTTGTGCTTCAAATTTTCCGGATTCCATTGCCTTCCATCCGGGCTACAATTTTAAGGTGCTAATACCCCGTCCACTTGCGGCGGTGGACAGCCGCCCGCCACCCGCCACCACTCCCAGACTGACAACTCGGCATCAGGCAGCGGTGCAGTGTACCTGTACTAACACGGCTATCTGTTGGGTTGTGATAAAAGTCTTACAAGGTGGGCATGGTATCCGTACCCCACTGTTTGTTAGTTTTCAGGCCAGAGCCACAATCATTCTGGATTAACGATGACCTCGATCTGCTGGAGGTAAAAAAAGATGATTTTTTATTTTATTAGTCTTTTTACCTCAAAGGCGTGTCTTAATATTTGTATTGAAACAATATCATGGAGAAAAAAATGAAAAAACTAATTATGTTGCTAGTGCTTGGCTTTTGTTCAGGTCATGTTTTTGCCGGGGGGATCATGAGCAAACAAAGTTTGCTGGAAACGATTGAAAGCACTTTTGAGGAGAGCTTATGCAACAAGACTTACACCACCTGTATGAATACCACAAAGACTGCTTGCTTTTCTGAGATGAAAGGAATTTTAAATAAGGAATGTTCAGAGGATGTTCCTGATGAGCTGGAAGATATAGATGAAGTGCGCGCCTATGCCGGATCAGTAGGAGCATGTGCCACAAAGAAATACTTAAAAAAGCACAAGGGAGCGATAAAGAAGAACGGAAAAACGCCTGCTTGTCAGTCAATATTAAAAAAATAATATCAATTCGTACTGAATTGGAGGATAAAACAATGAAATACCCTTTCACCTTTGTGCTGTTTTTTGCTCCCGCTATGCTTATGCTGTCTGGCTGCTTGACTGGCAAACTCAGCGCGCCGGCTTTGCCAGCGGGATTAAACCAACCCTCTCCGGTTACCGTAACCAAAATCAATGGTCTTAAGCTGGGGCTGCCAAACGGATGGAAGTCTGCCAAGGTGTCAAAAAAAGACCGTAAGTCCGGTGGGATCATAGAGTTGAAGCATAAAAAATATGGCAGCATTACCATCTACAAAGCGCCCACTATGGCAGATGCAAGATATGGACAACTGTTTACACACACCCTTGTAGAAACGGTGATGCCAGACTATGAGGCAAAAGGCGGTGGATATGCTGTTAAGTCAGGTGCCATTATTCGAGTATACACAGGCACAATGAAGGTCGTAGGAGAGAGGCGAAAGTTTAATGCATATACCGCTTACAACATGTCACAGGGCATGAGTGAATATTATATGCATGCCTTAATACTAGATAAAAAGCGAAATGCCAGAGTATTTTATGATTTTATCGCGATAGCTAACTCGATATAAACAGGTTATTCATTTTATGATGAGACTCATACAAAATACTCTGATTTTTCTGGTGTCATTCATGACCTCTGTCACGCAGGCGGGAACATTTGACACGGATGTGAATGTTAGCGCCTACGCCAACGCTGAGCAACTGCAAAAGGAAGCGGCAAAATATAAACCGGCCAAATGGAAAATACCATTAAACCAGAATGTCATTGAAAACATGCTGGTACTGGACGGAGAGCTGGCTGTTCTAAGCCTGAGGAATTACAGGCGTGGTCTTAAGCGAGATCGAATCGCCCTGATCGATCTTGCAAAAGGCAAGATGCTCTGGTCCCGTTCAGTAACAAAGGATGAACAAGATATATCAATTATTGCAATATCAAAAAAGTACATTTTAATCAGAACAGATTCTGAAAATACGACAAACTTGATTACACTCAAGATCCGTTCGGGGCAACTGGTATGGCAAAAGGAAATCCCTGCTACTGGCGAGATTATGATTCAGCAGATGGACTCGAACCATGTTGTACTCGCGACGGCAAATAATAGCAAGGTAGACTATCAATATATAAAAATCAGTACGGGGGGCAAGCTGTGGTTGTACCGGACTGCAAAAACAGGAGCTTCTATCACAAAGCTCATTTCCCACAAAAAAGGAATAGTAGTGCCAGCGAATAAGCTTGCCTATCTGGATGCCAAAACAGGTCGCGTGTTATGGAAGGTTAATATTAAGTATAACAATAATACCGCGCCCCCAGTCCTGCGGAACAACGACCTTTACATTGTTGATGTGAATAACAAGCTAAACAGGGTTAATCTGGCAAAAGGTAAACACATATGGAGCCACAAAAACCCTAATCGTTATTTGATAATGGCGGTTGATGTTGGTAAAAAACAGATTTTTTTACGCGGCCTTGAAAATGGAACAGTTGGCGAGGAATCTGTCGTTATAATGCTTGATAAAAAACGCGGGCGCTTAAAATGGCGGCAAACTGTCAATGATAAATTACCTCTGATCAGTAATCTGGTCGACTATAAAAACTATGTTTATGTTGGCTCACCGACTACCCTTTATGCTCTTGGAAAAAGTACCGGAGATATCAAGTTTTCAAAGCGGGTTTCCAAAAGCCAGCTAAGTCTTTATCCAGCTATATTACGACGTTTTGACAAAAAGATCGTATTTATTGGTGAGCTGACTGTCGCTGCCTACCATGCAATAACCGGTAAGAAGTATTACCGCCGTGGTTTGACGGGTATTAGCCCTGCGGCAGACTTGAGTGCTTTAGAAATATCCATTAAGCGACTAACTAAAAAGAGAAAAGAGCAGAGAAACAAGCCAATAGAAAGTCGAGTATGTTCATTTTGTCAAATGAGCGTTGCCTCACAAGCCCGTGCAGATGCTATCTATGAAAACCCAGAGCGTTTCACAGCGGGCGAACGCAGCAGCTGGAGAATTAATGTATCTTTTTCGAGAATGTATGCGGCGATGGGAGTATATGAGTCAGCGCTAAATTTTTCACAGAAGGTATACGAAGGGTTAATATCTCAGATGGATAAAGAAAACCTGGCTCGGCATAAGTTGATTAGGACGACAATTCTTGGTGCCTATCCAGCCATGGTAACGGAAAAATACGTTTATCGCCCAACACGTTCATTGGATTTGATTGATCCTGATGCCGGTGAGTTTATGCAAATTACAGCCATCAATCTTGAAACCGGTAAAAAAAGCAAAACCAGTATGAGTGTGCCCTATAAGGATTATGGTTTATGGGTTTATGTTGATGAGAAGAAGAAAATAGCTTACCAGCAAAGCATTGGTTTTTCCCACAACAAGGATAAACCTCTAATGAGTTATTTGATTGCAAAGCCGGTTGTACTTCCCCGGTAACATTTTTCCGCATTGAGCGGAGGTGGTGCATCTGCAGCAGATGGCGGTACGGAGGGGCAACGCCAGATCCAGATGCAATTATTCTCGAAGAGAATCGATGTTAAGTAAATTTGTTTGTTAACCCTATATAGCCTAAGGATTGGATCAATGTTAATTGATACCTATATTGTCAGACTCTACCGCCGTGAAGTTGGTGAATCGGCACCGAATGAAGTCCTTGGCGTAGTTGAAATTGCAGGTCAGGAAATGAAGCGGTATTTTACCCGGCTTGACGAACTTCCTGTCCTTTTAAGTAAACTGAGTTTGAATGAAAATAAAAATAACTGAATAAATAACCTCGGCATAAAATTAAAAAAATGGTTAGTCTTTTCCTGGCTAACCCGTGTCTTTATAACGAATGGTGTGAGTTTGCTCTTTAATATCACCCCATCATTTTTTAATGCAAAATGACAGTTATATTGCAGTAGTTATCAAAACTTAGACACTCAAAGGCAAGGAAGATAACCATGAAAATATTTTCAATCATACTATTTTTTGTATTAGAAAGCATAGCCAGCACTTCGTTTGCAAACTGCCTATTTCAGTTAAATGCAGGTGACATGCTCGAATGCATCACGATGGAAGGTAACGGTGATCTTAGCTATAGGGAATAGGCTGCCGAATTTTATAAAAATACCAAGCCTGAAAAGGCCGCTGCTATTCGTACAGCGTATAAAGCTGAAACAAAAGTCACTAAAAACAATGTGAATTGAAATGTACTAAAGAAGAACAGTGCTTAATTTGAAGAGGTTTGTACTATACTTTAAGTTGAACGTGGAATTTAAGTTGGATCTGGCTACCAGATCAAGTCGTCTGGTATTGGGTAGTCGGCGTACGGATCGTCTTTATCAATTTTTGTATCATTACTATCGAATAAAATAACGCGCTTTTCATCCCTCTGACGGATTTTTTCCACAACCGGTTTGGGTACAAGTTCATAGCGGTCGTTGAGGTAAACTATTCCTAATGTTCCCCCTATAATTTTCTGCTTCATATCCCCATTAACGTAAATATGCTTCACTTTACTCATATGTTCAAAATTGTAGGCAATGTCGCAATCTTGTGGTCGAGGGATACAATGTTGGATGATAAGTTGATCAATTTCTGCCGAAATGGCTTTTATTCGGGCTGCGTCTTCTTTTTTCTTATTCAGTTTCCGATCCAGTTGTGCTTTCTCACGAGCGGCTTGCTGAACCTTTAGTTTAGTTTCATCCGCGGCTATTTCTTTTTTTGAACGCTGTTGTTTAATCTTTTTCGTTTTGTCTTTTTTAGCATTATGAGCCTGCTGTTTGGATACAATACCGGTTTTTAGTAACTGATCGCGGAACGGGTTGCTCATTATTGTTTATCTCGGGTTGTTCGGCTAATTAGCTGGTATAGAATTGAGATGTCTAATAGCTTGTTTTATATAGAAAAAACTTAAATGCTGCCGAGAAGAGGACTTGAACCTCCACGGGGTTGCCCCCACATGCACCTGAAGCATGCGTGTCTACCAATTCCACCACCTCGGCGTTTAAGCGAGGTAGACTTTACTAACAAGCGAATTAACTGTCAATTTAATATGAGCCTGTTATTAGGGCACGAAATCCGTACGCTTGCAGCAAATTCAGGTTAAACTACACTCCTTTATAATTATATAACCTGTATAGCCGGAAGAATGTCGAAGAAAAAGAATATTGATCCACATGCGGAGCGTGAAGCCCGAAAATACGCACAACCCATTGCCAGCCGTGAACTTATTATGGACTACCTGGAGTCGGTGGGTGCGCCTTTAAATCGTGACCAGATTGCAGCACATTTTGATCTTGAGGATGATGACAATTACTTCGCTTTAAAAAAACGCTTGCGCGCAATGGAGCGAGACGGGCAGATTATTTACACCCGTAAAGGTGGCTATGGCCTGGCGCACAAGATGGATTTGGTTCGTGGTCGGGTGCAGGGGCACCCTGATGGCTTTGGGTTTTTAATTCCCGACGATAACAGCGACGATTTATTTCTGGCTCCCCGGGATATGCGTGAAGTGTTTCACGGTGACCGGGTTATGGCACGGGTTGCCGGTGAAGACCGACGTGGTCGACGTATGGGGCGCATTGTAGAAGTGCTTGAACGCGCACACGAATGCATGGTTGGGCGCCTTTTTGTTGAACATGGTATTGGTTTTGTTGTTGCCGACAATAAGCGTATTACTCAGGACATAATGGTTGCCACCGAAGATTTTAACGGTGCCGTACATGGCCAGATTGTGTCACTGGAAATTATTCAGCAGCCTACTAAACGCCACCAGGCATTGGGTCGGGTAAAAGAAGTTCTGGGTGACCATATGGCACCGGGGCTGGAAATTGATATTGCGATTCGTTCCCATGACTTGCCTAATCACTGGAATAAAAAGCTTATTGCTGAAGCCGAAAATTTACCCAATGAAGTCTTAGAGAGTGAAATTACAGGCCGCGTTGATATTCGTGATTTACCTTTAGTAACGATTGACGGTGAAGACGCGCGTGACTTTGATGATGCTGTTTACTGCGAACCCAATGCAGGTGGCTGGCGCTTGATTGTTGCCATTGCCGATGTGTCTAATTATGTTAAACCGGATACGCCACTTGATTTAGAAGCGCAAAACAGGACAACCTCCGTTTATTTCCCTGAACGTGTTATTCCGATGTTACCCGAAGCCTTGTCGAATGGCTTGTGCTCGCTTAACCCGGAAGTGAATCGCCTGTGCATGGTTTGCGATATGCAAATTAGCAAGCAAGGCATTTTAAAAGATTATAAATTTTATCAGTCTGTTATGTATTCACATGCACGTTTAACCTACACACAAGTTGGCGCAATGCTTGAACAGCAGGATAAAGCATTGCGAGTTAAATATAGCAACGTACTCCCACATTTAGAAAATCTTTATAGCATGTATAAAGCCATGCGTAGGCAACGTACAAAACGAGGTGCCATTGACTTTGAAACAACCGAAGTCAGAATTATATTTGGCAGTGAACGCAAGATAGATAAAATTATTCCTGTGTATAGAAATGATGCGCATAAAATAATTGAAGAATGCATGATTACCGCAAACGTTGCGACCGCACGATTCCTGCTTAAAAATAACATGCCGGCGTTATACCGTATTCATGAAGGTCCAACCATTGAAAAACTGGAAGACTTACGGAAGTTCCTGTCTGAGTTTGGCTTGCAAATACCGGGTGGCGAAAAGCCAACAGCAAAAGATTATGCCCATCTGGTTACTCAAATAAAAAAACGCTCGGATTTTAATTTAATCCAAACTGTTTTGTTACGCAGTTTGCGTCAGGCTGTGTATAGCCCGGATAATATTGGCCATTTTGGTTTGGCCTATGATGCCTATGCACATTTTACTTCACCGATTCGTCGCTATCCTGACTTGCTTGTGCATCGTGCCATTAAGCATGTCTTAAGCAAACAATCCGTTGCAAGCTATAAGTATGACTACAAAGACATGGTGCACTTTGGTGACATCTGTTCTCAAAATGAACGCCGTGCCGATGAAGCAACCCGTGATGTTAACGACTGGCTTAAGTGCGAGTTTATGCTGGATAAAGTGGGTAATGAATATCCGGGCAGAATTACAACGGTAACCAGTTTTGGTCTGTTTGTTGAGCTGAGTGATATTTTTGTTGAAGGGCTGGTGCATGTGACCAGCCTGGATAACGATTATTATCACTTTGACCCGGTTAAACACCGGCTCGTGGGTGAAAACAGCCATAAAGTGTATGGCCTGGGCAATGATATAACCATTCGTGTTGCACGTGTTGATCTTGATGAACGTAAAATAGATTTTGATCTGGTTCTAACTGATACAGACAGAAAAGCAACCGGTAAGTCAAAGCGCAATAAACAAAAAGAGCATAAGTCCGATAATAAAAATTCAAACAAAAATAAAACCGCTAAAAAGAAGCTTGCTAAAAAAACAGCATCGAAGAAGAAATCATCTAAAAAGAAAGCATCAAAGAAAAAAGTTTCAAAAAAGAAAACGACAAAGAAAAAAACAACTAAAAAGAAAGTAGCCAAAAAATCCACAGTAAAGAAAAAAGCTACATCCAGAAAAAAGGTCGCGTCTAAAAAGAAAGCGAAAAAATGAAAACGGACGATTTGATTTATGGCCTTCACGCCGTTCATGCCGCGCTGGAAAGTAATACAAATATTATCGAGCTATGGGTTGAACAGAAACGTCACGATAAGCGTGTGGAAGATATTCTTGAACTGGCTAAACAAAAAGCCATTCCCTGTGAACGGGTGGCAGGCCATTTATTAAAAGAATGGTTACCGGACGCACGTCATCAGGGGGTGGTCGCAAAGCTGGCCAGTATTAGCACCAAAAATGAATCCGATTTAACTCGTTTGCTGGACTCGCTCGATGAGCCGCCTTTTATCTTGCTATTAGATGGCGTAACCGATCCGCATAATCTCGGTGCCTGTATTCGTACCGCAGAAGCCGCAGGTGTTCACGCGATTATCGTACCGAAGGATAAATCCTGTGGAATGACGGCTACCGTGCGCAAGGTGGCCTCGGGTGCTGCCGAGGTATTGCCTTTTGTTCAGGTGACCAATTTAAGCCGCTGTATTAAAGCTTTGCAGGAGCGGGGCATCTGGTTTATTGGTACGGATCTGGCAACCGACACCAATTTGTACCAGCAAGATTTAACTGGCTCATTGGCCATCGTGATGGGGGCAGAAGGCAAAGGTTTAAGGCGGCTAACCAAAGAACATTGTGATACGTTGGTAAAGTTGCCGATGAAGGGCACGGTTGAAAGCCTGAATGTGTCGGTGGCGACCGGGGTGGTGTTGTTTGAGGCGCTGCGGCAGCGCTTATAAAGCATCAATGATTCTGTCGTAAGAAGCAATACACCCAATAAAGCACGCGGAAGCCAGTAAGAAAAAGCGTTGTGTTCTTCGTGTTCTTGGTGGTTAATATCTTAACCCATTGATTTCTCAACTTTTTATTTGCAAGAATAGAAGCATACAAATCCCCATTTTCATTGCAATTAGCCTCTAATTTAAGTAAAATTCGCCGCCTTAAATATTTTTTAAGTTCCTTGCTTCACTGGCATGTCTTTTACCGGCATGGGCGGGAAGCTACTTTAACCATGAGGAGCATTTATGCGTCATTATGAAATCGTTTTTCTCGTTCACCCTGATCAGAGTGAACAAGTCCCTGCCATGGTCGACAAATACAAGTCGGGCATCGAATCCAGGGGTGGTAAAATCCACCGCTATGAAGACTGGGGACGTCGTCTTTTAGCTTATCCTATTCAAAAGATTCACAAAGCACACTACATTTTGATGAATGTTGAATGCGATCAGGAATCACTGGATGAACTAACAAACACATTCCGTTTTAATGATGCGGTCATTCGCCATATGGTGATTCGTCGTAAAAAGGCCATTACCGAGCCGTCACTGATGGTGAAAAGAGATGAGCGTGACGATTCAGCAGCAGACAGAAAACCTGCGCCTGAAAAAGCACCTGAACCTGCTTCAGATGAATCCAACCCTGAAGCTGCCGCTTAATTATTAAATAGATAGGAATAGAATTATGTCACGTTATTTTCGTCGTCGTAAATTTTGTCGCTTTACTGCAGACAAAGTAGAAGAAATTGATTACAAAGACATTGCCACGTTAAAAGCCAATGTTACTGAAAGTGGAAAAATTGTACCCAGCCGCATTACTGGTACAAAAGCACGTTACCAGCGTCAGCTTTCAACCGCGGTTAAACGTGCACGCTATCTTGCACTTATCCCGTATACAGATTCGCACAGCCAGTAACCAATAAGGTTATTTGTATGCAGGCGATTGCAGCCTTTGTATTGCGTGGACGCAATCAAGCTATTTTAAGTACTGTTGGCTTTGCCGCGTTGGCGTTAATGTTTACGCCATTGGGCTTGTTCAGCGCAGCATCCATTGGTTTAGTCACGCTGGTGCACGGTGCAAGGCAGGGCTTCACGATAGTGGTTGTTGCCTCTGTTTTTATGCTGCTGATATCCAGCTTTACCGGCCAGGTGGCGTTGGGTATTGAGTACGTTGTTTTTTACTGGCTGCCGGTGTGGCTCTTGGCATTATTACTGGCGCGGCAGGTTCCGCTGTCACTGGTTGTGTTGGTTGCAGCATTGATCGGGCTGATTGCGGCAGTGGTGATGGCTACGTTGTATGTCACCTACGAAGCACAGTGGAACAAAATTATTCTGGATAATTTATTGCCTGCTTTTAAAGACGCAAAAATGAATTTGTCAGAAGAAGAGCTGAAGGCCTTTATCCTTAATATTGGTAAGATGATTGTTAATTATGGCGCAGCTTACTGGGTGTTAAGTATGTCTGCCAGCCTGTTTTTAGCGCGTTGGTGGCAAGCATTGCTTTTTCATCCCGGTGGGTTTGGAGAAGAGTTCAGGGAATTACGCTTTGGTGTGAGTGCGGCTATCGGCGCGTTATTAATAATTGTTGCTGCTGTTATTGTCAGTGATGGCGTGTTTGACCAGATTCTTATGGGCAGTGCTGGTGTCGTGGTACTGCTTTTTGTGTTACAGGGTTTAGCTATCGCTCATACTGTTGTTGTTGTGCGTAAGCTAAAGGTAGTGTGGTTGTATCTGTTGTATTTATTAATGATCGTGTTAATGCCATACGAATTGTTTTTAATCGCTTTTATTGGCTTAACTGACAATTGGGCAAATTACCGGGCGCGTATTAAGCTGGTATAAAATGAATTTAAAATGAGGCCATTGTAGTGGCCGTATTGATTAGAGGTAAACAAAGATGGAAGTAATTTTATTAGAAAAAGTGGCCAACCTGGGTAACCTGGGTGATAAAGTGAAAGTTCGCCCTGGTTATGGTCGTAACTTTCTGGTGCCAAAGAAAAAAGCGGTTCCTGCAACCAAAGAAAACCTCGCTATGTTCGAAGAACGCCGTGCAGAGCTGGAAAAAGCCGCTGCAGAAGCCTTAGCAGCAGCGCAGGCGCGCGCAGAGCAAATCGCAGTACTGACTTCAATTACGATTACAGCCAATGCCAGTGACGAAGGTAAGCTATTTGGTTCTGTTGCAGTCAGTGATATTGCTAAAGCAGTAACTGCTGCGGGTGTTGAAGTCTCCAAACAGGAAGTAAACATGCCCGAAGGTCCTATTCATGCCATTGGTGAATACGAGATTGCTATTCGTGTGCATTCTGATGTTACAGAAAATGTAACGATTGTTGTTGAAGCCGAATAAATCAACACCTTAGCAAATAAAGCTGATTTGCTATCTAAGCGTTCTTTCTAAATCATTTCCAACCCCGGCACATTTCGTGCCGGGTTATGTTTGTTTATCACCAAATACTAATTCTATAAGTCCAACTTTTTATAAAAGATGCTGTATTATTCGCACTCTTTTTTAGAGCCGTTGTGGTATTATTTTTTTCTCTGGCATCAAGTCATTTAGCCATTACAATAGACCTAATATAATTATTAAAGAACGATAAAACCATGCAGGAAGTTGTATTCCCAAACGTATCAAATGACCGGGCGGATAAATTAAAGTTACCCCCTTACTCTATTGAGGCAGAGCAGTCTGTACTGGGTGGCTTAATGATTGATAACAGTACCTGGGAGCAGGTGGCCGACCAGATTGCAGAGGATGATTTTTATCGGCGCGATCATCGTCTGGTATTTCGCGCAATTGTGGCGCTGGCTGAACAGGATCAGCCTTTAGATGTCATTACTCTGTCTGAATGGCTGGATCAGCAAAAAGAACTGGAAAATGTCGGTGGCTTAAGTTACCTGGGGGCACTGGCAAAAAACACCCCCACATCGGCGAATATTAAAGCCTATGCTGCCATTGTGCGTGAGCGCTCAGTTTTGCGGCAGCTTATTCGTGTTTCAACCGATATAGCCGAGTCCGCTTACAATACTGAAGGCCGCAGCAGTGCAGAGATTTTAGATAAAGCCGAGCAACAAGTGTTTCAAATAGCCGAGCAGGGCGCAAGAACCAATCAGGGCTATAAATCGGTGACCGAGTTAATGGGGGATGCGTTGGAAAAAATTCAAACCCTGTTTGAGAATGATGCGGCATATACCGGTGTGCCGACTGGTTTTGAGGATTTCGATATGAAAACCTCGGGTTTACAACCTTCTGATTTAATTATTATTGCAGGTCGCCCGTCCATGGGGAAAACATCGTTTGCGATGAATATCGTAGAGAGTGTGGCGGTTAAGGCAAAGCAGCCGGTTGCTGTTTTCAGTATGGAAATGCCGGGTGACCAACTGGTTATGCGTATGTTGTCATCGCTTGGGCGTATCGACTCCAACAAAGTCCGCACCGGTAAACTGGAAGACACCGACTGGCCACGTTTAACCTCAGCGGTGAATATTTTAAATGAGGCACCAATTTTTATTGACGATACACCGGGTATGTCACCAATGGAAATTCGTGCCCGTGCAAGGCGGATTAAAAAAGAGCATGGCTTGGGTTTAATCGTTATCGATTACCTGCAGCTGATGCAGTTAAGTGGTAGCAGCGAAAACCGTGCCACAGAAATATCCGAAATATCACGTTCATTAAAAGGACTGGCAAAAGAACTCGGTGTACCGGTTATCGCACTATCACAGTTAAATCGCTCTTTAGAGCAACGGCCGAATAAACGCCCGGTGATGTCAGACTTACGTGAATCGGGTGCCATCGAGCAGGATGCCGATTTAATTGTTTTCATCTATCGTGATGAAGTGTATAACGAAGACAGTCCTGACAAAGGCTCGGCAGAAATTATAATTGGCAAACAACGGAATGGACCGATAGGTATGACGCGATTAACCTTTCTGGGTAAATACACCAAGTTTGAAAATTATATTGGCAACAGTGCTGCACCTTCTTTTGAGGGTTAATAATGAGTCGAGTTACTCGCGCTACGATTAACCTTGCTGCTTTAAAACATAATCTTGCGGTTGCAAAAAAGGCCGCTCCTCCACAAAAAATAATGGCTGTTATTAAGGCCGATGCCTATGGGCACGGTATAGCGCGTATTGCACAATCATTGGAAGAAGTATTAACCGAGCAGGATGCCTTTGCCGTTGCCTCGATTGATGAAGCTGTTATGTTACGTGCAGTCGGTATTAAAAGCTCGATTGTGGTACTGGAAGGGTTTAACTCTTCGGCTGATCTCACTTTAATTCAACAACATAATATTACAGTTGTTATTCATCATATTAGTCAGGTGATATTATTAGAGCTGCATGCCGAACTGGTGAATAATATAAAATGCTGGTTAAAGATAGATACCGGTATGCATCGGTTGGGTTTTCCACCCGGTGATGTAAAGAAAATGTACCAACGTATGCTGAATGCCGGTGTGGATACTGATATTGGTCTAATGACGCATCTTGCCAATGCCGATGATCGTAGCGACGCTAAAAGTAAACAGCAAATTGAATTATTTAACCAGATTGTGTCTGGCAATCCGGCTGAAACCAGTCTGGCAAATTCTGCTGCTATTTTAGGTTGGCCTGAAGCGCATGGTCACTGGGTACGTCCCGGTATCATGCTGTATGGGGTTAATCCTTTTGTTAAATCTAATGAATATGATGTTGCAAATAAGCTGGAAGCAGATTTAAAACCAGTAATGACCTTATCGGCAGCACTGATAGCGGTTAATAATATTTCAAAAGATGAAACCATTGGTTATGGCAGTACCTGGCAGTGCCCCGAAGATATGTTGGTAGGTGTGGTGTCGATTGGTTATGGTGACGGCTATCCGCGCCATGCACCTTCCGGCACACCTGTTTTAGTCAATGGTAAACGGGTTGCCTTAATTGGCCGAGTCTCAATGGATATGATTATGGTTGACTTGCGCAAACAACCCGACGCAAAAGTGGGCGATCAAGTTATTTTATGGGGCGAAGGTTTGCCAGTTGAAGAAATTGCAATAGCAGCCGGCACCATTGGTTATGAGCTTCTGTGTAGGGTAACCAAGCGTGTTGTATTTGAATATAAAGATGATGAATGAGATATGGATGGCCATAGTTTTTACTCTGCCCCCAAATTACGAAATTAAATTATGGCAAAAGTAAAACAAAGTTACAGTTGCAGTGCATGCGGTGCGCAGGCACCTAAGTGGGGTGGACAGTGCACTGACTGCGGCGCATGGAACACGCTGGTTGAAGTAACAGCAATGGCAGCAGCGGGCGCAACGCGTATGCCACGTTACAGTGGTTTTTCGGGCGATGCTAAAAATGGCCAGGTGCAGGTGCTTGCCGATGTTCATGTTAATGAGCTAACACGTTACAGTTGCTGCATTGAAGAATTTGACCGTGTATTAGGCGGTGGTTTAGTTCCGGGTTCGGTAGTGTTAATCGGCGGTGATCCGGGGATTGGTAAATCAACTTTGTTATTACAAACGCTGGTTGCATTAGCTGAAACATCTAAAACCTTATATGTCACTGGTGAAGAATCGTTAGAGCAAGTCAGTATGCGCGCACAGCGACTGGGTTTAAATACTGAAAAAGTCAATGTGCTTACTGAAACGCAGGTTGAAAGTATTTTGAAAATGGCTCAAGTTGAAAAACCCGCTGTGATGGTTATTGATTCGATTCAGGCTGTGTATACCGAAGCAGTGCAATCCGCCCCCGGTGGCGTGGCGCAAGTACGTGAGTCGGCGGCGCAATTAGTGCGCTATGCCAAACAAACCGGCACGGCTTTGTTTTTAGTTGGCCATGTCACTAAAGAGGGCGCATTAGCGGGGCCGCGTGTTTTAGAGCATATGGTGGACACGGTTTTATATTTCGAAGGCGACAGTGGTAGCCGTTATCGTTTAGTGCGAGCTATTAAAAATCGTTTTGGTGCAATAAACGAACTGGGTGTGTTTGCAATGACGGAAAAAGGTTTACGGGAAGTGACCAATCCGTCAGCTATCTTTTTATCCCGCCATGACGAAGTCGTACCGGGTACGGTCGTGATGGTCACACTCGAAGGCAGTCGGCCATTACTCGTTGAAGTTCAAGCACTGGTTGATGAAAGCCACTTAGGTAACCCACGTCGCGTAACCACCGGTTTGGAAACCAATCGTTTAGCGATGTTGCTAGCTGTATTAAGTCGCCATGCCGGTATGATGATGCACGACCAGGATGTGTTTGCTAATGTGGTTGGCGGTGTGCGTGTAACCGAGACTGGAGCCGACCTTGCCGTGTTGCTTGCCATTGCGTCGAGCTTACGCAGTAAAGCAATCCCGGAAGATTTAATTGTTTTCGGTGAAGTGGGGTTAGCTGGTGAAATTCGCCCGGTTCCTAACGGACAGGAACGTTTATACGAAGCGGCAAAACATGGTTTTAAACAGGCCATTATTCCCAAAGCCAATGCACCGCGTGAAACACCAAAGGGAATGACGATTTACCCGGTAACACGACTGGATGAAGCTTTAGATAAAATATAATAAACCATTGCGAACGATAGCGCGACAATCTTATTCATGTATACCTCGAATAAATAAAGATTGCTGCACTAAACTATATCAAGTTGATATATAAAAAATAAGATTTCTTTTAAATTGGGGGAGGGGGAAGGAGCAGATGGTTAGCATTAAAACATTGTCAGTTTCACTGGTTTTACTGATTGGCGTTTCTGCAGGTAGTGTCATCGGTGCATATACAAAAAAACCATCAAAAGTACGCACAGAATTTACAGCCGATGTTGTTAATGCCTGGTTAAAAGCGGGAGCATTAACAGGTTATTTAGCGCATGGTAAATTGGGTGGTTGGCACTATCTACGTGAAAGGCCGGAAGGTGTTTATTCTTTACCGGTGTTTGTTTGGACAAAATATAAACCTGAAGTAATGGCACAATTACCGATGCCCTCGGTGGCATTTGCAATGAGTCTGGGGGGGACAACGATGGATAATGCCGGTCTGGATGAGTTAGCCCGGTTTAAATATTTACGCTCGTTAGATATTAGCCATACAAAGGTGACCGATGAAGGGTTGAATAAACTGGCCGCAATTGCTTCATTACGCAGTCTGGATCTAGGTGCATCTTATGTTACCGATGCAGGGTTACGTGCGCTTTCTAAAATTGAACATTTACGAAATTTTTATTTCGGAAGCACCGCAGTCACGGACAAAGGCGTGGCTGCGTTAACTAACAATAAAAATATGCGTATTTTATATTTGTATAATACCAAAGTAACCGATGCAGCATTAAAAGCATTAGCTAAACTTGAGAATTTAAAGATTTTATACCTGAGTAAAACAAAGGTAACGGAAGAGGGTTTGGCCGGCTTACGCCAGGCTCGCCCTGAACTTCGTATCGAAAATTAGTTAATCAACGTGGGCGGGTGAATATATTGAATAAGAGGGGGGAGCTTTACCCCCTCGGCTCTTTTTGTTGTTTTTTATAGTTACGGTGATGCGACTGAATAAAGCTTTGGGTAAAATATAATTAAGGGTCATTGCGAGCGATAGCGCGGCAATCTTGCTAGTGCATACCTGGAATAAAAAAGATTGCCGCGCTATCGCTCGCAATGACGCAGCTTTTTTGGTTGGTTGTTTTGAATTTTGATGTGTTAATATAATTGATGTAGGTTAGATCCAGATATTTTATATGGGTTTAAATCAGATAGGCTTCCAGCTCACGCCCAAACTCTTCCACCTTATTAAGAATTTTAACTTTACTGTTATCGAGTTCCGTTTCAGATCGTAGTTGCTCAAGTTCGGCATAAAATTCTTTAAAGTTTAAATGGCCGGACTCGCCTTCGACCAGTCGGTCACGGCAGTGTTCCATCCATTGTGCCAGTTCGTCTTCGTTGAGTGTTTCGGGATAATTACGTGCCCGGTAACGAAGCAGCATTTCAGGCAGGCGTTTGTCATCGAAGCGCCAGGTTTGTGTGCCCAGTTCGTCGGGGGCGGTATTATGGATAGCTTCCATTTGTGTTTTATCTTGCCGTGAAAAGAAACCACCTGCATAGATCATTAAATCAGGATCAGTGATGGGTTCATACTCACGCGGTTCAAATATTTTGGCAATTTTTTGCTGGATTTCTTTGCGCGAGTTAAGCAGTGCCTGACGATTCTTCATGCAATTCATCAGATCAATGTTCAGGCGTTTTGCGGTATCACCCGTCAGGGTTGAAGTGGGGGCGATAACCGGGCATTTATTTATTAGTAACTGCTTTAACGCCGGCCGTTCAGCACCTTCGGCTAAATCGGCAACTGAAGTATAGAGCCGTTCTTTTAGCTTCTTTGCACTGAGTTCAAGCAGGATGGTAGGTTTCTGGGACAGGTCAAACATAATCACGCTGTTTTTATTGGTCGGGTGGTTGGCAATGGGCGCAACCATACGGGTATTGCCGTGGTCGCTGCCGTACATACCGGAAGTGTGCAGCAGTGGTGTCATTTCTTTTAAGTCGATATGTTTAAGCACTTCATTTTTTCGTCGCAGCTTGTAGAGAAAATCGTAAAGCTTGGGTTGCTTGTCTTTAATTAATTTTGCCATTGCGATAGTGGCATAAACATCAGAGAGTGCATCATGTGCCTGTGTATGTGCAATGCCATTGGCAACGGTGAGTTCTTCGAGTTTAAAGCTACTGCGTTCAATATCTTCGCGCATGGGCCAGACGATGCCATCCGGGCGCAGGTCACGACAGGCGCGTACCATGTCGATAATATCCCAGCGGCTGTTGCCGTTTTGCCACTCGCGGCTATAAGGGTCAAACAGATTACGGTACAGGGTATTGCGTGTAACCTCATCATCAAAACGCAGTGAGTTATAACCTACCCCACAGGTGCCGGGTTGTGATAGCTCGTTCAAGATACGCTGGATAAATTCAGCTTCCGGCAAGCCGTGTTCTAATGCGTATTGTGGTGTGATGCCGGTAATCAGTGACGAAGTGGGGTGGGGCAGTGTATCGGGAGAAGGTCGGCAAAAAATATTTAACGGTTCACCGATGATATTGAGATCTTCATCGGTGCGAATACCGGCAAACTGTACCGGGCGGTCTCGTGCCGGGTCGATGCCAAAGGTTTCGTAGTCGTGCCAGTAAAGGGTATTTTGAGCCATAAATATGTTCCGCAAAAAAATAGGAACGATACCACAAATAAAACAAAAGTAAGGTGTGTTTAGCGCTTTGTTGGTGTTTTTATTTTATAAATTTAAGGCAAATGGGGTGATATTAACTCGGTGTATTCCCGGTCTAATAATTTACTGTCGCCTAAATTTAATTCAAGCAACCGATGTAAATGACTGGCGCTATCAACATCAATATGTATGGTTTGAAAACCTAATACGGCTTCGTCATGGTGTTTCAGCATGGCCTGAATTTTTATTTCAACATCGTGCCTGGCGAGTATAAGGGTTACCTCAAAATGTGAATGGCCGGTTTCTTTCCATTCGTGTGGGCGTGCTAATTTTAAGCCTTTGAGGGATATATCGATAAGTTCGCTGTCCCATGTTTTTTGAGATTGTGGATCATACAAGCGAGCTTCAACGTCGAAGGGAATACGGGTAAATCGTCGATGCTCCATTTCGGGCTGCCCCCTGGTATGAATAAATAAATTATTCCAGATAGAATTGCATTTTGATATTACCAATTTGAATAATATCGTCTGGATTAAGCTTAGTTGTTTGTTCGGTGGGTTGCGAGTTTATTTGCAACGGCATTTTGCCTTCCAGATGTGAAATATAGTAGCCGCTTTCACGGTGGGCAATAACGGCGGTTGCCAAACCGGGTTTGCCCAGGTTCGTCATGGAGCGGTGCAGGCTGAGCGTTTTGCCCAGGTTCTGCCCAGACATAATTTGTAACCAGCCGTCCTGTTTTTGTTTTACGGGTGGTTCGGTGGGGGCTTCCGGTTCGGCTATGGCTGGAGTGGGGGGTTGGGGGGTGTCGTCCAGAGTGACATCTACATTATTGATGGCTTGCAGCATATCCTCTTCCGGCAGCTCTTCAAAAATATATGTTAGTGTATGTTTACCAACGCGAATTGTATCGCCATCTTTTAGTTGATGGGTTTCAATTTTTTCCTGATTAACAAAGGTGCCGTTTTCCTGAGACAGTGCTTTTATACGGGAAGTCTGTTGCTCCGTATCTATCTGGATATGTTGTGGTTCAATAGCCAGACTGTCAATGTGAATATCCGCTGCGGGGTCACTGCCAACGATCATACTGCCGGGACGAACGGGGAAAACTTTGAGTAGTTGCCCTTTAAATGAAAGCGTCAGTTTCGACACTAATAACTCCTGAATTTATGCTAATTATCTGATTATAGTAAGTATTCTTATGGATTATAGCCTGCATTTCAGGTTTCTGACATACTTTGGCAGCCTTTTGGCAGAATTTTACTACCTTTTACTCCTCGGTTATTTTTTCATCGTCTTTGCTGGTTCCATTTGTCTTCCAGTTAGGATCAATGTGCACTGTTTTTACCGTATTGCGTGTGGTATGGACAATTTCCATTGGATGGTCGGCAATCAGCATGCTGGTGCCGGGTTCAGGGATATGTTCAAGGTATTCAATGATCAGTCCATTGATTGTTTTAGGGCCATCTGTCGGCAGTTCCCAGTTGAGCAGCTTGTTCAGGTCACGAATAGAGGCACTGCCATTGACCAGAAAGGTTCCGTCTTCCATCTGGTGTACATCTTTAATGCTTGCTGCGGGATCGCTGGTAAATTCACCGACAATTTCTTCCAGGATGTCCTCCAGTGTAACGAGCCCCTGGATATCGCCGTATTCGTTTACAACCAGTGCAATACGGCGCTTTTCTTTCTGAAAGTTGAGCAGTTGGGTATGTAATTGTGTTGAAATAGGCACAAAGTAGGCTTCACGAATAATACCTCGCAGGCTGTCTTTACTGCCTTTTTCCGACTGAAACAGGTTAATCACATTGCGTACATGGATAATGCCTATAATATGGTCGATATCGCCGGCGTAAACGGGTAAACGTGTATGCTGGCTATTGGCGAGCTGCTTCTGAATCGTTGGCCAGTCATCTTCTATGTCAATACCGGCTACTTCATTACGTGGCACCATAATATCTTCAACGGACACCTTTTCCAGATCTAAAATGCTCAACAGCATACGCTGATGCTGCTGAGGGATCATGGAACTGGCTTCATTGACCACAATGCGTATTTCATCACTGCTCAGGCTGGTTGCGGACTGCTGTTGTGCCGATATGCCCATTAAGCGAAATAGCGCGCGGGTCACTTTATTAATCATCCAGACAAATGGTGTTAATATTTTAAGCAGCGGCTCAAGGATATAGGCAGACGGTAAAGCGTATTTTTCAGGGTGCAGTGCGGCCAGTGTTTTCGGGGTCACTTCGGCAAAAATAAGAATAATGCCCGTTAACACAAAAGTTGAGACCCAGGGGCCTGCATCATCGAGCAAACGAATACCAATGATGGAAGCGATGGTGGCTGCAAGAATATTCACGAAGTTGTTGCCGAGTAAAATCATCCCGATAATACGCTCGGGCTTTTCAAGCAGGCGCTGCGCCTTTTGTGCACCTTTGTGGTTCTTATTGGCCAGGTTACGAAGGCGGTAGCGGTTTAAACTCATTAAACCTGTTTCGGAGCCAGAGAAGAAGCCGGATACAAGAATAAGAAAAACAAGTATGCCAAATAGCATACCTAAGGAAAATGTGTCCAAGGAGGTTATGACCTATGTAATTGAGATAGGGTAAGTTTTAGGAATTTAGGCCGGCCTGTCAAGCAGAAATAGGGTTTTTAAAACGCAATTAAGCACGTTGCAAAATAACCTGTAGTACAATATTGCTGCCAAAATAGGCCAGCATAAGTAATACAAAACCACCTAATGTCCAGCGAATGGCGAATTGGCCTCGCCAGCCAAACTTCCAGCGACCCCAAAGTAAAATAGCAAAAATAACCCATGCAATGGATGACAGAATAATTTTATGTGTCAGGTGTTGCTGATGGATATCATCAAGATAGGGCAGGCCACTAATAAGTGAAATACTCAGCAAAATAAAACCAAGCCAGATCATTTTAAACAGCAGATTTTCCATGGTTTCAAGCGAGGGGAGTGCGCTCATAAAGCCACCGGGTTGCTTGTTATGTAAATGGTAATCCTGAATGTAAAGTAAAAGACTTTGCACAGCGGCAATGCTTAAAACACTGTAGGCAATAATAGATAGCAGAATATGTGTTTCAAGACCAGCTGAAATCTGGGTGATAAACTGGTGGTGGTCGCTGGTTATTCTAAGTAACAAGGTTGTGGCGGCAAAAGGAAAAACAACCATGCCTAAACATTCTACTGGCTGGCGTAATGCAACCAGAATAAGAAAGGTTGACGTAATCCAGCTGACTAAAGAGAGCATAGTATAAACGCTTAAGTCCAGACCCTGTGGGGTATAAAGTGTGTATTGAAATAACAAAAACCCGTGAATTAAAATGGCAACAAAGCCAGGCAGTAACAGCTTAGTTTTAGATATTGCGCTGGTTCCATTTTTTTTGTGACGGCTATGCCTAAATAGCACAGCGGTTGCAACTATGTAAAAAAGGATGCCGGTGATGCTTAAAATCATTGTTATAGAATCTGTGTTATCTTGAATAATATGGGCTAATGGGTAATCATCGCATAGCTTGATACGAAAATGAAAGTAGATTTAAATTGTTGGGCTGTAACAGGGGGCTTTGTGCTTGCGTGTTGTGAACAAGTCGGCAGTATACTAGACAGAAATTATGCTAAAAATGCAGCAGAATCCGTGGATTAGGTGGGGTTTCACGTGAATCATGTTTAATAATCACTCAAAATTAAGTGTAAAGACTGACATCAGTAAAAAATGTTTTATACTGAGTTAAATAAATGAAAAAAAGAAATTAGGAAAACTCGATGGATTTGAGGGTGTTGGGGTGCAGTGGGGGCGTGGGCGTTGATTTACGAACGACAACTCTATTAATTGACTCAGATATTTTAATTGATGCCGGAACTGGGTTAGGCGATTTAACGTTGGACGAAATGTCGAACGTAAAGCATATTTTTGTGACACATTCGCACTTAGATCATATTGCAGGGATCCCTCTTTTTATTGACTCGATTTTTGAGCGTATCAAGCAGCCTGTGGTTATTCATGCCCAGGCTGAAACACTCAATGCCCTGCAAACCCATATATTTAACAATACCATCTGGCCGGACTTTTCACGCCTGCCGACTGAAGCGCCTGTTTTAAAATACCAACTGATGGAACCAGGAGAGAGCGTTTGCATCAATGGCCGCGAAATTGAAATGATCGCCGTTAACCATGCCGTTGCTGCTGTGGGCTATCGTGTTCAGGGGGACAAGGGTGTCTTTGCATTCAGCGGTGATACCACCACAAATGATACTTTCTGGGCGGCTTTAAACGAGCATGACGCACTGGATTTATTATTGGTTGAAGCGGCCTTTTCGAATGCCGACAAAGAACTGTGTAAAATTGCCGGACACTATTGTGCTGAATTGCTAGCAGCGGATATTAAAAAACTAAAGCATCAGCCTGAAGTTTATATAAGCCACAATAAACCCGGCTTTGAAAATGTGATTTTAGGTGAGTGTAAACAAGCGATTACCTCCCACACGGTTTATCCGCTGCAAGGGCAGAAGATCTTTAGCCTGTAATCAGGTTATAATTCTGTTCACACAGATTTGTCATTGTGAGCGATAGCGCGGCAATCTTTCACTTGATGTGTGCTACAACCCGCCAAGATTGCCACACTATCGCTCGCAATGACTACTTTTTATTTTTCATAAATTAAAGTTGTAGAGCATTATGTTTGACAGTTTAACGGAACGCTTAGGGCAAACACTGCGTAATGTCCGTGGTGTTGGCCGAATTACAGAAGATAATATCAAAGACACCTTGCGCGAAGTGCGTATGGCGCTGTTAGAAGCGGATGTGGCCTTGCCAGTGGTACGGCAGTTTATTGACCATGTGCGTGAACAGGCCATGGGTGATACGGTACTTAAAAGCCTGACGCCAGGGCAGGCGTTTGTCAAAGTAGTGAATGACGAACTTGTCACCATGATGGGTGATGGTAGTACCGGTTTAGAGCTTAGCGTACAGCCCCCCGCTGTTATTTTAATGGCCGGCTTGCAAGGTGCTGGTAAAACCACCACCGTTGCCAAGCTGGCGCGCTGGCTTAAAGAAAACCAGAAAAAATCCACACTGGTCGTCAGTGCCGACATTTATCGCCCTGCGGCGATCAAGCAATTAGAAACCGTGGCCACCGAAGTGGGGGCAACCTTTTTTCCCAGCAATACAAAACAAAAGCCGGTTGATATTGTAAAAGGTGCTGTTAAAGAGGCCAAACTGAAACAACTTGATGTGGTCATTGTGGATACGGCTGGTCGCTTGCATGTGGACGATGAAATGATGGATGAAATTAAAGCCATCCACAAGGCAGCCAATCCGGCCGAAACACTTTTTGTTGTGGATAGCATGACCGGACAGGATGCCGCCAATACGGCCAAGGCCTTTGACGAAGCTCTGCCACTAACCGGCGTGGTACTCACCAAAACGGACGGTGATGCACGCGGTGGTGCGGCACTGTCGATTCGTCAAATTACGGGCAAACCAATTAAATTCATGGGCGTGGGTGAAAAGACCAGCGCACTGGAAGTATTTCATCCTGACCGGGTGGCTTCGCGCATACTCGATATGGGGGACGTGGTTTCTCTGGTTGAAGATGTTCAAAAGAATGTCGATGTTGCCAAAGCCGAAAAGCTGGCTAAAAAGATTAAAAAAGGCAAAGGTTTCGACCTGGAAGATTTTAGAGACCAGTTTGTGCAAATGAACCAGATGGGTGGCATTGCCGGTTTAATGGATAAACTGCCGGGGATGGGCAAACTCCCCGCGGCGGCCAAGAGCCAGGTTGACCCTAAAAATATCAATCGCATGATAGCCATTGTTAATTCAATGACCCCACATGAGCGCCGTTTTCCAGCGGTTATCAAAGGCTCGCGCAAGCGCCGTATTGCCGCGGGTTCGGGTACACAAGTGCAGGATGTGAACCGGATGCTCAAGCAATTTAGCCAGATGCAGAAAATGATGAAGAAAATGGGTAAAGGCGGGATGGCGAAGATGATGCGTGGAATGAAAGGGCAGATGCCGCCGGGTATGTTCTAACAAAGGTTTTTAACTACGGGGGCACAGCGAACAGGGTGTAAAACAAAGCTAGTGCCAAATTTTTAAGCGTTTTATTTCGCTGCGACGCCGTGGGTTTTCCTTCTTTTTCTTCTTTTTTTACCCCCAAAACCCTTCACTTTTCACCAATTTCAAGTACAATGCGCACCTGTTTGAAAATTCTATTGTGTAGAGATGTGGTCTGCGCAAGGATTTTCCATTTTTGTTTTAAAATCGAGGTAGAAGAATGGTAGTCATTCGTTTAGCACGTGGCGGTCAAAAGAAACGTCCTTTTTATCATATTGTTGTTACCGATAGCCGTAACAAACGTGATGGTCGTTATATTGAGCGTCTTGGTTTTTTTAACCCAGGTGCCACTGGTCAGGAAGTTCGTTTAAATTTAAACAATGACCGTATTGAGCATTGGGTTAAATTAGGCGCAAAAACCAGTGACCGAGTCAATACGCTTATTAAAGAAAGTGCTGCTGCATAAATTGCGTGGTATTTGTAAGTCTGGTTGGGCATTGTAACAGTGTCGAAAAATTCAGGCTTAAGCTCGTCTGATGATGAAAAATTAATTGTAGGCGGGGTTTCGGGTGTTTTTGGTGTTAAAGGCTGGGTAAAGGTTTTTTCAGAAACCGATCCCAGTGAAAATATACTCAATTATTCACCATGGTTTATCGAAGTTAATAAGCAATGGCGGCCGTTTAAACTGGTAAGCGGTAAAAAGCACGGTAAAGCCATTATTGCGCAATTAGAAGGCGTGAATGATCGCGATCAGGCTGAAGCATTAAAGCATGCACGGATTGCGATTAATGCATCGCAGTTACCAGCAACTGCGGAAAATGAATTTTACTGGCGTGATTTAAAAACGTGTAGGGTTGTTAATCAGGCGGGTTATGAATTCGGCCAGGTGGTCGATATTTTAGAAACCGGTGCCAACGATGTATTGGTTGTTCGTTCTGCACAAGTGAAGAATAAAACCAATGATAAGGCAAAAGAATTTTTAATACCTTATCTTTGGCAACGCGTTATTTTAAAGGTGGATCTTGAAGCCGGTGTGATTGAGGTTGATTGGCAACCTGATTATTTAGATGACTAAGTGGTTCTTAAGTTAAGGAATGGCGGATGCATATTGAAGTCATAACCTTATTCCCGCAAATGTTTACGGCATTGAGCGACTACGGAATAACGGGGAGAGCCATTCAAAAAAAAATTGCCACGTTGGCAACCGTGAACCCAAGGGACTTTGCGGACGATAGAAATAACACAGTGGACGACCGGCCTTATGGCGGCGGCCCCGGCATGGTGATGATGCACCCGCCATTGAAAAAAGCGATTCAGACCGCGCGGCTTAAATGCGGCAACGATGTAAAGGTCGCTTACTTGTCGCCACAGGGGCGCAAACTGGATCAACAGGGTTTGCAGGCACTGGCAACAAGAAAAGATTTAATTTTAGTATGTGGTCGCTATGAAGGTGTGGATGAACGTCTGATAGAAACCGAAGTCGACGAAGAATGGTCGGTAGGGGATTACATACTAAGCGGTGGTGAATTGGCCGCGATGGTAATGATTGATGGCGTTATTCGATTATTACCCGATGCCCTTGGGCATGCCGATTCAGCCGAGCAGGATTCGTTTGTGGATGGCTTACTGGATTATCCACATTATACTCGTCCAGAAGATACGGATGGGTTAACGGTACCAGGTGTTTTATTAAGTGGCGATCATAAAAAAATTGATCGCTGGCGAAAGAAACAGGCATTAGGACGAACCTGGCTAAGACGTCCGGATTTACTTGAAAAAATAAATCTGGACGAAGAACAACAGTGTTTGCTTGATGAATTTATTCGCGAGCAGTGTGCTGATTAAATGAGACTTTAAGCGTTGGAGCTAGTGTTATGAGTAACATCATTAATGAATTAGAAGTAGAACAGTTAAAAGATATTCCTGAATTTAGTTCAGGTGATACCGTGGTTGTTCAGGTAAAAGTAAAAGAAGGTAACCGTGAGCGTTTGCAGGCTTATGAAGGTATCGTTATTGCGAAAAGCAATAATGGCTTAAATTCTTCTTTCACTGTTCGCAAAATTTCTCATGGTGAAGGTGTTGAGCGAGTATTTCAATCACATAGTCCGATGATTGATTCAATTAGTGTAAAACGTCGTGGTGATGTACGTCGTGCAAAACTTTATTATTTACGTGAGCGTTCTGGTAAAGCAGCGCGTATCAAGGAAAAACTTGGCTAATAACCGCTTTGTTGCAAGGATAGCAGCTATATATAAGATTTCGATTCATTTGAAGCGAGCAATGCTGAAGAGTAGTGCTCGCTTTTCTGTATTGCCTTTTATCTTTATTTTACCGCTTACGACGTTGGCAGAATCGCCTGCTGTTTCTGAGCCGTTTAAAAAAACAGCAAAAGAAAAGGCAATACCAGTTACAACTGCTGTCGTAGAAAAAAAACAACCGCTTGTCTCTGAAAAAGACAAAAATCCGGTATTAAATTCACCTTCGAAAAAACCTACTTCAGAAAATACAGTTGAAGTAAAACCGGTTCAGGATAAACTGCTGGACAACATTCAGGCTATTGCGCAAACCGGAGCCCTGCATTTAGCGCTATTGGAGCTGAATAAGTTGCAAGTGGCATATGTCAATAACCCAAAACGCTGGCTAAAATGGGAACGTGAACGTATCCGTTTGTTAAATTTAACCGGGCAAGATGCGGCGTTAGTTAAGCGCGTAACCGTTTTACCAAAAGATATTGATCAATCATTTTTATATTGGGCTAAAACACAACAGGCATCGGCTTATCTCAATCTTCATGAGTATTCAAATGCCCGGCAAGTATTACGTTCTGTTATCTGGGCAAATCAACAACCTGACTCTGAATTTATTAACCGTTGGTTACCTCACTGGCGGCGCATGATTATTCATAGCTATTTGAGTGAGGGTTTGTTTAAAGATGCGCATATTGCGATAACACGATTCAGGCAGGATTATGGGCAAGGTGATATTAATGATACCATTTTGTATGCCCGTGTTTTATTAATGAACAATCTGGCAGATGAAGCTTTGGCTGTTTTGTCGGCTTACACCAGCCACCCAGAAGCCGGTATGTTACATTTGCTTGCACAGTTGAGAAGGGATTCACGCTCACCACGTAAAGTTTTACAGGCAGGTTTGAGGCAGATGCAAGGTGAATGGGTTCAGCCAGAATTAAAAGTTTATCTATGGTCGATTGTGGCAGAAGCAGCAAAGCGTAGTGGCGACAGATTGTCAGCGATTAAAGCGATGGAATTTGTTTTATCAGATACCAGTAGCAAAAAATTACCCGAAGGTTTGTTTAAATTAACGATTGATGACCTATGGGATGCTTATATTGACAATGCCATTAATATAGGCAATAAAGCACAGTATTTAATGGGGGATGATGTAGTGTGGCTGAATGCTGCACAGATAATTGATGGGAGTCAGCCTGTTAATGCGCGTTCGCTTTATGCTTTGCTCATTTTGCGTGGTCAGGACAAGAGTGTAAAAAAACAAGCGGCAAAACTTTTTTTAAAATCACTGACAAGCAATAGCTCTGCAAATAATAATGCTGCAACTAACGGCGAGGAAAATAACAGCAGTCTGGAACTGATCAAAAAGCTTTTTCTGAAATCAGAAAACTTTAAATCAAAGGGCGAGATACCAGTTGATATTCGCCATTTTCTTGTTGATGATTTGTTGCGTAAAGGTAACATCCGGCTGGCTTCTGATTTGATGGCAAGCATTAAAACATCACCGCAAGGTGCCGACAAATTTATGTGGTCGTTAATGCGTGCACGTGTTCTGGTTATGGGGGGTAATGCCAGGGGTAGTGCTCAGGCACTCACTCAATTATTAAGCCAACAACAGCGGTTGAGTGAAGAAGACATTGATAAGCTGATGCAGGTTGTTTTTGACTTACAAACAGTCAATGCACATGAGTATGCGTATACTGTTTTTTCTATTATTATTAAACAAGTGGAGAATATAAAACTTCGACGTGAGATATATTACTGGATGGCAGATTCAAAAAAAGCACAAAAGCAATATGCGGAAGCGGCTAGTTTATATTTGAAGTCTGCTTTATTACCTGATGGTGAAGGCCTTGACCCCTGGGGGCAAACCGCACGTTATCAGGCCGCAAATAATTTATCGAAAGCGGGACTACTGGAAGATGCCCGTGCACTGTATAGCCAACTGCTGAATACAACCAAAGAAGAAAGTCGCCGAAAAGTATTAAAGCATGAACTTCAGCAACTGAGGTTGCTGGAAAATAAAACCATAGCTATTCAATGATAGCAGTTTGCTGCTATTGCCCTGTTATTGAATAACAAAAGCTGTGAAGTAGACAGCATTAATAAGGGGTTTTCCGGTACTTTCCTGTAATGTTTTTTTAAGTATTTCAGTGGCTTCAGCTCGTAGTTTTTCCTTTCCCTGAGTGGAGCGTACATTTTTTGCTTCTCGGCCACTTAATAGCATAACAAGTTCGTGCTGAATGGCTGGCTTATGTTCTTGTAGTAAAGGGGCATCGGCAACATTATCCAGGCGTAGTTGAATTGAAACTTGAAGATGTCTTACGCGTCCGTTATCTGTCACATTAACCACCATAGGTGGTGATAGTGAAAAATATTTTGATGCCGGTGCGCTACTACTGCCAGCTGCATGTGCAAGTTGCTGTACACTGAAAACGAATATAAAAATAAATAGTTTTCCCATTAGTATTGTTTTCATCTTCAATCCTCGATATAAGTACAAGTTTAATTGTTGATATAATATCGGTTACTGTCAGAAAAACTTTAATCACACTTTAGGTATTGTGGACAAAACCGAGATAATGCTGTTTGTTTTATAAAACAAACAGTTATGGGTTGCTCTGAAAGAGCTGGATAAAATAAGGATAGAGTTTGTGCAAACTGAATCTTTTTACCTGCAAACACCGATTGGCCGACTGCTTGTATCATGCAAAGGTAATAAAGTCACCGGGCTTAATCTGGGTATGGATAACAAAAAAAAACACCCGATCGCAGCGACAGAAATAAAAGGGCTGAGAAGCCATTTTGCTCAAACTATTAAAAACCAGCTTAATGACTATTTTGATGGCTCATCAGCATGTTTTACCGTTGATTTATTGATGCAAGGAACAGATTATCAAAAATCAGTATGGCAATGTATAAGTAAAATAAAATGGGGTGAAACGCTAACGTACGGTGACATTGCTGAGCAACTTAACAGTTCAGCACGCGCCGTTGGTAATGCCTGTCGTGCGAACCCGGTTCCGATTATTGTCCCATGCCATCGTGTTGTTTCAAAGTCGGGGATTGGTGGTTTTGCGGGTCAGCGTGAAGGCAAGAATATTAACGTAAAAACATGGCTACTTGAACATGAACGTAGTCTAAGTTTGTAATGTCTGCAAATATTGATTCCGAAAAAACAATTGTAGCATTTCTCGATGCCTTGTGGCTGGAGAAGGGCTTAAGTGATAACACTCTGAAGGCGTATCGTTCAGATTTAACGGCCTTTGCAAAGTGGCTTGCACAGGGTAACCTGGATCTTGCCGGTGTTTTACCTGAGCATATTAACCGTTATCTGGCTTTTCTGGCTAATAAAAATAGAAGTGCACGTAGCCAGGCTCGGTTACTTTCAAGTTTACGGCAATTATATGCTTATTTAATCCGTGAAACTCAGCTACAGGTTGATCCAACTGCTTTAATCCCCTTGCCAAAGGTAGGGAGAAAGTTACCCGCGCATTTAACAGAAAAAGAGGTCGATGCACTTATTAATGCGCCGGATACAACAAAAACATTGGGTTTGCGTGATCGTGCCATGTTGGAAGTCATCTATGCCAGTGGTTTGCGGGTTTCCGAACTGGTTGATTTGCAATTAAACCAGCTAAATCTACGTCAGGGAGTGGTGCGGGTTCAGGGTAAAGGAAACAAGCAGCGGTTGGTGCCATTAGGTGATCAAGCCGTTGACTGGTTGGAAAAATACCTTGCAGAGAGTCGTTCCGAATTATTAAAACAGGTGCAAACCGATAGTTTGTTTGTTACTAATCGAAAAAAAGCAATGTCACGGCAGGCTTTCTGGTATTTGATCAAACGCTACGCTCTTCAGGCCGGGATTAAGGAAACCCTGTCACCTCACACTTTACGTCATGCTTTTGCAACGCATTTATTAAATCATGGTGCAGACTTAAGGGTTGTGCAGATGTTGCTTGGTCACAGTGATATTTCAACAACACAAATATACACACATATTGCACAGGCGCGACTGGAAAGTATTCATGCTAAACACCATCCCCGTGGTTGAATTAAATACTAAAATTATTGTCTGGTTATCATAATTGCAAGATTAAAAGGCATGCTATGCCATAATTTCGGGAATATCGTGTAGAATACGGTGTTTACTAATAAATTTTTAACAAAGTCAGGTTTTTTATGAAGTCCCCTAAAATAATTTTAAATTTTATTCTCTATTCAGGTTTTGTGCTGGGAATGTTTTTTCATGCCAACGTTTCTGCCGAGCAGAAAATCAAAAATCTGGATAAAATCAAAAAAATAATCACGCAACGCATTGCTGGTGAGTATAAAATTCAGCAATCAGCTGTTAAAGGCCTGTATATGGTGATAGCGCCTCCCCATGTTTTGTATATTTCAGAAGATGCCAATTATATTGTTGAAGGCAATATCACCAATATTAATACAGGCGAAGATCTGACAAGTCGTTACCGCAATTCTGCCCGTTTTGCGGCGGTCGATGCATTAAAAGATTCCATGATTATTTTTTCTCCAGCAGAAGACAAGATTAAACATGTCATAACCGTTTTTACTGATATCGATTGCTATTATTGTCAGAAACTTCACAAAGAAATTGCCGAGTTTAATCAGCTTGGAATTCAAGTACGCTATTTGGCTTATCCCCGACAGGGCATTGGCTCTGCTTCGTATGATAAAGCAGTAACAGTCTGGTGTTCGAAAGATAAAAAAGCAGCATTAACCCGGGCTAAAAATGGCGAGGAGCTGGAAAATATAAAATGTGACAGTCCGGTAGACAAACACTTTGCGCTTGGAAATTTACTGAATGTACGCGGTACACCTGCTATTGTTCTGGAAAACGGTCAGTTATATCCAGGGTATATTCCGGCGGCACGGTTAAGCAAGGCGCTTGACAGGGCGAAGAAGTCGGGCGCGCTTAAGTAGGTGTTTGTGCAAGGTGCCTGCCCCTAATTAAACAGGACTGCCATGCGGCCTGTCCGATTTTACTTGCCACAAAAAACTTATCGTAATGGTCGCATGTTAGTTGTTGTGAATGTTAGCAAGCAATCTGGTTTGCTATATAACGCTGCGGTCAGTTAAGTATGCGTGCCAGTTTTCGCCGGTAATCCCCCACAATTTTCGCGCCTTGTTCGCCCTGTGTGTTTACAATATCAAAAAGTTTAAGCAGTTCTTTTCTGCCAAGGTCATCTTCAAATTTGCGGTCGCGTTTTATAATTTCCAGAAGTTGTTCCATCGCTGAGGCAACATCGCCCTGTAAAACAAGTTGCTGGCTAAACTGGTGGCGTGCTTTTAAATCATCCGGGTTTTTTTCGATCGCCTTTATTATACTGGCAGAATCAGGCAGGCCTTTTGCAGACTCCGCTATTTCAATTTGTGCGGCAATACTTTTTATTTCATCTTTCTCCTGTAATATTTTTGGCAGGGCATCGATAAATAATTTTGCTTGCTCAAATTGTTGAGTTTGCGCAAGAATACTGGCAAAGTGTATTGAAATTTTCTGGTTGCTGGTATCGTTTAAACAAATTTCCTGCATTTTGGCAATTGCGCTGTTATCGCCTTGCTGTAAAGCCTCCATTGCTTGCTGATAAAGTTCATCGGATTCACGCTTAATGTGGTTACTGAGCTTAGCTGTGATTTCTGACTCGGACAACATGCCAGAGAACTCATCAACGATTTGCCCATTACGGATAAATTTTACTGTAGGTACACTGCGTACCTGGAAATGTTCGGCAAGTTCCTTGTTTTGATCAATGTCCACTTTTGCAAGTAAAAAATCACCATTGGACTCGTTTGCCAGCTTTATTAAAACAGGGATTAGCTGCTTGCATGGTTGGCACCAGGTTGCCCAAAAATCCAGTAGCACCAGTTTTTGCATGGAGTTTTCCATTACTTGTGTCTGGAATGTTTCAGCGGTAACGTCAATGACGGTATCAGTCATGTTTTTATTCCTGTGTCTTTATTCATGGTTTAAGTCAGATAAGTACGCTGGGTATTTTACCTCAGAGAATGGTTGGAAGCTATATAACCATTTCATATTGATGTAATAATTTAGCATGAGTAAAGAGCAGATAGCTTTGTATATTGTGTTTTGGCCAGATAAGCTGGGCTGCTTGCTGATAATGCATCAGTTGCGGCTGATAGTGTTCAGCATGTTGTTGAATATTATTTTTATTGACGGTTTGGTGTGTTTTATAGTCAATAATATAGATATTGTTCCCTGATACAACAACACGATCAATGATTCCAAATACAGTGGTATTATTTTTTAAATAACTTATCGGTACTTCGTTATATGTTTCTGCCGCATTGCTATCAGGGAAAATAAAAGAAAATTCATCAATGTTAATTATAGCAGAGGCTTCATTCCAGCATTCATTCCATAGTGTTTCTGATAATTCATACCCCAGTTTGTTTTGGCAGTCAGTTTTAGACAGTTTTGAATGACTACTGATGTTTTCAAGGATGGCATGAATAACAATGCCTCGGGTTGTTGCATCTGAATCGGCCTGTTTTTCTAAACATGGTTGGTTTGCATCACTACTGATATTACTGGGGGATATACTTTTTTGTATATCCTGGTAGCTAGTATTAAGTGTAATTGGTTTTTTCAGGTTTTCATCAATACGGGTTGCTACTGGCTGTGAAACCATGTTGGCCTGGCCGTCTTGTTCGGATAAATGGTTGTTATGCTGTTCGAGAACATATTCTTCTTGTTCCGTTGCCGGTACGTTATAGCAATTTTTAATGAGTGTATACCAGTCAGCTTCTGACTTTGTGGGTTTGGCAGCAGAAATATAAAGGTACTGACGTGCACGGGTAATCGCAACATAAAACACATTGGCGGCTTCGCGTTGCTCGGCAAGCATGTCCTTATTAATGAGTGATTCTGTTACTGTATCACGACAGTTGTTTTTATTTGCCAGCATCATTATATCAGGTGTTTGTTTTTCTGCTGGCCAGTCGACAATGCTTTTATAGGTGAATTTTGATTGTCCTTCTGCATCGGCATTGGCTAAAAATATTACCGGTGCTTCCAGTCCTTTTGATGCATGGATAGTCATTACCTGTACGCGATTTAGATCATTGCTTGCGGCGGGTGCATCCGGTGCTTCACTGGGTCTGTTTTTAAGCTGTTCGATATGTGCAATAAATTGTTGCAGGCTGGGGTAGCGGCCACTGTCTACTTCCAGTGCCAGTTCTATAAGCCGGGTTAAGTTGCTGTACGTTCTTGCCTTTAAATGTGGTGGGTAGGCATGGCTATATTGTGCGAGCACATCAGCTTCGCTGTAAATCACATCGAGTAAGTCATGAACCGGAATACGTGTTGCGATATCTTGCCAGTGTTTTAATAATTGTAGCGCCTTACTCAGTTGGGTTTTTTCTTCTGTAGAAGCTAGCAGAGTTTCTATTTTATAAAACCAGTTACTGTTGCCTGCATCCTTTGAGTCAATTTGTGCCAGTTGTATAAGTGTCTGGTCTGAAATTGAAAACAGGGGGCTTCGTAATATACTGGCAAGTGCGATATTATTAAAGGGTGTGATTAACCAGTTTAGTAACATCACAATATCATTTACTTCAAGGCAGTCGAGTAGGGTACCACGTTCAGAACCAACAAAGGGGATACCTTGCTGGTGCAGAGCCTTTTCATAATAAGCTGCATTGGTTCTATTGCGTAATAATATGATTATGTCTTTATATTGTATGTTGCGTGTTGTCTCTTTGTCTGTAATCGCTATGTTGTTGTGGATTAATGTTTTTATTTTATTTGCAATTATTTCTGCTTCTAACTGGTTAACGCTGATTTTATCTGCTCTTGGTTGTTGTAATGGGTTACGAAAGGGAGACGGCTTATTTTTCTCAATGCTTTCTTCCTCCATTACCGGGTAATTTAGTAATGTTACGCTACCGGGAAGCTCTTTAAGCATTGTTGTATGAGATGAAAAGTTCATAATGGCTTTGTTTAAAATCGTTTCAGTAAAGAGTTTGTTTACAAAGTTTATAATAGCGGGTGATGAGCGCCATGATGCATTGAGTGGTAAATGGTTGCTATTAAAATTTTGTTCTATATATTCACTTGCAATGGGAAATAATTCAGGTTCGGCACGCCGGAAGCGGTAAATGGATTGTTTAATGTCCCCGACTAATAGCACACTACGGCTATCACTGGCGTGTGACTCCTGTTGTTGGGTAAATTCTTCAATAAGTGGTTGTAATAGTCGCCATTGGATTGGGTTGGTATCCTGAAACTCATCAATTAATAAATGGTTAATTCTGGCATCCAGTTTGTATTGCACCCACAGAGCATGGTGGCTTTTAGTTAACAGGCAATAGGTTTGCCATTCCAGATCAGTAAAATCAAGTAGTCGTAAGTCCGTTTTTATTTTCTGATAGTGTTCCAGATAAGTTGAGCCTGCGATATACCATTGTTTATTAATCTGGTAACTCTTTTGCAGGTTTAATGCTTTGTTCAGTTGTTCAAGTTGCTGACAAATTCCCTGGTGTATTTGAATAAAGTTTTCTGCATTATCTGAGCCTAAGCTCTTATCCATTTCTTTTGTTATTTTTCGCGCTAAGGGCTCTCCATTTTTTTTAAGAAAAGCAATTTTAAGATTTTCAAGCCGTTCGTCTAAATTAAGCTCCGTGTTTCTTGCATTGCTGATAGCAGTCAGTGCTGTTTTATATGTTTTTGCTTTTAATTTGTCGAGCGATAAACAGAACTGGTTTAGTGATGCATCAAGATCAGGTTGATTAAAAAAAATATCCAATGGCTTATCGCTTGGCTCAACCTGTAAACGTGCCTGCATTTGGCTAATAGCATAGCCTACCGGGTTATTTGCTTTTTGTGTCCATGCCCACCAGTCACTGCGTTGAGCAAGAAAACTATTCAATATATCACGTGTGTTACTTAGCCCGAATTCGTCAAATAGAAAGGAAATGGCTTTTGCAACGTTAGCATGCGGTTGCTGCTGACAGTCTGTCATCAGTGCGTGCCACGCCTGTTTTTGATAAAGATAAGTTTGCTCACTGAGTTCAAAACCAGGGGGGACTTCAGCTTCAAAAGGAAAACGCTTTAAAATTTCCTGACAAAATGAATGGAATGTCGTACAGCGAACAGTTTGTGGGCTGAGGATGACACTTTCATATAAATAGCGGGCTTTTGACAGGATGCGCTTGTTTGCCGTAATGCCTGTATTATTTAACTCGGTTACAAGTTCGTTTTCGTCTAACGTGGCAAGCTGATATAAACGTTCCTGTAGCCGTACCTGCATTTCTGCAGCAGCTTTGCGGGTAAAAGTGATGGCGACGATATGGGCCGGGTTGGCACCATTGATTAATAATTGTACAAGTCGGTTAATAAGCTGATAGGTCTTGCCACTGCCAGCAGCGGCTTCAATTATTGTACAGGTATTCAGAATATTTGTTTTTTGCATTTACGGGTACTTAGGGTGTTTTAAGCCTGGTTGCATTGTTAACTAAACCGATGTGAATTAATAGTGTGCAGTTGGTCACATTTCCGTATTCTGGTTAAAGCAAAAGTTGCTGCTTATGGTACTTTATCAAAATCCAGTGTATATGGGGAGGCGCTCCACAGCACAAGATGATTCAGGTTTAGGAAACTCTCACAAGGAGTCGTGAATTCGGGCGGGATAGCCTGTGTGGATGGATGAAGGCAGAGTAAGGACATTGCAGGACACATACCCTATGACTCGTACTGCGCGAGAACAAAAACGGGCTGGATTTGCCTGAAGGGACTTACCCAATATCAGACGGCGAAAGCCGTCTTTTTTTGTTCTTGTTATGTGTAAAATATACTAAGTCACCATATAATATAGTAAAAGGACAAACTATGAATAAATATATTAGCTTACGGAGATTTAAAAAAAGAAGAACTTATTTTTGACAATGAAGAAACCATTGTAATTCTTAAATTTATTTTCAAGAATAAACACAGTCTAATTGATGGCCTGGAAATAAATGATAAAATAATAGAATTCGTCCAAGGATTACTACTTGAGGCTGTTGATGCTTCATATGCACTTGGGTTTGTTGCCGCTCTATTTGGCGGGGTTTTTAACCCAGGTATTGCAGCAAAAAAAGTATTTATGAAATTTTCAAGAAAAGCATTAAAACATTGGTTTAAACATGCGTCAGCTAAGGATCTAATAAATATAAAAATATATGATGTTGTGCGAAAATAATTAGAATCAAATTTTCTTATTGTACTGCAATCGTATGCGAGTGGAACAGCATCTAATGTAATAAATCACTCTGGATTTGTTGCGTATAGCTTAAAAAGCAATAGTTCAAGAATACGACCTATGGCTTGGGGGTGATAATGAAAAAAGCTATCCTATCATTTTTAATTCTAACTCCACTGTCTATCATAGGTCTAGCCATATATGCAATGTCAACGGAAAATATAGAATTTGTAGTTATAAATGCAACTAACGAAGAAACGAGTTATATACCATCAAGTGCTTATGAGTATTATCTGTTCAACTTTCGATTAACAGAGGAGGATATTCAATATATTGAGAATAGAGCTGGATTGAATTTCCTATTTGGAATATCTGAACAAAATAAGAAATATAAATTTCTTAAATATTTTATTTCTAAAGGAGTTTCTATAAATAAGCCAAGTGCATTTGATGGTCTACCTCCGCTACA
>JALTJZ010000005.1:0-38393 GCA_027076325.1 Chromatiales bacterium | reverse complement strand
AGTGATAATCAGCTATCTCTACTTTCTCAGATCCGGATTCACCCCACTGAAAGCAGATACGAAATTGCTCGTTAATTTGGATACTATGTTGCCCCCTTCAATCTGCGCCTTATGTGGAGCTTACTGTTTGATTATATGGCGTTTATTTTACAGGTTATTCACTTGAAAATCAGGTTGGTTGCAACGAATCCACCCACATCTGCCGACGACAAATCCCCTGCATGTTACAGCGGCCACAGGTTTTTTCATCGCCCCAGGCGGGTAAGCCCGTTTCTGTATGAAGCTGGCTGAATATTTCTTTCAGGCGCTCGGCTGATTCTTCTGCAATCGCTTCGAGTTTTTCATCCTTGAGTTTCGCTTTTGTTTTTACGCCGTCACTTTTTACTTCGAGGTATTCGACCTGAGTAACATTGTGCTTATCATCTTGCAACAGGGTATGGTAGAAGGGGAGCTGGACTTGTTCACCGGCTTCTACATTTTTGTTTGAACTGATTGCGCCGGTTTTGTAGTCGATAACTTCCAGTCCGTCAGGACTTTTATCGATACGATCAAGTCGGCCTTTGAGCTTTAAGGGTTTAGAGCTATTATTTATCGGGAGTTCTTTGGAAATCATTTGTTCGACTTTATAAACATCCCAGCTTTGCTGATGTTTAATTTGCCAGTCGATATAATGAGGGACTATTTTTTTTGCCTGTAGATACCATGCCTGATGCTCATGGTTTTCTGTCAGGTCAGCACTGAATACAGTTTTTATAATATCATATAAAAGTTTGCTTGCCGCATCACGGTTGTGTTCAGTCACTTTAGATTTGAACGGGCCGGGCAGGTCATCTGTTTTATCATGAAAGGCTTGTAGGCATTGGTGGACTCGCTCACCGTAATCGGCTTTTGAAAGTGCCTGACGTATTTCATCGGTGGCTTCCAGTTTTAAGCAACGTGCGGCATAAAACAGGTAAGGGCAGTTTATTAACTCCTGGTATTGTGATGCCGATATTTTTGTCGGGATTAAATTTTTCGGCAACGAGGGTGTGGGTTGATAAGATGGCTTTGCCGGCTCTTTTGCTGTGAGTGTGAACGTGTTTTCAGGTGTATTCACTAATGTTTCCAGCGTGCTATCTTTTAAATCTTTATTAAAAGCTAGCTGGTTAAATTGCTCAAGTAATGCAAGCCATGCACCGGGTTTTATTTCTTCGCCGTTATCACCCTGGTTACGGTAGCTGAGTAATATGTTGTCGCTGGAATTGAGTAACCGCATAAAGTGATAGAAGCGCTCGTTTTTTTCCTGTAACGAAGTTCCAAGCCCGAGTTCATATTTTACCCGGTCATTAAAAAAAGCTGTAGGTGTGGGAGAGCCGGGTAAAAATTCCTCTTCAACTGCCGCGATAATCAGGCCATCAAATTTCTGAAACCGGCTCTGTGATAAACCAATCAATTGCACTTGTGTGGTACTGGCCGGTGGCATAAAACGGCTGCATTCCAGTTGCATTGCCAGCCATGCTCTTGCTTCACTCCAGCTAAATTTTAATTGCACAAGGTCAGAGTCGATAGTTAATGTTTCAAGTAAGTTAATAATTTCAATGCCAGCGGCATCGTTTACTAGAGATTCGGTTAGCCCCAATACTTTAAATGAATTAACGAGAGCCTGAATAAACTGGGTTGGCGTAAGGCTGCTCTGCTGATTAAGTGGTAGTAATGGCTTGGCGGCTGATTCCAGTTTTTGCAGTACTTCATTTAAAATGTTTGTCCCCTGATTTTTTTCAAACCAGTCAGGCAGCCGATGTTGCCGATTAGTAATCGCATTGCGATAGCTTTCTAAATGGCTGCTAATATTTTCATGGCGCATTATGTCCTGTTCGAGTCGGTAAACAGCATAATGCAGGGTATTGCGATCATATTCTGGAAATATAAAAGGTGATTTTAAAAGATCCAGTAGTGCCAGGTAGTCAAAGTCTTGTTCGATACATTCCAGCCAGCGCTCAACAAGGGTGGCCGCACGGGTAGTGGATAAAGCCCAACCGGCGGCATCCTGTAAATAGACACCACTGCGTTCAAGCAGGGCACGTACCCGTCGGGCAAGTCGGCGATTCTCGGTGACAATCGCAAGCTTAGTTTTACCTTCCAATAACCAGCGTCTTAGCTGGATATCAATGGCGCGGGCTTCCTGCTCGGCATCATTGGCAGAAAAAATATGAAGGCCTTTTAACGGATTTAGTTCTTTATTCTGGTATGCCTGTAACCGCTCAATTAATGCTGAGTTCTGTGTATTATAAACAGTATTTAAGAATTTAAGGCGGGTTGATTCTGTTTGTTTTCTATTCACTATTTTATATGCAGACAGTCGCTGAATGCATTCGGTTATATGCGTGTCAGGGTGGTATTGTTGCGATTCGGTACGCCCCTTTTGTTGTTGCCCCTGTAAGAAATAATGAATGTTATGTTGCTGACTTAGTTGTTCCAGCCACTGGTGTTCGGCTTGTGTTAACCGGTCATAGCCGAGTAAATAAAAATCGGTTGTTTTTTTATTGTTGTATTCCTGTAGCGCATTTTGCATGCTCAGCAAGAGTGCTGTTTGTGAATCAACTACATCATAAGCCTTCAGTTGGTTATGCCATGCATGCCATAAAGTATAAACAAAATGTGCTTCACGACCCAGCGCCTCTATTGTTGTTGCTTTATCATCAAGCCCATAAGCCAGGCTAATCTGGTTTATAAAGTCTTGCGCATTATTTGGCAGTGGGATTTTATTTGCGGTTAATTCGTGAAACAGGTCTAGCAGTGTGCGCGCATAAACCCATGGGTTGGCAGCTCCAGGCATGTCAGGGTACTTTCGTAAAGCCTCAACTAAAATAAGTTCCTGTATGGTACTGTTGACGACTTTGATGGTAGTGGGTTGAAAAAATTGCAGCCATTGTTGTATCGAAATAATTTGTGGCCCAAGCAAGGCTTGAACGTTATGCTGGCGTGCATAATTGAGTAGTTTGTAGCGCAACTCGGAAGCAATGTTCGCCTGTGCTGTGAAGACGATGGTGTTGGTTAATTGGGGGAGGTTTTCTTTTTGCTGCGCAATAATTTGTTGTGCAACGCTATCGAGCAGATCGTCTGCAAACGAGGTTAAATAAAGTTTAATTGCAGACATCGGTTCCTTTAGTCATTGTGGTTAGCGTTCTAAATATTGCAGTTTGTCTTTTTTGCCATCCCACTGTTCGGCTTCAGGCAGAGCAGGTTTCATTTCAGTGATAACAGGCCAGTCGCGTGACAGTTCTTCGTTAAGTTCAAGAAAATGTTCCATACCATCGGGAATTTCATCTTCCGCGAAAATAGCGCCAGCCGGGCATTCAGGTTCACATAAGGTACAGTCAATACATTCATCCGGGTCAATCACTAAAAAGTTTGGGCCCTCATGAAAACAATCGACAGGACAAACTTCCACGCAGTCTGTGTATTTACACAAAATACAATTGTCGGTCACGATATAGGTCATGCGGTGAAACTCCTGAATAATGATAAAAAAGGTTATTTAGGGTGGCTATTCTAATGCGAAAAGGGGTGGGTTGCGAGTTTTTAGAGAGATTTTTTAAGTTGTTCCAGTAGTTTCAATGCCGCCATTGGGGTCGTTTGATTTAGATCAATGTTTTTAATCGTATGCTCTAAATCGGTTTGTTTTTCCGTTGGATTGGGGGGGCTGTCTAACCGGAGAGGCTGCTGCTCTTCCACCAGCGATGACAGTGTTTGTTTTGCCAGCTCAATAACTGATGGGGGTAACCCTGCCAGTGCCGCGACCTGGATACCATAGCTTTTGTCTGTTGGGCCGGGTTTTACCTGGTGTAGAAAGACAAGATTATCCCCATGTTCGACGGCATCCAGGTGCACATTAACACTGCCATCTAACATATTCGGTAGCTGGGTTAAGTGAAAATAATGGGTAGCGAACAGGGTTAAGGCTTTCAGTTTATCGGCAAGATACCAGGCGCTGGCCCAGGCGAGCGACATACCATCTTGTGTGCCGGTACCACGTCCCACTTCATCCATTAAAACCAGACTGTTTTCGGTGGCATTGTGCAAAATATTGGCCGTTTCAGTCATTTCAACCATAAAAGTGGAGCGGCCACTGGATAGGTCGTCTGAGGCACCGATACGGGTAAAAATTTGATCGGTTAAGCCAAGCCTAACCTCGCTTGCCGGTACAAAGCTGCCAATGTGCGCCATGATCACAATCAACGCGATTTGTCGCATGTAGGTTGATTTGCCGCCCATATTGGGGCCGGTAATAATAAATAGGTGTTGTTGGCTGTTAAGTGTGATGTCGTTAGGCGTAAAGGGCGTGCTTTGTACCTGTTCAATTACCGGGTGTCGGCCTGCTTTAATTTGTATACTGTTTTGGCTGGTATTGCTAAAACTCGGCATGCAGTAGTGATTGGTTTGTGCACGTTCGGCAAAATTATTTAATACATCCAGCTCGGCTAATGCGCAGGCTGTTTGTTGTAATGGCTGTAGTTGAGCGTTCAATTGTTGCAGAATGTCATCGTATAATTTTTTTTCGCGCGCCAGTGCGCGTTCATTGGCACTTAAAACTTTATCCTCAAGTTCTTTTAATTCGGGTGTAATATAACGTTCGCTGGCTTTTAATGTTTGCCGGCGCTGGTAATCGGCTGGCATTTTGTCTGACTGGTTTCGACTCACTTCAATGTAATAACCGTGTACCCGATTATAGCCCACTTTAAGTGTACTTAATCCAGTACGTTGTTTTTCCTGTGCTTCCAGGTTGCTTAAAAATTCACTGGCATTGTCCTGCAGGCTTTTTAATTCATCGAGTTCTGCATCGTAACCTTTGGCAATAAAATTACCATCGCGAACCACAACCGGCGGGTTTTCAACAATGGCTGCATTTAGCAAGTTCAATGTTTCAGGGTGTTCACTGATTTGTTTCGCAAGTTGCAGCATTAACGGCGCTTTTAAGTCGCGTAAAGATTGTTGTAGCTCCGGTAATGCAAACAATGTTGCACGTAACCTGGCTAAATCGCGTGGACTGGCACTTTTGAGTGCGATACGTGTCAGTATGCGTTCGGCATCACCAACTTGTTTTAGGATTGCTTCAATTTGCGGATAACGTTGTTGTTCTATTAGCTCACCAACTAATTGATGGCGTTCGGTTAATGTTTTTTTGTTGCACAAGGGTTGATGGATCCAGCGGCGTAATAAGCGGCTGCCCATTGCGGTGGCGGTGTAATCCAGAATGCCGGCAAGGGTATGGTTATGCTGTCCGCCAATATGGTATTCCAGTTCAAGGTTACGGCGGGTGCTGGCATCAATTAAAATGTAGTCTGCTTTTCTGTCAACTTTAAAACGGTGAATATGCGGTAACGCACTGCGTTGTGTGGATTTAAGGTAATCAATAATACAACCGGCGGCAATGGTTGCCAGTGGCACATCGTTGCAGCCAAAGCTGGATAAATCATTGAGTGCAAATTGTTCTGTTAAGGTTTGCTCGGCATGGTTTAAATTAAATAACCATTCATGTTGTTGTTTAAAACTGATCGGGTAATTCTGTTGCAGCAGGTGCTGCAAGTTAAGTGGGTCGGTTTCGTTTAATAAAATTTCTGCCGGGCGCAGGCGGGTTAGCTCACTTTGTAAATTTTCTAAACCGCTAACCTGGCAAATATTAAAATGCCCACTGCTGAGTTCTAAACTGGCAATACCAAATTGTGGTGCGCTATTTTTAGATTGTTCAGCATGAATGGCACAGAGCAAATTAATCTGTTTTTCATCAAGCAAGGCATCTTCGGTGAGAGTGCCGGGGGTTACAATGCGTACCACTTCACGCGCCACCGGGCCTTTGCTTGTTTTGGGGTCGCCGATTTGCTCACAAATGGCAATGGACTGGCCTTGCTTAACCAGCTTTGCCAGATAATTGTCGGCAGCATGATAAGGCACGCCCGCCATGGGAATAGGTTTACCGTTAGCTTTACCGCGTGCGGTCAGTGTTATGTCTAACAGGTTTGCCGCTTTATGGGCATCGTCAAAAAACAACTCGTAAAAATCACCCATGCGGTAAAAAAGCAAAATATCCGGGTGTTCGGCCTTAATGCGCAGGTATTGCTGCATCATGGGGGTGTGTTGTTCGGTTTTGTTGTTCATAAATCTAAAGTATATTTATTTTTTTTCTTTTATGAGCGTTCAGAAAAAGTGCAGGTTTTTGATCGGCTGTTTAGTTCCTTGCAAAACTTACACTTTTTATTCCAAAAGCCAATTATATCTTAGAGAGAGCAATTAATCTGGAAAAGGATGTGTTTATGACTGCGAACGAAAAAGTACCGTTGAGCTCACGAAAACTCGCGGTAATGAAGCTCGGAAGGTTGATTCTGGATGATGTTGGTGAAAATCGGTAATTTTCAAACCACCTCTTTAGCTGAGGCCAGATTACAATTTCAGGAGTTAAAAGTAAGGGGGGCATAAAAATGAATACAGGGAGGTGTGCGAAATAGATTCAGGAAAAATACGCTGACATTATTATCTAAAGACGGGCAAAGAGCCATTATAGTTTGGGGATAGGATGGTCAGTAACTGTTTAATTTTCATGAGGTTCCCACGTGTGATAAGAGTGGCTGTTCAGCGTGAGATTCTAAACAGCGAGGGGATTAGTGTGAATGGAAAATTAGAAATTAGCGATGAAAATTTAATTACACTTGAAATGTGACAGTTATACTGTATACTATAACTGTCATGAAAGAGAAGAAAGTGGTTTTTACCCTAGACGAGTTGTGTGGCTTAGTGAAACTGTCTAGGCGGACAGTACGTTATTACATCCAAATTGACCTAGTTGATAGGCCTGACGGTGTAGGGCGAGGAGCACATTATTCGACGAGGCATCTCGATCAACTTCTTGAGATCCGGAAATGGCAGCAAGCAGGGCTTTCACTCGATCGTATTCGTGAATTAGTTGGCTCTGATGGGAAAGAGGGGATCACCCCCCCCGCACGACCAAGGCAAAAAGGCTCTGTAGAAGTGTGGAGCCATGTTGTCGTAAATGATGGTATTGAGATTACTATTGAACCTAAACGGGCTAATCTGACACCAGAGGATGTTCGGGAATTCGCTGCCGGGGTGATAAAGCTCTATGAAAAAATCAGTTTAAGATAAGGAGGAGTCATCGTGACCATTGCAACAGCAGCTGTACTTGAACCAATAGGTGATGCCCGTATTGTCCTTGAATCTGTCGAAGTACAGGCGAGTTTGACAGGGTTGTATTCAAATGTTGCGGTGTCGCAAAGCTACAAGAACCTTGAGGACGTTAATATTGAGGCAGTTTATACTTTTCCTCTACCATTGGACGCGGTACTACTGGAACTCGTGCTGGAGCTTAATGGGAAGAGGCTGCGCGGTATGGTACAACCTAAAACGGAAGCAGAGGATCGCTACGAGGACGCGATTGATGAAGGTGATTCAGCCATTCTGTTGCAGCAACTGGAGCCAGGCGTTTTTACGTTAAATGTGGGCAATATTCTACCCAACGAACAAGCTGTTGTCCGGTTCAGATATGCGCAATTGCATCGCTGGCAGGGGGATAGCCTTCGGTTTTATCTTCCCACCACAATTGCCCCTCGATATGGTGATCCCTTAGCCTCTGGTATGGCTCCTCATCAAGCACCAGAGTATGCGTTGTCAGCTGAGCATGGTTTTTCTCTGGTTGTTCGAATTGAAGGTGCACTGGCAACAGCTGATTTCGACTGTCCATCACATCCAGTTGCTGTATCTACAAGTGACGGTATCAGGGAAATATCACTCTTGGGAGGAAGTGACCTGCTGGATAGGGATTTTGTACTGGTCGTGAAAGAACCTGCGGAATCCGCAGTCGAGGGACTTTGGGCGCTGGATGATAAGGAGTATGTTGCACTCGCGTCATTTCACCCACAATTCTCAGAGGATGTACCAGAATCACCCCGTTGCGTGAAGTTGGTCGTGGATTGTTCCGGCTCAATGGGTGGAGATTCCATTGCACAGGCTAAGGTAGCTCTTCGTGAAATCATTTCTTTGCTCAAGCCGAACGACTATTTCAATCTGATAACGTTTGGATCGACGTTCAATCTGCTGTTCTCTGAGCCAGTCATTGCCAACAAGGATAATGTCCGGGTGGCTGCGCATTTTGTAGAGCAGATAGATGCCACTATGGGCGGCACAGAAATTGGAGCGGCTCTTACCGCGGCCTATCTGTGCGGAAAGATAGTGAGTCTGTCGGCAGATCTTCTGTTGATTACCGATGGTGAAGTCTGGAATCATGAACAAATCGTTAAGGATGCGCTGAAGTCAGGTCATAGGATATTTTCGGTTGGTGTGGGCAGTGCTGTATCTGAAGCCTTTGTTCGCAGAATTGCGGAAGCAACCTCTGGAGCCTGTGAACTGGTGTCCCCCAGGGAAAATATGTCGGAGCGAATCGTGCGGCATTTCCAGCGTATTGACCAGCCAAAAGCAAAATCAGTGCATATCGAATGGCCATCCGAGTCAATTCGCCAGATACCCGGCGAAGTGGAGACGTTGTATGCAGGCGACACGCTTCATGTATTTGGTTGGCTGCCTGAGCTGCCAGTCGGAAAGGTGCGGCTTGTTATGACTTTCGAGGATGGTCGTACCGTCACCCAGGAGGCAAGATTTTCCTCGGAGCGTAAGGATGAGGATAGTGGAGCATTGCTTACCGATATGCCCCGAGTGGCGGCTCATGCCCGTTTAACCGTGCTTGACTCAAAGGAAGCTGCAGAGTTGGCAGAGCGCTATCAACTGGTAACAAAGTATACGAGTTGTGTTCTGGTCTTTAACAGGGATGAGGATCAAAAATCAGGTGAGGTTCCTGCGCTTCGCAAAGTGCCGCAAGTCTTGGCTGCAGGTTGGGGCGGTATGGGTAGTGTTGATAGGTGCGATATGTCTTTAGCGGCGCATGCTGTATCCCACTCAGTTATGCCTGAAGATTTAAAAATGGCTCAGCCTGATATGGATTATCTGGATATCCCGTCATTCTTACACCGGCAGATGCCAACGGATTTTGATCAGCTGGTTTTGTCTTTGAATGCACGTTATCCAGATACTATCGCTACGAAATTAGATATTGCAACAATCGCTGAGTTGATGGTGCTTGGATTGGATCATGACGTTGCCGACGCTCTATCGGATCTCGTCAGCACGGGGGGCGCTGAACGAGATATTGTCATTGTCTTCCTTGCGATTCTTGCAGGCAGCAAACATGGGAAAGGCCTTTCGCGTCATGTGAAACGCTTGATCCGGATGGCGGATAAGGGCGGTGCGTCTGATGTGGTCTTAAGCGATGCGATTAGGCAGGTAATCAATGACGAGTGATAATGGGCTCGTCAAGAGTGCTAGACAAGGCCCTGTAAATTAAATTGTGTAACTGTCAGATCAAGTCTGAACTACTACACCTTTGAATGCCCGCTAATGAAAACTTATTTTCTTGATCGTTTCCTTTGAATTTAATCGCTTTGGCTTTGCCATGTGTAGTTAGAACGCTCTCTGGCACATCGCTGGCTTTCCTTTGGACCCTAACTGCTGGTACTGCTGACGCGATACGCAATACGCAACATCATGTCCTTTTGTCTTAGGCTCAGGGCCAGCCTGCGTTCTTTAAGTTGTTGAAGTAATGATTTCATAGGAAACACATAAATTGCTTTTATGTGTGTAATAAACGCTTTAAGACAAAAGCAATCTATGCATTGCTTTACTTATTTTCAAATTTGAAATTATCAGTACAGAGATTTTGTTTCGTTCACTTACTCTGGCGACAATTTATAAACTAAATTTGGATCTGTTAATGTGGTCAATGACTAAAAGATGGAATATCCGATGATGGAACATTGAAAAAAATAGGTCTTACGTCTGCCATAGGGTATGTGTGTTATCAAGTGTATTGCTGCCTGTGGATATAAGCCCGGAATCCTAAAGCTGGCTCTGGTTTGTCCGATATATAAGTCTGGTGGATAGCAAAAGGTGACAGACATGGAGAAAAGACAGATTCAGCAGATGAAGAAGGGGGTTTGTTACGTACCTATTTCCAGTCTGGTGAGAGGGAATGGATGCCTGGTATGCGTGACTTTATGATTAGAAAAATAACAGCCATCGTTTCTGAGTACAGAATACGGGTGTGTAGCAGGGTCGTATACACGTGAATGAGGTTGCACCACAACGTATTAATGGTCGCAATGGAAAAAAATTCACCCCACTTGGGCGTAGTTTATTATTGTGGTTTTTGTTGTTGGCGTTAATGCCGATCATCATCACTTCGGTGATTGGTTATCAACAGATGGAGAAGAGCCTGACAGAAGCGGCAATGCAGGAACTGGAACGGGAGGCTCACGACAAAGCCGTTTTTATTAAAACCTGGTTTAACTATCGTTTTATGGATTTGAATGGCCAGGCTGAAAATAGCCGCAATATTGAATTTCTGAATGCATTGCGACACGGCTTGCAAGTAAGTAACCAGAGCCCCGCAGAATTTGTGAAGAGTTCTGCCTGGGCCTTGCTGGTGGACGAGCGGCAAAAGGATCTTGCAACATTGATACACCGTTATGATTACATGGATGACCTGTTTTTGATTGATACTCAGGGTAATATTTTGTATTCGGCTCTAGGTGAAGATGATCGTGGTAGCAACCTTTTTGATGGTCTTTATGCGGGCACTGGATTTGCCCGTATCGTAAAAGCCAGCATCGATACCGGTCAGGCTCAATTTTCTGATTTTCGACGCTATAGCACGGACACTGATCTGTTAATTGGTTTTATTGCCGCGCCTATGCTGGATGAAGCCGGGGATGTTATTGGTGTGTTTGCAATACAGCTGCGTCTGGCGCGAATTGCGCAGTTGATGCGGGTACAACAGAATGGGAGCTCCCTGACGCATTATCTGGTCGGGCAAGATGGGTTGGCGCGCACCCCGGTTAGTCATCGAGAAACAGCGAGCAGTGTGTTGCAGCGCATTGACACCCAACAATTTCATTTATGGACGCAACATGAACAGAGCCACCATCCTGAAAATATGCACGATGCTGCTTTTGAATATCCCGGGCCAAATGGGCAGTATGTTATTGGTTTACACCAGGTTGTGAACTTGCCGGGAACAAACTGGGCACTGATTAGTGAAATAGATCGAGATGAAGCGCTGGCGGGTGCTTATAAACTTGGAAATATTATACTGGCCATGTTTTTGCTGACCAGTGTGTTGGTGGTGGTCATCGCCATTTATCTCGCTCGACGTATTACCCGGCCACTTATTCGTCTGGCAGATGCCAGCATGGAAGTGGCTGCGGGCAAGTTGAATCAGCAGGTGGAAGTTAGTACCAATAATGAAATTGGCAAGCTGGCCATGGCGTTTAATCATATGCTGCAAGTGAGACAAAGCCATGAAGATGAGTTGCTGAGAACGGCTCAGCAGACACAAGATGCACTGGACAAACTGGCCGAACAGAAATTTGCACTGGATCAACATTCCATTGTTGCCATTACCAATGTACGCGGTGATATTACTTATGCAAATGAGAAATTTTGTAAAATCAGCGGCTATCATAAAGAAGAACTTTTGGGTAAAAACCACCGGTTATTAAATTCTGGTTTTCATGACACAGCCTTTTTTCGGGACATGTATCGCACTATTGCCAGTGGTAACGTCTGGCACGGTGAAGTTTGTAATAAAGCGAAGGCAGGGCATTTATACTGGCTGGCAACCACCATTGTGCCGTTTATGGATAAAAACGGTAAACCACAAAGCTATATTGCACTTCGAACCGATATTACCCTGAATAAAAAAGCCGAAGCGGCCATGCTGCACGCAAAAGAAGCGGCTGAAGAGGCTACCCGTTTAAAGTCTGACTTTCTTGCTAATATGAGCCATGAAATCCGTACTCCGATGAACGGTATTATTGGCGCAATCGGGTTATTACTGGAAACCGGGCTTGATAGCAAGCAGCAAAACTATGCCCGAACAACCATGTCTTCTGCTGAAGCCTTACTGGGCTTAATTAATGACATTCTCGATTTTTCAAAAATCGAAGCCGGTAAGATGGAGCTTGAAACAATTGATTTTGATTTACAACTACTGGCCGAAGAAGTGGCAGATATGCTGGCATTGAAGTGCCGTGAGAAAAATATTGAAATGTTGCTGCGCTACGTGCCAGATACCGAACGGTATTTTAAAGGTGACCCCGGACGGATCCGCCAGGTTATGTTGAACTTACTCAGTAATGCAGTGAAATTCACAGATGAAGGCTCGGTATTGCTAACAGTTGAGCTGGATGAACAGGTACAAGCGGAGTCAGAAGATGAACAGCGGGGTAGTTTTGTACGTATATCGGTACAGGACACCGGTATTGGTATTGCCAAAGACAAACTGGAGTCTGTGTTTAAACAATTTGAACAGGCCGACAGTTCCACCACCCGTCACTATGGCGGCACCGGTTTGGGGCTGGCGATATGTAAACAGTTAGCCGAATTAATGGGTGGCGAGATTGGGGTGGATAGCGACGAAGGGCAGGGGTCAACGTTCTGGTTTAATATTAAATTAGGCCGCAGTGATAAACAGCGCCCCGCCCTGATAGTGGATAACTTTAAACAATTGGAAGGTTTGCGTTGCCTGTTGGTGGATGATAACGAAATTGCCCGGATGATTTACAGTGAGCAGTTAGCCGCTTATGGGCTTAAGGTTGAAACACTCGACTCGGCTGTGAATACAGTACAAACATTGCAGGGAGCGTTAAAGGCCGGCTGCCCCTTTGACTTTGTGATTACCGATTTTCAAATGCCCGATCTGGATGGTGCGGCACTGGCGAAGCAAATTAAAGCGCAACCGGATTTATCTGAGCTGGTACTGGTCTTGCTGACCAGTTCACCGCAAAAAGGGGAATCTCGGGAAATGCACCAGCTTGGCTTTAGCGGTTATTTAATCAAACCCAGCTATTCGCAGGAGCTGCCGCAGTTGTTATCCGCAATCTGGTATGCAAAACAAAATGCACAGGATATTGGTCTGGTTACACGCCACACCTTGCATGAAGCGAGTGTCAAACCGGTCGAGAAATTTACTTTGGATAACGCCGAAATCTTGTTAGTTGAAGATAATGCCGTGAACCAGATGGTGGCAACGGCTATTTTGCAAAGTTATGGCGCGAACATTACGCCAGCACTTAATGGCATACAAGCAGTGCAATGTTTTGAAACGAGTCGCTATGACCTTGTTTTTATGGACTGCCAGATGCCGGAAATGGATGGTTTTGAGGCCAGCCGAAAAATACGCCAGTATGAACAAAACCAGCATAGCGATAATAAACCCACCCCCATCATCGCCTTTACCGCTAATGCCATGGAAGGGGATCGGGAAAAATGCCTTGCCGCCGGTATGGATGACTATATAACTAAACCGGTAAAACGAACAGATATTGAACGCATTTTATTAAGTTATCTGGCAGCAAAAGTGGTTTTACCGTCGGCAGGTAATAACCTGAGTGCAAAAGGCGATAACAATATCAGTGCACTGTCAGCATCGGGGAAGCCACCCCCCTGAACGGCGTTTTTACGACTATACTTGATTAAACAAGGCGTATTGTTTGCTTAACATAAAGCGCTATTGTAAGGAAAGTACAGGAATGAAGCTCGCCCTTTTTAATGCCAAACGTTACGACATCGAGTCGTTTAACCAGGCGAACGTGAGCGCTGCACATGAGCTTATTTTTATTGAACAACCCCTTCAACTAAAAACAGCACGCCTTGCCAGTGATGCCATCGCAATCTGTATCTTTGTTAATGATGTTGTTGACAGCCCGCTACTAGAACAATTGTTTAAACAGGGGGTTCGGCTTATTTGCTTGCGTTGTGCTGGTTATAACAATGTTGATATTGCTGCGGCACAAGCATTGGGAATACATGTTGTTCATGTTCCGGCCTATTCACCTTATGCGGTTGCCGAGCATACTCTAGGTCTAATGCTTGCACTCAATCGACATATTCCCGAAGCGAATAGTCGTGTGCATAACGGTAATTTTACCATCAATGGCCTAAAAGGCTTTGATATGCACGGCAAAACAGCCGGCATTATTGGTACCGGACGTATTGGTGCGTTGGTAGCCTGTTCGTTGCAAGCACTTGGAATGCGGGTACTGGCAGTCGACCCAATACAAAATAGCGCGTGTTGTAACCAGTCTATTGAATATGTGGATATGGATACGCTGTTATCACTGTCGGATGTGATCAGCCTGCACTGCCCGTACACAGCTGAAAATTGCCACCTTATTAATGCTGAAGCGATTTCAAAAATGAAGAAGGGGGTGATGATTATTAACACCAGTCGTGGTGGGCTACTCGATACGCAGGCGGCGATAGATGGACTGCGCTCCGGGCAAATCGGCTACCTTGGGCTGGATGTGTATGAACGGGAACAAAATCTTTTTTTTCAGGATTTATCGGATAAAGAGATAGACGATGCTGATTTTAAAATGCTGTTATCATTTCCCAATGTCCTGATCACGCCACATCAGGCCTTTTTTACGGCAGAGGCCATAAACAATATTGCCTCTGCAACACTCTTTAGCTTAAGTTGTTTTGAAAAAAACGAACCATTATCGAATGCAATACTGAAATAATGAACATTGGGTGTTCGGTAGTAAAGAAGTGAGTAGTGCTTGTCATGTTAATGTTTGGGCAACACAGTCGGGACTCTGGCGGTGATAGATAAGGTCTTCGACCGGTTGGCCACCGACAAGATGTTCATTGATAATACGATCGAGATTGGCTTCGGTAACATTGTAATACCAGATTCCATCAGGTTGAATGCAAAGAACGGGGCCGGATTTGCACGTCGCAAAGCAATGGGTGCGGGTGCGTTTAACACGCTGTTCACCTTTGTCGATGCCGGCAGCTTTAAATTTTTCTCCCAGCATATCAAATAGTTCTTGTGATTCCCCTTCTTCGGTACAACGTGGACCAACACACACTAGCATGTGTCGTGCATAGGCCATCATTTTAGGTTTTTCGAGGTTACTCATTACTTACTTTCTCCAATTCATTTAATGTGGTTAATGTTTGCCAGTCTTGCTTATAGGCTTTTAAGGCAGATGTATCGTATTCACCATCGGTGCGTACCAGCGACAAGTTAAAGACGGTTTCATTACGTTCATCGGTGAAGTGCACACTGTAGAGCTTGTCTGCACGGCGCACAAACCAAACTTGCTTAACACGTGGCCAGTTGATGTGTAGATGGACGTGCTCGTTCTCGATATTCAACCAGTCTCGACGCATCACAAAGTTTTCTGCCTGTATCATTAGCTCGGCCACTGCACCGGCTTCACTGCGTACTACTGCACGTAATAGTCCCCAATGCTTAGACGCTTCGATAACATTAAGTGGATCGTGTTGTACTTGAGCAGCGGAATACTCTCCGGCATTGTCATCAAGTTCATCAGTGGCCTTTGCCTCACTGATGGCAGAAATAATATCGCCGGTTGCACTGTCAAAATGCAGCGCAACATCACGGAGTGAATGTTTATCGCTGCTGCGCAGGAATTCACGTACGCAACTTTTCCAACCCTCTAAACCCATGTTTAATGAGCGCCCACGTTTTTCACCTTCGAGCGCATCGCCGGTAATATCTTTATACTTATTTGCGTAACCGCGAGGGGTGATCATCAGGCCTTGATCCATATAAGTACTGCTATTACCAATTAAAACAGTTGTGAGCATACCGATTTTGCAGTCTTTCATCTCATCAAGGTGTACCATTTGAATATTCTCTGCTTCACGGTAGGCCGATTTAACGATGGCAACTGGGGTATCCGGTTTACGGTATTGTAATAAAATACGTTGTGCTTCGACAATTTGTTGGGTACGTCGACCACTTTTAGGATTATACAGAGCAACAACAAAGTCACTGCGGCCAGCTGCATCAATGCGTTTGGCAATCGTTGGCCAGGGTGTTAATAAATCGGAGAGAGAGATTGAGCAAAAGTCATGGGTTAAAGGCGCGCCAACTAAAGAGGCGCATGCCGAAAGAGCCGTGCTGCCGGGCACAATTTCTACTTCAATATCACTGTCGGGTTTCCAGCCAGATTTTAACAAGACTTCATAAGTTGGGCCGGCCATGCCATAGACACCGATATCGCCAGATGAAATCAGAGCGACGGTTTTGCCTAGCTGTGCTTGTTCGTAGGCTTCGATACAGCGATCAATTTCTTCGGTCATACCTTTACGGATCACTTCTTTACCACCAAGTAGATTTTTAACCAGCTTGATATAAGTCGAATAGCCAATGACAACATCAGATTCTTCAATGGCCTGCAATGCACGAATACTCATATGGGCTTCGGCACCGGGGCCAAAGCCAACTAATAAAATTTTACCCTTACTCATTGTGACTCCTTACGATGGATACCGTGGCGTTTTTTTTATCTTCGCCCAGGTATTTAAATTTTTCGACAATTAAATCTTTCATATTGGTTTTGGCTGCCAGTATGGCGGCTGCTTCAGCCACTGCCGGTGTGCCCATGTATTTTCGTACTATCTCGGAAGGATTAGGAACTTCAACTTCGGTAAGCTGTTCTGCTGAATAAAAATACAGTGGCCAGTGATGTTCGGCTGATAATGCGAGTAGGGCAACTTCATCATTTTTTTTATCAATGGTTGCCAATGCCTGTACTGTATCGCGTGTCAGGCTGGCTTGTTTTAAAGCCAGATCAATGGCATGCTCCAGTGTTTGTTGTGAAGTATTACGATCACAGCCCACGCCTAAAATAATATTCACTTGCTTGTTCCTGTTGTTGGCCGGTAAACCACCAGACGTTCTTCAAGTTCTTGCCAGAGTGTGGGCGGAATGTCCTGCTGGGTAACCCAAAGAATGGCCTTGTGGTATTTAAGATCAACTTCGGCAAAGTGTTTGAACAAATGAATATTTTTGGGTAACGGAGTTGGTCGAGTCCACCAGTTTGTTTCACCGCATTCCTGGATAAAGGCGATGGGTTCCTCGTTAACGACATGCGCAGAGACTCGAGTGATGTTTATTTTAGGTGCTTCTACTTTCCAGCCGAATTCGCGACCTAGAATATCAACAGGAATGGTTTTACCAACATCAGAGGCGGTGGTCAGTACCGCCTTGGCTTGCAGCAATTCTGCAAGTTGCTCGGCATAGGCATTGGCACCACCAATATGCCCAGACAGTACTGGGATAACAAACTCGGCGGCATCATCAACAACCAGAACACCAGGGTCTTCATCTTTTGATTTAAGGTGGGGTGCAATTAGACGAACAACTGCGCCGAGGGATATAAAGAATACAATTTGATCGTAGTCTTCAAATAGCCCCGCCATTTGTGCGCGTAGTGCACCGCTGTAAACATTTACCTTGTTGGATAAGCCTTGCATGGTTTTGGCAAATTTTTCCGACACAATGATGTTGGCCTCAGGCAGTTGTGGTGCCAATGTTGCGAGCTGGGTGGCACCGTGTTTGGTAATCGCCACCATGCCGATGCGTGGAGTTGTGCTTGTCATGCGAGTTTCCCTTTTAAATTGTCTTCTTGTGTTGTTGTGTTCTTTTTACGGCAACCACGAATGATTTCGCCTCGCTGCCGTTGTGGATTCTTGACTATCATCAGAGAAAGATAATTGACTTTTTGTCCTTTTAGATTGGCAATGTTATGCACAATCCTTTCTTCAGGGGAACCGGCTTTTTCGATAAAGTGGCTATGGGGATGCAGGCCGTGTGTGTCGAGTAAATCAATGATGTCGTCCAGCAAGGGTTTAACCTTGAGCAAAACCAAAGTATCGAATTGCTGTAGTAAAGTGGAAATGACGGCTAAACCATAACCGGCGGGGATGATAGCAATCGTATCGTCAACGTCAGCCAGTGGTTGTTGTAGTTGTGCGGCGGCTGAGTTGAAAGAGGTGACTCCAGCAATAGTTTGCACATCGATATTTTCTGCAAGGGTTTGCACTGTGCGAGCAAGATGACCAAAGGTGGAATATGTTGAAGCATCACCTTCGACAAGAAAAGCTACATCTTGTCCTTTTTGTAGAATATTAACAACGGTTTGCGCTGCATTTAGCCAGTATTTACTGAGCTTTTCCTTATCGTGGGTCATGGGAAAGATCAATGCGGCATGGTCTTTTGGTATTTTTAGGCCACTACGCAAAACGATATCCAACGCATAGCTGTCACTCTTTTTGTTTCTGATAGGGTAGGTCCAGAATACAGTTTCTTGTTGCAGAATGTCCCATGCACGACGAGTTATCAGCCCGGGATCACCAGGGCCAAGGGATACGCCGTATAAAGTGCCGGATTTTTTATTATTCATCATGTTTCTCTGACAGGTTGTTGGTTACTTGGGCACAGACAATCCAGACAGGATTTTCGGCTTGCATGCGGTGCATATGTAAAACAGGTTGGCTGCGGCTGGCTTGCAGTTGGGTGATATCCCAATGGGTATCATTTTGTTTTAATGTTTCAGTGGCTACATTCAGATTCTCAATGGTGACAAAGTTCATTACCAACCAACCATGTCTATTCAGACGTTGCAGGCAAAGTTCGATTAAGTTAGCAAGCTCACCACCGGAACCACCGATAAAAATAGCATCGGGATTGGGCCAGTTATTAAGATGTTCAGGTGCTTTTGCATGAAATAATTTGAAATTATGAATATCGGCTTGTTGCTGATTTTGGCGTACAATATCGGCATCGGCCTGATTTTTTTCGATAGAAAAAATATAACCTGATGGACAAATCTGTGCTGCTTCAAGCCCTACTGAACCGGAACCTGCACCGATATCCCAAACAATACTGTTGGGTTTTAATTGTAAACGTGCCAACGAAACCGCACGTACTTCCCGTTTGGTAATCAGTCCTTTATCTGGTTTACGCTGTGCGTAACTCTGGTCTTCAAGGCCGAATAATACTTTATCTGGTAACGGCACCTGGCGTTGTAATATCACAATATTTGGGTCAGCAAAGTTTATTTTTGTTGCCTCGGTGATGGATAGTTGAGAGTAAATTTTTTCTTTTGTGGTTAATAAATTTTCGGCAACCGAAATTGTAAACTGTTCGCTTAATCTTTCGACTTGCAGCATGCGGGCAATGCGGTCGGGAGTATTATCTGAGCTGGTAAAAATACCTAATAACTCATGTTGCATACAGGCCCGCAATAAAGGATATAAGCCATGTCTGATATCGGCTTTATCATCCCATTCGCCAGTGTCTTTGGTATGAATAGAGCAAATATGTACAGATTGCCATGGAACGTTTAATCGAGCGCAGGCCAGTTGCAAAGTGGACGTATTGGGTATAATTTCACAATTATCAGCACCGATCTTTGTCAATAGATATTTTGCAATACCGTGACAAAGTGGATCACCGGTTGCCAAAATTACCGTGTTTTGGTTGGCTTGTTGTGCCGACAATACCCAGTCAGGAACAGAACGAAGTTGGCCAGTTAAATTCTTTTGTTCAGCACCTTGTTTTATAAAAGGGCTAAAGAGCGACAGCGTACGTTTGGCACCAATAACCACATCGGCCGCTTTCAGCTGTGCGAGTGCCGTTGGTGTTAGGCCATCGCCGGCATTATCCAGTACGCCTATAATCTTGCAAGGTTCAGCCATGTTGCTCCCCTTGTGTGACTTCGGCAAGCTTGTTGCCGTCAAAGTCACAAATTAATACTTTGATATTGAATTTGTTTGGGTAACGTTCAAGCAAGGTGGTTATAACCTTGTTTCCCAGTGCTTGATAAAATTCAGTGAGCAAGCCTATTTCTTCCATACGTTCACTGGCGTAACGTGCGGTTTCTGCTTGTCGAATGTCATTACAAATATCGGCACTGGCGCCGATACTGTCGGCCAGTATGGCCAGTAACTCAGTATTTACAGCATTGCGTCCGGCATGAGTAACGGTCTCGCCTTGTGCCATTTTGGTCAGTTTGCCGACCATACCGCCTATAATAACATGTTGGATGCCTTCTTTTATAACAGTGTCTAAAGCGTATTTAAGAAAGTCACCCATTTGTACAAAACAGGCTGGGGCAAGTTCGGGTAATTCCTTAATAACAAATTTTTCTGTGCGCCCACCGGTGGTCAGGACAACGGTATCTTGTCCTTGGTTAGCGGCAACCTGTATACCTTGAATGACACTGTCTCGGAAGGCGGCGGTTGAATAGGGATGTACGATGCCGGTTGTACCTAAAATTGAAATACCACCGATGATTCCGAGACGTGCATTGAGTGTTTTCTTGGACATCGCTTCGCCGTTAGGTACTGAAATGGTGACTTCGAGACCATTATCATTGAGTAGTTTTCCGGCAACAAGGCGCACATTTTCTTCGATATTTTTACGTGGGGTAGCATTAATAGCTGGCCCGCCAACATCAAGCCCTAGTCCCGCCATGGTGATGGTACCAACGCCTTCGCCACCCATTAAAATCACTTCACCTTTATGTTTATTCAGTAGTCGGACATCGGCAGTTAAGGGTGCTTTGTTGGTACAGTCAGGATCATCTCCGGCATCTTTGATAACAACAGCGTGTGCATGGGTGTCGTTACAATAGCCATCAGTTACTGCAAAGTTGACCTGTTGTTGGTTGGGTAACAGACATTCTACTTTTTCGGGTACCACACCGTTGAGCAAACCCAGTGTGGCTGCGCGTGCTGCTGCTGCTGAGCAAGCGCCGGTGGTAAAACCTTTGCGATCTCCTTTCTTTTTTTTCTTTTTTTCCATCACGATATCCAATGCCTGGTAAGAGTTTTAGGATTGTGATTTTTGCTGGGCTTCGGCAAGTGCCAACAATGCATGAATAGCTGAAACCACTAGGGTTGAACCGCCTTTACGTCCCTGAGTAATAATCCAAGGGGTATCGCTTAGTTGACTGATGATATCTTTAGATTCTTCTGCCGACACAAATCCAACCGGCATGCCGACGATCAATGATGGTTTTATATTTTCTTCATGAATGAGGCGGTTAATTTCCAGTAAGGCTGTTGGAGCATTGCCAACGGCAATAATACTGTTATCCAGTAACCGAGCTTTGTGTGCTTTGCGCATGGCTTGTACAGCGCGAGTGGTATTTTCAGCTTTAGCCTGAGCAATAACATCTTCATCAGCAATAAAGTGGTGGGTTGTTACACCAAAGTGAGCCAGCCGTGGTTGTGACAGGCCAACACAAATCATTTCAACGTCTGCGATAATATTGGCACCGTTGCTTATGGCTTGGAGTCCGGCTTTAACCGCATAAGGATGAAAACGTGCTAGGCCATTAAATTCAAAATCGGCAGTAGCATGGATCATTCTGCGCACAATTTGCCATTGATCTGCGGGGTAATTGTGCGTACCGGTTTCTTTATCAACAATGGCAAAGGAGTCATGTTCAATTTGTTGGCCTGCCTGAGTGAGTTGTTCTGTTACGGTATTGTTCATGCTGCAACCTCGGGTTTCTTTTCATGCGAGTGATCATGGCTATGGTCGTGGCCATATTCTTCTGCAAGTTGTCGATATGAACAGCCATCACATTCCATTATACATGTGTCAGTGCCTTCTCCCATCGCTGCGTTTACACGTTGATTCAGCAGGGTATAAATTTCAGGCTCAAAACCAAAATAGTCACCATGGGCAATGGCTATATGCGGGTATTGTTGTTGCAGGCGTTTAATTTGGCGTTTGATACGCTCAATCAACGTGCCGGTAAACAGGTAGTAAGGTAAAATAGCAATTTGAGTCATGCCTAGAGTAGCTTGTTTTTGTATTACTGCTTCAAGACGTGGGTAAGTAATACCAGTAAAGGCGATATCAATATTTTCATGATCGGTTTCATCAAATAACCAACGTGCCATTTTTGCTATCTCGCCATTGGCAACACGATCGGATGAGCCGCGTCCAAGAATAATGACTCCAGTTGTTTTTGGATCCGGCATATCGAGCTGTGCCATAACTTGGGTTAAACGGCGTTTTACTATAGTAAAAATATTATCGTTAGCGCCGAGGTGCTTCGCATAAATAAACTCAACATGACTATGGCGTTCACGCGCCTTGTTAATATGATGTGGGATTTCCATTTTCACATGGCCGGCTGCATTTAAAATTAATGGTAGAACAATGACTCGTTCGGCATTATTCGCTGCATTGTCGAGCCCTTCATCGAGTAGCACATCGGCAAATTCGATAAAACAGGTTTCAATCTGCCATTGTGGATTCATCGCTTTCCACTTGTTTGAGAATTGCGTAATTTCGTCATTGCCCGGTTGATGGCGTGAACCGTGCCCGACCAGTAGAATGGATGTTTTCATTATGTTATTTCCTGTTTCTTTTGTGCTTTGCGAAAACGGTGAGAGAAGTCTTTATCGTAAAGTTTGGATTTTTTTAATTCAGGCCATTGTCGAGCACCGATAGTGGGGCTGGTGATAATCATTGCCTGACTATTAATTTTTCCTGCGCGGCATTTTTCTCGGATGTTACTAATGGTGCCGTGGATTATTTTTTCTTCGTTCGGCCAGCTGGCTTTATGCACCACAACAATGGGGGACTCTTTACCCCAACCAGCAGCCATTAATTCAGTTTGTACCTTTTTTAATAAGGTAATTGAAAGAAAAATACACAGTGTACAGTGATGTCGTGCCAGCTCTTTTAATGATTCGCCTTCTGGCATGGGTGTTCGGCCTTCAGTGCGTGTGAGAATAACGGTTTGTGTTACTTCGGGTAGTGTTAGGCTTTCGACGGCGGCCGCTGCCGATGCCATGGCCGATGACACGCCGGGAACAACACCAACATCTATACCTTCGGCATCCAGAGGTTGAACCATTTCAATAAGTGCACCGTATAGCGTTGGGTCACCGGTTTGTAAACGAATAACGCATTTGTTCTGTTTCGCTTTTTCAATTAACCAGCCAGTAATAGCATCTAGATTCATGCCTTTTGAGTCTTCTATTTCACAATCGGCTTTGGCCCAGCGCATGGCTGCTTCGGATACTAGTGAACCGGCAAACAGGATGGCATCGGCCTGACGAATAAGGCTTTGCCCTTTAATGGTTAATAGTTCTGGGTCGCCGGGACCGGCACCGACAAACCAGACTTTAGCTGTTGTATTTGTCATGGCATAAACAAGCGGGCACTTGCCTCCGGATTAGATGGAAAATACATATGCAAATAAGAAGCATGCAAACGTTCTTGCCGGTATATCGCTTCGCCTTTACCCCGTTTGCGTGTACTTTTACTTGTTGTAATGGGTGCCATGGAAGTCTGTAATGATGAATGGTGGAAGGTATGGCCATGCATTTTACCTTCGGGTAATTCCACGCTGTGCATACCGAGGTTGCTTAGGCTTTGCTGCATTGTTGCATGGCCGTCGAGCAGGCCAACCATGTTTTGTGATTGGCCTTCTTTATTGGTCAGTGTTTTTAATAGATAGAGCATACCGCCACATTCAGCAACAATGGGTTTACCTTGTTGTTGGTGCAATTTGATTGCTTCATGCATGTCGGTATTTTTGCCGAGTGTATCAAGGTATAGTTCGGGGTAGCCTCCAGGCAAGTAAAGGCTATCGGCATCGGGTAAAGTATTATCTTTTAGTGGTGAAAAGTAATATAGCTCGGCACCCATTTCGTTTAGTATTTCAAGGTTTGCTTTGTAAACAAAAGCAAAAGCAGGGTCGCGTGCAATGGCAATGCGCATCCCTTGTAAGATAGGTTTAACGTTCTGGTTTTGAGTTGCCTTGAATGCAATGGCTGCTGGTTGGTAATCAAAACCGGCGTCAATCAAACGTTTTTTTGCTGCATCGATGCGTGTGTTTAGATCGGTGATTTCATCTGCTTGCAATAACCCAAGGTGACGTGATGGTAATTCGCAGGCCTTGTCGCGAGGCAGAGCTCCTATATAAGGTATATTCTTCAGACTTTCGGCGAGCATATCGCCGTGGCTGAGGCTTGCAACACGGTTGGCAATAACGCCTGCAAAGGGCAATTTGTTGTGGTAATGAGCAAGGCCGTATGCAATCGCACCAAAGGTTTGTGCCATTGCTGTTGCATCAATAACAGCAAGGATTGGAATACCAAATAGTCCGGCAAGGTCGGCACTGGAGGTTGTGCCATCAAATAGACCCATTACTCCTTCAATGAGAATAAGGTCAGCTTTGCAAGCTGCTTTATATAATAATTGTCGACAGTGTGTTTCGCCTCCCATCCACAGATCCAGTTGGTAAACAGGCTGGCCACAAGCTTGTTCGAGTATCATTGGATCCAGAAAGTCGGGGCCAGTTTTAAAAACTACAACGTTTTGTCCTTGTTCACGATAAAGTCGAGCTAGTGCTGCGGTCACTGTGGTTTTTCCCTGCCCTGATGCGGGAGCACTGATCAGTAAGGCTGGACAATGAACAGTATTCATAATTCGATACCTTTTTGTGCCCGCACACCGGCTTTATAGGCATGTTTGGTATTTTTCATTTCGGTAACGGTGTCGGCCATTTCGATCAGTTCCTGTTGTGCGGCTCGGCCTGTTATAATAACGTGCTGCATGTGTGGGCGTTGTTGCAGTGTTTTTAAAACATAGTTGAGTGCTAGGTATTTGTGCTTGAGAATGATATTTAGCTCATCCAGTACAACCAGATCATAGTCTGGGTTAGCTAGGTATTCGCTGGCTTTTTGCCAAGCTGTTTCAGCTGCCCTAATGTCACGTTCACGATCTTGGGTTTCCCAAGTGAAGCCTTCGCCCATGATATGGTAATTATCCGACAGAATCTTTCTGAAAAAAAGTTCTTCCCCTGTTGCGCTGCGGCCTTTGCCAAATTGAATAATCGCAACGCGCATCTTATGACCTAATGCGCGAGCCACCATTCCAAATGCTGCGCTACTCTTACCTTTGCCGTTGCCTGTGTGGACGATAATAATACCACGCTCTTCATTGGCTTTAGCAATAGAGGCATCGACAACAGCTTTTTTACGGTGCATTCGTTGTTGATGACGGTCATTAACAGATATTGGTAAGGCGTTTTTTGTCATTCGGTTGTCGAATTACTCGAGTTGCGTAGCAAGTAGCCAACGGAAGTACCGAGGATCAGCCAGAAGAGGGCATTGGCAATAGTGGAAGCAATAACAAATTTTTGCAGTAACCAATCTGGCACACTGCTATAGGCTTGTTCCGCCAAAGGTGCGCCAATAATATGTGGCATAATCAATAAAAGCAGCGCAATACCTTTTAAACCAGTTGATCGTGAAAAAACCAGTAGAGCTATCCCTACTGCTGTTGCTGTTGCTGTTGCAATCCACCATAGTTGTTGTTCTAGTAATGGTGCACCGGTTGTACCGGGAAGTTTTGGGTGAAGGCCAAAAGATGGGGCTGCAAAAAACACAATAAAGCCGGCTATTCCCCATAACAGGCCTTTTTGCCAACCCTTTTGTCCAGAGAATTGAATAGCACTCGCAATTATCAAAGCGAAACCAATACCGGCCAGTACATTGGCTAATAGGCTAAACCATAATCGTTGATTATTGAATGGTGATATTGATGTGTTACTTTCGTGAGTATGGTCGCTCTGTAAGGAGGCATGGGTGTGCCCGCTGTTAGCAGACTCGTAGGTTTCGGCTTCAAGTATTAGTGGTGTGACCTGTAATTGCTGAATAGTAGTAAATAAAACACCAGTCAGTGTTCCTGCTATCAGCGCACCAATAAGTAGAGTACGCAATATCATAATGTGTGCTCGCTAGATTTTAATGGCAGGGGAAAACCATGGTGTGTCGAGTATCGTGTGCGGCATTGTGGAATGCACCATTTGTGCCTTGTGCAAAACCAACACCAAAAACAATAGTGAGGCCAAGTGCTAAAGTAATAAGGCTGCTTGTGATGCGTGAGCTAATACCTTGTGTTTTAGGTGCTGTGTTTATCGATATTTTCACGGGATCTTCTCCTAATGTGAGATAGTATTATCTGTAGAGGGATGACCTTAAGAAGGAAGTGTTCAAGTTTAAGTTCCTTCTGGTGAACAGCCCTCCGCTGTGCCAAATAGTAACTTCGGGCCGGTCTCCGGACTTGCGAGTGGTTTAGTAACCAGATGAATCGCCTTCCCGCGTTATAATACTGCAGTGGCTGTATGATCCGTCTTAACTCGCTTACCGTTGCGGGGGCAGTGCCGGAATTGCACATTGCCTGAATAATTAGCATGAGCGCACCGGCTTCCCGTTTCATCTTTTAGGCGGTTACCTTACAGATACCAGAAGCTGATGCGCAAAAATTATAGCAATTGGGTTAAGGTGTCAAGGAGTAAAGTATTTCGTGCACCGGCATGTAAACGGGTTTGGCAATAAGTGGTTAAAAATAAAGACGGCTTCATTTTTGCATACTATACTCTATTAAAATCTAAGGATCTGGAGGAAGGAATATTGCGAAATTATGATGAAAAACGTGATTTTGTGCGCGTGGCGGTGGACAGTGCGATCAGTTATGGCACGCCAGATGACATGGACGACGATGTGGCCGTTGAAACATTGCTGGATCAGCGGGCGGTACTAAAAAACTTGAGCGGTCGTGGCCTGATGTTTATTGCAGAGAACGAGGTTGAGAAAGAATCGTTGCTTGATATAAAAGTGGTTCCATCCAATGATTTAACCAAACCTTTACATGCAAGGGTGAGAGTTGTTCGAGTAATGAAACAGCGTCATGGAGATGGCTTTGAAGTGGGCGCGGTTATTCAGTCGATGCTGGATGATTAAGGCTTAAAAGTTAAACTAGCAATTCAATGCGGTTAACCAGTTCCTGACCATACTGGCTGTTTTCTATTCGATTATAAGAAGCAATGGCTTTTTCTGCCTGATGAGCAAGCTGTTGCTCGTGGGCGACTACCCTGTAATTTGCCGCATTATTTTGCTGGCTGGAATGGGCTTGTTGATATGCCCTAATGATACTACCCGGCGGCATCGCCTCGGGTTGCTGTGTTTCGCCTGCTTTTTCTATATGGGTTTCCCTGCTTAGCAGGCTGTTAGCCTTTTCTGATGTTGAATCACGTAACTTTTCTTTTAACGGTTCAAGCGCTAATACAGTATTGCGCGCAGTATCGCTTGCCTGCCTGTTTTGCAAGAAGGTAGTATGGCTTGGCGATGTGTTATTGCTAATTTCCATCTGTTTTTATTCAGGCTTAAGATTACGGTATAAAAAGGTGGTTGTTAAATGAATAGCCACCCAATTAAAGTAGATGATCTTACGGGTTTAGCAAACTTTTTGCGTGGCTGTGATTCACAGAAATGACAGGTATGACAGCAGAAAAAGACAAAAATTGTTCGAAAATTGAACAGCTTAGCCATATTTTAACCAATAAAGGCTGGTATATCGCTTGTGCCGAGTCTTGCACGGGTGGCTGGGTGGCCAAGTTATTTACCGATTTGGCGGGGAGTTCCGGCTGGTTTGAGCGGGGGTATGTGACGTATTCTAATCGCGCCAAACAGGAAATGCTGGGCGTGTCGGTGGTTAGCTTAGACAATTTTGGTGCGGTGAGCGAAGAAGTGGTCAAACAAATGGCCTTGGGGGCTTGCCAACAGGCCGCAACCGAAGTGAGTTTGGCTATTTCAGGCATTGCCGGACCAACCGGTGGCAGTAAAGACAAACCTGTGGGGCTGGTCTGGTTTGCCTGGTGTATTCAGGGGCAGCTTGAAACCTATTCTGACGTTTTTGCCGGTGATCGTAATGCTGTACGGCAACAGGCGGTTGACGTTGCCATTGATAAATTGCTGGGTTTTTTATCGGTTAATCTCTGAAGGCTTTATTCCCGCAATTTGCAGAGAAAACCGTAGGATGGGTGGAGCAAAGCTGAACCCAACAAGCAAAACCTGTCGATGGGTTCCGCTTTGCTCCACCCATCCTACAATTTACTACCCCGTTTGCTTGTGGCGGGGTCGTTTAACTAAAAATCCATTCAGCAAAAGGTTCTATTTCATCACGATTCACTATCACCAACTGATAGGCATTGGGGTTCATCGAAAAGTCTTCAGTGGTATCTACCGACAAGCGCTGCAATAAATAAGCAAGCAAAGCACCGCGAACCTGAAGCGCTATGATGCCATCACTGGCAGCGTAATCGAGCAGTAAACTGTTGCGCTTACGCTGGTTGAGTTTGGGATGCGGCATTAATTTTACATCGACAAATTCTACCCAACTGTCGTCAAATTCAGGGCTGGATTCTGCTTCTGCATCGAGTACTTTTGCCTTACTGATACGCGATAGCACAAAGTCTCTAAAATCAAATGTTTCTTCATTGTAGGCGCGGATATGCCAGCGTAAGCCGGTATTAACCAGAGCATGAGGCTCGATAATGCGCTGGTTTTCAGGAATGGATTGTGCGTCATGCCGATCAGACAGCGACAGATAGTGCACCTGCAATTTTTTATGGTGTTTGGTTGCGCGAATAATTTGCGCCAGTATTTCTTTATTCGGTAAACGCGTTGGTAAGGGCAGGGGTTCAACCGGAACACCGTAAACCAGGTGCTGCGGCTGAGCACCGCCCACCATGGTTAAATTGCTGGCAATCATTGGTAATGCCGTAGCAGGTGATAAATCCGCAATAGCAGCCTTAAAATGCGCACTGGGGACAAAACCGAAGACCGTATGCTTATATATAAGGTTGTCCGGGGCGATTTGGTTATACAAATTCAAATCCTTGGTGGCGGCCGCATCCGACAGGCCAAAGGTTCTTGCGACATCACTGCGGGTCACCACACCTGTATAAAAGGCCATGATTTCAATGTATTGCAGTCGTTGCCGGTTCGCCCACTTTAAACGGCTAATGGTTTGAGCCTGGCTGTTCTTATCTTTGCTTTTGTCGCTAGCCACAGGAGGAATTAACCTTATTTATTCTATATTTAAAAGTATATCTAACTACATTATAGTACGCCATAAAAAATACTACAGAATAAAAAATAAATAGGTAGTAAAAAGTATTGACATAATCAAAAGTATTGGCTATTGTTCGCTACAGAGTGAGGCGAAGGTTTAATTGAAATGGACATTAACCTTTTGAGCCAAACAATAAATGAAGCAAATAATGGAATATAACCCTAACAGGAGAAAGACCAATGGCGGATAAAGGCGAAAACCAGAAACAACAGGCATTAGCAAATGCGCTGGCACAAATAGACAAGCAGTTTGGCAAGGGCAGTGTGATGCGTATGGGTGACTCAGCAGCAACACGCAATGTAGAAACCATCTCGACCGGCTCGTTGAGTCTGGATGTGGCCTTAGGAGTGGGTGGTTTGCCTAAAGGGCGTGTAATTGAAATATACGGCCCGGAGTCATCGGGTAAAACAACGCTTACCTTGCAAGTGATTGCCGAATGCCAAAAAGCCGGTGGCACGGCGGCGTTTGTCGATGCAGAACACGCACTGGATCCCACCTATGCTGAAAAACTGGGGGTGGATGTCGATGAGTTGCTGGTATCGCAACCGGACACGGGTGAGCAGGCACTGGAAATTACCGATATGCTGGTGCGTTCAAGTGCGGTGAATGTGATCGTCATTGACTCGGTTGCCGCCTTAACACCACGTGCTGAAATTGAAGGTGATATGGGGGATTCACACATGGGTTTGCAGGCACGGCTCCTGAGCCAGGCGTTGCGTAAATTAACGGCAAATATCAAAAAGTCCAACACCATGGTTATATTTATTAACCAGCTACGAATGAAAATTGGTGTGATGTTTGGCAACCCTGAAACAACAACCGGTGGTAATGCGTTAAAGTTTTACTCATCAGTGCGCCTGGATATTCGCCGTATTGGGGCCCTTAAAAAGGGTGATGAAATTCTGGGCAATGAAACACGGGTTAAAGTGGTTAAAAATAAAGTAGCGCCCCCGTTTAAGCAGGTTGTTTTTGACCTTTTATATGGTGAAGGTATATCTCGCGAAGGTGAGATTATTGAACTGGGTGTGGCGCATGGCCTAATTGATAAAGCAGGTTCATGGTATAGCTATAATGGTGATCGCATCGGCCAGGGTAAAGACAATGTGCGCAACTTCCTGAAAGAAAACCCGGATATTGCTTTTAGTCTGGAACAGCAGATCCGTGGAATTTTGTTGCCGGATTTATCGGCTGAAGAAACAACCGATGATTCATCTAAAAAGAAAGCGGAAGCCGATGCGGTTAAAGGCGCGGATGCCACCAAAGAAAAAGAACCGGTAAAAGTATAAGGTTAACGTCATGGACGACAAGGTTTATGCCTCTGCAATAAGAATGCTCGCAGGACGCGAGCATTCCTGTTTTGAGCTAAAGACGAAATTAAAAAATAAAGGGTACAATACAGCCGACATAGATGAAGTCATTGAACAACTTGTTCAGGATAAATACCTTAACGAGTCACGTTTTACTGAAATGTTTATTCGTTCAAAAATTAATCGTGGTGTTGGGCCAATAAAGATTCGTCTGGAATTACAACAACGAAGTGTTGACGAGTCATTGATAGATGCGTATCTTGATTTTAATCAACCGGAGTGGCTTGAACGTGCAATGGAAGTCCGTTGTAAACGTTTTGGAAAAAATATACCCAACGAGATGAATGAAAAAGCAAAACAAATACGTTTTTTACAACAACGTGGTTTTACACAAAAACAAATAATGAATGTCATTGCAAGTAATGTCTTTGATGATTAAATACCCGTGGTAATTTAATGAAGGCTACTTTGTCGCCCAAAGTAATTTTTTTTAGTAGCGTTGTCTTGTATGCGCTGGTTGTGTTGTTGAGCATTAAAGTTTCGATATCCACGCCCTGGTTAGGTATTGAATTTCAGGTGGAACCTGTATCAGGAAAAATCCATGTTGCCGCTGTTGATGTAGATAGTCCTGCATATAATATCGTTCCTGTCGGCGAACAACTGGTTGCGCTGCATGATGCAACTAATGTGGTCAGGTTAAGCAAGGAATTGATACGAGGGATGCCTTATAGTTTTAATACCTACAAAGAAGTCAATTACTTTTTTAATATTCAGTCGCAGGCTGGGGCTATTTTAAAGGCCGACAAAGTTTTTCTTGAAAATGACGCTAATGTTTTATTTGAAGTAATACCGAAGAAAACACGTTCAGTCGGTTCTTTGCCTTTAATGTTCTGGTTGCAGTTGCTGGTTGGCGGTGGGATATTTTTTGTTAGCATGGGTGTCCTGGCTTTTGGTTCGAGAAGGCTTGATGCGGTTAATATTTGTTTTTCTCTGGCGGGATTGAGTTTTTTAATTTTATCGGGGGTGGTTGCGGCATACTCGAACAGAGAGATAGCATTAGACGGACATATTTTTTACCTGTTATCTATTATCCAATATTACGCTTTATTATCGTTTGTTTTATTTTTTGTAGCCATTTTCTGCTTTTACCCAATGAAAATAAATCAGTCCAGAATATTGATGCTGGGTTTGTTTAGTCTGAGTTTATTTTCATTGCTTCATCTATTTCAGGTATTTGAATCTCTGGTTTTTAGTGTACACCTGCTTTTTTACATTATCGGTGCGGTTGGAATATTTTTTATTGTAATGCAATATAAATATACCCGTGGCTTTATCGTAGAACGTGCCTCTTTACGCTGGTTAGTGTATTCCTTAATTACAGGGGATATTTTATTTTTTATTATTAGCATCATTCCTGTTATTACCAGTTTTGAATTAATACATAAACAATTTTTCTACTGGGTTGCATTGCTTTGTGTTTATATTGGTGTTGCATTAGGAATAAGAAAGTACAAGCTCTTTAAGCTGGAACTCTGGGCGCTTTATTCCTGGGTCTGGATGTTTGGCGGTTTGGTTGTGTTGGGTTTGGCCGTGTTGTTAATGACGGTATTTAACGTGAACTCAATTGTTGCATTGTTGTTTGCAATTTTAGCGGTTGGCTGGTTATATTTTCCGTTACGGCACTGGTTATGGGAACACTATGCATTTGGGTTTAATCGTGCGCATTATCAGGAACGTCTTCCTGAATTACTGGAAATTATCCTTTCACCTAAAGCTGTTCGCGGAACAAAAGAACAGTGGGAGTTTTTGTTGCGTCAGGTATTTGAGCCAGTGCTGGTTATGCATGATACGGATGATGCCGATGAGATATTGATAAAAGAAAGTGGTGCTGTGTTGCATGTACCTGAGTTTGCCGGTATTCCTGCTTTGGGTCTGGCCGGAGTGGAACATGGCAGCCGTTTATTTAATGCAAACGATGTTAGCTTTTTAAACAGCATGATGACGTTATTCAAAAATGCGCAGATTTTTAAAAGTGAATATGAGCGTGGCGTACACGAGGAACGGATGCGAATAGCACGTGATTTACACGATGATGTGGCGGCAAGATTGCTCACGCTTATCCATAAATCAGAAGGTACACCACAGGAACCGCTTGCAAGAGAAGCGCTGGTTACCTTGCGTGAGTCAATTAATTCACTGGGTGGGCAAAAAGATCAAAGTCTTGATGAGTTATTGCGTGAGCTGCAAGTCGATATTAAATTCAGGTTGGCTGCTGCTGATATTAAGTTATACTGGGAACAGGACAGGCGATTATATAAAAGAACATTATCTTCCCGACAGGCAACTAACTTTAAGCGTGTTGGCCAGGAGCTTATTAGTAACATTCTTAAGCATGCAAATGCCAGTTCAGTTCGAGTTGAAACGGGTTTTGTTGCCGATATGTTTTCACTTTCAATTTGTGATGATGGCAATAGCAAACTAATGAAAGACTGGGTGAATGGGCGTGGTATCAATAATATTCGTACACGCATAAAAGAGTCGGGTGGCACAGTGCGCTGGAATCAGCGCATAGTAGATAAGCAGTTAGCCGGTACTTGTGTTGATATCGCTATTCCAATTTAGTATGTTTAATTGCACGGTGTTGATAAATTAAGGATGAACAAATGAAAGCGGCTTTGTTGTTAGAAGATTTTGAAGAAACACGTACCTGGCTGGCTTGTATTGTTCGGGCTGCTTTTGATGAAATTAAAATATTTGAAGCTGCTACTCTGGAACAAGCCAGAATTATCCTGAAGAATGAAAATATTGATCTGGCCTTAGTTGATATTAACCTGCCCGATGGCAATGGTGTTGAGTTTGTTGCTGACGTGATGCATGTTTCCCCTGAAACATATTGTGTTATGGCAACTATTTTTGATGATGATGAACATATTTTCCCCGCATTAAGAGCAGGGGCACAAGGTTATTTGTTAAAAGAACAAAGCACCAGTGATTTTATCACTGCTCTGCAAGGTATTATTAAAGGTGAGCCGCCTTTATCACCGGCGATTGCACGTAAAATGATGTCTTATTTTTCTGCTGATGGCGCAGATGACAAGCCGAATAAACTCTCTGAGCGTGAAACGGAAATATTGACCTTGATTGCGAAGGGGCTCAAGCGCAACGAGGTAGCAAACTTGCTGAAACTGAGTCCCAATACCGTTGCGGCGCATTTAAAACGTGTTTATAACAAGCTGAATGTATCAACGCGCGCCGAGGCAACAATGGAGGCTTTACGGATGGGGCTGGTTAATGTGGGTGCCGAATAGATAGTTTTACCCCTTGTTTTTAAAGAATTGCATTAATTTTACGCTGTTTCACACCTTGAAATAGCATATAATTGCGTGCCTAATAAATACGCCAAATGATTGAAACTAATAGTTAAAAATAAATTTTATGAAAACCAGCGCAGATATCCGAAAAGCCTTCCTTGATTTTTTCCATTCCAGAGAACATGAGATTGTTGCTTCAAGCTCGTTGGTTCCAGCCAATGATCCTACCTTGCTCTTTACCAATGCGGGGATGGTGCAGTTTAAAGATGTTTTTCTGGGGCAGGACAAGCGCCCTTATACACGTGCAACCTCATCACAACGTTGTGTTCGGGCAGGTGGTAAACATAATGATCTGGAAAATGTGGGGTACACTGCGCGGCACCATACTTTTTTTGAAATGCTGGGTAATTTTAGTTTTGGTGACTATTTCAAGCGTGAAGCGATTCACTATGCATGGGAATTTTTAACCGAAGTAATGGCACTGCCTGCAGACAAGCTCTGGGTAACGGTTTTTGATGAAGACGATGAAGCGGCCGACATCTGGTTAAAGGAAATAAAGGTCGATCCTGCTCGTTTTAGCCGCATTGGCGCAAAGGATAACTTCTGGTCAATGGGTGACACCGGGCCTTGTGGCCCCTGTACCGAGATTTTTTATGACCATGGTGAAGATGTTCCGGGTGGGCCGCCGGGCAGCCCCGAAGAAGATGGCGATCGTTATATTGAAATCTGGAATCTGGTCTTCATGCAATACGATCGTGACAGCACTGGCAAGCTCACCCCTTTACCAAGGCCATCGGTGGATACCGGCATGGGGCTGGAACGGCTTGCTGCCATTATGCAAAATGGCCACAGTAATTATGACATTGATTTATTTCAGGCTCTGATTAAAACCATTGCAAAGCTCGCAAACTGTAAAGATCTGGATAATAACTCGTTAAAAGTCATTGCCGACCATATTCGTTCCTGTAGTTTTATGATTGTCGACGGTGTGATTCCGTCAAATGAAGGCCGTGGTTATGTTTTACGCCGCATTATTCGTCGCGCAATTCGTCATGGCCATAAGCTGGGTTTACGAGAAACTTTCTTTTATAAGCTGGTTGCTGCACTTGTTGAGCAAATGGGTGACGCTTACCCTGAGTTAATAAAAATGCAGGCGCAGGTTGAAAAAGTACTCAAGCAGGAAGAGTTGCGCTTTGCGGAAACACTCGATCAGGGCATGGTGATTTTAGAGCAAACCATTGCTGATCTTACGGGTAAAGAAATTCCGGGCGAGATGGTATTTAAACTTTATGATACCTATGGCTTTCCTTATGATTTAACGGCTGATATTGCACGTGAACGTGGTTTAACCGTCGATAAAAAAGGGTTTGATAATGCAATGGATGCGCAGCGTGAGCGTGCCCGCTCTGTAAAATCATTTTCGGTGGATTACAGTCACTCAATTAATGTTGACGGTTCAACCGAATTTACCGGTTATTCCCTGTTAAAAGACACAGGTAAAATTATCGCCTTACTAAAAGAAGGTGAAACGGTTGACCAGCTAACGGAAGGTGAGCAGGGCATGTTGATTATGGATCAAACCCCTTTCTATGCTGAATCCGGTGGTCAGGTCGGCGACCATGGCGAGCTTGTGGATACGGCATCCGGTAATAGTATTTTTGAAGTTACTGATACGCAAAAACAAGGTGACGTGGTTGTGCATATTGGAAATGTCACTCAGGGTTGTTTGAAGGTGGGGGATACTTTAGAAGCCTTTGTTGACGAGTCTGAGCGCCAGCAAATAGCCGAACATCACTCCGCAACCCATTTAATGCATGCTGCTTTACGTGATGTATTGGGTGAGCATGTTCAGCAAAAAGGCTCATTGGTAGATGCAGAGAAACTGCGGTTTGATTTTTCACACTTTGAACCGATCACAGCCGAGCAGCTTGCCCAGATCGAAGCGCTGGTGAATACGCATATTCGTTGTAACCATGATGTTGAAACAAAAATAATGTCACAGGACGATGCCATTGCATCGGGAGCGATAGCGTTGTTCGGTGAAAAATACGGTGACAGTGTCCGGGTTTTAAACATGGGGGACTTTTCAATTGAACTCTGTGGTGGCACACACGTTCAGCGGACAGGTGACCTTGGTATTTTCAAGATCATCAGTGAAACAGGGGTTGCAGCGGGTGTTCGACGTATTGAAGCGGTTGCTGGTGCCAAAGCACTGCAATGGGTTGAACAGGGTGAACAAACACTAACACAGGTTGCCAATTTGCTAAAAAGTAACCGTGACGATGCCACACAAAAAGTGGAGCAACTTCTTTTACAAAACCGGAAGCTTGAAAAAGAGCTGGAAAAACTAAAGGCAAAAATGGCCAGTAGTCAGGGCAGTGATCTTGCGAGTCAGGCCGAAGATGTTGCTGGCATAAAAGTGCTGGCGGTAAAACTGGACGGTGTAGATGCAAAAGTCTTACGCGAAACGCTCGACCAGCTTAAAAACAAACTCGGCTCAGCGGTGGTTGTGCTGGCTACTGTGGATGGCGAAAAAGTAAACATTGTCGCCGGTGTATCAAAAGATAAAACAGATGTGATCAAGGCCGGGGATCTGGTCAATGTTGTTGCAGAACAAGTCGGTGGTCGCGGAGGGGGGCGCCCTGACATGGCGCAAGCCGGTGGCAATAAGCCTGCTGGTCTGGTGGAGGCATTAAAACGCGTGCCGGGATGGGTAAAGCAACAAATTGGGGCATAATCTGTGTAAAGTTGGGCACACAGGGGTTAAACAGGGGCTTAAACAGGGGGTTCGGGGTGCATTTTACTGTCAATGTCGGTAGAATGTGTCCAATTCTTCTTTAATTTCATTAAAGTAAACGTTTATTTAGTGCCTTTTCAGGGGAGGGGCATGGCTTTATTAGTGCAAAAATTTGGTGGGACGTCTGTCGGCACGGTTGATAAAATCGAAAAAATAGCTGATAAATTGTTCGAATCGCAAAAAGCGGGTAATGGTGTGGTTGCTGTTGTCTCAGCGATGAGCGGTGAAACCAACCGGCTTATTGAGCTGGCCAGGCAAATTTCCCATGAGCCGAATGCGCGCGAATATGATGTTCTGGTTTCAACCGGGGAACAGGTAACAATTGCGTTGCTTAGCATGGCTTTGCATGCAAGAGGTGTTGATGCACGCTCTTATACGGGTGCACAGGTTAAAATATTAACCGATGACTCGCATACCAAAGCGCGCATTATGGAAATTGATGATACAGCGATGCAGTCTGATCTTGAGCATGGTCGTGTTATTGTTGTGGCTGGTTTTCAGGGCGTTGACAAAAACGGCAATATCACAACTTTAGGTCGTGGTGGCTCTGATACAACGGCTGTTGCATTAGCAGCAGCCTTAAAAGCCGATGAATGCCAGATTTTTACAGATGTGGACGGGGTTTATACCACTGATCCAAGAGTAGAGCCGAATGCACGCCGTTTAGACCGCATTACGTTTGAAGAAATGCTGGAAATGGCCAGCCTGGGCTCGAAAGTCTTACAGATTCGAGCCGTAGAGTTTGCCGGAAAATACAATGTCCCTTTGCGGGTGTTATCCTCATTTGAAGAGGGCCCCGGTACATTAATTAGCTATGAACAAAGAACTGAGGGTAAAATAATGGAACAGCCTGTCATTTCAGGTATTGCATTTAATCGTGACGAAGCCAAGCTAACGATTTTAGGTGTACCTGATACACCTGGTGTGGCTTATCAAATATTAGGCCCCATTAGTGATGCGAATATCGAAGTCGATATGATTATCCAGAATGTGGGTGCTGACAGCACAACCGATTTTACCTTTACTGTGCATAGAAATGACTATGACAAAGCACTAAAAATATTGCAGGAAATTGCAACAGCCGTAAACGCACGTGAAGTGGTTGGCGACTCTGCTATTGTGAAAGTATCCATTGTTGGTGTGGGGATGCGCTCGCATGCAGGCATTGCGAGCAAGATGTTCAAAGCTTTATCGGATGAAGCGATTAATATACGTATGATATCAACATCGGAAATTAAAATTTCAGTGGTTATCGATGAAAAGTATCTGGAATTGGGTGTGCGAACTTTGCACACTGCATTTGGACTTGCTGAAACAGCAAGTGATTGATTTTTATAATATTTAATGTAGTTAGATAAAAATTTTAAAGTTTTGAATTATCTTGTCGATAAACAGGGACAGCGAATTAAGTTGCGGCATGGAACGCAGCACTCGTGCAGGTAATCAGATTATTGAAGGAGAAAGCTTAAATGCTAATTTTAACAAGACGTGTTGGTGAAACATTAATGATCGGCGACGAAGTGACAGTAACCGTTCTCGGTGTAAAAGGTAACCAGGTACGTATTGGTGTGAATGCACCTAAAGAAATATCCGTTCATCGAGAAGAAATTTATGAACGTATTAAAAATGAAAAAAATACAGAAAGTAATGAACCCAATGGTAATGTATAGTTATTAAAGGTTTTTTTCTAAATTTACTTTACCTTAACCGGTAGCCCTAGTATCCTTTGCATCCCCAACTTGAGACCATCATCTGGTAACAATTTGGGGATTTGTAATTTAAGGTTTTATAGATTCAGTCCCTTAAATATAAAATAAATTTACTCCTTACAAGGAGAGCTGGCCGAGTGGCTGACAAAATCGTCGGGAACGATTTTGGACATCAGCGGTAGCTGATGGCTCCGCAGGAGCGGTGGGCAGGGATGCCCGCCGCCCCGTGTGCCCCGATAAATAAAAGCGGCGCGCCGAACAGTAAAAATGAATGTGGTACTTAACTGAAGTGAGTACTAACAACGAATTGGAGAGCTGGCCGAGTGGCTGAAGGCGCGCCCCTGCTAAGGGCGTATAGGGTTAAACCTATCGAGGGTTCGAATCCCTCGCTCTCCGCCA
>JALTJZ010000004.1 GCA_027076325.1 Chromatiales bacterium | reverse complement strand
AAAACACTGGAAGATATTCTTAAATTAAAAAATCAGCCTCCAGGCGTGATCATTGAAATTGTTACTGACGACGGTGCAAACCTGGACTGGGCTCTACCTCGCGCAGAAGAATATATTCAACAACTACGTGAAAAATTTCCGGGGCTCCCCCTTGCCATTGTGACCCATGGCCCGGAACAATTTGCATTGACTGAAAATAACAGGCAGGAAAATAAAGAAATACACCAGCTAGTTAAGTCACTGGGCGCTGATGATATTCCGGTGCATGTATGTGAAACCTTTGCTGGCTGGCGAGGCCTGGCAGCAGAAGATTTTCCTGACTATGTCAATGTCGCGGCAGCCGGCCCCGCTCAGGTCAATGACTATATTGCGATAGGCTATGAACTGATTATTATCGACGAAGAATAACCCTAGCGAAGATGATGTACCGTGGCCATATCATGGTTAAATGTTTTCACGCAATTGCGACCACGCTTTTTCGCTTCGTACATTGCAATATCAACTTTATGTAAAATATTCCGCACATCCATCTCTTCAGATAATATTTCACTGTAGATACCAATACTAACCGTTACCTGCAAACGGGTATTTCGCCAGACAATCTCCAAATCTTCAATTGCCTGACGAATCTGATTTGCTCTTGACATGGCAACACGATGATCACAACACAATCTTAATACAAACTCATCACCTGCATAACGCGCAGCAACATCACCGGTACGCATAAACTGTTCAAGCTTGCGGGCAACATGCGTCAACACTTCATCACCGGCTGCATGTCCGTGTGTATCGTTAATCACTTTAAAATTATCAATATCAAAAAGTAATATTGAAAGATGACTGGAATCATCCCCACGATGTGACAATGTCTCGGATAAATCCATTTCAAAGTAGCGGCGATTAACTAATGAAGTTAAAAAATCACTTTTTACTGTTTCCTGCAATTTACGGTTTGCAACTCGTAACTTTTTAGTTGCATCATTAACCCTGTATTGAAGATTGCGATTAAGTTCCGCCACCTCATGTTTAGTATGTTGCAGGCCACGCACCAATGATTTCAGTGCAAAGCCTAATTGCCGTGCCTCACGTGGTTCATAGTCCTGTGGATAGGCAATATCGCCATCTAAATCATTGTCCAGCAACCTCTGACTTGCCTTGGCTAAACGATTAATTGGCCGGGTGATCCAACGGGAAATGAATACACCAATAATAATCGCTGCAATTAAGCCCAGGCCACCCCATAAATAATTTGAATGCATAAACTGATTAACTTGTGCAGCGACTTCACCTTTCGGTTGTGGCACCATAATTCCCCAGCCTGTGCCGGGTACCGACGCATAACCGGCAACCATATCCTGCTTAACAAAGGATGAATAAAATTCGGTGACACCCCGCTTACCGGCCATCATTGCCTGGACAATAGGCCAACTGCTCAGATCCTTCATTTCAACCATCCATTCAGGGTTAGGATGTGCAATCACCCGCCCATTCTGGTCAACAATCGCAGAATGCCCCCGCTTACCAAACTTTATTTGTTTACGCAATTTTTCAATCAGGCTAACGCGTAGCTCGCCTAACAAAACACCTTGTAAATGACCCTGTGCATTAAAGACAGGCATACCCATAATAATGGTGGGCTTTAAATTAAATGGACTGGGTTTTATACCTGAAATATATTGTTTATCCGTCTGGCGAACAAATAGAAAACAACGTTCAGTCGCAAAGAGGTAAGGCGAAACCGGCTTACTATCCACTGCTATGTCATTGGCAATTTTGTAGGCGAGCATTTTTCCCTGTACATCCACATAAGCCATCGACGCAAAGCCTCTCAACTTATCAACCGTGATACTTAAAACTGAACTAAGTTGCTCAGACCTGGATATAACAGGCTTAATTGTTTCAGACAAAAGACCGAGTGCGGCAAAATGATCGTCTACATAAATCTGGATAGGTGAGGCCAGATTTTCAGCAAGCAACTGATGTTTTTCACGGATCTCGCGCCAGCCATTATCCCAGGCTGTTTTGTTCAGGTGTACAGCAAGCAGGCTTATTGGTAATAGTGCAGTTATCACCATCACCAAAACAAGCAAGCGGTTCACTGGCTGAGACAAAATTCGTTGGAACAGCATGATTAAACCCCATAAAAAATCATCCACGAAACGTGATGCAGTTCACACTATACCGACTGTTATGACTATTTAATAGCCAAGTTAGGGTTTGTTTATATAATTCACTCACAAAAATATCTATAACTAACTAATTTATAGTTAAATGGAGTATTTAAGGGTAAATTCTAAACTTAGGCAAAACAAGCTCTCTTAGTTTAGTAGCAGTATTAATGCAATAACGAGCAAGCCCACAGCAAATACCCTTTGCAAAACTTCCGCAGGCAAAACATGTGCACAACGCGCACCGAGCGGTGCCAGTAATATACTCGCCAGGCTCACCGCGATAAACGCAGGCAGATAAATAAAACCAATACTGTATTCCGGCAACAATAAATTACCCGCGCCCGTCCACATAAAAGATAAAGCACCTGCAATTGCAATGGGGAAACCCAGTGCAGCCGATGTGGCAATTGCCCGCTGAATCGATAAACCGTTCCAGCGTAAAAAAGGTACGCTCAGGGTTCCACCCCCAATGCCAACCAGCGCAGAAACAGCACTGATCAAAATAGCGGCGCTCGTTAAGCCCATATTTCCCGGCAGCTTTACGGTATGTACTTTTGTTTTTACATTACTTAAAAGTTTAAACGCAACAAACATTTCAAATACTGCAAAAATACTTTTTAATACATCCGCCTTCAGGTTCTTTGCCAGTAACGCTCCCAGCAAAGCACCAATAAAAATGCCCAATACCATACGTTTAACAACAAACCATTGCACTGCACCATGCGCATGGTGAGCCTGTGTAGAAGAAAGTGAGGTTAAGATGATGGTTGCAAGTGAAGTACCAATTGCAAGGTGTATGCTAATAGATGGATCAAAGCCCTGCAGGAAAAAACAATACATTAAGGCAGGTACAATAATTAACCCACCACCAACACCAAATAACCCCGCAAGAAAACCTGCGATGATCCCGGTAACCACGTATAGAAAAATAATAGACAAACTCAAATCTGAGTGACCCGTTTAATTTTAAGCCCTATTTAATCCATACGGTTTTAGCATTAACAAATTCTTTAATCCCGTGGTGTGACAATTCACGCCCAAAACCTGAATGTTTAATACCGCCAAAGGGCAAGCGTGCATCGCTTTTTACAAAACCATTAACGAAGCTACAACCTGCCTGAATTTTTAAAGCCAAATGTTCCCCGCGTTCAGAGTCTTGCGTCCATACACTGCTACCCAAACCAAATACAGAACTGTTCGCCACCGCCAAAGCAGCCTGTTCATCCTTAACCCGAATCACAATCGCAACCGGGCCAAATAATTCTTCTGTATAGGCACGCATTCCGGGTTTTACATTATCAAGAATCGATGCTTTATAATAAGCACCCGACTGTTCTATTGGCTCACACCCCGTTACTGCCACGGCACCGACCGCAATGGAATCGGTAACCTGTGCATGCAGCTCATCCCGCAAATCGGTTCTTGCCATGGGCGCCAATGTTGTCGTTTCATCCATCGGATCGCCGTGTTGTAATGCCTCAACGGCTACCTTGAAGCGGCTAATAAACGCATCTGCAATTTGCTCAACCACAATAAAGCGTTTTGCTGCAATACAACTTTGCCCTGTATTTAAATAACGTGAAATAACCGCCGACTTAACCGTTAAATCCAGGTCAGCATCCTCCAATACAATAAAGGCATCGGAACCACCGAGTTCCAGCACCGATTTTTTTAATACAGCCGCTGCGGCGGCTGCCACCTGTCTGCCGGCGGGTTCACTACCGGTTAGCGTTACGGCATGAATACGCGCATCTTCAATGACACTTTTTACCTGTGATGCACGAATCATTAAAGTTTTAAACACGCCTTTGGGCGCACCAGCTTGTTCAAAAATTTCTTCTATCGCCAAAGCACATTGCGGTACGTTGGAGGCATGCTTTAACACAGCAGTATTGCCTGCAACCAGTGCGGGCGCGGCAAAGCGCATCACTTGCCAGAACGGAAAGTTCCAGGGCATCACCGCTAATACGGTTCCTAAAGGCTGGTGCGCAACATAACTTTTACTTGCATCGGATTCAATCAGCTCATCGGCCAGAAATTCAGCGCCGTGCTGTGCATAATAGTCACAAACCGTTGCACACTTTTCTACTTCTGCTTTTGCCTCATTAATTAACTTGCCCATTTCCTGGGTAATAATAGCTGCATACCTGTCTTTATTGTCACGTAAAACCTGCCCGGCATTCGTAACAATTTCAGCTCTTTTCTCCAGTGGCAATGCAGCCCATAGCGGTGCTGCACTTGCAGCCTCAGCAAGTGCCACTTCTATTTCATTCTTGTCCCACGCCGGAAGTGACTTTACTTTTTCGCCTGTAGCGGGATTGATCACATCAAAACTCATTGTTATTCCCTTGTAGATTTAGTAACACGATATAACATAGTATAGAATGGATAACATACTTAAGGTTACTTTTTACCCCAATATAGATAAATAGTACATGAGCATAAAAACTTATACCGTTGGTGGCTTTGTCCGCGACCAGCTACTTGGCATTACCAGCAAAGATAAAGACTGGGTGGTCGTCGGTGCAACAGCAGAACAAATGCTGGCACAGGGTTATAAAGCCGTGGGCAAAGATTTTCCTGTTTTTTTGCACCCGAAAACAAAACAGGAGTATGCACTGGCGCGCACTGAGCGTAAAACAGCCGCAGGCTACACCGGCTTCAGCTTTAATGCCAATACCAATGTGACTCTTGAAGATGACTTAATGCGTAGAGACTTAACGATTAATGCCATTGCCCAGGATGAAGAGGGTAACATTATCGACCCCTACCATGGCCAACAGGACATAAAAGATCGTGTCCTGCGCCATGTTTCCCCCGCCTTTGTTGAAGACCCTTTGCGGGTACTGCGCGTTGCCCGCTTTGCTGCACGTTTTGCTTATTTAGGTTTTACAGTAGCCGATGAAACACGCGTACTGATGCAAAAAATTACCGACTCTGGCGAAATTGCCACACTGGTTGCCGAGCGTGTCTGGCAGGAAATGCACACCGCACTGCAAACCCAAAACCCGGAAGTTTTTTTTAAGATACTGCGCGAATGCGGTGCATTAAAAATTTTATTGCCCGAACTGGATTGCCTGTTTGGTGTGCCACAAACAAAAGAATACCACCCTGAAATTGATACCGGCATTCATAGCTTGATGGTACTGGAACAAGCGGTGAAATTAAGTAACGAACCCGATGTTCGTTTTGCCGCACTGGTACACGATCTGGGCAAGGGGCTTACACCGAAAGACGCATTACCAAAACACATTGGCCATGAACATCGCGGCATTGAACCGGTTAAACAGGTATGTAACCGATTTAAAACACCGAAGTCTTTTCGTGAACTTGCATTAATCGTCACCGAACACCATTTAAATTATCATCGCATTGAAGAACTTAAACCAACAACCGTCGTTAAGCTGTTACAAAAAATGGATGCCTTTCGGAGACCCGAACGTTTCGAAAAATTTTTACTTGCCTGTGAAGCCGATTCACGGGGACGCACTGGAATGGAAAACAGGGATTTTAAACAACCCGAAATATTCCGGCGTTATTTTACAGCCGCAAACAGTATCGATAATAAAACATTAAAAGAACAAGGCTTGCAAGGAAAAGAGTTTGCAGAAGCGTTAACAAAGCTTCGAGTCAATGCCATTAAAAACTGTTAACCGGCTGCCCAGGCATGATTTTTTAAAGTGCTTTAATATATTCACGCCACGCCGCAAACTCGCTAATATCTTTAGCACCTTCAACAACATAAGACTCACAAATAAAACCCGTTAGCCAACGACCATCACGTGTTTCAACTTTACCTAATCCCAATGGCGCAGGAATACCGGCAACAAAACTACCCAGGTTTTCTGCGGGCATTGACCATATTTCTATTTCAATCGCTACGCCATTATCGGTATCGCGAATTAATCCTGGTCGAGATGGTGGCCCACCCGCTAATGCAAACATCCGATAGGCAGTTGCAGTTGTTGTTGTTTCTTCCAATGTTGCGCCACGTTCCATAAGTTGCCAGTTTAAAGGCAAGCCCGATAAATGTGCACCGCAAACAATAACAGAAATTCTCGACTCGGCCTTACAGCCACTCGCTTCTGATGGCTTCAATTCAAGCGAGGTTGCACCTAAAGGTAATTGTAGTTGCTGTTGAAAACGATTAGCCAGGGACAATAATTTTCTATCCTGCATTGCAGTCGCAACAAAACTAATTCCCCAGGGCAAACCATTTTCAAGGAAACCGCTCGATACCGACACACAACTGCAATCCAGAAGATTCATATAATTGGTGTAATAGCCAAGATTACTATTAAGCTGCACAGGATCGTTTTCAACTTCATCTATTTTGTAAATCGTACCTGCTGTGGGGGTGATTAAAACATCAACCTCTTTTAATAAAGAATCGGTTAGCGATTTAAGATGTTGTAATTTATATTCTGCTTTAAACACATCAACAGCCGTTTTGCCAACAGCGCCACCAATTATAGTATTAATAACAGGCAATAAGACTTCCGGTTTTTCGGTTATCAGGTTTTCAATGGCGGCATAACGTTCAGCAACCCAGGGGCCTTCATATAATAACCGCGCCGCATCCAGAAACGGGCTAAAGTCAATTTCTTTTTTAACACCACCTAATGACTCCAGCGTTTTAATGGAATCCTTAAATAGTTTTTTTGCACTGCCATTTTTAAAAAATTCTAATTGGGATTGTTTGGGCACAGCAAAACTAAAGTGGCCTTCTATATTTTGATAGTGTCGATGATTATTATTAAATGGATTTTTTCGTGCATAAGCATCCGCAGCATCAAATACGGCGGCCTGTTCAAATACTGTATTGGCATCATCAGTGGTTAAGGCAAAGATACTGACACAATCCAGACTGCGGCAAGCCGGCACCACGCCCGTCATACTCAGCAAACCTTTTGATGGCTTAAGACCAACCAGATTATTAAACGCCGCAGGCACCCGACCCGACCCGGCGGTATCGGTACCTAATGAAAAAGAAACCAGACCTAAACTAACCGCAACCGATGAGCCCGAACTGGAACCACCCGATATATACGCTTTATTAAATGCATTTTTACACGCACCCCAGGGTTCAGGTGAACGAACACCGACTAAACCCGTGGCAAATTGATCCATATTGGTTTTGCCAATGGGGATTGCACCGGCATTGATTAACTGATCAACAACAAAGGCTGATTTTTCAGGGTAATACTGATACTCGGGGCACGCCGCGGTTGTTAGTACACCGGCCAGATCAATATTATCTTTTACTGCAAAAGGAATACCATACAAGGGCAAACTGTCCGGCGAATGACCGTCAAGCTTATCGAGATATTTTTGAATTTGTTCGATTGTTAAACGCGTAATCCAGATATTGTAATCATCGTATTCCTCGCAGCGGTTTAATAATGCTTTAACGACCTCCACAGGTGAAGTCGTTTTAGTACGATACGCTTCTAATAACGCGGTAATGCTCATATTCATTACAGATGCAGACATTAATTATCTTCCTCTAAAATTAATAAGGACTGGCCACTTTTAACCTGACTGCCTTCTGTTTTTGTAATGGCAATAATTTTTCCCTTAGCAGGTGCAGCTATTTGAATTTCCATTTTCATAGATTCCAGAATAATAAGTGGCTGGCCTTTTTCGACCACCTCATCTTGCTTAACCAACACATCCCAAACACTGCCGGAAACGGTACTTTGTACTGCAACACAGTTTTCGGGCAAAGTGTCTTCTGCACCCTCTTCGGTTACAAGTTCCTGTTCTAATTCAAAGTTTATTTGCCCTGACTCAATCCAGCGTTGCAACTCGGCATCGAAAGCCGCCTGTCGTTTATTGGTGAATGCTTGAATGTCTTTTTTATTCTCCTGCAAAAAGGTTTGGTACTCTGAAAGATTAAAGGTCGTATCTTCAATTTTTATAGAATACCGGCCTTTTGGAAAATCCTGCCGAATTTGTAATAACGCTTCGGCGCTCACTTCATAAAAACGTATTAGATCGAAGGGGCGTAATAACCAGGGTTGTTGAAACTCAGGTGTTTTATGGTAGCGATTCCACATTTGTAAAGTGCGACCAATAAACTGATAGCCGCCTGGCCCTTCCATACCATAAACACATAAATACGAACCACCAATGCCAACCGAATTTTCAGCCGTCCATGTACGCGCTGGATTATATTTAGTGGTCACCAGTCGATGTCGCGGGTCAATCGGTGTTGCAACCGGCGCACCTAAATAAACATCCCCCAGACCCATCACTAAATAGGTTGCATCGAAGACTGTTTTTTTAACCTGCTCAATCGAATCCAGGCCATTAATGCGACGTATAAATTCAATATTATCCGGGCACCACGGCGCGTCTTTACGTACTGACTGCATGTATTTATCAATCGCCAGCTGACAAGCATCATCGTTCCAGCTAATCGGTATATTCACAATGCGCGCAGGCACTTCCAGCGCCTGGTTCTGCCTTAGTTCATTTTCAGCAACGCTTAACAATGCCAGCAAATCTTTAATACTAATTTGATGTGGATTGTAATGAATTTGTAGCGAACGAATACCCGGTGTTAATTCCAGAATGCCTGCTCTGTTTTTCTGTTGCAGCCACAGCATTAACGCATGCACACGGAAACGTAATTCAATATCCAGAACCAGCTCACCGTATTCAACCAGCAAGTACGCATCACCCGATGGCCGATAAACCACCTGTACACCGTTATCTTGTTCGCTAACCGAATGTAAAACAGGATTATCGGGTTGTGCTGGCGTGATTGAAAAAGTTGCTGCCGATAATTTTTTAATGGCGTTGTTTTGTTGTGTATCGAGCTCAACAGCCGCCTCAATACTCACTGGAATAAATTTTACTTTATCCCCGGCAGAAAGTTGCCCTAACTTCCATAAGTCTGCATTAATAACAGTCGCCGGGCAGACAAAGCCACCGAGCGATGGGCCATCCGGGCCGAGTATAACGGGCATATCTCCTGTAAAATCAACCGTGCCGATAGCATAAGCATTATCATGGATATTGGATGGGTGCATACCTGCCTCACCCCCGTCACTTCGCGCCCAGTCCGGCTTTGGCCCAATTAAACGTATACCGGTACGGCTGGAGTTATAGTGAACTTCCCAGTCGGCTTTAAAAAATGCCTGGATATCATTAGCTGTAAAAAAGTCCGGCGCACCATGCGGACCATACACGACATGCAAGTTCCATTGATGATTAATTTTCGGGATAGCATCTTCCGCTAAACACAGCAGGTTCAAATCCGGTTTATGCTTGTTAAATTGCAATACATCACCCGCTCGAATTGCACGACCCGCATGACCACCAAATTGCCCCAGTGTAAAGGTTGCTTTAGAACCAAGATAATCCGGACATTGAATACCTCCTTTAATACCTAAGTATGCGCGTGCACCTGCATTGATAACCTTACCGATTACCAATGTTTGACCTGCCTCAACATTAATCACCTGCCAGAAAGGAATAGTTTGTTCATCCAGATACGCCTGCATTGACGCGCCGGTTAAAACAATTTGTGTTGCATGATTAAAACGCAAGCTAGGGCCATTTAATGTTATTTCCAGGCCGGCGGCCGTTAGCGCATTCCCCAGTAACTGATTTGCCAAACGAAAAGACAAACTGTCGAATGGCCCGGAAGGCGGCACCCCCACATCCCAGTAGCCGCTACGTCCGGGGAAATCCTGAATAGTGGTGAGTGTACCTGCACTCAAGACATCAATTGTACTGGGCTGTGTTTTAAAACCGCTTAAGGTACGGGTAACTATTTTGCCCTGTTGAAAAATTTCTGACTGCAAAATTTCTCTCAAGTATTTAATATTATGTTCAATCCCATACAACTGAGTATCTGCCAGAGCCTGATCGAGTTTTTTAATTGCGGTAGCACGGTCATCGGCTATCGCAATGACTTTTGCCAACATCGGATCGAATAAGGCAGGAACGTCTATACCGGTTTCCAGCCAATGGTCGATACGAAGATGGGAGGCAGCCGGAAAATCAACGGTACTTAACAGACCCGCTGAAGGTTGAAAATTCTTGTTAGGATCTTCTGCGTAAATACGCACTTGAATAGCATGTTTTTTAAGCGGCTTAACTTTCGGTAATACTGTCAGTTCATTCGCAGCAAGCTTAACCATCCACTCAACCAGATCAACACCAAACACCTCTTCCGTTACACCGTGCTCTACCTGCAGGCGTGTGTTCATTTCCAGAAAATAAAACTGATCTGTTTTCTGGTCATAGACATATTCAACCGTTCCAGCGTTACGGTAATTTACTGCCTTTACTAATTGTAATGCAGTACCTTGCAATTTTTCGCTTACCGCTGACGGGATATTGGGCGCAGGTGCCTCTTCTATCACTTTTTGATTTCGGCGTTGTGTTGAGCAGTCACGCTCACCTAACGCAACGGCATCACCCATGCCGTTGCCAAATATTTGTACTTCGATATGGCGTGCATTCTCTATAAACTTTTCAATAAAAACGCCGCTATTCGAAAAATTATTTTCACTCAAACGCCGCACCGAGTTAAAGGCTTCGTCGAGTTCATTAGCCTCCCAGCAGGTTTGCATACCAATGCCGCCGCCACCTGCTGTGCTTTTAAGCATCACCGGATAGCCAATCTTCTGTGCTTCAAGCAAAGCATCCTCAACGCTTTCAAGCAGTTGGCTGCCGGGCAACAAGGGCACATTGTTGGCAACGGCTAATTCACGTGCGGCATGTTTTAAACCAAACGCTAACATTTGCTCTGCCGTTGGGCCGATAAAAACAATATCTTCAGCATCACAACGTTTTACAAATTCAGGGTTTTCGCTTAAAAAGCCATAGCCGGGGTGAACGGCCTCGGCATTCGATTCTTTTGCTATTTCAAATAATTTATCCTGATTAAGATATGTTTCACTGGCTCGACCATCACCCAGCGAATACGCTTCGTCGGCATGTTGGACATGTAACGAATCACGATCGGCTTCATGATAAACAGCAACCGAAGTAATACCCATGTGTTTAAGTGTGCGGATAATGCGAACGGCTATCGCACCACGGTTCGCTATAAGAATTTTTTTAAACATAGCCTATTGATGAAAAAAACAGGGCCGGTCGTCCAGCCATTTAACCAGCAACATTGGGTCGTCCCAAAGTGCATAATTTATAATTAACGTTATTTAAGCAGACAAAATTCCTCGTACCTTTACCAAACTAAAACCTCGATGGGAGTTGGGTTATAGCCATTGCAAGGGTTGTTTAATTGCGGGCAATTCGAAATAAGTATAATGACATCCATCATCGCTTCCATTTCAACGTACTTGCCTGCTGCAGATATGCCATCTTCAAAGGTTAGACCACCCTCTTGCGTGACAGGCACATTCATAAAAAAATTAATATTATGTGTTATATCCCGCTTGCTCATTTTAAATTGCTCATTTTCGGCAACCGCCAACATCCAGCTGTCGCGGCAGGCATGCATACATTTTTTTTCCAAAGCGTAACGTACTGTATTACTTTCTGTTGCACAGGCACCACCCAGTGTGTCATGCCGTCCGCAGGTATCGGCAACAATTTCCAACATGACGTTACATTCATTCGACATTAATTTTGTCCCGGTTGTTAAATAGACATTGCCTTGCTCACGAATGGTATCCATTGCACTGTAGCGTTCAGCAGGGTCGTCTGCTTTATAAAATAAAGTATCGGCAGCCTGATTACCCTCCAAATCCAGAATACGAAAGGTTTGCCCTTTTTTAACCACCTTCATCAAATAGTCACCCGCCGGTACAATGTCACGTGCAATGGCGTTATCAGCAATCAGAGAACTTTCTTTTATCATCAGCAACAACCTCCATTATCAACACCAAGATGATAAAGCGTATTATTCTTAAAGCCACGCTGGTTTTCTGGATGCGAGTTTTTGCAAAAATCATTTTCGGCAACCGGTTCAGCCTGTCGGATCTGGTACTGTACCGGTTTGCGAGGATATTGGTTGCTCACACTTAAAGGATGTGGGCAGGTATGCAGTAACACCAGTGTGTCCATTTCGAAACGCAACTCGATATAATCACCGGCATTGCTGTTATTTTCCCTGTAACATAACTCACCTTGTTGGTTTACTTCAACGCAGCTAAACAGGTTTAGATTCGCAGCCATATCTTTTTTGCCAAGGCCGTATTTTGCCAGTTCAACCAAAAAACTGTTATAACCATTTTGCTGCCAATCGTTACGGTATTGCTGGTAATTATGTTCACCCCACTTTGACTCGATAATCTTTTTAGTTGTGTTACCACAAACTGTTTCGTGCCAGCCAACGGTATCCTCTACGATGGAACAAAAAATACGCCCCATATCAGAATATAAGCAATGGCCTTTGGTTAGCTTAAATGTATGCTGGCACTTTAATGTATCGGGTGCATTGTAACGTTCAAGTAAATTTTCCGGGTTATAAAACAACATACCCACATTTGCACCACCCTCTTTATCAATTAAACGCAGTGATGTTCCTCGCTTCATCCTGAGAGACCAGTGGCAGGCCGGGGCAATTTCGTCTTCGTATAGTATCGTACTCATAGTGTTGTCTCTAAAATATCAAGTTCTTTACGGCTCTGTTCAAGCGATGTGTCAATTTCGTTATAGATTTGTGCGTCACATTTTCCTAATGGAATATCATAGGTAATCGTTGCACCATAGGCGTTTGGTGCATCAGGATCATGCCTGACTTTATCAAATACCCATAAGCGTGTACCAAGATGAAACCCTTCTTTAATGTCATGTGTGATCATAAATACATTAATTTGTGTTTTTTTCCAGATATCCAGAATAAGTTTATGCATATCTTTACGGATGCCAGGATCCAGTGCACCAAAAGGTTCATCGAGTAATAAAATTTTAGGGCGTTTCATTAAAGCCTGTGCGATAGCCAGACGTTGTTGCATACCACCTGAAAGTTCATGCGGGTAGCGATCGGCAGCTTGCTCCAGCCCCACCATCGCCAGCATTTCTCGCGCCACCGCCGCAATGGTTTTACGCTTTGCACCAAACACCTTGCATAGTAACTTTGCGCTTTCCAGCTCTTTAGGTATCATTAAGTTCTGCAACGCGGTTAAATGAGGGAAAACCGAATATTTCTGGAATACAATACCTCGATCTTCATTTGGTTCATCAGGAATTAGCGCTCCTTCCAGTAAAATTTCACCCTTACTGGCAGACTCCGTTCCTAACAGCATATTTAAAAAAGTGGTTTTACCACAGCCCGAAGTTCCAACGATGGTAATAAACTCACCTTTACCAACACTAGCGTTAACATGCTCCAGGACAATATTGCCTCCATAGCTTTTCCATAATTTCTTTATGCTGATATAGCTCATGGCTTATCACCACTTTGAGCCTGAAACCATGGATACAACCGGCTTGATAATTCTCTCAATAACCAGTCCAGCAAAAAGGCAAGTAGTGCTATCCACACTACGTAGGGCAGGATCACATCCATGGATAAATAACGCCGCACTAAAAAGATGCGATAACCCAGACCTTCGGTAGATGCAATTGCCTCTGCGGCAATTAAAAATAACCAGGCCGTCCCTAACGATAAACGCACCGCCACCAACAGACGTGGCATAATTTGTGGCAATATCACCCGAACAATAACCTGCCAGCTATTAGCACCAATGGTTTGTGCTTTTATTAATTGTTCCCTGGGTAATTCCAGCGTTCGTGCCTGTAAGTCACGAATTAAAAAAGGGGTAATACCAATAACTATCAGCATCACTTTGGACACTTCACCCAAACCAAAAACAATAAACAGTATAGGCAAGATCGCCATCGGTGGAATTAAAGACAAAGCGGTAACATAAGGTGATAGTTTTGCACGCATCAATGGTATCGCGCCATTTAATATACCAAATGTTAAACCGATAAGCGCACTTATAAACACACCCAGCAACAACCGGTTTAAACTCGCCAGGGTATCCACTAATAATAAATATTCACCCGAACGTTTACTCGGAACAAAGGCCATTCGATTCATCGTATCACCCATTGTTGAGAATGACGGCATCAGCTTGTCATTGGGGTTTGCCTCAAGACGAATGTCAGAGAACCACATATAAACAATAAGTGTTGCAATAAACGGCAACATCCCTAATGCAACTCTTGCAACCACGGATGGCTTTTTATTTATTAAACGTTTCGACAACATGGTGAACTGTTTTTTATATTTGAAAAAAGACCCTCGTTTTACCGAGGGCCATTATTAATGATTAAAGTTTACCGTCTGCCGCCATCTTCATATACGATGGGTTGAAGCGGAATTTGATATTTTTAGCATCACCAAAAACACCGGCCGGTGTTTCAATACCGATAACTTCGGCACTTTTTGCTGTATCACCCAACAAACCATGCGCAAAACTAAACTCTGCAACATTTTTCATTGTTTGTTTCAGTTTGGGGCTATTTGTAAACTTAACCGCATCGGCAGCACTATAAAACATTTCAGTGGTTGCCAACTGTGCGTCATAGCCTTTTAAATCTGTACCCGATGCCTTGCCTAACTGAGCCCGTATTTTTTTAGCACTGGCAGAACTGCCTTTCATGTTAGATAGTATTTCATACCATGCACCTGTTAAGGCCTTACCAAATTTTGGATTGGCCTTTAAGGTTTTGGTATTCACAACCATTAAATCGATAATTTCACCCGGTATCTGGCTTGAGTCATATACTTTGTGACTATGTGGCATTGCCGTAATTTCACTTAACAGCGGGTTCCAGGTTGTTACTGCCGTCGTACCTTTCGTGCCATAAACCGCAACCATATCTGCATCGGAGGTGTTAACAACTTTAACGTCTTTCTCTTTCAGATTAACGCTGTCCAGAGCACGCGCCAATAAATAATGCGAAACACTCAGCTCAACCAGGTTTACTGTTTGTCCTTTTATATCTTTCAGATTTTTCTTGCCTTTTAAAACGATACCGTCATTACCATTTGAAAAATCACCGACTATCAGCGCCGTTGAATCAACACCACCGGCCGCCGGTATGGTTAAAGCATCCATATTCGTCATGGTACAGCCATCATACGCACCAGCGGTATACTGATTGATAGATTCGATATAATCGTTTATTTGCACAACATCGATAGAGATGCCGTATTTATCCGCCCATTTTTTTACAATACCGGAATTTTTGCCGTAATCCCACGGCATCCAGCCAACATAAATTGACCAGCATACTTTAAAGCTGTCTTTTGCCAGCACTGGTGTTGAAAACAAAAAAACGAATGTCAGTAATAAGAACTTTATTGAATGTTTCATTGATAACTCCCCTTAATGGTTACACTTTATAATCGAAACTGACACAGGAGGAATCAACGGTTTTTAATCGGTTGAGTCTCCCGGGCTTTTGTCCCGCCGTGTAACCTAATCATCAGAGAAGTGACTGCTTGATAGGTCGATAACTCTCGGACCAGTCACTCAATATGAGCCGGAACCCTAGTCATCTATTTTTAATAACTTAATAACATGTTTGCAACGGCCAACGCTTTATCGCTTTGAAACCGTTCATTCCTGTTGTGTGTATTAAACTGTTGCATAGAATATGCCACCGTTACTAAACAATGACTTAGTTCTACATATAACGCTTAAACGACCCATAATGGTGCGCATAGTTTGATTGCGGATCGTTTTAGGGCGCTGATTATTTGTTTATACAAATATCGCAATTAAGATAGCACCCAGCACAAACCGGTAAATAACAAACGGCATCATGCCCACACGTTCTAAAAAGGCCAAAAACACATGGATACAGGCATAGGCAATGAGCCCGGATAAAAGCACGCCTAAAAATATTTCTCCCCAGTTAACCACATGGCCATTCTGGATTAATTGCAGTGATTTATAACTGCCTGACGCCAAAATCGCCGGAATAGAAAGCAGGAATGAAAAACGTGCCGCCGCCGATCGACTTAAACCTAATAAGAGTGCGGCCGTCATTGTAATACCGGAACGTGATGTACCGGGAATAAGCGCGATTGCCTGAGCAAGGCCAATAATCAAAATATCGCGCCAGGATAAACTATGCTCATCACGTTGCTGCGAGCCTTTCACATCGGCCAACCATAAAAGCACACCAAAACCAATGGTTGTGTAAGCGATAACCATCGGCGAGCGTAATGTGCTGTCGACAATATCACTAAACAGCAAACCAGCAATCATAACCGGAAGGGTACCAAAAATAACCGCCCAGGCCAGCCGGCTTTCACCCACACGCTTACGCTTGACACAGGACATACTCCAGTCAACCGCCATCGCTTTTACTTCTTTTTTAAAATACAACATGACTGCCGAGAGTGTGCCGACATGAACAGCAATATCAAAAGCCAGCCCCTGATCTTGCCAACCGGTGGCAATCGGCACCAGAATTAAATGTGCGGAACTTGAAATAGGTAAAAACTCGGTAAAGCCTTGCACTAAAGCTAAAGTAATAATTTGTATTAATGTCATGCGACGTCCTGATTTATAAGCAACAATTATAAATGATCGCGCATGTCTTTAAAATGAAAAGCATCGAGTCTTGCATTGCAGTTTTTGCTAAAACCAATTACTTTTACAAGTTCACCCATTTCATACGGCATAGTGAGTTTTTTAACCTGATTGGCCAGCTCCATTTGTGCAGCAATATTATTTTGCTCAATATAGTCAGCCGCAGCCGCTTCTGCTAACGATGCAATACCGGCGCCTAACAGAAAGTTTGACTGCGAAGTGTAACCGTCCACCGTTAATTTATTTTCGATTGCACAATCCGCCAGTGCGGTAAAATTAATATGCGCGGTTAAGTCCTGTAAACCCGGGTAGATAAAAGGATTACCATGTTGCCGATGCCGGTAAAAACAGTTTAATGTCCCTGCATTTCGCTCGGCATGATAATACTCATGCTGCGGGTAACCATAATCTATTAAAATAATCATGCCCTGTTGCAGTTTATCAGCAACACTGCTTAACCAGTCTTCGGCATTAAAATTAATTTCGGACAGATAACCGGTTTCAAACAGCAAACCATTGGCTTCCATTTGTGTTATGCGTGCGCGGGTACGCTGATAAAGCACATTACTCTCGTCCTGAATAAACGCGCTCTGTAATTCAGTGCTGTTCGCTACCACATATTCAAGTGATATACCTTGCCGCTCCTTTTTAAAACGCACCACCGGCATCGCGTCCAGTAATTCATTGGCTATGACAACAGCATGCAGTTGTGCAGGTAATTCATCGAGCCACTGCACCCGGTCATATAACGCAGGCACCTTTTCTTTAAGACATTGTTGCTGGCGTAAACGTAAATCGGCGCTCAATTCTAATATGCAGTAGCGCTCTGGCAGACTGTTTAATATATCCAGCTGGGCAAGAATATCGGCCGCCATTTTACCACTGCCCGCTCCCACCTCTAAAAGACAGGTATGGTCGATGGCAGCCAGTGCTGGCACGATAGCCTGTGCCAGCGACTGTGAAAATAATGCGGATATTTCAGGTGCCGTGATAAAGTCGCCTTTGGCTCCTAATTTGGTGCTGCCCGCACTGTAATAACCCAGACCCGGCTCATACAATACGGTTTGCATATAGTCAGTAAAGGGAAGGCGGCCAGTTGCTGCTATTTTGTCCAACACGCATTGCTTTACCCGCTGACTGTGTTCAGTTGCGACTTTATCCGGCAGGGGTAAGCGGCTAACCGCATCGGGTTGTTCGGTCTGGATCATATCTCTTTAAGCCACTTCGGGTTACAATATTGGGTATGTCGGAACAGGATTCTAACCAGAACACCCAAAACAAGGTAGCGCTAATTACCGGTGGTGTCCGCCGTATTGGCGCTGAAATCGCTACCCTCCTCCATGAACAGGGTTTCAGGCTGGCATTGCATTACCGCAATTCGCGCACAGAAGCGAAAGCGTTACAGGAAAAACTCAATGCCATTCGAGCTGATTCGGTTATCCTTATTCAGGCTGACTTACACGTAACAAAAGGCCTTAATGCGCTGGTAAAAAGTACCCTGGAAAGTTTTTCTCAGCTCGACGTTGTGGTTAATAATGCCTCCAGTTTTTACCCCACGCCGGTGGGTAAAGCCACGGAAGAGGACTGGGACGATTTAGTCGGCAGCAATTTAAAAGCACCCTTTTTTCTGGCGCAGGCCGCCGCGCCTGCACTCAAAAAAAGCAACGGTTGCATTATTAATATTGTCGATATCCATGCACAAAACCCGCTAAAAGCTCATTCCATTTATTGTATGGCCAAAGCAGGCCTGGCCATGATGACAAAATCGTTAGCCAAAGAACTCGGTCCCGAAGTGCGTGTGAATGGTGTTTCTCCCGGTGCTATTTTATGGCCAGAAAATGAAATGGACGAACTCACCCAGCAGCGCATTGTGTCGCGCTCATTTTTAAAGCGGCAAGGTAACCCCTCCGATATAGCACAAACTGTTTTATTTTTGGCAATAAAAGCACCTTTTATTACCGGGCAAATTATCGCGGTGGATGGCGGGCGTTCCCTAAACGGTTGATAATGGCATAGCTAATTCAACCGGCTGCATGGTCAAATCTTTTTTATCAAAATTATCCCATAATTGCGCTATGGTGCAGTTTTCTGTGGGGTGGTAATAGTTTGGAGTAATCTCAAAAAGAGGTTGTAAAACAAAGGCATAGCGTGTTATTTCATCTCGAGGAATCGATATACCTGCCGCGTGAAACGCCTCGTTACCATATAACAGCAAATCCATATCCAGTGTTCTTGGGCTGAATTTTTTCTCGGTATTTCGGGTGCGTCCCTGTGCCGCTTCAATCCGATGCAAGTTTTCAACAAGCGCGGTAATGGACTGTGCGGTCTCCAGCCCCACCACCAGGTTTAAAAAATCATCACCATCAAAACCCACTGCCCTGTTTTTATAAACTGTCGACAGCGTTAAGTCGCCGTAACATTTTTTCAATGCTCTAATCGCCGCGATGATGTTATCTTCGGCGTTCACATTACTGCCAATGCTAATATAGGCTTGTGGCATTATTGAACCTGTAAAAAAAGAGGTTGGTAACTAATCACCTTATCGACTACCACGTTCGATTAAAATGCCAACATCGCGCGCACCACGCAGTGCACCGGGCTTATTGAGTTTCAACCTCACCCAGGATACATTAAAATCATTTCGAACCAGCTCACAAACACGCTCGGCCAGCGTTTCAACCAGTTGAAATTCACTGGCTTCAACAAAGGTAATCACTGTTTTGGTTAACGTTTTATAGTCTATCGTGTCATCAATATGATCGGAGGCTGCCGCTTTACGGATGTCCGTTGCCAGTTCTAAATCCAGCACCACCGTCTGTTTAATTTGCCGTTCCCAGTCAAAAATACCGATAACTGTCTCAATTTGTAACTCATTGATAAATATAATATCTTGCATAATTTAAGGTTTATCTAAATCCATTAATTGTGGCCTTAACTATACACTGCCAGGCCGATTCACTCTATAATTAGGCCTTACTTTAATTAAGCTGGAAGTTCTTATTTAATGCCCATCCTTGATATTTCTGTTATCAGTCTGTCCTATTTACTCGGCTCGATCTCCGCTGCCATTATTGTGTGTAAATTAATGCAGCTCCCCGACCCGCGCACTCAGGGTTCTGGCAACCCAGGTGCCACTAATGTGCTCCGCGTTGGCGGCAAAAAGGCAGCGGCTATCACTCTGTTTGCGGATATGCTAAAAGGGTTGTTACCTGTACTCGCTGCACACCAGCTTGAACTCGGCACACTCACCATCGCCCTTACTGGCGGCGCGGCTTTTACCGGGCATTTATTCCCTGTCTTTTTTGGTTTCAAAGGTGGCAAAGGGGTCGCCACCTTACTTGGTGTTTTATTCGGCTTTTCGTGGTGGGCAGGGCTGGCAACCGCGTTTACCTGGCTGGTTATTGCAAAAATATTTAAGCTATCATCACTTGCGGCACTCATTGCCACAGCGCTTGCGCCTGTTTATTTGTTTTATTTAGTGCCTAACGCAAAAACGCTCATTATTACAACCATTGTTATGGTCATTGTTCTTTTCTGGCGACATAAAAGTAATATTCATAAATTACTTTGTGGGAATGAAAGCAGTATTGGAAAACCATCATAATCATGCCTATTAAAATAACAGCCCCTGGCATTAAAAGGACAGCAACCTGATGCCAGATACCCTTCAAGATGCGCTCTTACCCCCTGATCTGGAAAAACAGCTGGCAAACAACACCAACCTGCCAAGCCTGCCGGTTATCGCCGTTAAAATTATTGAGGCGAGCAAAGATCCCGATGTCAGTCTGAGGGACGTTGCCTCGATTATATCGGCTGACCCTGCAATATCGGCTAAATTATTAAAAATTGCCAACTCACCCCTTTATTCACAGCGTCGGGCAATAAACAATTTACGTGAAGCACTCACCTTGCTCGGCTTTAACGCTGCACTCACTATTGCCCTGAGTTTTTCATTATTTCATTCACTTAAAGTCAAGGGGCACAGCAAGTGCAACCATGATAATTACTGGAAGCGCTCCATTCTTTCTGCGCAGATTGCCCGCCTACTCGGGCAGCGGTTTAGGTTGTCAAAACTTGAAGATCTGTTTCTTGTTGGACTGTTACAGGATATTGGCATTCTTGCGCTAGAAAATTTAAACCCACCCCCTTACGTCAACTATGACAAAATGTGCATTAAACACACTGAACGCATTAGCATTGAAAGAAAAATCCTAAAGCTTGAGCACTCTTGCGTTGGTGCATGGTTATTAAATTCATGGAACTTTCCAGCAACCATTGTGAATGCTGTTTTACACAGCCATTCATTAAGCAACCATATGCAAGTTCAGGATAAAGCCGCCAGTCAGTTCCATTTGTGCCTGAGTTTCTCAGGCACCCTTGCTGATATGTGGTTAGAAGAAAATCCCACTGAACTATTCCAGTCAACGTTAGAAGCCGCTGGTTTGGCCTTAAACATTGATGCGGATGAGTTTAGCCAGCTGGTTGCCGAAATAAATAAAGAGCTCCTTGTCATGTCAGCTTTATTTGATGTGAATTTTGATGATGAAATTCAGCAGGGGCAGATTCTGGAAGAAGCGCGTGAAGTCACTCTACTGCGTAGCATACACTTTATCAAACAGTCTGAAAACGACCAGCGACAAATTGAAAATATTGCTGAGCAGGTTAAAGAAATAGAAAAAGAAAGCCAACGTGATTATTTAACCAAAGTTTATAACCGCAAACACTTTGAGCGCTTATTAAAGGATGAATACGAAAATGCCAATATTAATCGCTGGCCACTTTCTATTGCCTTTATTGATATTGATAACTTTAAGGAAATCAATGATAGCCATGGACACCTAATCGGAGACAAGATTATAATTGCCATTGCTGATTTCTTCTCTGAAAATATTCGTCAGACAGATATTCTGGCACGTTATGGTGGTGATGAATTTATTCTAATGCTGCCAGGATCAACCACTCAAATTGCAGAAGAAGCACTAAATCGTTTAATCACTCTGCTCAGAAAATCGATACGGATAAATACGGATGACAGAACTTTAACTCCAACCGTTTCTGTTGGGCTGGCATCGCATATGGATATTAATTCCTTTCCAGATGTGGAAAGTTTTATTCGTGCTGCCGACAAGGCATTATATAAAGCAAAGGGGGCAGGTCGAAACTGCCTTGCAGTTTATTAAAAAGCGCCGGCTAATGTTTGTCTTTTTCGCAAGGTCTCTGGAAATAGCAGCTTATCACACAAGTTACCGAGGTCAGCAGCCAGAACAGAAAAAAGCCAATAGTATAACCGGCCATTCTCGAAATATTCCCGTAACCACTGATTTGCATTAATAATTGTGGATCGAAATAGGCAAAAAACAAAATGGTTGCCACACCTGCGGTTAAAAATGAAGGCCATAACACTGCAATGACTTTCTGAACGGTTGGTATTTGTTTAGCATCATATTCGTTGTTATCCTGCCCGCTCATTGTTACCCCCCTTTTTAATCTGCAAATAATTGAATACTCGTTTTATTTTTTATTTTTCCATTTAATTGCCATGATTTATCCACAGGTAGCAGCCTTACATACCATGCACCTTGCGTTAATAAACTAACCGCCTCACTATTTTTCTGACTTTTATAAACGGCTTTTATTTTATTATTCTGAACAACTTGCTGTAATTGTGTTAGAACCACAGAAAAGTCATCACTTGCACGTGTCGGATGGTTGAAAAACAAGGTTACAACCGGTGCCAGTTTCATTTTATTATTTAAAACACTTATTTCAAGATGCAGCTTATCACCCTTTATAGATAAATCACCAGCCAATCCTGCTTTTTGGGCATATTCAATTTTAGATAAATCCTGATTTATCGCCATTGCCTTTTTATAATAATCATCAACAACCAGGCTGTCCTGGTTCTGTATTGCGATTATAAGTGTAATAATACTTGCAACAACTGCCGTGGCTGGCAGAAAAATCAAAAACCACGGCCAGAACTGCTTATACCAACGTGTACTCTCATTGATTGTATCTTGCATATTGTTTACCAAATCTTTAATTGAGTTGCCTGACTACCTTATAAGGGGGCCAATAAATCGCCCTGACTCCTCAACATGCAGCTTGGGGTTTGTTGTTGAAATTAGGTCAAATTTTAATTTCTGGGTTGTCTTCTTCAGGTTGACAGGATCAACCTGGATACTGATAGGAAAATCAAGGACTTCACCACTATTAACTTTGATTTCGGGTACCTTATTAATCACCTTCATACCCTCGATACCACTGACAGTTAGAATATACTGGTGTGGCTGAAGATCCATATTAATGACTTTAATCGTGTATATATTTTCAATCAAGCCTTCATTTGTTTCACGATACAGTGCATTTCTATCACGAATAATATCAAGTTCTAATGGTATCCGAATAGCCATACTGTATATCAGTGCGCTAGTAATCCCAAGCAACAGTAAAAAATAAATAATAATTCGTGGGCGGAAAATTTTTGTTTTACCACCATCCATTGCATTTAAAGTGGTATAGCGAACCAGATTTTTCCTGTAGCCCATTTTGTCCATTACCTGATTACAGACATCAATACAGGCTGCACAACCAATACACTGGTATTGCATACCCTGGCGAATGTCTATGCCTGTTGGGCAAACCTGAACACACAAGGTGCAATCGACGCAGTCACCTAAACCCACTGATTCTGAAGCTACATTTCTTTTGCGCGAACCCCGTGGCTCCCCGCGTGCTTCATCATACGAAATAACCAATGTGTCATTGTCAAACATCGCACTCTGGAAGCGTGCATAAGGACACATATAAATACACACCTGCTCCCTCATCCAGCCAGCGTTACCGTACGTTGCAAAGCCATAAAAAAAGATCCAGAAAGTTTCCCACGGACCAAGGTTCAATTGAACAAACTTCACACCCAATTCCAGTATTGGAGTGAAATAACCCACAAAAGTAAAGCCTGTCCATAATGACAGTAAAATCCACAAACTGTGTTTTAAGGCCTTTCGCAGGAACTTGAATTTTGTTAGCGGGCTTTTGTCCAGTTTAATTTGCTGATTTCGACTACCTTCAACTTTGCGTTCTATCCATAAAAACACTTCAGTCCATACAGTTTGCGGGCAGGCATAACCACACCATAGACGACCGGCCAATGCAGTAAAAAAGAACAGTGCTAACGCGGCTATAATCAATAATACTGCGAGGTAAATAAAATCCTGTGGCCAGAAAGTAAGAGAGAAAATATAAAATTTACGCGCGGGAAGATCGAACAGGATAGCTTGATGGCCATCCCACTGTAACCAGGGGGCGATATAGTACCCACCGAGCAAGATAAAAATACCTAGAACACGGAATGTTGCAAACAACCCATGAACCTGGCGCGGGTAAATTTTTTCGTGCTTGGCGTAAGACTCGTCTGTAACAACTTCAGCGGCTACTTTCTTTGAACTCATTCGTTATCCGTTTCCACATAAAACAACCAGACTACCACAAAGAAGAAGCCGCACCACAAAGAACACAATGAAAAAATTTCAATTCTTTTCTCGTGCCCTTTGTGTTCTTTGCGGTTAAAAAATACTACTGACTCAGGCTGTACACATAAGCCGCTAGTAAATGTGACTTGTCTTCACCTAAAAAGTTCTTGTGTGCGGGCATTTGTCCATTACGCCCTTCTGTAATGACTTTCTTGATAGCACCAGCAGAACCACCGTAAAGCCAGATAGTATCTGTTAAATTAGCTGCGCCTAATGTTGTGTTACCTTCGCCTGATTTCTGGTGGCAAGCTGCACACATCATTTCAAATTTGGCTTTACCCGCCTTTGTTTCTGCAGCATCGGTTTTGCGACCACTCAAACTTTGTACGTAGCTAACAACCTCATCGATGCCTTTGTCTCCACCCAGAGCAGCCCCCATAGCAGGCATTACACCACTACGGCCATTTAAGATAGACTCTTTGATAGACTCAGGTGAACCTCCATATAACCAGTCTTTGTCGGCTAAATTTGGAAAGCCCGGCGCACCTTTGGCATCGGAACCATGACAGGTCGAGCAATAGGTTAAAAACAAACGTTGTCCAATAGCCTTGGCTTTTTTGTCTTTTGCCAGCTCGGTTATGGGGGTTGCAGCATACTTGGCAAATAAAGGACCATATTGCTTGTCGGCCTGCGCGACTTCGTCTTCATACTGACCAACTTGTGTCCACTTAAAAGCACCCTCTACATTACCCAGTCCAGGATAAAGCCAAAGATAAAATGCCGAGAAAATAATGGTTATATAAAACAACCACAACCACCAGCGCGGCATAGGATTGTTCAACTCTTCTAAATTACCATCCCAAACATGCCCCGTTACCTCACCTTCACTGGCTTCACCTTTTCGCTTTTTACTCGCCCACTTTATTAACCATAAACAGCCTACAATATTGAGCACAGTTAAAATAATAATGTAATTACTCCAGAAACTGCTCATATCTTTTCTCCACTATTGCCGTTTGTGTTATTTTTGGTGACTGGTAATGGTTGTTCAGGCTCGTTAAAGGGTAAGTTTGACGCTTCATTAAAATCCTGTTTACGCTTTTTGCTCCACGCCCAAATATAAATACCTATTAACAAAGCAAACATAATGACAGAGAAATAAGCGCGCATATCGTTAAAATCCATGATCATTCCTCCTAACGTCTCGTTTTAATACTTGTGCCAAGCACTTGTAAATATGCAATAAGGGCATCCATTTCTGTTTTTCCTTTTACCGCATCGCCTGCCTCATCAATTTCTTTTTGTGTATAAGGCACGCCCAGTAGTTTCATCGCACGTATTTTTTTAGGTGTCATGGATGGATCAATTTTATTTTCTTCCAACCAGGGGAAGCCAGGCATATTGGATTCAGGAACAACATCACGGGGGTTGATTAAATGCACCCGATGCCAGTCATCACTATAGCGCCCGCCCACTCGAGCAAGATCAGGCCCGGTACGTTTTGACCCCCACTGGAATGGATGGTCATAAACAAACTCACCCGCTACTGAATAATGCCCGTAGCGTTCAGTTTCGGCACGGAAAGGACGAATCATTTGTGAGTGACAGGTATAACAACCTTCACGAATATAAACATCACGCCCCTCAAGCTGCAAAGCAGTATACGGTTTTAAATCTTTTACCGGCTCTGTGGTTTCCTTCATAAAAAACAAAGGCACAATTTCAACCAGACCACCAATACTAATAACTAAAATAACAAAGAATGCAAGCAAGCCCGCATTGGTTTCTATTTTTTCATGACTCATGCCTGGCCTCCTGCTAACTGTGCACCTTTGGATTCAACACCTTCATCAACATCCGGCATCTTGTCCCGAATTGGCGAACCGTTAATTGTTTTATACGTGTTATAAGCCATTAATAGCATACCGGCAAAGAACAGGAACCCGCCCAATAATCGCACCATATAATAAGGATACGTTGCTTCTAAACTTTCAACAAAACTGTATGTTAAGGTGCCGTCATCATTTACTGCACGCCACATTAACCCCTGCATCACACCGGCAATCCACATAGCGGTGATATAGAGCACAATACCGATTGTTGAAATCCAGAAATGCATATCAATAAGCTTTATCGAGTACATTTGCTCACGGTTAAATACTTTTGGAATCAGGAAATATATTGCACCGATAGACACCAGTGCAACCCAACCCAGCGCACCAGAGTGTACGTGGCCGATTGTCCAGTCGGTATAATGAGAAAGTGCATTGACGGTTTTAATTGCCATCATTGGCCCTTCAAAAGTCGACATACCATAAAATGATAACGACACAACCAGGAATTTTAGAATAGGATCCTGGCGTAGCTTATACCACGCACCCGATAACGTCATAATACCATTAATCATACCGCCCCAGCTTGGAGCGAGTAGTATTAATGAAAACACCATGCCCAGTGATTGCGCCCAATCAGGTAACGCTGTGTACTGAAGGTGGTGTGGGCCAGCCCACATATAAGTTGAAATTAAGGCCCAAAAATGTACAACTGAAAGTCGGTAAGAATAAACGGGTTTACCGACCTGCTTGGGAATAAAGTAATACATAATCCCCAGAAAACCGGCTGTTAAAAAGAAGCCTACTGCGTTATGCCCATACCACCATTGAATCATGGCGTCCATCGTCCCGGCATACGCTGAATACGATTTAGTCATTGAAATAGGAATGGCTGCACTGTTAACGATATGCAAAACCGCAACAGTTAAAATGAAAGCACCAAAAAACCAGTTAGCCACATAAATATGTTTCACTCGCCGCTTCACTAACGTACCAAAGAAAACAATCGCATAAGCAACCCAAACCACCGCAATTAAAATATCAATCGGCCATTCCAGTTCTGCAT
>JALTJZ010000003.1 GCA_027076325.1 Chromatiales bacterium | reverse complement strand
GTGTACCCTGTCCTGCATATTTAAAGGTTTTAATCACGATGAAAGCTGGCTTACGATTTATTATTATTTTTTTATTGGTTACTTTATTGGGAGGCACCGCAGTGGGTTTATCAGATATTGGTAAGGTGTGTTTATTTTCAGCGATTTCAGGGGTCATTACTCAAGATGGCAAACCCGTTGCGAATGCCCGGTTGGTGAGAACGGCTAATCGGAGTGGAAAAAAGGATGAAACTACCACGGATGCTGAAGGATACTTTTCATTTCCAGCAATGTATGAGCGAACCATTACTAAGTATTTACCACAGGAGTTTTCTGTTGGACAGTTAATTACAGTTGAATACCTGAATAAAAATTATGAGTTGTGGTCTGGAGTGAAGGGTAAACCGGAAGAGAATGCCGAATCTCGTGGTAAACCATTGGTAGTTCAGTGTGATTTAAATAATGAAAAAAAACTAAAGGAAGTAAACTCATCACCTATTATTAGTAAATGCACATGGGAGGCGGAACCTGATCCAGTAAAAAAATATAAACATTATTTTGAACCTGATAGTTAATGTGATTTTCATGGATTTAATATTAAAAGGAGTTGAATGATGCCATCTTTATATCCAGATTTTGTAGCCGACCTTGCTAGGGATGCATATAGAGTTACAGAGTATAATACTCTCGAAAATGCATACATATATCTGAATGGAAAATATAAAAACTTTTTTTCTTTTAATAATAAAAACCTCCTTAAAGGCAAAACCGGTGGCCCAGGCATTATTAAATGCCGTACCGCCTTTGGTTTTACTCTAATAGGACAAGGTCAATTCAAAGGCCATGCCTTTATCTTATTCCGAGGCACCAAATTCCTGGCCGACTGGCTAACCAACCTCAATGCGGGTGTCTCGAGTTCGGCCTGTGGCCAACCCGTACACGACGGTTTTAATACCACGTTTAATACCATGAAACCCAAAATTCAGGCCTTTGCTCAGTATTTGCAAACCCAGCAGGTTCATTCGATACATTGTATCGGCCATAGTTTAGGTGGTGCTATCGCTACCATTTGTGCTGAGTGGATAGCAAAATCAAACCTAACGCCGTATTTGTACACCTTCGGCAGCCCACGCGTTGGCCTGATGGGTTTTGCAAGTTCCTGTACTCGTCGCTTAGGAGCCGCTCGAATTTTTCGCGCTTATCATCGAACAGATATTGTGCCGTTTGTACCCCTTTGGCCGTTTATTCATACACCAGACAAAGGCCGAGACTATTATCTGCCGTCTGCGGGTATTATACCCGGTGGTCAATTTCATAGCATGGATGAGTATATTCGTTCAGTGAGTGGACGTTCCTGGACAGCAATTGGCAAAAAGCCTGCCGCACATACAGATGCCAGTATTGAAAACTGGTTAAAACAAAATGTGGTTATCAGTTTTACGTTATCGAGTATCGAATGGTTGAACGATGCCATTGTTTATGTATTAAAAAAGTGTGCAGATGCTATCGGGCAATCAATATCGAACTTTTTTACATCGGCTTTTACCTTGATGGATCAAATTGCTTATATTTTGAACAAAGGAATTGATCTTTCCAAATCGATATCGACCTGGGTGGTGCAGTTGCTTAATAAAATTATGCTTATGCTGGGCTATAGCCCCAACATGGTTCATGGAGCGCAATATACCCAGATGATGATAAGATCTTTATTTATAGAATTGCAAAACCGTTTAGTTAACCATGCCAACAAAGCATTAAATCATGTGCTGGTTAACGGGAAAGCTGTGTAAAGTGTTAAGGAGAAAAGGGGTCAAGTATCATAATAACATTTTATCACTGTACCTTTTTTGAGCTGTACCCCATTTAACGGACATGAATTTCTAAGTTAAACTAACAGAAATGAGGTGTCCAAAATGGGTAACAGAAAGTATACAACAGAATTTAAGCTTGATGCAGTGCGCTTGGCACTATCAA
>JALTJZ010000002.1 GCA_027076325.1 Chromatiales bacterium | reverse complement strand
ACCTTACCAATATCTGATAAACCCACTGCGGTGCCTCCCAATAAAGTAACCAATAAAAAAATAATAATAAATCGTAAGCCAGCTTTCATCGTGATTAAAACCTTTAAATATGCAGGACAGGGTACACCAAACCCCACCCGCCGAACATGCCCACAATAAAAAATGTGATCAAAATCACAATGGGATACGATTTAAGCCATTTACATGCTTAAATATAAACCAGTTAACCATACCAAAAACCATATCAACGATGCTATAAAAAAAGGGAAAGGGGTCAAGGGAAAGGGGTCAAGTATCATATTGACTGGTTGGGTTTGAACGCCGATACTCTGACGTATGCCTAGACCGATAAGAATCGAATATGAAGATGCTTACTATCATGTGATGAATCGTGGTCGAGCACGCCAAACCATTTTTCATAATGCAGAATACTTTGAATTATTCCTAAAAGGCTTGGCCGAAGCACACGATAGATTTGGTATACAGATATTGTGTTATTGTTTAATGAGCAACCATTATCACTTGCTAGTGAAAACCCCCGAAGCAAATTTAGGTCGCGCAATGCGACATATCAACGGCGTGTACACGCAGCGCCATAACCGTTTGAAGAAAACAGACAGCTCACTATTTCGCGGAAGGTATAAAGCTATCTGCGTCGAAGATGACAGTTATCAACTTCAACTCTCTCGGTATATTCACCTTAATCCGCTTGAAGCCAAGATGGTAAAAAAACTCGATGCTTATCCGTGGAGTAGTTATCCTTATTATATTAAAAATCAAAAAGCGCCATACTGGCTGTATCAGAACGAAATTTATTCGCAACTTCAATTCAAAACAAAGCAGCGTGAAAAGTACCGCGCCTTTGTTGAGCTCGGTGTTGATGATGAAATTGCACTATTTTATAGTAAAGGCAATACCATGCCGTATTTAGGGAGTGAACGTTTTCGGGATTGGGCGTATTCACAACGAACAACCGAAGAGAATAGTATCTCCAAGTCTGATATTCGTTTGTTTCGTCCAACTATTGCGGAAATTGTTACCCAAATCAGCAAAAAATTTAAAGTGACTGAAGAATCAATAGTCAATTATTCAAGAGGAACAGCGATAACCAATATTCCCCGGTGGGTTGGGTTCTATTTGTCACAGGAAGTGGGAGGTAAAAGTTTAACTGAGATAGCTAACTATTTTAATCTAAAGCGAACGGGAAGCATCCCCACAACGATTAAGAAACTGAAGCTGCTATTAGAAGAAGATTTATATTTAGCAAAAAAGGTACGGTTGATAAAGCGTTATTATGATACTTGACCCCTTTATCCTTGGGTGTCCTAAATAATTCATTTAGCGAAGTTTCTAATTCAATACCCCACTTTCTCAAACATACCCTATTTTTTCTTTGAAGTAATGTTTTTTTGGATAAACTATTTTAACTTGGGTGTCCTAATAATTACCATTACCTCTAATAATTCCGCAGACCCAAAAAGTTACGCATCTTTTGTGGTGCTTCGCTATAATGCCACAAAAACCATGAAACATTTCGGTTGGCTAGTTAGACGTTAGAATTTTAGTTTGGGTGATAGAATGAAAAAAAATCAGCTTATAGATTCACTATTTAGAGAGACTCGCAACAATTGGGGTTTAATGACAATCTATGAAAAGTTTGAACAAATTATTGCTCTTATTCTTAGTTTTCTTATAGCGGTTGTCATTGTTGTTTCTGTATTTCAATTGATTTCACAAATTTTACCTTTGTTGTTTGGTGGCGCGTTAGATATTTTGGATCATAAGGTATTTCAATCTATTTTTGGTATGATTATGACTGTATTGATAGCCATGGAATTTAAGCACTCAATAGTTCGTGTCATTGTAAAGCGTGAAAGTATTATCCAGGTGAAAACTGTCGTTCTAATTGCAATATTAGCTATAAGCAGAAAATTTATTGTCCTCGACACTAGCACTACTGATGCAGCAACAATAGCAGCACTTTCATTCAGTATTTTAGTATTGGGCGTTGTATACTGGCTAATGAGGGAACGTGATGATAGAAATATTCAAAATATACACAACACACATAAATATAACGATAATCAACCGAATCAATAAGTTCAGAGCCTAAGGGATCCCCGCGAAATTTAGCCTTGCC
>JALTJZ010000001.1 GCA_027076325.1 Chromatiales bacterium | reverse complement strand
TAACGATGAGCTAAGGGGCAACCCGCCCGAGCAAAGCGAGCGGTGGGTTGTCCCAGCGAACAACGTGAGCGATTTTTAGCGCCTTGTTATGTGATTTTAACGTACTCAATGTCTGGTTCCGATTCACTCACTTATGGCAGCCATTTAAAAGGGGTTTGCGGTTGTTTGTTAACCCCGACCTTTAAATTGGTTTTTCCAAAAATATTCCTGGGTTGTCCTTTCTTACTGGTTCTGTTTTTTCAGTTTACCGTGATTGTTGGAAAAAGGCATGCACCATTCCATTTTCTGGGTACGTGCTTCAATTTACCTGATTTTTTTCTATTTGTTCAGTTTTTAAAGCTACCAACGGGTTTTTTTACTTTTTTACACATAACGTTTGGATAAGCGGCAATTTACCGTGAGCAAAGCGAGCGGTGAATTGTCCGAGAGAGCGATAGCGAATGACTTAATGCGCTTGTTAGCGGCTTCATGGCATAGATGCCCCGAAACCATCAAATTCGCACTGGTGTTCCCAACCTAGAGCAACCATAAATGTAAGCCACTCTTCCAATATTTCTTTAGAAACTGTTATTGAGTGGCTACAACCATCAATGAACCACTTCTTTTTAAATATTCCTTCTGACCTTACACTAGAATCATAATTTTCTAGTGCTTCATTTAAGGAATAGGCACATTCTTTATTTGGTGATAGATAAACAAACTCCAATATTAATTCGGTTTCCTCAGTTACACCATTCTCTTTAAATGCTTCCCAAGTTGCTTCAAGCATATTTAATTGATGTTCAATATTATCATTGTAGGCCATAATATTTTACCGCTAACGCCCTCATCAGGGGCTTTCAAAGCTGGCGTGACTTTTGCGTTTTTTTGCAAAAGGCGCGACAGGTTTGAAAGTCCTCTGGATGAGTTTGTTATGTGCTGCGTCATGGTTTAAATGTTTTTAGCTGCAATTCTTTTACCACCTTGAAATGCTTTACATTGCTAGAAACCAATATGATGTTATTTTCTATTGCCGTTGCAGCAATAATTGCGTCACCAGCCCTCATATTTGAAGATAACGCATATTCCGCAACATATATTAGTGCTCTATGACCTATATTTTCAGTAAGCGGTAATATAGAAAACTCGAATTCACTAATGAAATCCTTTACATATTTGTGGTGTGTTTTATTTTTTGCACCCTGAAGCAATTCCATGTAACTCTGAATGGATAGATATTTATCATTATCTTTCTCAATTAACTTCGCAGCTTTTTCATTTCCTCGCTGAACCCAGATTAAAATATCTGTATCATAAATCATGTCGGGCCTTTCTTAAGTTTGCGAGTTCTTCTAATACTGTTTCGTCAGAATCTTTATTCATACCAAAGAAAGGATGATCTTTTATTTTTGATGTTGTCTTTTCCCTGGCAGGTTTAATCACACCTTTTATTTTTCCATGATACAGAACAGTAACGCTTTCATTTCGATCAAGCGCCTTTAGAATATCATTTGTTTTATACCTTAAGTCTACTATTGATGCCTTCATAATCTTTCCCGAAACACGTGATAATGTCTACATATTATAGACATATTTAACGCGAACTCAAGACTATTGTTTTTTACGTAAAATCATAAGGTTACACGGAGCAGCGGGTTGTTTTACACATAACGATGAGCTAAGGGGCAACCCGCCCGAGCAAAGCGAGCGGTGGGTTGTCCCAGCGAACAACGTGAGCGATTTTTAGCGCCTTGTTATGTGATTTTAACGTACTCAATGTCTGGTTCCGATTCACTCACTTATGGCAGCCATTTAAAAGGGGTTTGCAGTTGTTCGCTAACCCCGACCTTTAAATTGGTTTTTCTCCAAATATTTCTGGGCTGTGATTTCTTATTGATTCTTTTTTTTCAGTTTACCGTGATTGTTGGAAAAAGGCATGCACCATTTCATTTTCTGGGTACGTGCTTCAAATTACCTGATTTTTTTCTATTTGTTCAGTTTTTAAAGCTACCAACGGGTTTTTTACTTTTTTACACATAACGACAAGGGTAACTGGCTGGCAACGAAGCGCAGCGTAGTTGCCAGTCCATGTTGACCCGCTTGTTATGCACATTAAAGCCTCCCAACTAAATGCTCCCATGTTTCAATAGGCGGCAAAAATG